>JBKDMX010000056.1:0-18764 GCA_046343855.1 Planctomycetia bacterium
CCCCTACACGGTGTGCAAGCCGGTCTACGAGACCCGCGAACAGACCTACACGGTCTGCAAGCCGGTCTACGAGACGATGACGAAGGAGATCCCCTACACGGTGTGCAAGCCGGACTACGAGACACGCGAACAGACCTACACGGTCTGCAAGCCCGTCTACGAGACGCGGACGAAGGAGATCCCCTACACGGTGTGCAAGCCGGTCTATGAGACCCGCGAACAGACCTACACGGTCTGCAAGCCGGTCTACGAGACCTGCACGAAGGAGATCCCCTACACGGTGTGCAAGCCGGTCTATGAGACCCGCGAACAGACCTACACGGTCTGCAAGCCGGTCTATGAGACCCGCGTCAAGGAGATCCCCTACACCGTCTGCAAGCCGGTGTATGAGACCCGCGAGCAGACCTACACCGTCTGCAAGCCGGTCCAGGAGACCTTCACGAAGGAGATCCCCTACACGGTCTGCAAGCCCGTGTATGAAGAGCGTCAGGAGACCTACACGGTCTGCAAGCCGGTCAAGGAAGTCTGCACGAAGGAAGTGCCCTACACCGTGTGCAAGCCGGTGTGGGAGACCCGCGAGCGGGACGTCTGCAAGACGGTCTGCAAGCCGGTGCACTACACGAAGACCGTCAAGGTCTGCGGCGGCCACTGGGAAACGGAGACCTGCGAGGTCCCCGGCCCGGTGATCACCCGCTGCGTGCGTGAGCCCGGCTGCTGGGAGTGCGACTGCTCCGGCCGTCGCCGCTACATCCCCGGCAAGGTCTGCCGCGTCGAAGAACAGTGCCCGCCGCGCACCATCACGAAGAAGAAGTGGGTGCCGACGGTCTGCGAGAAGGAAGTCAAGTGCGTTCGGTATGAGCGTGAGACGATCGTCGAGAAGCAGTGCTACAAGGTCTGCAAGATGGTCGCCGAGCAGCGAGTGAAGACCTGCTCCTACACGGTCTGCCGGATGGTCCCGGAACAGCGCGTCCGGTGCTACAACGTCTGCAAGATGGTGCCCGAGCAACGGGTCCGCACCTGCACCTACACCGTCTGCAAGATGGTGCCGGAGCAGCGGGTGCGCACCTACCAGGTGTGCCGCATGGTCCCCGAGCAGCGTGTTCGCACCTGCTCGTACCAGGTGTGCCGCATGGTGCCGGAACAGCGGGTTCGGACCTACCAGGTGTGCAAGATGGTGCCCGAGCACCGGGTGCGCACCTGCAGCTACCAGGTCTGCCGCATGGTGCCGGAAGTGCAGGTCCGCCACTGCACCTACCAGGTCTGCAAGATGGTTCCGGAACAGCGCGTGCGGACCTACAAGGTCTGCAAGATGGTTCCGGAGCAGCGGGTTCGCACCTGCTGCTACAAGGTCTGCAAGATGGTGAAGGAAGCACAGGTCCGCACCTGTGAGTACAAGGTCTGCACGATGGTTGCTGAGCAACGCGTGAAGACCTGCACTCAGAAGGTGTGCAAGATGGTGCGCGAAGAGTGCTCCCGCGAGGAGTGCTACAAGGTCTGCACCATGGTGAAGGAGACGCACACCAAGCAGGTGCCCGTCTTCACCACCCGGCCTGTCCACTACACCAAGACGGTGGAAGTCGTCCGCATGGTGCCGAAGAAGGTCGCCTACACGGTGACCAAGTGCGTGCCGACGACGGTCTATCGCGAGGTGCCTTGCTGCGAGTAGTGATGAGCTGCGAGCAACGCCCTCGCAGCGTGTGATCTGTCGGCTCTGAGCCGAAACGATTGGGAACGAGCACGGCCCGGGTCGCAAGACCCGGGCCGTCGCTTTTTCGGTCAGCGCGGGCGATCCAGGCCTCAGCTCGCCCAACGCGCCGCCGCGGCGGCAGAAGGTTTCTCGCGGTGGCCCTCGAAGACTCGGGCCAAATGCTCGTCACGCTTCCGCCGACCACGGCGGCTTCTTCGTAGACCGCTTGCCAAGGCGGCAAGCACGAGCCCGCTCGCGGCGAGCACGATCGTGCTCTGCTCCGGCACGACCAGGATCGAGTCGGGCCCCGTGCCGAGGCCAAACACCGCCTTGGGGCGGATGTCTCGCTGCGTGTATCCCTTCACTCCGGTGAAGTTGAACGTCGCCCGGTTCTGCACGAGGTATTTCTTGTTCAGGACGCCGCTCGGGTCGATGTCGCCGTCCGTGGTTCTGTAGATCCCAAAGTTGATGAACTCGTTGCCCGGCGGGCCCACGACCGCGGGGGCGAAGCCGTTAGGCTTCAGGTCACCGTTGGCGACCGTGCCGATCCCAAAGCCGAGGCCCGGATCGTATCTGGTGTCCATCTCCAGAAACTGCCAGGTGGCATCGCCGCGATGCTGCGCTACGAGGTTGCTCTCCTTGTCGGTCGCGGGCACGGGGGGCATCGGCGGCGTGTAATAGACCGCGATGTCATTGCTTGGCCCCTTGTTGACCTGAAACACGAAGCCGCTTGCGCTCTCATACGTGAGTGTGGGCCGCTCCTTTCCATTCCAGATGTCGAAATAAAAGCTCGTGAGCACGTCGTCCGCGTCGGTCGTGTCTTTGGGAGACAGATTGTCCAGCACGATTTGCAGGTCGTTGCCCGTCATGGTGAGCTCGGCCTGAAACGCCACCGGATTGCCGAGGCGGGACGTGCCCGAGGCGGTGAAGATCGTGCCGCCCGCCGCCGGGCGGGGCGCACAGGCGACCGCCGCCACCGCCAAGGCCGACGCGATCGTGGAAAAAAGCAGACTGCGAGACAGAAACGCGAGGAAACGCATGGAGCTTGCTCCCTGAGGGAGGGACTTTCGACGGCGTCCGCTGCGCCCAAAAGGCGCGCCAAAGTGCGTTTCGGCGCAACAAAAAGCCGGGTGGGGGAAACGCTCGAAAGCGCTCACCCACTCGGCCTACGCTGCGCCGGGGCTCCGCAAAGAGGCGGAGCTGCCAGCAACTCGTCTTCCGAGAAAAATCGCCAGGGGCCTTCGAGCGAGCGAAACGCTCTCCCGGCTGCCTCGGCGACCAACCCTTCGCCCACTGCGGGCGGTGAGGCAAGGGGGCGGTAGCCGGCTCGCAAGATTCCTCGGCCAAAGCCGCGAAATCGCAAGGTGGACACGGTCGGCAATACGCCCGGCAGGACTCGAACCTGCAACCCTCGGTTCCGAAGACCGATGCTCTATCCAATTGAGCTACGGACGCGTGCAACGCATTCTAGCAGACGGCAGCGGTCAGCGACCGGGGCGGCATCGCCATCGGCTTGGCCCGGTTATTGGGGTCTTGCCGACTATGCCGTGCTTTCAGCCGCGCCGGCGCATTGACCGTTCGGGATTTATGGAGGATCATCCAAATACGATGGGACACGTCACGCTACGAGTGCTGCACGGCGCCGACCGGGGGCGGATCTTCGACGATCTGCCCACGCCCGTGACGATCGGCCGCGAGGAGGGCAACTCGATCCAGCTCAACGACGAGCGGATCAGCCGCTACCACCTCAAGCTGCAGGAAGACAACGAGAAGATCGTCCTCACCGACCTTGAAAGCACCAACGGCACCAAGGTCAACGGCGAAGACATCCAGGTGCGGATCGTCCGCGACGGTGACCTGATCTCGGTCGGTCGCTCGCTCCTGCTCGTCGGCTCCCACAGCGACATCGATCGGCGGATCGCGGAGATCGCCGCGAAGCATCCCGAAGCGGAGGCCGCCCGCCGCCAGATGGACGACCGGATGCAGCGGCTCGCCGCGCACCAATCCGACGTGATCGAAGATCTCTCGGAGGTGCGGACTCCGTTGCTGCCCGGTGGGCCGCCACCGCTGCCGGGAAAGCTGAGCCCGGCGCAATCGGCCGAACTCGCCGAACTACTCGACTACGTGCAGGCGGTGCTCCGCGAGGCGACAGAGGGCGCCGTGATGCGGCCGGGTAATGAGAAGGTGGAACTCGAGTTCCCGAACTGGCAGGCGATGCTCGACCTGCAGGCCCGCATGGCCGAGTTGCTCCGCCAAATCGCCGAGCCCCGGTAGGACGGGCTTTAGCCTGTCTCCACGCAGGCCTCTGTGCCTGTCTTCTGCGGGTAAACGGCGGCTATGGTAAAACGATAGCTCTGCCCGATGGTGTAACGGTAGCACAAGGGATTTTGGTTCCCTTTGTCTAGGTTCGAATCCTAGTCGGGCAATTACCCACTTTTCGGCTGCTTGCAGCCGGTTTTCGCTGCGGTATAACGATATGGTCTGGCCGCCGCGGAGGCAGCCGGATCCTGCCCCCCGGAAAACGCTCGTGAACGCGTAGCCGCCGTCTCGTTTCGGACGCTGGCTCCTCTTTTTCGGTGACCGTTCCCCCGCCACGCGGATGTGCGTGATGGGCTTTTGTCACCGCTTCAGATGGCTGATCCCCTTCGAGATCGTTGCTGCGCGGTCATGCCCGCCTGGAATGCTCTGACTGCATGGAGACCCCCATGATTCGCCGATTGCTTCTGGCCTTGGTCGCCTGCCTCGCGCCCGCTGTGTTTGCCCATGCCGACACGGTGTATTTCACGAGCAAGAGCACGGGCTCGCTTTTTTCTTTCAACTGGACGAGCACGACGACTGGGACAATCGTCCCCACAACCGTGCGCACTGGCCTGCTCAGCCCCAATGGCATGGCCATGGGGCCTGATGGCAATCTTTATGTGACTGAGACGGGAGGGAACCGTGCAGGGAAGATCACTCGGGTGCAGCCTACGTCAGGGACTTCGAGCCTCGTCGTGAACCTGCCAGGAACAGATCCAGCGGGCGTCACGTTTCTGCCAAACGGTGGCAACATGATCGTCAGTAGTCTCGAGCCCGACGATAGCGAAGACGGCATCGTTTTGTTCGACGTGTCTGGATGGTCCGGCAACGCCGCATCAGCAACGCCGTACACAACGTTTCCTTTGAGCGGCGGGTCTGCCGTGGCGACCGGGCCGAACGGCGAGGTGCTCGTCAGCAACAACCCTGGATACAACGGCAACGTCCTGGGATTCACCAGTGGTTCGGCCACTCCGGCGACGGTGATTGTCAATGGGATCGATCCCTCCCAGACGCGGGCTCCAACCGGCCTGCTCGTCGACGGCTCGACGCTCTACTCCCTGAGCATTGTCGACAACCGATTGTTGAAAACAGACCTTTCGGCACAGTCGCCGTCGACTGCAACGCTGGCAAGTCTTTCGGCCAACTCATTCCCAAGCGCCCTTGCGATGCTGTCGAACGGCAGCCTGCTCGTAGGAACGGCAAACTACAGCGGTCAGTTTTTTGTGGTCGATCCGCTCACAGGCAACTACGCCGACTTCTTCGTGGCTGATGCCGGTCAGGTCGGCGGCATCGTCGCTGTGCCGGAGCCCGCAACCTTGGCTTTGGCGGCCATTGGCTTGGCCGTGATCGGATGGGATGCTCGGCGGCGACTGGGTCGCGTGGCGTGATGGTGACGGCCCAGAGAAGGTGCGGCGTCACGCTCGTCGAGTTGCTGGTGGTCGTTGCGATCATCGGCACGCTCGCGGGCATTTTGTTGCCGGCGGTGCAGCAGGCCCGCGAAACGGGCCGCCGCGCCTCGTGTGCGAACAACTTTCATCAGCTTGGGCTGGCAATGCTCAACCACGAGTCGGCGCGCCGCGTCTTTCCGATCGGCTCGGAATCACGTCCATGGCCCGCACAGCCGCTTCACCCGCACCAGTTTTACCGCTGGTCGGCGCTGGCTCACCTCACGCCCTACTTTGAGAACGAAGACATCCTCCGCGGCCTCGACCTCTCCGTGCCGCTTTATGGGACGGGGTTTCAGGTGATGCCGCAGAATCAGGCGATCGTGTCGATGGTCGTGCCGATGTTTCTCTGCCCCAGCGACCGAGGTGTGAGCGTGGCCGATGGGTTTGGCCCGACGAATTACGCCGCCTGCGCCGGCAGCGGAGCCGGCGGCGGCACGCCGTTCCAGACGGACGGCATGTGCTTCATCAATTCCAAGACTCGATCGGCTCATGTGACGGATGGCCTGTCGAAGACATCGCTGATGTCCGAGAGCATCCTTGGCGACGGCCCGGAGGCATTCAGCGATCGAGCGTTCGTGAACAACGTCACGACCTACGCGTTTATTTTCTCCACGCCGCTGACCGAAAACCGGTGCAGTCGGGCAACGTCTTGGAACTACACCAATCGTCGTGGGTTTTCGTGGGCGAATGGTGAATACCGAACGGGGCTTTACAATCATGCGCGGACCCCGAATTCGAGTTTGATCGACTGCATCGGTGTCGACATGGCGTCGGACGTGAGAATCCAATACGCCGGCTATGGCTGGCGGGCAGCGCGGAGCCGGCATCCCGGTGGCGTGAACGTGCTCATGGCCGATGGCTCGGGGCAGTTCGTTGAGGATGGTGTCGATGCGGCAGTGTGGAGGGCGGTTTCGACGCGGGCCGGTGGGGAAGTGGCGGCGCCGTAGGACGGGCCTCAGCGGATTAAATGACAGGCTAAAGCCTATCCCACCATGACAGGCTAAAGCCTATCCCACCATGACAGGCTAAAGCCTATCCCACCATGACAGGCTAAAGCCGATTTGGTTACAGGCTGAAGCCTGTCCTACCGGCGGAGGGAGGCGAGTGTCTTCTTCATGTCGGCCGGGAGCGGGCTTTCGAACCGGATCAGCTCGCCCGTCTCGGGATGCACGAAGCCGAGTTCGGCGGCATGGAGCATCACGCGCGGCGCGGCTGAGTCGTCGGTCACCTTGAGGTGCCGCGGCGCCGAATACACCCGCTCGCCGCAGACGGGGTGCCCCGTCTCGGCCATGTGGATGCGAATCTGGTGCGTGCGTCCCGTTTCGAGCCGGCAGGCCACGAGCGTGTAGGCGTCGCCAAAGTGCTCAACCGGCTCGACGTGGGTGACGGCCCGCTTGCCCTCTTCGGTGCCCGACGAACCGCGGCGGCCGTCGCCACGATCGCGAACGAGATTCGTGATGATCGAGCCCGAGCCCACGCGGCCCACGCAAAGCGCGAGGTAGCGGCGCTCCGTCGTGTGCGCCCGAAACTGTTCGGCGAGGATCCGCTCCGCCGGAACGGTGCGTGCGAAGACGACCAGACCGCTCGTCTCGCGGTCGATGCGGTGGACGGCGCGCACCGGCGCCAGCCGCCGCGGCTTCTTGCCTCGGCCGCCGAACTTCCGCGCGAGGTGCTGGTGAATCGCCTCCGGCACCATCTCGTCGAGCGTGGGCTGCACCTGACGGCGGCGGGTCGGCCACGAGAGCTCCTCGGTGTGGCGGGTCGTGGTGATGCCAGTGGGCTTTTCCACCACCACAACCTGATCGTCCACATAGACGATCCGCACGTCGTCGGCCTTCGGGGGCGCGACCGCGGCCACCTCCAGGATCTTCACCACCTCGCCATCCTTCAGCCGCCGCGCGGCGTCGGTGCAAATATTGCCGTGGATCATCACGTGCCGCGACCGCACCATCTTCTGCACGCGGCCCCAGCTCGCGCCGAGCTTCGTCCGCAAAAAGGCGGCGAGCGTCTGGCCGCGGTCGGCGGCGGTGACATGATGCACGGTGCCGGTGGAGGGTTTCATGACAGTACGGTAGCACGCGGATCCGCTTGCGGAGCAAGCGGTCTACTTTGGAGCCCGTGGTCTGGATTGCGCTCGGTCCCTTGACCGGGTTTTCAGCAGTTTTAGACTCTGTGGGGAGGCCTCACTTCGGCAGCCTCCAGAGGTTGCCCGTTTTCATTTTCGTGAGGAACTCGAACCGTGCCCGGCACATGCGTCATCGGTCTGCAGTGGGGTGACGAGGCCAAGGGCAAGCTCGTCGACATTCTCACCGAGCAAAACGAGATCGTCGTCCGCTATGCGGGCGGCGCGAACGCGGGCCACACGGTCGTCTCCGGCGGCGAAACCTGGAAGCTCTCCCTCATTCCCAGCGGCATCCTTCGCGACGGCGTCACCTGCGTGGTCACCGGCGGCGTCGTGCTCGATCCGGCCAGCGTGATCAAGGAGATCGACGGCTTGGAATCGCGGGGCGTGAAGGTGGCGGGCAAGCTGATGCTCAGCGACCGGGCGCATGTCGTCTTCCCTTGGCACATCGCCGAAGACAAGCTCCTCGACGGGAGCGTCTCCGGGGGCGAGGCGATCGGCACGACCGGCCGCGGCATCGGGCCCTGCTATCGCGACAAGGTGGGCCGCTCGCTCGCCATCCGTCTTGGCGATCTCTACCGTGCAGACTTCCGCGAGAAGCTCGCCCATATCGTCGAACACAAGAAGCGGCTCTTCGCCGGCTGGCAGCAGGCCGCGGGAGGCGCCGACGCCGGTGCCGATCTCGACGCCGCCACGATCCACTCGCAATACATGCAATACGCGAAGCGGCTCGAGCCTTTCGTGACCGATACGAATGCCTACCTGCTCGATGCGATCGAGGCGGGCAAGAAGCTGCTCTTCGAGGGCGCCCAAGGCGCGCTCCTCGATATCGACCACGGCACCTTCCCCTACGTCACGAGCAGCAATTCGTCGGGCCTCGGCGTGGCGAGCGGATCGGGCGTGCCGGGCCGTTGGGTGGAGCGAGTGATCGGCGTCGTGAAGGCCTATTCCACGCGGGTGGGCGGCGGACCGATGCCCACCGAGCAGGACAACGCCACCGGGCAGCGGCTCCGCGATCGCGGCAACGAATATGGCACGGTCACCCGGCGGCCCCGTCGCTGCGGCTGGTTTGACGCCGTCGCCGCCCGCTACACGGCGCGACTGTCCGGTGTGGACGAACTGGCCGTCATGCTCCTCGACGTGCTCTCGGGCTTCGACGAGATCAAGATCTGCTCCGCCTACACGATCGACGGCAAGCGGGTGGAGCATTTCCCGAGCCATGTGGACGATCTGAAGAAAGCGGTGCCCGTCTACGAGGCGGTGCCCGGCTGGCAGGAAGAACTCTCGGGCGTTCGCCGCTACGATGATCTGCCCGAAGGGGCCCGCCGCTACATCGCGAAGATCGGCGCGCTTCTCGGCCGGCCGGTGTCGATCGTTTCGGTCGGCCCCGACCGCTCCCAGACGATCCTCTGCCCCGCGGCTGCCGACGAGAAACCATGGCCACGACACCAGCATCCCGCGCGGGCCAACGCGTGAGCGGCTCGGCCGCGCCCGCCACGGCGGCTCTTCGTCGCCCGCGGCACATCGCCATCATCATGGATGGCAACGGCCGCTGGGCGCAGAACCGCGGCCTGCCGCGGATCGAAGGGCATCGGCAGGGCGTCAACAGCGTGCGGCGGATCACCGAGCACTGCGCGCGGTTGGGGATCGAGCAGCTCACGCTCTACTGCCTCTCGAGCGAAAACTGGCGGCGGCCCGCGGCCGAACTCGACTTCCTGATGCATCTCCTCGAGCAATACATGGTCGAGGAACGGGCACTGTTGATGCGCGAGCGGATCCGGATCGCGATGATCGGTCGCCGCGACGGCCTGCCGGAGGCCACGCTCGCCGCGATGGATCGAACCGTGGGCATGTGCGCCGCGAACGACGGCATGCGGCTCTGCCTCGCGATCAACTACGGCGGCCGCGGCGAGATCGTGGCCGCCGCGCAGAAGCTCGCCGAAGAGGCGCGGGCTGGTACGCTCGATCCCGCCGCGATCGACGAGGAACTCTTCGCCGCGCGGCTCGACACCGCCGGCATGCCCGAGCCCGACCTGCTCGTCCGCACCGCCGGCGAGATGCGGATCAGCAACTTCCTGCTCTGGCAGATCAGCTATGCGGAACTCTGGGTGACCGACGCGCTCTGGCCCGATTTCACGGAGGCGCACCTCGACGAGGCGATCGAGGCCTTCGCCTCGCGCGAGCGGCGTTTCGGAGGGCTCGCGCCATCATGAACGGCGTCTCGAAGACATCGCGGATGGTGGTGGCAACCGCCGTCGCCGCCACGTTTGGAACGCTCGCCTGGGCCGATGCCACCGGCATCGGCGGGGCGATGCCGGCCTGGTGGCTCCTGCCGATCGTCGTGATCCTCTCCGTGGGCGGCACGCAGGAGCTGGTGCGGCTCTTCGCATCGCGTGATCTTTTCCTGCCCGCCTGGCTCCTGCGCGCGGCCGTGGTGGCGATTCCGCTCGCGACGGCCTTCGGCGCGCAGGCCTTCGGCGCCGCGAATGCGTTTGCCTCGCCGGCAGCCGCGATGGGCTGGGCGGCGACGGCCTTCTCGCTCGGTGTCGGCGTGCTGTTTTTAGACGCGATCGCCGCCTACCGTCCGCAGGCGCGGTCGGTCGAGAGGCTCGCGTTCTCCGCTTTGATCCTCGCCTACCTTGGCCTGCCGCTGGCATTCATGGTGAGCCTGCGGCTCTTCTGCCTCGAAAACCTCGGGCCGGAGCAGTCGGGCCGTGGGCATCTCGGCATCCTGCCGCTTGTGAGCCTCGTGGCCGTGGTGAAGGGGGGCGATGTCGCGGCCTATGTCGTCGGCTCGGCCATCGGCAAAAACCGCATGGCCCCGCTCCTCAGTCCGGGGAAGACCTGGGAGGGGGCGATCGCGTCGCTCGTCGGCTCGCTCCTCGTGGCCTGGCTCGTGCTCGAACGCTGGCCGAATCCCGTGGCCGCGCGGCCGTGGGGCGGCTGGCCGGTTTTCGGCATCGCCGTGGGCCTGGCGGGGATGCTCGGCGACCTTGCCGAATCGCTCCTCAAACGGGAGGCCGGCATCAAGGATTCCGGCGGGTCGCTCGGCGGCATGGGGGGCGTGCTCGACCTCGTCGACTCGCTCCTCCTGGCCGCCCCCGTCGCGTGGATCCTCTGGCTGTAGACCGCTTGTTCCGCAAGCGGATCCCATGGTTGCCAGCCGGCTCGCGGGCGGCAGAAGTCGGTCGCTGCGCGACTCCTTCGGATCCTCGCGTTGTCCCTCGCGGACTCGGTCCAAAAGCTCGTCGAGCTTCCGCCGACCCGCTCGCCTCCCGTAAACCGCCGCTAAAAGTAGACCGCTTGCTCCGCACGCGGATCCCTTTTCCCGGTTTTTCGGCCGGTTTTCCACGTTTCCCGACCCGGCGCCGGGAGCGGGTATATTTGAGGAGGTTTCGAACCCCTTTCCCCCGAGACCGTCGGCGACTCATTCGCCGCGGGCTCCGATGCCCCGCACGACCATCGCGGTTGTCGACTCGAAGAGGCTCCTCACGATCTTCGGGCCGCGTGACCAGCACCTGCGTCGAATCCGTTCGACGCTCGGGGTCGGCGTGTCGGCGCGGGACGACTCGATCCAGATCGAGGGGGAGGAGCCCGCCGTCCTCCGCGCCACCCAGGTTTTCGAGCAGCTCGACAAGATCGCCCGCGAGCAGGGGGCCGTCGAGGCGGACGACGTGGCCGCGCTTCTCGCGGTGGCGACGGGCGAGAAGCCGCCCGTGCAGCACGCGCCGATCGAGGTCCACCGGGTCGGCCGGCAGGTGCAGCCGCGGTCTGATGGACAGGCGGCCTACGTCAAGGCGATCAAAGACAACGACGTTGTGCTCTGCGCGGGGCCGGCCGGCAGCGGCAAGACGTTTCTCGCCGTGGCGATGGCCGTCGCGGCGCTCCGCACCGAAGAGGTGCGGAAGATCGTCCTCGTGCGGCCCGCGGTGGAGGCCGGCGAGAGCCTCGGCTTTCTGCCCGGTGACCTGCAGGCCAAGATCAATCCCTATCTGCGGCCGCTCATGGACGCGCTCCGCGAGATGATGGATTACGACGTGCTCAAGCGGCTCACCGAGCAAGACGTCATCGAGATGATCCCGCTGGCCTACATGCGCGGCCGCACGCTCAACAACGCCTTCATCATTCTCGACGAGGCGCAAAACACGACGATTTCGCAGATGAAGATGTTTCTGACGCGGCTCGGCATGGGCTCGAAGATGGTCATCTCCGGCGACACGACTCAGATCGACCTGCCGGCCAACCGTTCGAGCGGCCTCATCGACGCCATGAACCGCCTGCAGGACGTGCGCGGCTGCTGCCGCGTACGGCTCGGCGGCAAAGACATCGTCCGGCATCCGCTCGTGCAGCGGATCGTCGAAGCCTACGACGAGCAGACGTGAGCCATTCCCGCCCATGACCGTCCCCCCGTCCTCCTACCGTCGCCGTGCCCGCCGAGGCGCCTCCGTCGAAGGGCCGCAGGGCTTTTGGTCGCTGCTTGTCGAGCGGATCTCGCGGGCCGAGGTGCTCGTGCGGCTCGCGCTCTGCCTGGCCGCCGCCACCGTGCTCATGATCATGCTGCATGGCTGGACGGGGCCACAGCCCTTCCGCGAAGGCTCCGTCGTCCCGCATGGCCTCGTGGCGCGGGTGCCCTTCGAGAAGCCCGACCCGGAGCGAACGCGCTCGGCGCAGGAACGGGCCGCGGCGCAGGTGCGCGTGGTCTATGCCCAAGACAAGGCGCCGGTCGTGCGGCTCCGCGACGGCCTTAAGAATCGGATCGCCGAGATCGCCGCCGCCGACACGCTCGCGACCGTCTCGCGGAAGGCGTGGCTCGAGTTCACCCCCGACGCGGCCGCCGCCCTCGAACTCATCCCGGTGGAGAAACCTGGCGAGCGGAAGGAAGCCCGCGAGCCGCCGGTGGCGCCAGAGCCGCCCGAAGCGAAGGACGACAAGGATCCCAAGAAAAAAGACGACGCGCCGGAAGCCACGTCGAAAGAGACCGCCGATGCGGCGAAGCCCGAGGAGCCGCCGGCAAACCCGGCCGTCATCGCCGCCGAGCAGGTCTTTCAAAAGTTTCGCGCGCGGCTCGACACCAAGGAGAAGCAGCTCGAGTTCGACAAGGCCGTCGACCGCGCCTTCGCCGACGTCGAAAAGAACGGCGTGCTCGAGAAGATCCAGCACGGCATCGACGAGGGCAGCCAGACCGAGATCGACGTCCATCCGGTGGGCAATGCCGCCGAGCTGACCCGCGTCCAGGTGGCCGATGTTCTCCTCGGCGAGGCGAAAGTCAGGCTCAAGGCACGGATCGAGGAGGAACTCGGCGAGGGGCCGTTTGCCGACCGCGTGTTTGGCTGGATCGAGCCGAAGCTCGCCGGATCGCTCGAAATCGACCGCGATTCGACGGCGAAGGCGAAGCGCGAGGCCGTAGAGAAGACGCCGCAGCAATTCGTGCGGTATGCCGAGGGCGACCTGCTCGCCGCGGCGGGCAAACCGGTCGGCCCCGACGAGCTCGTGCTCCTGCGCCGCGAGCACGATGAATATGTGCGGCAGCAGGATTTCCGCGACCGGCTCCTCCGCGCCGCCTCGCTCTTCGGGCTCTTCGTGGCGATGTTCACGCTTGCCGGTTTCTACATGCACCTCCACCACCGCGAGGTGCTCGACGACCTGGGGCATGTGTCCACGCTCCTGGGGCTTTCCGTGATCACCGTCGTGCTCTGCCTGCTCTCGGCGCACGATTCCTGGCAGGCGGAAATCCTGCCGCTGCTCGTCTTCGCGATGACCGTGGCGATCGCCTACGACGAAGACCTGGCGCTGTTGCTCGCCGCCGAGGTGGCCCTCGTCGTGGTCGTGGGGCTCGGCCGCACGCTCGGCGACTATGTCACGCTCACCGCGGCCGTCGCCGCGACGGTCTTCTGGATGGGCCGCATCCGCAGCCGCAGCAAGCTGATCTACGTGGGGCTCTGGGCGGGGGTGGTGGCGCTCGCGACGCAGATCGGCGCGCACCTGCTGGAGGATCGCCCCTTCGATATGCAGCTGCTCTACGAGGCGGGCCGCATGGGCGTCTGGACGCTCCTGGCTGGCTTCCTCATGACCGGCCTGCTCCCCTTCATCGAACGGCTCTTCGGCGTGCTCACCGACCTGAGCCTGCTCGAGGTGGGTGACGTGGCCCATCCGCTGCTGCAGGAGCTTGTCCGCCGCGCGCCGGGCACCTACAACCACTCGATCAACGTGGCGAGCATCGGTGAGGCGGCTGCCGAGGCGATCGGCGCCCGTGGGCTGCTCGTCCGCGTGGGGGCGTATTTCCACGACATCGGCAAGATGCTCAAGCCGGCGTATTTCGTCGAGAACCAAGGGACGGAAAACCGCCACGAATCGCTCGTGCCGGCGATGAGCACGCTGATCATCATCGCGCATGTGAAGGAAGGCGCGGAGCTCGCGCGGCAATACAACCTGCCGCAGCCGATCGTCGACCTGATCGCCGAGCACCACGGCACGACGCTCGTCGAATACTTCTACCGCCGCGCCACGGAGCGGCAGCAGCAGGATCCCGACGGCGCCGAGGTGGACGAGCAGACCTACCGTTACCCGGGACCGAAGCCCACCAGTCGGGAATCGGCGGTCTTGATGCTCTCCGACGCCGTGGAGAGCGCGAGCCGCGCCCTCACCGAGCCCACGCCCGCCCGCATCTCGAGCCTCGTGCACGATCTCGCCATGAAGCGGCTGCTCGACGGCCAGTTCGACGAATGCGGCCTCACGCTCGAAGAGCTCGAGATCATCGAGCAGAGCCTCGTGAAGAGCCTGACCGCCGTCTATCACGGTCGCGTGAAATACCCCGACCAGAGGACGGCATGAGCACGGTCGGCCAGGCTGCGACGGCCTCTGCGGTGCAACCAAGCGGCGAGGCGAAGGGATCGGCGGAAGCTCGAGGAGCATTTGAGCTTTTCCGGAGCGCGAGCGGAGGAAAAGATCACCGCGACGAGACTTCTGCCGTCCCGGAGCCGGCCCCATGAACCGCGACGTTGCGCACGCCTGCTCCGTCGACATCACCGACCGGCAGAAGATCCTGACCATCTCCAAGCCATGGCTCGAGCGGCTCGTGAGGCGGGCGCTCGCGGCCGAGGGGATCGAGCAGGCCGAGATTGGCATCCTGCTCGTGGACGACCGGCGGATCGCGAAGCTCCACGCCGACTGGTTCGACGATCCCACGCCGACCGACGTGATCACGTTTGACCTTTCGGCCGGCGACGTGCTCGGGGGCGACATCGCCGTGAGCACGGAAACGGCCCGCCGCATGGCCCGCGAGCTCGGCTGGACGCCGCGGCAGGAGGTGGCCTATTACGTGGTTCACGGGCTCCTGCACCTCACCGGCTACGACGACCACACGCCTGCCGACCGGCGGGCGATGCGGTCGCGCGAGCGGGCGGTGATGAAGGCGATCGGCCTGCCCGTGCCACCGCGCACTCCTTCCCGGCGGAAGCGATCATGAGCCCCACGGCAACCTATGGCATCGAGGCGGCGATCGTGCTCCTCTTCGTGGCGAGCGTGGCGGCGATCCAGGCCCGCGCGGTCCGCGGCGCGCAGCGGCATCGGATCCTGGAGCGGTGCCGCGCGAGCGGGCGTCCCGAACGCTACGACGAGATCGTCGCGGGGAGCGAGACGATCGCGTTCGTCGCCGCGTCGGTCGTCGTCATCGCCGCGGCCGTGGCCACGCTGCTCGTCGGCCGACCGCTCCTGGCCGACCCGGCGAAATCACGGGTGCTCGGCGTCTCGGAAGTGGCCGGCTGGATCGCGGTGGTCTGGCTCATGCTCGTCGTCGTGCCGATGCTCGTGACGAAGATCGCCGGCCCGTGGATCGTGGTGGCGACATGGCGGCTCTGGCGGCCGATCGTGCGGCTCGCGTCGCCGGTGGTGAAGCTGCTCGGCGCCGTCGGCACGCTCCTGGGCGGGCTCGTCGGCCGCCGCGGTGAAGAGCCGGCGGAGAGCGTGCAGGACGAACTGCGGCTGGTCGTGGACGAGGCGCACCGCGATGGCAGGCTCGAGGGCGCCGCCCGCGACATGATCGAGGGCGTGATGGAGCTCAACGAGGCGAAGGTCTCGCAGATCATGACCACCCGCACCGACATGATCTCGATCGCGCTCGCCACGCCCTGGGAGGAGGCGGTGCGGCTGGCCTCCGAGAGCCACCACACCCGCCTGCCGGTCTGGGACCGCTCGCGCGACGACATCGTGGGCATCCTCCACACGCGCGAATTGCTCGAGAAGCTCGTGGAGGCGATGACCGCGGCGCCCGGCGGAAAGATCGCCCTGCCCGAGCTCCGACCGCTCTTGCGCCCCCCCTACTTCGTGCCCGAGTCGATGAGCGTGCAGAAACTCTTGCGGGAGTTTCAGCGCACCCACACCCACATGGCCGTCGTCACCGACGAGTTTGGCGGCGTCTGCGGGATCGTCACGATCGAAGACGCGCTCGAGGAGATCGTGGGCGAGATCGCCGACGAGCACGACGAGGCCTTCTCCGACGGCATCCGCATGCTCACGCCCGACATCTGCGAGGCCCGCGCGACGGTGCGGATCGCGGACATCAACGAAAAGATGGGGCTCGAACTGCCGGAAGAGGCCGACTTCGAGACCGTCGGCGGCTTCGTCTTCCATCAATGCGGTCGTCCGCCCGCCGTCGGCGAGCGGATCGAATCACACGGGGCGGCGATCGAAGTGCTCGCCGCCACCGGCCGGCGGATCGACTTGGTGAGGCTCGAGCGGCTGCGGCCCTGAGGGCGGGAGGGCTGACCGATGGCAGCGGACAATGCCCAGGCGATCGTGATCCGCACGGTGCCGTTCGGCGAGACGAGCAGCGTCGTCACTATTTTCACGCGGGAATTCGGCAAGCTGCGGGCTTTGGCAAAGGGGGCGTGGCGGCCGAAGAGCGGATTCGACGCCGCCCTTGACCTGCTTTCGATCTGTCAGGTACTCGTCCTCCGTAAATCGTCGGGCAGCCTCGACTTGCTGACGGAGGCGCGGCTCGATCACCGGTTTCGCGTCGGCAGGAGCATGGCGGCTTTTCATGGCGGCATGGAGGTCGCCGAATTGCTCGATGCGCTCACCGCCGACGCAGACCCACAGCCGGAACTCTTCGATGTCGCCGAACACACACTGCTCGCCCTTTCCGGCTACGACGGCCCCGACCGAGCGGTGCGGGCGCTGCTCGTCCACGCCCAGCTCGCCATGCTGCGGCTCGTCGGCCATGCGCCGGCGCTCGTGGCCTGCGCCGAGTGCCGCACGCGGCTCGAGCCTCAGGGCCGGCTCGCGTTTGGGATGCTCGATGGCGGCGGGCTCTGCCAGCGCTGCCGTCAAGGCAAGCGATCGGTCGTCTCGATCTCGGCCGATGCCATGGCCGCCCTGCGGCTGCTCGCCGGTTCCACCGACGCCTGGCGCTCGATCGACCTGCCCGACCGCGTCGCGGGGGAGCTTCGCGCGATCATGAACACCTATTTCTCCAACCTGCTCGGCCGCCGGCTCAAGTGCGCCGCTTCGGGCGGCCGCGATGCCAGCCGCGGGATCGGGCAAACCCTGCTCGTGCTGGCGACGGCGTCGCTCGTGGCCGCGGCGGGCTGCGCCACGATCAAGATGCCGACGATGCCCTGGTCGAAGTCGGAAGCGGAGAAATCGGCCGCGGCGGAGGTGGGCGAGGACGGCGATTCCTCCGTGATCTCGTCGGAATACGCGCCCGCCGAGACCGAGTTCGGCTGGGACTTTTTTAAAGGCGACAACATCAAGAAGCGGTGGAAAAAGATGGTCGGCCGCGGCCCCAACGAGCCGATCGCCCGCAAGGCGCTCGTCGAGGGCGACGCGCTCTTCCGCGAGAAGAAATACGCCGAGGCGATCCCGAAATACAAGCAGGCGGTCGACCGCTGGCCCGACTCGGTGATCGAGGAAGACGCCCTCTGGCAGTTGGCGGAATGCTGGTTCTTCACCGACAAGTATCCAAAGGCGGAGGATTGCTACGAGGAGATCGTCAAGAAGTATGCCAATACGAAATACCTCGACCGGATCGCGCAGCGGCAGTTTGTGATCGGGCAGTATTGGCTGGCGCTCGACGAGAAGCTGCACTTGCCGGTGATCGTGCCGAACCTCGCCGACCGCAGCCGACCGCTCTTCGACACCCAAGGCCGGGCGCTCAAGGCCTTCGATCACGTGCGGATCAACGATCCGCGCGGGCCGCTCGCCGACGACAGCATCATGGCCCAGGCCAACGCCCACTTTCTCAACCGGCAGTGGATCGACGCCGACTACTTCTATGGCCTCCTGCGGACCGAGTATCCCGACAGCGAGTTCCTCATGCAGGCCCATCTGCTCGGGCTGCAGTCGAAGCTGCGGGCCTATCAGGGGCCCGGCTACGAGGGGGGCGTCCTCGACGATGCCGAGGTCCTCGCCGACCAGATCCTCGTGCAGTTTCCCGATCAGCTCGACAAGGACGAGCAGGAGCGGGTCGTGAAGGCGCGGGCCGAGGTCGCGGCCCAGCAGGCGATGCGGCACTGGAACCGCGCCGAGTTTTACTCCAAGGGGAAGCACTACACGTCGGCACGGATCTACTACGCCCTCATCGCCCGCGATTACCCGAAGACGCAACTCGCCCAGGCCTCCCGCGAGAAGCTCAACCTCATCGCCGGCAAGGAGGATGTTTCGGACGATCCGTTCCCCATGCTGACGCGGGTCTTGAATCCCGATTCGCTCAAGGAAGCCGAGCTCGACGCGATGGCCGAGGCCGACGCCATGATCGCCCGCGAGGACAACTCCGGCGCCGCCCCACCCCTCCGCTAGAGCTGCATTCTCAATGGCCGCGAGAGTCATCCACCCGCGCCGGCCCGTGCTCGCTGCGATCGCCTGCGCCCTCGCGATCACGATCTCCGCCGGCTGCGCCGGCTACCGCGTCGGCAACAACACGCTCTACGCGCCGAACGTCCGCACCGTCTACGTGCCGATGGTGCAGTCGGAGAGCTTCCGCACGACGCCCGGCGTCGACCTTGGCGAGCGGCTCACCGAGGCGATCTGCAAGGAGATCGAGAAGCGCACGCCCTTCAAGGTGGTGGGCGACCCGAATGCCGACAGCGTGCTCACGACGCGGATCGTGGCCGACACGAAGCGGATGGTGGTCGAGAGCCCGACCGACCAATCGCGGCAGGTGGAGATGAACATGCAGGCGCTCGTCACGTGGGCCGACCGCGGCGGCTCCGTG
>JBKDMX010000057.1:0-67662 GCA_046343855.1 Planctomycetia bacterium
GGGTCTACCTACTACCCTCTCGGCGGACGTTCGCAGCGGACCACCTGTCCTTAGCTCACTGCATGTCCGCGCGGGTTCGGCATCCAGGCTGGGCTCGCGTCCATAAAACGCGAGAGGGTAGTAGGGAGCCCCGTGCCTCCCCGCTTTCTGGATAGCAAACAGTGTGGCGAGGCTTCGGGTGACCCGTACCCCGCTCGCCGGCGGATGCTGACAAGCGCAGCCCGGATGGCGAAGCGCCGTCAGCATCCGAGCGCGCGAAGGACAGGATGTCCGGAGCGCCCGTCGGGCGCCGGGGTACGGGTCACCCGAAGCCGGTTTGGGCGCGTAAGCCAAGTCAGGAGAGCTTCGACCGCAGGGCCTTCACGACGGGCTCGGGCACGAATTGCAGCAGGGCCTTGTCGTCGGCGAGCGGCGTGATCTGCTTCAGGAGCGACGACGAGATGTGCGAATACTGCGCGTCGGCCATGAGGAAGACCGTCTCGACCGACGGGTCGAGCTTGCGGTTGGCCAGCGTCATCGTGAATTCCGCCTCGATGTCGGTGAGCGACCGCACGCCGCGGAGCAGCACGTGGGCCCCCTGCTCCCGCACGAAGGCCACGGAGAGGCCACTGAAGAGCTCCACGCGCACGTTCGCCAGGTGGGCCACCGATGCGCGGACGAGCCCCACCCGCTCCTCCAGGGAGAACATCGGCTGCTTGTCGGGATTGATGCCGACCCCCACGATGATCGCCTCGAAGATTCGGCTGGCCCGGTCGATGACGTCGAGATGGCCGAGCGTGATCGGATCGAACGAGCCGGTGTACACGGCAGTGCGGGCGGTGCGGGTCGTCACGGGGATGGCTCGCGGGGGAAAAAGCGGTGGATGGCGGTTCCTGGCCGGTCGATTATGGTATCCATCATGCGGCTGGTCGAATCCGGCCGTAGCCAGGGAGCGAGCGAGCCTTGTCGAAAGTCACGCCTTTCATCGGAATGATCGTGTCGGGCCTGATCGGCATCCTGTTTCTTGCCGACCTGGCCGCCGGCATTCCGTTTCGCCGGGTGAGCTTCGCCCTCGACATCGCGTTCGTGGTGGCGAGCCTGATCCTCGCCTACCTGAGCTGGACGCTCCTCGAGAAGGCCCGGGGGTAGCGCCCCGTCAGGCGGCCCTGAGTACCGAGCCCGCGCGGCCCTGCCCGTCACCGGCGATGAGGTCCGGGATGTCGGCCAGGTGCGGTACCTGCACCGGTCCCTTCGCGCGTCGCCGCGACACCATGCCGAGCACGCGCTCGAGCCGTCCGCGGATCTCGCGGGAAGCGGCCGTGCCGGTCGCCGAGAGCGTGATCACGGAGAGCTGGCCGGGGGGCGGCAGCTGGGAGGCCCGCCACGGAAGCATGCGGCTGAAGACGCCGGACGCCGGCTGCGCTGAGCACACTTCCCAGAGGCCCCAGACGGCGCTTCGGCAGGGCCAGCCGTGAGGGGCCGGGCGGCGGCTGCCGCGAGCCAGCGGCTCGAACCGCTCGATGCACAGCGTGCGCACGCTCTCCGCGACGAGCAGGCCGCGGCCTTCGATCTGCGGCGCGGCGGTCGCCACCACGGCCTCGACCGCGCCGACCGTCCGCCGTGCCGTGGCGAGCGCGGCTCGCAGCGATGGCCGCGAGGAGAGCGTCGCGGCATCGACCTCGAGGGCAATCCGCCCGAGTGCCCCTGCCGCTTCGACGGCCGGGCTCAGCGCCGCGAGATCGTCGCCGGCCGCCACCCAGGAGATCGCCGCGTCGGCCCGCTCGGCCAGTCGCGTCCAGTCGGCAAACTCCGCCGTCGAGATTCGGGCCGGCAGTCGGCAGCAGATCACGACCGTCGCCGGTGCTGTCTTCGCGCCCATGTCCCAGCTCCCCACCTTCGCATCGCCAAGGGCTATGCCTCGGCGCGTCCCGCCTCAGCCTGCGAAGAGGGTATCGACGCACGCCTGCTGCGACTCCAATTTCGGCGGTGCAGGGCGCACAGGATCCGCGTGCGGAGCAAGCGGTCCTCTTTTCAGCAAGCGGTCTCCCTTGCAGGAAGCGATCTATTGCGGAGAAGGCGTGCCGGCGAGCTTCGGGTCTATTGGTTGTGCGGGCTGGGAGGAATGCGGCGGCGATTCCCAGGCGGCGATGGCGGCGGCGAGTGACTCGGCGGTGGGACTGGCGGCCTCGACCGTCGCCGCGAGCCCCAGCGACGCGAGCGTGCCGCTCGTGACCGGGCTCAGACTGGCAATCTTCCACCGCCGCATGCGGTCGCCGAAGAGGCGGGCCGCGGATTCGGCGATGAACGAGCTCGTGACGGTGATCCAGTCGATGCCGGCCCGGTCGAGCGCCAAGAGTGTGGCGGGATCGATCGAGTCGACCGCGCGGCTCGCATAGGCGGCCACCTCGGTGACATGGTGGCCGAGCGCCTCGAACTCACGTCGCATCACGTCGCGGCCGCGGTCGGCCCGCACGAGCAGAAACCGTCCGTGCCGCACGGTCATCCCGAGCGACTCGACGATGCCTTCCGACTGGGAACGTTCCGGCTCGAGGTCGCAGACCAGTCCGGCCGATGCGAGGGCGGCCGCAGTGGACGGGCCGATCGCCGCCAGCCGCACCGTGCCGAGATGCCGCCCGTCGCGCCGCATGGCCCGCAGACGCTCCATGAAGGAGCGCACGCCGTTGGCGCTGGCGAAGACGATCCAGTCGAACGTGTCGGCCGCGGCGATCGCGCGGTCGAGCGGCTCCCACGAGTCGGGCGGTTCGATCCGGATCACGGGCACGTGGATGCATTCGCCGCCATGCGCGGCGATCGCGGCGGCGAGATCCTCCCCCTGCCCGCGCGGCCGCGTCACGAGCACCCGATGGCCGGACAGCGTCCGCGGTGACTCAGGCTGCGTCGGCCGCGACTCGGCCACGTCGCCCACGATCACGATGGCCGGCGCGGGCCATCCGCTGCGCTCGAAGGCCGCGCCGCAGTCGCCGAGTGTCGTCACCGCGATCCGCTGGTCGGGCCACGAGCAGCGGCTGATCACCGTGACGGGCGTGTCGGCGGGCTTACCGGCCGAGATCAATTCCTGCGACCATCGCTGCACCTGCTCCACGCCCATATAGATCGCGAGCGTGCCAGGCAGCCCGGCCAGCGCCGAGAAATCGAGGCCCTCGTCTTTTTCGTCGGCTTCGTGTCCAGTGAGAATCGTCAGGCTCGAGGCGACCTGACGGCTCGTGAGCGGTACGCCGGCAGCCGCGGCGGCGGCCAGCGCGGCCGTCACGCCGGGAACGATTTCGAAGGGGATGCCTGCGTCGCGCAGTGGCTGGAGTTCTTCCGCGAGCCGGCCAAACACCGCCGGATCGCCCCCCTTCAGCCGCACGATCGTGCGGCCCGTGGCCGCGAGGTCGGCGAGCAGCCGGCCCGTCGCCTCGCCGGGATCCGAGCCGGCGGCGGTCCGGGGCACGAGCATCCGTTCGGCGCGGCAGCCCACCGCTTCAAGGAGGGCCGGCGGCACCAGTCCATCGTGCACGACCACCTCGGCGCGGCGGAGGCATTCGACCGCCCGCACCGTCAACAGGTCGGGATGGCCCGGCCCGGCTCCCACGAAAAACACACGCACGGCCGGGTTTGGCCCGGCTTCTGCGGCTCGTTCGTGGCGGAATTCTCGTCCGTTTGCCACAGGACACCCAATGGGGGCCGCGGTCCGACGCGGCGGTGTTTGAGGGGGGGGTGGGGGAAACTAGACTCAAGGGCTCAACTGCACTCGCATCAGAGTCCCTTCCTCCAGCATACCGCAAGGCCCCCGCTGCTCCCGCTCCCCCCGGGCAACAGCGTCGTTTCCCATGCCGAACGATTCTCCCGCCGCCCCGTTGAGCCCGGCCGATCCATCGGCCTCGCCGCTGGCATCCCAGCTGTCGCCCGCGGAGCGTTCGCGGCTGTCGCAGTGCTTCCAGCGGGGCACGCAAAACGCCGCCACCAATGTCGATTACGCGATCGAGATGTTTTCGGCCTGCGTCCTCGGCGACCCAGGCAACGCCGTCTACCTGCAAAACCTGCTCGCCGTGCTCAAGCGAAAGCATGGCCCCAAGAAATCGGGCGGGCTCGGGGCGCTCTGGCCGGGATCGAAGGCGGGGGGCCTCAAGAAGCTCGCCACGACGGCACAGTGGCGGGAACTCATCAAGCAGGGCGTCGGAATTCTCAAGGCATCCCCCTACGACCACGGCTGTCTGCTCGCGATGGCCGACGCCTGCGGCCAGTTGCAATTTCACGAGGCTCAGCGGGTCTACCTCAAGACCGCGCTCGACGGCTCCCCGGCTGACCCCGAAGTGAATCGTCAGTGCGCGAGGTTTCTCGCCGACCATGGCGAATTCGACCAGGCGATCGCCTGTTGGGTGCGGGTGTCGAACGTGAAGGGGCTCTCCGAGGAGGCGCAGCAGGAGATCGCGAAGCTCCAGGTGGAGAAGACGATCGTGGCTGGCCACGGCATGGTCGGCCGTTCCGGAGGAGCGGCCAAGCAGCCGGTCGCCGGGCAGGCTGCGGAGCAGACCGATCGTGTTTCGATCCTCAAGCGGGCGATCCAAGAGAAGCCCGCCGAGATTGAGGCCTATCTCGAGCTCGCCGACATCCTCGAACGGGATGCGACCATGGAGGAAGCGGAGGCCGTGCTTGCGCAGGCGTTGGCCGCCTCGGGCAACGATCTCAAGGTGCGCGAGCACATGGAAGATCGCCAGCTGCGCTGGGCCCGGCATCGGGTGCACGTGGCCGAGAAGCGGCTGGAGGCGGAAAACACCCCGGCCAATCAGAAGACGCTCGAACAGCTGCGGGCCGCGCAGATCAAGCACGAAGTCGAGATCTACTCCGCGCGGTGCGCCCGCTACCCCGAAAACCTCACCTGGCGGTACGAACTGGCCATGCGGCTGAAGGCGGCTGGCAATCACGCCGAGGCGATCAAGCACTTCCAGGACGTGCTCCAGGATGCCCGCCGCAAGGGGGCGGTGTCGCTGGAGCTCGGCGAGTGCTTCCAGAAGATCAAGCAATACCAGCTCGCGATGCGGAATTACGTGGCCGCCGTCGAGTCGCTCACCGACCGCGAACTGGAGCTGCGGAAGCGGGCCCTCTACCGGGCGGGGGTGCTGGCCGCGGGGCTCGACGACCGCGAGGCCGCCCAAAAATACCTCTCCACACTGGCCGGACTCGACTTCGGATACCGGGATGTGGCCCAACGTCTGGACAAGTTGTCTTCTTCCAAGGATAAAGGTGCCGGTGGTTGAGCTCTTCCGCCCGATTCGCAACCCTTTCCCTGTAAACCGTCGAAGGACCTGGAATGCCACATTCCGTCAGTGCCAAGAAGCGTCTCCGTCAGAATCTCCGCAGCCGTGAGCGGAACCGCGCCATCAAGTCGGAGATCAAGTCGGAAATGCGGAAGGTGCTCGACGCGCTCACGAAGGGCGACGTCGCCGCCGCCCGCGAGCACTTTCGTGTCGTGGCCAAGAAGGCCGATCGCGCCGCCGCGAAGCGGACGATCCACCCGAATCGCGCCGCCCGCATCAAGTCGCGGCTCTCGTCGCGCGTGCTGGCCGTCTCGAAGGGCGGCACCACCTCCACGGCCACGGCCAAGAAGACCGGCAAGTCGAAGGCGTAACTCGCTCGCGTAGACTGCTTCTGACGGCTCTGCTCCCTCACAGTGGGAGGCTCGCGGGTCGGCGGAAGCGTGACGAGTTTTTGAACAGAGTCTGCGAGGGGCAACGCGAGGAACCTTCTGCCGCCCGCGAGCCGGCGCCTACCCGTAGACTTCTGCCGCCGGCGACCAATGCGGCCTTTTTGCAGTTATTCCCAGACGATCGACGTGGCATCGAAGACAGGTCCCTCGATGCACGTGCGGCGGTAGTCCCAGCCGCCCGTCTCCGGATCCTTCACCCGGGCCACGCACGTGAAGCAGATCCCGATGCCGCAGGCCATCGGCGCCTCGAGCGACACGAGGCACGGCAGATGGCGGTCGGCGGTCCAGCGGGAGACGGCGGCCATCATCCCTTCCGGACCGCAGCAGGCGACGAGCGTTGAGCCGGCGGCGGTCTCAATGGAGCCGCCTGCATGCACGTCGTCGAGCAGATCGATGACGGTGCCCTTTCGGCCCGTGGAGCCGTCGAGCGTGGCGAGCCGCACGTCGAACCCTGCCGAGCGGAAATCGTCGACATCGCCAAACATGGCCGCGGTGCGGGCGCCCCAGCAGAGCGTCACCCGCCTGGCTGGCGGCACGTGCCGGCCCGCGCCATACGCCCCGCCGCCGCCGAGCCGCTCCCGGCCGAACGCGAGCAGGGCCGTCTGACCGATGCCGCCGGCCACGAGGACGAGGTGGTCCGTCGCCGGGGCTGCGGCGAAGCCGTTGCCGAGCGGCCCCCAGATGATGAGCTCGTTGCCCGGGCCGATGTCCTGGAGGGCCGTCGTGAACTTGCCATGCACCAGGTAGAGAAAATCGACGAATCGGCGGCCCGCGCCGGGGCCTGCCGGTAGCCGGTCGGCCTCGTCCGTGAACGTCTCGTACACGGCCAGCGGGCGGGCGAGCAGCGGATCGCTGCGGCCGGGAATCCGCAGCATGGCAAACTGCCCGGGGACCGCGGTGGCGGCAATGGCGGGGCAGTCGAGCCGGATTCGCCAGGTGCGCGTGGCGACCTCGCGATTGAAGACGATGCGGGCGGCCGTGTACGCGGCCGCATCGGCGTGGCATACGCCGGCAGCCGAGGCAGTCGGCGGCATCGTTGGTGAGGTCGGGGGCATGGTGCGGAGGGGCGTGTCGGGAAATGGAAACCGATCGTCACTTGCCGCGTTGCTTCCGCCAGGCAGAGGCCTTGCCGGGCTTTCGCGGTCGGCGTGGCGCGCCCGCCGGTGGACGGCCTGCGGGGGGGCGACCAGCCGGTGGCCTGCCGCTCGGCGCGGCCTCGCCTGCCGTTCCGCGGCCGAATGCCCGCGGCGGACCGGGGCGACGTGAGCCTTGTCGATCACCGGCACGAGGCCGGCCGCTTGGCGCGGGTCGGCCGCGTGGCGCTGGTCGGCCGCGTGGTGCTGGTCGGCCACTCATCGCGGGCTGGGAGCCGACGTGGCTGATGGCGTCTTTGCGGAGGGCTTCGATTTCGCTCCAGGCGAGTTGCCGGTGCTGTCCAGGGAGCAGGCCACCGAGCGTCATCTTCCCCACGCCCACCCGCTTGAGCTGGTGCACCTTGTGGCCGAGCTGCGCGAGCATGCGGCGGATTTCCCGGTTCTTGCCCTCGTCGAGCGTCATTTCGAGGACCGCGCTTTGCTTGTGCTGCGACTTGAGATGCACGCTCTGGGCGCGGGCCGTGCCTTCGGCGAGTTGGATGCCCTTGCGGAGTTTTTCGATCGTCTCGGGAGTCGGCACGCCCGCGACCTGCACGAGGTATTTCTTTTCGACGCCATACCGCGGGTGGGCGAGCAGGTTCGCCAGTTCGCCGTCGTTGGTGACGAGGATCAGCCCCTCGCTCATCCGGTCGAGCCGCCCGATCGCGAAGAGCCGCTGATCGCCCGGTACGAGGTCCACGACGCGGGGCCTGCCGGAGGGATCGAAGTTGGTGGTGACCACGCCCACGGGCTTGTAGAGCATGTAGACCACCCGCCTCGGATCGGGAAGCCGCTCGCCGTCGACGCGGATCTCCTGCCGCAGCCGGTCGACACGGGTGCCGAGTTCCGTGACGACCTTGCGATCCACCTCGACGCGGCCCGTCGTGATCAGCTCCTCGCAACTGCGTCGGCTACCAAGCCCCGCGGCGGCGAGCACCTTCTGCAGCCGCTCGAGTCCATCGTCGGGGGGCGGCATCAACCTGCCCTGCATTCCCGGGCCGGAGCGCGCGCCAGCGGGGGCGTCGTCGCGACGCGGTGTCGACGGTCGGCGGCGGGACGTGATCTTCGAGGGACGGCCAGCGGGGCCGCCGGGAGCGGGCGATGGTGGCAAGGGAGCCTTTCGGGCGCGGGAAATCGCCGCGATCCAATCGCCGCGGCTGTTGGGGGATCATACACGCCGGCAGCCGGTCGGTCGCGGGAAAGACGGTTTCCCGGCGGCCTTCACCGCATCGGCGACCACCAGCGGGCGCGGCGAACCTCCGGCACGGGCTCCGCGAAATCCCTCGGCCGCGCGCCGTCCATGAGCGGCAGGCGGAGCGACGAAGGCGCGATGTCGTCCTGCAGGTAAGGGTCGAATCGCACCGCCTTGCGGCGTTGGTAGGCGGCCGGGCCGGGCTCGAGCCAGTCGGGCTTGCCGAGCGATGCGCAGCCCGATGCGGCGGGCATGAGGACGGCCACGATCATGAGGAGGAGCGGCCTGGTGGGCATGTCGAGACTCTAGAGCCCCCCAGCCGGCCTCACCAATGGCGTTTTTCCGGCGGAAAACGTCAAGGCAGGGCGACGTGGAGCAGTGTTGCCGCTCCCTTCGTCAGGCCGCGGAGCGTCTGGCGGCCGATGGCTGCCGGCAGCATCACGGTGCTGCCCCGCTTGATCGTCGGCAGCCCCCAGGCATCGTCGAGCGCGAATTCCCCGTCGAGCACCACGACGACATGACAGGCGTCGTCGCCGCCGACGCTCCAACTCTCTCCGGGACGCACTTCGTCGAAAAGAAAGTAGTCACTCGTCACGAGCCGCTTCACCGCCGGGTCGTCTGTGACCCTGGGCTCGAGCGGGCCGACGGGGCCGACGTGCGTTACCGCCTCGACGCCCGCCTCGACATGGAGCGGCCGCGACGTGCCGTCGGGCCCCACGCGGTTCCAGTCGAAGAGTCGGTAGGTGACGTCGCTCGACTGCTGGATCTCCGCCACGAGGAGCCCGGCGCCGATGGCGTGCACCGTGCCGGCGGGGATGAAGACGCAGTCGCCGGGCCGGGCCGCGAAGGAATGAAGCACCTCCGCGCAGGTGCCTGCGCGGATCGCCGCCGCCAACTGCTCCCGACCGACGCCTTCGCGAAGGCCCGCATAGATCCGGCTGCCGGGCGCCGCATCGACGACATACCAGGCCTCCGTCTTGCCGAGGTCGGGGGGCGAAAGCAGCGCGGCGCGGGCGTCGTCGGGGTGCACCTGCACGGAGAGATCGCGGCAGGCGTCGAGGAACTTCAAGAGGAGCGGAAAACGGGGCTGTGGGGCATGTCGCCCGAGCAGTTCGCGGCCGTGGCCGCGGACGAGTTCGCCGAGTGTGCGGCCAGTGAGCGGTCCGTGCGAAACCATGCTCTCCTCGTCGGCGCGATCGGGCCGATCGACGAGTTCCCACGACTCGGCGTAATCGTCTCCCGGTGGCAGCGTGCGGCCAAGGGCCGTCGTGAAGCGTCGCCCGCCCCAGATGTAGCGACGGTAGATCGGCGCGAAGAGAAGCGGGTGCATCATGCGCGGGCAAAACCTTCGAGGATGCGGCCGATGCCGAAGCAGCAGACGGCTGCGACGAGCATGACGAGCATCTGGCTGGGCCGAATCCGGCCGTTGAGCTGCAGGATCATGGCGAAGACCGGAATACCCAGCCCCAGCAGCTGGCCGAACCGCCCGAACGCACGCAGAAGTGCCATGCAGAAACCCTCTCGAAGCCCTAGGGCAGACCGTCGCGCGTGCCTGCCGCCGGAAAATCGAGCCGTATCGTAGCAGCCTCACCTTCGGCTGTCTGGAAGGGCCCTGCGTGCCCGTTCGGCCCGTGTGTGGCCTGCCGGGCTTGCCGGCCGGCGATTGCCGGCAATACTGCCAGCCGTCAGACACGAATCGTTTCGGTCATTCCATTCAGAGGAGACATGCATCATGGGTCGGCACGGCGCGGTGACGTTCAAGGGCAATCCACTCACGCTGGTGGGCGACGAGGTGAAGGTCGGCTCCCCGGCCCCGGATTTTGACCTCACGACCTACGGCGCCGGCGGGATGCAGCACATCACGAAGGCCGACCTGCTCGGCAAGCCCGCATTCATCAGCGTCGTTCCCTCGCTCGACACGCCCGTCTGCCAGGTGCAGACCAAGACGTTCAACAAGCGGCTCGCCGCCATGGGCGACAAGATCACCGCGCTGACCGTGAGCCTCGACCTTCCCTTCGCGATGAACCGCTTCTGCGGCGCCGAAGACATCAAGGCCATGAAGAACGGCAGCGACTACATGGACCGTGCGTTCGGCAAGAACTGGGGCGTGCTCATCGACGAGCTCAAGATCCTCGCCCGCGCCGTCTTCGTGCTCGACTCCAAGGGCGTGGTGCAATACGCCCAGGTCGTGAAGGAAGTGGCTGAGGAGCCCAACTACGACGCCGCTCTCGCCGCGCTCGAAAAGCTCGCCTGAATCGGCAATCGCCCCGGTCGCGTGACGGACCTCCACTCGCCCAACCGGCCCGGGGCTGCCTGTACCCCGGCTCTCCGGACGCTCGCTTCGGGCATCCTGCCCTGCGCTCGCTCGATGCTGACTGCGCTCCCGGCATCCTGCCTCCGCTAGTCAGCAACGCCGGCGAGCGGGGTACAGGCAGCCCCGGGCCTTCCCGCATTCTTGTAGGACAGGCCTCCGTGCCTGTTCCAGACAGGTGGAGACGCCTGTCCTACGGTAACGGAGGCTTCGGGTGGCCCGTGGCCCGTGCCCCGGGAGCCGGCGTATGCCGCCACGCGCAGCCATGGAGGTAGGCTCGCGGGTCGGCGGAAGCGTGACGAGCGTTAGGAACTTTCGACCTGCTGGGGAACGAAGCGCCGTAGGTCGTCAGCGGAGAAAGTTTCTCCGCGAGGAACCTTCTGCCGCCCGCGAGCCGGCGCGCTGCCTGCGAGCCGGCTCGGGATCCGCTTGCGGAGCAAGCGGTCTACTTGAGCAGTTGCTCGATGGCCTTGCGGGCGGCTGCGAGCGCGTCAGGGAGTTTGTCGACGAGCTTGCCACCCGCCTGGGCCAGGTCGGGGCGGCCGCCCCCCTTCCCTCCCACGATCGTGGCGGCGTCCTTGATCCAGTTGCCGGCCGAGAGGCCGCGCTCCTCGAGTTCGCGGGAGATGCCCGCCACGAGCGTGACCTTGTCGGCCTCGCTCGAACCGAGCAGCACGGCGATCGGGCTCGCCTTGCGGCGGAGCTGATCGATGCACTGCCGCATCGCGGCCGCGTCGCTGCCCCGTGCGTCGGCCACGACGATCCGCGTGCCGTCGATGGTCGCGGCGGCCGCCAGCAGTTCATCCGTGGAGAGCGTGGCGCCGGCCGCCGGGGCCTTGCTCTTCTTGAGCTCCTTCAGTTCCTTGACGACGCCCGCCAGCCGCGCGGGAAGCTCGGCGGCCGGCACCTTGAGCGCGGCCGCCGACTCGGCGAGCACGCCCTCGGCCTGCCGAAACCGCTCCATCGCCTTGAGTCCCGTGATCGCGGTCACGCGGCGGGTGCCGGCCGACACGCTCTCCTCGCCCACGATCCTCACAAAGCCGATCTGGCCGGTGCTCGAGACATGCGTACCGCCACAGAGCTCGCGGCTCACGCCGTCCATCGTCACCATGCGGACGACGTCGGGATACTTTTCCCCGAAGAGCATCATCGCGCCGGCATGGCGGGCTTCGGCGAGCGGCAGCAATTGCGCTCCCACCGGCACGGCGGCGAGCGTGTTGCGGTTGACCATCGCCTCGATCGCTTCGAGTGTCTCGTGGCCGACGGCGCTCGTGTGCGAGAAGTCGAACCGCAGCATGTCGGCATCGACCTTGGAGCCCTGCTGCACCGCATGGGGGCCGAGGTGATGCTGGAGCGCGGCGTGGATCAGGTGGGTGGCCGAGTGGGCGCGGCGGATCGCGGCCCGCCTGTCGGGATCGACCTTTGCGGAGACGGTCTGGCTGAGGTCGAGCGAGCCTGCCCGCAGGTGGCCGACGTGGAGCATGAATCCGCCTTCACGCTGGGTGTCGGTCACCTCGAATTGCCCGCCCTGCCATTCGAGCAGGCCGGTGTCGCCCACCTGGCCGCCCGATTCTCCGTAGAAACTCGTACGGTCGAGGACGATCGTGACAGGGCTCGCATGACCGACCTCCTGCAAGGTGTCGCAGAGATGATCCTGCGCGATGATGCCGATCACCTTGCCGGTCGTCTCGAGCGTGTCGTAGCCGACGAACTCCGAGCCGTGCATCGCCTTCTTGAGCGCGTCGAGCGGACCGGAGGTGAAGACCTCGACGCGGGCGCCGGCGCCCGATCGCTGGCCGTGGGCGTCCATCGCCGCGCGAAAGCCGTTCCAGTCGAAGCCGCAGTTCCGCTCCGCCGCGAGCGTCTCGAGCAATTCAGGCGGGAAGCCGTAGGTGGTGTAGAGCTCGGCCGCCTCGTTGCCACCGACCAGGCCGGCCCCCGACCGCTCGATCGCCCCGAAGAGCTTCTCGATTCGCTCGAGGCCGCCGTCGATCGTGGCGAGGAACGACTCCTCCTCCCGCTTGATCACCGTGACGACGCGGTCGACGGTCTCGGCGAGCTCCGGATAGGGCTTCCGCATCAGTGCGGCGACGGTGCCGGGAAGCTCGTGGAGGAAGGGCTCGCGCATGCCCATCTGCCGGCCGTCGAGCACGGCCCGGCGCAGGAGCCGCTTCACCACATACTTTTCCTCGTTGTTGCCCGGCAGCACGTTTTCGTGGATCGCGAACGTGCAGGCCCGCACGTGATCGGCGATCCGGCGCATCCGCCGGCCATCGTCGTCGGCCGGAACGTATTTCTTGCCGCAGACCTCCCCCACCGCCTCGACGAGCGGCCGCAGGATGTCGATATGGAAATTGCTGTCCACGCCCTGGAGCATCGCGGCGGTGCGCTCGAGGCCCATGCCGGTGTCGATGTTGCGGCTCGGGAGCGGCTGGAGGTTGTCGGGCGGCGCTCCCACGCGGTTGAATTGCGTGAAGACGAGGTTCCAGATCTCCACGTCGCTGCCGTCGGGCATCCGGTAGAAGATCTCGCTGCAGGGGCCGCAGACGCCGTCGGGGCCCTGCGTCGGGGCGCCGGCGGGCCAGAAGTTGTCGTCCTCGCCCATCCGCGTGATCCTGGCGGCCGGCACGCCCACCTCGTCGGCCCAGATGCGGAAGGCCTCGTCGTCGTCCTGGTAGACGGTGATTGAGAGCTTCTCCGGCGGGATGGCGAGCCAGTTTTTGGCCGTCAGGAATTCCCAGGCCCACTGGATGGCCTCGCGCTTGAAATAGTCGCCGAAGCTGAAGTTGCCGAGCATCTCGAAAAAGGTGTGATGCCGGGCGGTGCGTCCCACGTTGTCGATATCACCGGTGCGGAGGCACTTCTGGCAGGTGGTCGCCCGCGTGAACTCGAGCTTGCACTTGCCGAGAAAGTGGTCCTTGAACTGGTTCATGCCCGCGGGCGTGAAGAGCACCGACGGATCCCACCGCGGCACGAGCACGTCGCTCGGCCGGCGCGTGCAGCCCTTCGACTCGAAAAAGGAGAGGTAGGCTTCACGCAGTTCATCGGCCTTCATGTCGCAATCGGCTCCCGCGGGATTGGAATCGTCTGGTGGTGGTCGTCTGCTTTGAAAGGCGACACTATACACGCCGCCCTTTCGCCCGGGCGACCGCTGATTTCTGCGATCAGCGGCGCAGGCTGTCGGCGGAGTCGCCTGCACGCTCGGCGTCGAGCGGTTTCGTGGCCACGGCCGGCTGCACGCGGTCCTCTTCGGCAGCGGAGGGGAGCGGTTCGACGCCCTGCGAACGGTCGATGTCGGCCGCCAAGCCCTCGTCAGAAGACCACTCGGGCGCGTTGGTCTTCTCGGAAACACCGTTCGCCTTGGTGCGGCCGGCCATGTGGCCGGCCACGACCGTGCCCGCATAAATGGGCACGGCGATGGGGGCGACCAGCAGGTTGGCCACGTTGCCGCCGATGTAGGTTCCGTAGGCCGGATAGAGGATGCGATAGGTCTCTTTCTCGAGCGCCGGCTCGCCCTGCTTCTCCGCGTAGGCGATGGCGTCGCCCGAGGCGATCGCCTCCGGCCAGAGATTCACGAATGGGAGGCCGGCCACGAGACCGTACGTGCCGGGCAGGTTTCGGCGGGTAAAGTCCTTGGCATGTCCGCCCTCGTGGAGGGCGATCGACGGCACGTCGCTGTAGAGGTGGATCGTGGCGGTCCAGGGGTTGTAGTGGTCGCCGCCAAAGAGCCGTCCTGGAAAGAGCGTCTCGCCCGCCACGGAGACCGCGCCGATCGTGTAGCGATAGGGCCAGCCGACGGTGTGATTTTTCGTGAGCCGCTTCCAGTCTTCGAGCGGCTCGTATTGATTGATCCGCACCTTCACATGGTCGAGCCCGTTGTCGGCGAGATACTGCTCCATCACGTCCTCGGTCTCGGCGGAGACATTGTGATTCTCTACCCGTCTGTCCCAGAGGATTACCTTGCCGGGTATCCCGAAGAACCAGCCCAGGCCGTCGATCACGGGTCGCGGCTTTCCCCGCTCGATCTGGTCCTCGCGGGTCGCCTCCACGAGCTCCGGGGCGACGTTTCTCCGGGCGACGGCGATCTCCCGTGGTTCCGGTCGTCTCGCGCCGAGGCTCGCGCACGATGCGAGCGACACCATGGCGATGGCGCAGGGCAGAAGCAGCGGATGGCGGTGCATGGAGCCCGAATCCTTCTCGACGGAGTGAGATTCCGACCCACGCTGGTACCGGCCCGCCGAGTTGGGGGTCAAGTCAAGATGGGCAGCGCCTGAAAAGACACCGCCCGCGAGAGGCCGCTTGGGTCGGCCGCCCGCGGGCGGGTGGGGGGGCTGCAGGCATTCGTTCGGTGGATCAGTCGCCGCCGGAGGCGTCGCTGGCCACCGCAATCACGGCGTCTTTGCTCGCGAGTATCTTCTCGCGAAGCTCCTGCGCCACCTTCGGGTTTTCCTTGAGGAAGAGCCTGGCCTTCTCCCGGCCCTGCCCCAGGTGCACCTCGCCATACCGCAGCCACGTGCCCGTCTTGTCGACGAGCTTGGCGAGGATCGCCAGGTCGAGGATGTCGCCCTCCACGCTGATGCCGTCGGCATGCATCATGTCGAACTCGGCCACGCGAAACGGTGGAGCGACCTTGTTCTTCACGATCTTCACCTTCACCCGCTGGCCGACGACATCCTCGCCGTCTTTGAGCTGGCCGATCCGGCGGACGTCGACTCGGCAGGAGGCATAGAACTTCAGTGCCCGGCCGCCCGGCGTCGTCTCGGGGCTGCCGAACATGACACCGATCTTCTCGCGGATCTGATTGATGAAGATCACGGTCGTCTTGCTCTTGGCGATAGCGCCGGTGAGCTTTCGCATCGCCTGGCTCATGAGCCGAGCCTGCAGGCCGACGAATGAATCACCGATCTCGCCATCGAGCTCCTTCTGGGGCACGAGCGCCGCCACCGAGTCGACCACGATGATGTCGACGGCATTGCTCTTGATGAGCAGTTCGGCGATCTGCATCGCCTCCTCACCACTGGTCGGCTGGCTCACGAGCAGTTTCTCGAGCGAGATGCCGAGCTTCTTGGCCCAACTCGGGTCGAGCGCGTGCTCGGCATCGATGAAGGCCGCGATGCCGCCGGTCCGCTGGGCGGCGGCCACGGCGTGGAGGGCGAGCGTTGTCTTGCCGCTCGACTCCGGGCCGAAGACCTCGATGATGCGGCCGCGTGGGAAGCCCTTGCCGCCGAGTGCGAGGTCAACAGAGAGGCTGCCGCTCGAGATGCCCTCGATCGGAGCCTGGGCATCGCTACCCAGCGGCATGATCGAGCCCGTGCCGAATTCCTTCTCGATCTGGGCGAGCGTGTTTTTCAGGATGGGGTTGTCATCCATGAACGAGGCGGCGGGCTTGGCGGCTCGCTTGCCTGCCTCGGCCGCCTTGCCGGCGTCAGCTGCTTTGGAGGCAGCTACGCGGGATTCCGTCTTCGATTCCGCCTTTGATGTTTCCGTCTTCGTTGCCTTTGCCATCCGACCGTTCGCTCCTGCTGTTGCCGTGACCATGGCGATTGCCTCCCACGCTTCCCGGCGTCTCGTCGGGGTGGTTGCTTCGCCACCATGAATCGAGCGATTTGCCGCGGAAACGAACACTGAACGCGGGTATACTATCGGCTGGCGGCAGGTTTGGCAAGAGGAATTTCTGCACGCCCGTACATCGTCAAAAAGTCAGCATTCGCCGGTAATCGGCCAGCCGGCGGTCGAGATCGTGCCTGGAAAGCGTCTCGAGCCGGTCGAGGCTGAAATCCTCGACCGTGAAGCTGGCGGTGACTACTCCGTAGGCGAGGGCTTCCTTCAGGGCTTGGGCGTCGAACCGGCCGAGGGCGGCCAGGTGCCCCATCATCCCTCCGGCAAAGCTGTCGCCCGCGCCGGTCGGATCGAGCACCTCCGCCGTCGGGTAGGCCGGCATCACATACATCTCGTGCTCGCTGAAGAACATCGCCCCGTGCTCTCCCTTCTTGATCACGACGAACTTCGGGCCCATGGCGAGCACCTTCTGCCCCGCCCGCACGAGGTTTTCGTCTTCCGCGAGGAGCTTCGCCTCGGAGTCGTTGAGCACGAGGCCGTCGATCCGCCGCAGGAGTTCGCCGAGCTCGTCCCGCTGGATGTTGATCCAAAGATCCATCGTGTCGGCCACCGTGAGCTCGGCGGCCTTGGCCTGCTCGAGCACGTTCAATTGCACGGCGGGCGACGCGTTGCCGAGGAAGAGGAAGCGGCAGTCGCGGTGCGAGCCGTTGAGCTGCGGCTGGAATTCGCCGAGCACGTTGAGGTGCACCTCGAGCGTCTCGCGGTCGTTCATGTTGGGGAGGTAGCGGCCGCGCCAGCGGAACGTCTTGCCGCCGGGGATCGTCTGCAGGCCGGAGGTGTCGATCCCCTTCTGCTCGAGCAGCTTCGTGTGCTCGCCCGGCCAGTCCTCGCCGACCGCGCCGATCATCCTGACCGGCGAGAAAAAACTCGCGGCATAGGAGAAGAAGACCGCCGATCCACCGAGCACGTCGTCGCGCTTGGCCGTGGGGGTTTCGACGCAATCGAGGGCAACGCTTCCGACGACGAGCAGCGGCATGGATCGGCACTCCGGGGAATCACGGGACTGTGGCCAGAGCCCAGAATGTAAAACGCCCGCCGGATGGCGTCTATCAGCGCCGCCGACGCCTCGCCATCGCCGCTGCGAGAGCCGCGCCGGCTGCCACCATGGCGATCGCCGAGGGCTCGGGCACGATCACCATGTTCCAGGCGAGGCCGTAGGTCTCCGACGTGACCGGCGACGTGGCCGCGGTGGCGTCGTAGATCATCCCCGGCGATAAGACCCGCAGGCCGTATTGGCCCGTGCCTGGCAGCGTGAACCGCAAAAACTCGCTGTTGTTGTAGAGGCTCGTCGATTCCGCGATCAGACTGTTGAAGCCGCCATTGGCGAGGCTCCAGACCTGCAGGTCGAGGTTCGCGAAGGCTGACCGTGTGCCCGTGCCGGTCGAGTTGCTGAACGTGCCCTGGGTGAACCAGTTGAGCGAGACCTGCAGTTCGGTCGGAGCGGAGACCGTCGAGGTAAACGTGTAGTCGTTGGCGGCGTTGATCCCGACGCTGCCGTAGTCCCAGCCCTTCAGGCCAATCGCGCCGCCGCCCAGACCGCCGACGTCGATCGTATTGCCCTCGAGGTATGTGAGCCCGGCTGCTGCGAGATCGAGGGCCCCGGCCCCAGCGGCCCAGTCGAGCGCCTGCGTCGTCCGCAGAACCCCGCCGACAAGAGACTGGCCGTTGTTCCAGCCCTCGGTGCGATCCGCCGTGGCCATGAGGACCGACTTGATCACACGCGAATCGAGGGCCGTGCCGGGCACGAGCCACCGGAGGTCCTTCGCGGCATCCTTCATGAGCGCCACGCCGCCCGCCACCGTGGGTGAGGCGAAGCTCGTGCCGTCTTGATTGATGAAATACTGGTCGGTGGGTGACGGGTCCTGCGTGATGCTGGTCAAAGGCGCGAGGCCACCGGTCGGGCCCAGGTAGGCAGCGAGCACGTTGAGTTCACCGGGGGCGGCGATGTCCACGGCGGCCCGCACGCCCGTGACCGTCGTGCTGGTCATGGGGTTGTAGAAATCGACGGCGCCCCGCGAGGAGAAGTCGGAGGGCGTGCGGAAGTTCGTGCCGCCGACGCTGCCGACCGTGATGCCGTTGTAGACGTTGCCGGGCGCCGATACGGCCGCCGTGTCGGAGTTGCCGGCCGACGCCACGAACGTGACATTCGGGTTCTGAAAGGCAAGCGCATCGATCGCGAGCGACTCCGGCTCCGTGGACGACGGGTCGCCCCCGCCAAAACTGCTGTTGATCACATCGGCCGCGGTACCGCTGATGCCCTGGAAGAACTGCCGGTAGACGGGAATCATCGAGGCGGGCGTCGTCTCGAACGAGCCGATGCTGCTCGTGCTGGTGGAATAGGCAGTCGCGATTGCTCCCGACCACAGCCGGGCGTACGGCGCCATGCCGATGCCGACATACGTGTAGCCGCCGGGGTTCGTGCCCGAGGCCGCCACGTAGCCGGTGCCGGCGAGCACATGGCCGACCATCGTCGCATGGAAGTCGAGCTGTCCCGTCACGCCGGGAGCCGAAATCTGCCGCTCGACGGCAGGACCGATGGGGAGGCCAACGCGGTTGAACACCTCGTGGCCACCCCAGACGAAGCCGGCTTCGACGTTGCCGATGATCGACAATTCGCCGGCATAGCCTCGGCTGTAAAAATAACTTCCGCCGACAAGTTCGTTGACGAACTGGAAGTTGCCTCCAGTCACGGGGTTGTAGGGCCCGGTGAGGAGCAGGCCCCCGGGCGGGCCTGCGGGCTCCTGACCGCCGGCGAGGACCGGAAGGACGGCGATCAAGGCGACGGCCGCGACCGGTGCAAACCTCCACCACCACGGCGACGTCACGGCCGGCGGGAAGCAGGGGCCGACGCTGGAAAACTCCTGCATGAGCGGTACCGGGAAGTTCGTTTCCCCTTGAGAAAGGCTAGCCCGAAATGTGAGACAGGTAAAGCAATCGGCCCGCTGTGTGCGAAATGTGCGTGCGCCGCATGCCCACCGGAAGGGCAGGCTTCAGCCTGTCGCCAAGAAGGCCGCCCTCCGTTGGGTACCGCTCGCAGGGGACGGCAGAAGTCGCCTCGCGGTGTCCCTCGAAGACTCGGTGCAAATGCTCGTCGACGTTCCGCCGATCCCCGCCTCGCTACCGCCCCATGTGGCGTACGCCTCCGGCGTGCGAATGCTCGGATGACAGGCTGAAGCCTGTCCTGCCGGTCAGCCGCAGAGCGGCAGGGCACGGGTGAGCCTGGCCAGCGACTGCTCGCGGCCGAGGATCGCGAGGCAGTCGTAGAGGCCTGGGCCGACGGTCTTGCCCGTGATGGCGACGCGGATCGGGTGGATGAGGTCGCCGATCTTCATTCCTGCCGGTTCGACGATTCGCTTGCAGGCCGCTTCCAGTTCGGCCGGCGCGAAGGGCTCGACGCTCTTGAATGCCTCGATCGCCTGCTCGAGCAACGGCTTCACGCCCGGCTTCGCGAGCCGCTGCTTCACCGCGGCCTCCTCCATCACGGGCTCCTCCAGGAGGAAGAAATCGGCATAGCCGAGGATGTCGCCGGCCACCTTGAGCCGGTCGCCCGAGGCCTCGATCACGCGGCGGACGGTCTCCACGGCCGCGGCAGCCGGCGGGTCGGCGACGAGTTTCGCCTTCGTGAGAAACGGCAGCATCACGGTGAGCTTCTCGTCGGTCGAGAGGGCGTGCATGTAGTGGTCCTGCACGGCCCAGAGCTTCTTGGGATCGAAGCTCGCCGGCGAGGAGTTGATCCGCTCGAGCGTGAATCCCCGGATCAGGTCCTCGCGGCTGAAGAACTCCGTCTTGTCGTCGTATGACCAGCCGAGCAGCGCCATGTAGTTGTCGATCGCCCACGGCAGGTAGCCCACCTCGCGATAGAAGTCGACGATCACGGGATTGAACGTGTCGGCTTCGGGCGCTAGGCCGATCCGCTCGGCGATCTTCGTGCCGTGCTCGGAGATCTGCTTGAAGTCGGCGTTCTTGAGATACTGTGCGAGCTTCCGCTTCGAGAGCTTCGTGCGGCTGCCCGGCTCGGCCACGAGCGGCAGGTGGGCGTAGGCGGGGAGCGGATAGCCGAGCGACATCGCGATGAAGGCCTGCCGCGGCGTGTTGGAGAGATGCTCCTCCGCGCGGATGACGTGCGTGATCTCGAGATCGTGATCGTCGACGACGCTCGCCAGGTGATAGAGGCAGGAGCCGTCGGCTCGTTGGATCACGTGATCCTGCTCCCGCTCCCAGGCAAACTCCACCCTGCCCCGCACGGCGTCGTCGATCACGAGCGCGCCCTCGCGGGGCATCTTGAGCCGCACCACGCTCTGCCGCCCCTCTGCCTCGAACCGCGCCGCCGTCGCATCGTCGAAGGCCGCAAATCGGCGGCTGTAGAGAAACGGTGTGCCGGCGGCCTGCGCGGCCTTCCGCTCCTCGTCGAGCTCTTCCGGCCGCGCGAAGTCGCGGTAGGCATGGCCGAGCGCGAGCAGTTTCTGCGCGGCGGCCCGGTGCCCCTCGGCCCGCTGCGACTGGAAGTAGGGCGCATGGGGGCCGCCCACGCCCGGTCCCTCGTCCCAGTCGATGCCGAGCCACTTGAGGCCCGAGAGGATCGGCTCGAGGGCCTCTTCGAGATTTCGTGCGACGTCGGTATCGTCGATCCGCAGGATGAACGCGCCGCCGTGCTTGCGGGCGAAGAGCCAGTTGAAGAGCGCCGTGCGGACGCCTCCGATATGGAGGTACCCGGTGGGGCTGGGGGCGAAGCGGGTGCGTACGGTCATGATGGTGGCCGGCCTGGGGAGAGGGGGCGGATCAGGCCACCCGGTTCATCCGGGCCAGCTTCTTGAGCCGCTTGCGTTCGGCTTTCGAGAGGTGTCGCGAGGGGCGATCCTCATCGGAGCCGTCGGTGAAGTCGCCAGTGTAGCCCGACTCGTCTTCCGCGTCCGCAGGTTCGCCATCGTTCGAGCCCGATTCGGACCAGGAGCCGGGCTGCGTGCTCTGCACCGCGGCGGCACGGGGCGTGTGCGCGACAGATTCCGCCGGCTTGCGCGGCTGAGCCTGGCGGGCCGATTCGCCGCGCACCTCGCGGATGACCGACCGCGCCGCCGCGAGCACGGCGATCGTCACGAGACCGCTGCCGAGCATCCACGACGCCTGCGCAGCGATCGCGAAGGCGTTGCGGCCGGCGCCGAGCCACGTGCAGGCCGCCGAGGCCGCCCAGAAGGCGAGCGCGGCCGAGAGCCAAGCCGACGTGGCCAGCCGCTCGTGAAGCGGCAGCACCGCCCAGGCCGAGACCGCGCCCAACAGCAACGTCGCGACGACCACCCACCAACCGAAGCCCTGCGGCCCGAGTTCGATCCCCGTCGCTTCCGTCACGAAAATCCCCACCAGCCGCCCCAGCGGAAACTGCGCGGCGCAGGTGGCGCCGATGAGCAGCCCGGCGAGCCAGCCCCAGGCGCGATAGCGGCCCCGATAGTCGTCGCGGCGGTGGCGCCGCATCCCGCGCACCACGATCGCCACGGCCGCCGCGATCGCAAGCAAGACCTGCGAGAGCCAGCCGGCGAGCGACATGGCCGACCGCGGATCGACGCAGGCCCCGAGCGCACGAATCGTCTGCGCAAACCGGCCGCCGGCCAGACGGCCCACGGAGGCGAGCACCGGTTCATACCCGCCCAACACAATCGCGCCGACGAGAGCAACAATGATCAATGTCGCCGCCGCGGCGAGGCCGCCGATGCCTGTCGGCAGGAATGTCGCGATGGCGGGCTGTCGCTCGGGCAATGCCTCGGCCGCGTACTCGGCCATTGAGCGGCGCACAGGGGGCTCCACCGGCCGCGCCGCTGTCTGCGAGCGATTCCAGGAGACGAGCAGGCGGCGACGCTGGTCGCGCCGCTGGCTTCCTTGCAGCGACATGAGACGACGATACCGGTGGATCCATCCAGGCAACGGGTGCGCGCACCCCGCGTGACAAGGCCGGCATCCTGCCGACGTTTCATTCCGTCACGCTCGAGAGAGATTCGTCGTTCCCGACGCCACAGGTTCAGCCCGACGCCCCCGCATCGGCCAACGCGCACGCTCGGCAGGTTCGGCAAGGTCGCCGGCCGCAGGCGGCCCCCTACAATCCCTGGCATCCGCAGCGTCGCGGCCGATCGGCCGGTGGACGCACCGACGGACTTCCCGCGGCGATTTGCCGGGGCAGTCCGACTTCGGTACGCTTCGCCGGTTTCCGGCTTGCGGCGGCCCGCGCCGGAGAACAATCCACAGTCCCCGTTTCGCCCCCGGAGAACATCCCTCATGGCCTACACCCTCCCGCCGCTCCCCTACGCCTTCGACGCGCTCGAGCCTTTCATCGATGCCCGCACGATGGAGATCCACCACGACAAGCATCACGCCGCCTACGTGACGAACGCCAACAAGGCCCTCGAGGGCAACCCGCTCGGTGACCTGCCGGTCGAGAAACTGATCGCCGACCTCAACAAGGTGCCGGAGGCGATCCGCACCGTCGTCCGCAACAACGCCGGCGGCCATGCCAACCACACGATGTTTTGGGAGACGATCGGCAAGGGCAAGGGAGGCGAGCCGGCCGGCCACCTCGGCGAGGCGGTCCGCAGCGTCTTCGGCGGCTTCGACAAGTTCAAGGAGGTCTTCACCGATGCCGCGATGAAGCGGTTTGGCAGCGGCTGGGCCTGGCTGTCGGTCGATCCCCAGGGCAAGTTGCTCATTGAGAGCACCGCCAATCAAGACAGCCCGATCATGCACGGCAATACGCCGATCCTCGGCATCGACGTCTGGGAGCACGCCTACTACCTGCTCTACCAAAACCGCCGGGCCGACTATGTCAGCGCCTTCTACAACGTCATCGACTGGGATGCCGTCGGCAAGCGTTTCGCGGTCGCCAAGAAGTAGCCGGCGGCCGACCGCCAGAATCACCCTGTTTGCCCATTTGCCGGAGGGCGGCCCAGCCGCCCTCCGGCTTTTCCTTTTCCCAAGTCGGCTGGCGTTGACTCGGTTTCGTCCCAAAACCTATTTCCCTTCCCGGCACAGGCACCATTCCGACGCCAGCCATTCCGAAGCCAGGGAGATCCGGAGCATGGGCATCCATCGACGCCATTCGATCACACGGCGCAGCCTCGACGGCCGGCGTTGCGGCGCGGCCTTCGGGCACTTGGGCGTCGGTCTCGTCGTTGCCAGCGCGTTCATCGCCACCGGCTGCCGCAGCGGCACGAGCACGTTTTCGTCGCCCGCCTGGTGGGCGTTCGGCAATGCCGCCGGCAGCGATCCGGAAAAGCTCGCCGCAGCGCCGCCCTTCGACGGCAAGTCGGCCGACGGCAAGATCGCGAAGCCATCGCAGACGGCGACCCCTTATCCGACCACGACTACGCCCAGCGGCTATTCCGTCGCCGATGCAAACCGCGGGCCGGCGAACGATCCCGTCGCCGCAGTGACGGCGCCCGTCGAGCAGGCGGCCGTGACGTATGGCTCGACGCCCCCACCGCCACCCTCGGCCGTAACGCAGGCGCCAGCCGCGCTTGCAACGTCGCCGCCCGGTGGCCCGCAGGTTGGTCCCTACGCGAGCCTTCCCGGTCAGATTCCCACGGCTGGCAATGCGCAGCCGCTCACGCCGCCGCCGCTTGCCGGCGTCGCGCCCAGCGTTGCACCGAGCGTTGCACCAATCGCCTCCGCGAGCGCCCCACCGAGTGGCTTCCCGGCCACGGCCGGCTACGAGCCCGCCGCGCGGATGGCCGAGGCATCTACGCTGCCCGCCGCTGAGCCCGCGGCCATGTCCCGGTATTCGAGCAGTACGAGCAGTCGCTTCGGCGGAGGCACTGAGCTGCCGCCTGCAGCGCCCTTCGTTCCACAGACGGTGTCGCCGCCTGCGCCGATATCGCCTCCCGCGAATGTAGCACCGCCTCAGCCATCGACACTGCCTCCGCAGAACGCGATGCCATCAGCGGCTCCGGCGCGACGCCCCGATCCGGGCTACCGTCCTGGCGGAACATCGAGCTATCGGCCCGCGCGGGCAATTCTTGCCGACGAACAGCCGGCGGCCCCATCGGCCGTCCGCACGGCCGCCTACGAAGTGCCGGCCGGGCCTACCAGCCCATGACCATGTTCGACTCGATCACCTTGCGGGCGCGCTCGAGGTCGTCGCCCGTCTCGTGCATGTAGAGTCGAATGGCATGGAGTTTGTCGCCCGAGGCCTTCGAAAGGCATTCGCGGGCGGTGTGGCAGGGATCGTTTCGTGTCGTCACCAGGCCGAGCGCCGACTTCGAGATCACCCACGTGTCGCGGGGCCGCTTGGTGAGCCGCACCACCTGCTCGCCTGGGTAGGCATCCTCCACGACGGCCGCCGCAGCCTTTTCGTCGGCGGCCCACGAGATGATGATGTGGGCGCTGGTTTCGATTTCGAAGAGTGGCATGGGTCGGACTCCCGGGATCTGAAGACGGTACGCCAGCCGGATGGCTGCCGTCAAACGGCTTGCCTGCAACCCTGCTCCGGGTCATGCCCGTCCATTCCGCGGCTTGATAGAATTCGTCGGTTGGCACGCTGCCGGGAGGCTTTCTCGCGATGCATTACGATCGGTACGGTTTTCCGATCCCGCCCGACTTCGAGGTGGACCCGCGGCTCGATGAGCTGCCGGCCGGATCGCTCGCCGCGCCCACTGTTTCCAACGCCAAGCCTTCCGCGCCGCGATCCACGGGCGGGCGGAAGCGGCTCGTCATCGTCGCCCTCGCGGCCGCCCTGATCCTGCCGGCGCTCCTGCTTCCGGAGGTCGCCCCGGCGATCCGCCAGATGGTGGTCGAATGGTCGCTCGAGCAGGCGATGCAGCGCGAGGCTCGCGACGATCTCGCGGGCGCCATCGACGAAATCGGCCGCGCCATCCGTTGGCACGGCGAAGACGTCGACCTGCTCTGCATGCGTTCGATGCTCCGCCTCGAAGACCGCGACGCCGCGGGGGCGCTCGAAGACGCCGGCCGCGCTGCGACCATCGCCCCCACGTCGCCGCAGCCGCTCCGCGTGCGGGCCCTCGCGAATGTCGTGCTCGGCAATGCCGATGCCGCCCTCGCCGATGCCGAACTCGTGGTCGACATCGCCGCTCCCGGCGATCCCGACGCCCTCAATCATCGCGCCTACATCCGCGCCCTCGTCGGCCGCGACCTTCCGGCCGCCTTGGCCGACATCGACACGGCGATCGCAGCGCAGGGAGACGCGGCCCCCGAATTGCTCGACACCCGCGGCTACATCCTGCACCTGCTCGGCCGCACACAGGAGGCGATCGATCAGCTCAATCTCGCGATCGATTCGATGCAGCAAAACCGCCGCCGGCTCGTCGGGCTTTCCGGGCGTGCCGATCGCACCGAGTTGGCCCGCCGACTGCGGATGCTCGACCACGGCCTGGCCGTGATGCTCCACCACCGGGCGCTCGCCTGCGAAAAGGCGGGGCTCGAGGAACAGGCGAAGCAGGATTTCGCGCTGGCGAAGAAGAAGGGCTTCGATCCCTCTCGCGGCATCTTTTAGAGCGCATTCCGCTGTGTGGTATTGCCGGCTCGGGGACGGCAGAAGTCGCGCTCCCCTTCCTCGTGCCGGCGGAGCCGGTATACTTGGCCCTCGCGAGGCGAAACCCGCGTGGTGCCGGCATTGTTCCGGTGGCCCGACGGGGGTGTAGCTCAGTTGGTTAGAGCGCCAGCCTGTCACGTTGGAGGCCGCGGGTTCGAGTCCCGTCACCCTCGCTTTCTCGCGCCCCGCATGTTTCTCTCCTGCCCGCCGCATGGCTCCGTCGCGGCGGGCACCCCTTGCCGAGAAGCCCCCGGTGAATCGTCTCTCTGCGGTGATCACCGGTGCCGCCAGCGGGCTTGGCCGTGCCCTTGCCCTGGAGATCGGTCGGCGCGGCTGGCGGGTCGCGGTCGTGGATCTGCGTGGGGCGGCGGGGCTCGCGGAAACCGCCGCCGAGATTCGCATGGCCGGAGGCGAGGCCCGCGAGAGCCCGTTCGACGTTCGCGATGCGACTGGCTGGGCTGAACTGCACGATCGGCTCCGCGGCGAATGGCCCGCCATCGATCTCGTCGTCAATGCGGCGGGTGTCGGTGCCACCGGCGAGGTCGGCTGCCTGCCGGAAGCGCAGTGGCGGCGCGTCATCGACACGAATCTCATCGGCACGGCGGTCGGCTGCGAGACGTTTCTCCCCTGGCTGCGCGCACACCCGACGCGATCCCATCTCGTGAACGTGGCGTCGATCGCCGGCATCCTCGCTCCGCCCTCGATGGCGGCCTACTCGGCCAGCAAGGCGGGCGTGATCGCGCTGTCGGAGGCGATCGCGGCGGAGTGCGGCCCGCGGCGGCCCGGCGTGACGGTCGTCTGCCCCGGGTTCTTTCGGTCGGGCCTGCTCGGCAGTTGGCACTTCTCGTCCGACGTCGAGTCGCGGGAGGCGCTGCGCCGAATGGCTGCGACGCGATGGACGTCGGAGGCGATCGCGCAGCGCGTCCTCGTCGCCGTCGAACGCAACCGCCGCTACGTGGTCTTGGGCCGCCAGGCCCGCTGGCTCTGGCGGATGAAGCGCATCGCCCCGCGGGCCACCACCGCCCTCGTTTCCGCCGTCTATCGCCGGCTCAAGTAGACCGGTTTGTCGAGTAGACCGCGTGCTCCGCAAGCGGATTTTTGCCTCGCCCGAAACATCGGTACCCCTACCCGGCTCGCCGGCGGCAGAAGTCGGTCGCTTCGCGACTCCTTTGGATCCTTCGCGCTGCAATTTCTCCTTTGACGACCTACGGAGCTGCTGACCTCAGAAGGTCGAAATTGCATACGCTCGTCGAGCTTCAGCCGACCGGCTCGCCTGCGTCACGCTCTACTCCAGCTCCTCGAGCCAGGCGCGGATCTCGTTTTCGTATTCGCTCGCGAGGCCGCCCACGATCAGCTGGCGGTGGAAGCTCGCGGCCCCTTCCTTGACGAGGTCGGCGTCCTCTGCGCTCGGGAAACGCTTCGCCGGGTCGGCGGCGATCATGCCGCGGATGAAGCTCATCAGAAGCTCGTTGCAGGTTACGTCGGCCGGCAGCAATTGCGGCAGCCGGTGGACGAGCGACCGCTTGGCCTCGAGCAGGTCGCGGTAAGACTGCAGGCCGGCGAACGGGGGCTGGCCGGAGAGCATCTCGATGAGCACGTAGCCGAGGCTCGCGAGATCGGAGCGCGGCGAGTTTTCCCTCCCCTCGAGCACCTCGGGCGCGGCGTAGGAGGGCGTGCAGGTGCGGTTGGGGGGAACGTCGTCGAGCGCGAGCGCGGAGCCGATATCGATGATCTTCGCGTTGCCCGTCCGCTTCACCATGATGTTGGAGCTCTTGATGTCGCCGTGCACGATCCCCTCGCGGTGGAGCGCCGCCAGGGCCGCGAGGCATTCCCGCACGATCGCGATCGCCACGCCCGGCATGAGCCGCGACTGCTGCGGCCCGGCCGTCACGACGACCTTGTTGAGATACCGCCAGCGGTCGTCGCCGACGCTCGCCCGCGTGCGGCCGAGCAATTCGGGCGCGAGGAGCCGGGAGAGGTCGTAGCCGTCGATCCACTCCATCTCCATCACGCGGATCCGCCGCTGCTCGACGAAATTCTGCACGTCGAGCAGGTTGTCTTGCTGGATTTGCGCGACGCGCGCCGAGACCTTGGCGATCCGCTCCATCGCCTCGTCGTAGAGCGTCTCGGATTCATAGCGCTCCGGAGAGAAGATCTTGATCGCGACCGGCAGCGTGAAGCCGTCGGAGCCGCGGCGGGTGGTGAGGAAGACGATCCCCTGCCCGCCGGCGCCAAGTCGTTTCGTCAGCTGGTGATACTCGGTCCAGGTCAGACGCCCCCCCTCGATGATCTCGCCGTAGCGGGCGAGCAGTTCTTCGGGGCAGCGGCTGCCCACTTCCCCGGAGACGGAGATCGTGGGGCGTCCTTCCTGATAGATCGTGGTCGTCATCGCGGGCCTGTCGTGGTTGTCGCTCGGTGGTGTGTGCAATCGTTCGTCGTCCTGCTTTGCGTTCGTCGCCTTGCCTTTGGAAACGTCACTCGGGCGGCGCAGGGAAGCCGAGCCGCTTGTCGACGAGGTTGCGCAGCGGCATTCCCCCGAGGTGGCGACGGAGATTATCGCAGAAGAAGTCGGTCATTGCATCGATTCGGCGTGCGGCCTGGCCGCCGACGTGCGGCGTGATGATCAGCCGGGGCGCCGTCCACAGCCGGCTTTCGGGCCGCGGCGGCTCGTCGGGAGTGACGTCGAGCGCCGCCGAATCGAGGTGGCCGCTCTCGAGGGCATCGGCCAAGGCGTCTTCGTCGACGAGTTTGCCGCGGCCGACGTTCACGAGGATCGCGCCCTTCTTCATCTGCCCGATCGCGGCGGCGTCGATCATGCTGCGGGTCGCGGGCGTCAGCGGCGGGCAGAGGAAGAGCACGTCCGATCGTTCGAGCAGCGTGGTGAGCGCCTCCGGTGGCCCGAGAAAGTCCACTGCCGGCGGCTTGCGGACTGGAAAGTAGTCGGTGGCGAGGATCGTCACGCGAAACGGCGCGAGCACCTCCACGAGCCGGCGGCCATTGCCACCCAGGCCGACGATCCCCACGGTGGCCCCGGTCAGGTCGAGGGTGGGCCGGCGGACGAATTCCCGGCGGGACTGCTGTTCCAAAAAGAGCCGCGTCCGCCGCGTGCAGGCGATGGCGAGGCCGAGGGCGTGCTCGGCGACCTGATCGGCGAGCACCCCTGAGGCGCTTGTCACGACGATGTCGGAAGCGATCACCGAGGGAACGAGGCAGTGGTCGAGGCCGGCCGCCGAGGACTGGATCCAGCGGAGCCTGCCGCCGGCCACCACGGCATCCCACGGCACGGGCACCTTCGGATGCCCGCAGAAGATGTCGGCGGAGGGGAGTTCGAGAGCCACTCGCTCCTGCCCGGCATCGACCACCGTGGCGTCGGGAGCCACGGCCTGAATCTGGCGGACGTGCTTGGGTTCGACGGGATAGCAGAGGACGATTCGCATGTCGATTTTTTCGCAGGAATGGAAACAAATTGACAAGCGGATTCCCGCCGTGATTGAAAAATGAACTTGCCTGGGTGCAGATTCATGGTTCAATGATGTCGGTGAATCGAGAGCATTCGTTCACCCGCGGGTGTGGTCCCGTGGAACGTCTTCCGTGGCGAGAGTCTTCGAGATGCGTGCAACGCTTCTGGCTGTAGCGGCGCTGGCGTTCCTCCGGATCGTCGTGGGCATGCATTTCTTTCTCGAGGGGCTGAGCCACCTGCGCGACCCCGATTGGTCGAGCGCGGGCTTCCGGCAGGCGGCCGTCGGCCCCTGGGCGGACTGGTATCGCGGCGGCCTGCCCCAGACCGGCAACTGGTCTGGAACGCTCGGCGCTTCGGGCACCACGTCGGCTGCCGATGCGGCCGCCGCCTGGAAGGAGAGCGTGGTGGCCGGCTGGCGGGCATTGCTCGCAGAACGAAGCCGGCTCGTGCCGCTCGACGCGGCGGCGAAGGCCGCCGCAGAAGAGAGCCTCGCGGCTGCCAGCGGCGAACTCGACGACTACATCGCCGGCATCGCCGACGACCTCACGGCCTGGCGGCTGGAGCGGGAACGGCTCGAGGCAACGGAGCGATCGCCGGCGGCGCGGCAGATCCCCTTCGCCCGCGATCGCGTGACGAAGAAGCGCCGCGAACTTTCGGCGCAGGCGTCCGGATGGATGAGCGATGCCGCCGCGATCGGCCGCAAGCTCGTCGGTGAATGGGATCGGCCGCTGTCGCCGGCCGACCGGATGCGGGCGGCGTCGGCGCAACAGCCGACTGCCCTCTGGAAGGCTGATCGCTTCGTAAGCTGGTCGCTCGTCACGATCGGCGCCTGCCTCGTGCTCGGCCTGTTCGTGAAATTCAACGCCATGGGCGGGGCCTGCTTCCTCGCCAGCGTGATCGCGTCGCAGCCCTTCTGGGTGGCCGGAGCCCAGCCCACCTACGATCAATGGGTGGAGTTCGCCGCCCTGCTCGCGCTTGCCAGCCTGCCGACGGGCGGCTGGAGCGGCATTGATTACTTTCTGCCCCTCAACTGTCCTATGCATCGCTGGTTTGCCGGCGACTCGAAGAGGTGATCCGATGAATCTGACGGAATCCGAAAAGTGGATCGGCAAGGAGAATTTCGACGACGCGATCTCCATCACGCGACGTGATTTCCTCACCGGCACGGTTGCCGCCGGCCTGGCGACCGGCGCGGGGCTCGGTTCGATCTATTTCGGCTATGGCAAGAGCGTCGGAAGCCCACTGCGGGTCGGCGTGCTCGGCACGGGCGACGAGGGGAGCGTGCTCATCGGCGCCCACAATCCCGACTATCTCAACGTGGTCGCGATCGCCGACATCCGGCCCTACAACATCTTTCGCGGCTTTCACGGCGACGTCTCGAGCCCGAGCGCCAATACGGCGCGGCCCGGGCTGATGGCCAAATACAAGTGGTCGAGCGAAGACGAAGCCCGGAGGAAGGTGAAGGTCTACGAGGCGTATGAAGACCTTCTCGAGGACAAGAACGTCGAGGCGGTGATCATCGCCCTGCCCCTGCACCTCCACGCCGAGGCGTCGATCAAGGCGATGCGGGCCGGCAAGCACGTGCTCACAGAGAAGCTCATGGGCCACAGCGTGCATGAGTGCAAGGAAATGGGCCGGGTCTCCCGCGAGACTGGCAAGATGCTCGCCACCGGCCATCAGCGGCATTACAGCGTGCTGTATGACAACGCCGTCCACACGATCGGCAAAGCCCGCCTGCTCGGCGACCTGCATTCGATCCGCGCCCAGTGGCATCGCGGCAACCTGCCCGGCAAGGATTCCTGGAAGCCGCCGCTCCCCGATGATGAATCGCTCCTGAAGCAACTCGCCCGCTGGAAGAAGGACCTCGATTCCGCCCGGCCCGGCGACATCGACGCGCTCGCCAAGAAGATCGCACAGCTTGAGGCGCAGATCGCCGACAAGGCTGTCGATGCCGCGAAGCACGGCTACACGCAGATGACGCTTTCGGACGGCACCTTCCGGACGCCGATGGAGGAGCTGATCCGGTGGCGGCTCTGGAACCGCACCGGCGGCGGCCTGATGGCCGAGCTCGGCAGCCACCAGCTCGACGCGGCCGGGATCTTCGTCTCGGCGATGCATGGCGAGGGGAAGAAGGTGAAGCCGCTGACGGTGACGGCCGTCGGCAATCGGAGCATCTTTCCGGCCGACCGCGAGATCGACGACCACGTCTATTGCATGTATGAATACCCCGCCCCGGGCTACGACGAAGACAAGAACAAGAAGATCGTCGTCACGTATTCCTCGATCAACGGCAACGGCTTCGGCGGCTACGGCGAGGTGGTGCTCGGCACCAAGGGCACGCTCGTGCTCGAGCAGGAGCGAGACGTGATGCTCTATAAGGATTCGTCGAAGGACACCCGCGTGACGGTCGCGAAGGCCAAGGATGGTGCGCCGACGCTCGACACCACCGAGAGCGGTGGCGGCGGCTACGCCGCCGGCGGCGGTGGCGCGGCGGCCGCGCCCCCCTCCCGCGGTTACACCGAGGAGATGGAGCACTGGGCCTGGTGCATCCGGAACCCGTCCCCGGAAAACCAGCCGCGGTGCAAGCCGGAGGTGGCGATCGCCGATGCCGTGATCGCGCTGGTGAGCAACATCGCGCTGGCCAATCCAACCACGCAGTCCCGGATCGAATTCAAGCCGGAGTGGTTTGACATCGGCAGCGACGAGACGCCGGAGGGCGTGAAGCCCGATACCAAGCAAGACCGCTATAAGGTCTGACGGCCCCGGCTGGCCTGTTTCGGTTCCTTGCGGACTGGACAGTTTCCGCGAGGGGTGCATAATTTCCAGGAATCCCGGGGTCCCGCCCCGACATTCTCCGCCGGCGATTCTGGACGCCGGCGGCCACGCCATCGAAATTGCCTCTGGCGGGGCAGTTTCGCCGAGGAGTCACTCCATGCAGTCGCGCGTCCGGTCCGCCTCCCGCTCCAGGTTTTCGTGGTCTGCGCTCCTCGCCTCGCTCTCCAGTTGGGCCCTCTCCATCGCCACGACGGCGACGCTCGCCGCGGTGGGCTGGTATGGCCACGCCACCCATTGGTCTTTTGGTTTCGGCGAGCACCATGGCGGGCATGGCACCGAGGCCCATGACGCGGCCCACCCTCCTGCGCACGCCGACGCCAAGCCCGGCGACGCCCAGCCCGGCGACGCGGCGGAAGGCACGGTCAGTTTCCCGTCGCAACAGGCGCTCGAGCGGTCGGGCATCGAGCTTGTGCCGGTCGAGAAGCGGCCGATGGTGAGCGAACTCGTCTGCAACGGCGTCGTGGCCTACGACGAGCGGCGGATCGCCCAGCTCTCGACCCGCGTGCCCGGCAGCATCTGGCGGGTCGAGAAGCGGCTTGGCGATGCCGTCCGCAAAGGAGACGTGCTGCTCATCATCGACAGCCAGGACGTGGGCCGATTGAAGGCCGACTTCCTCAACGCCCTGGTCACCTATGAATCGCGCCGGGAGCAGCTCTCGATTCTCGAGGAGGTGAAGAGCGCGGTGATGGGCCGCCAGCTCCGCGAGGCCAAGGCGGCGATGCGGGAGGCCCGCAACCATCTTTCCAACGCCGAACAGGCGCTCGTGAATCTTGGCTTCGAGATCTCGATCCGCGACTACGAGCCGCTCGACGACGAGACCCGTGCCGCCCGCATCCGCACGCTCGGGCTGCCCCCGGCGATGGTCGCCGGGCTCGAATCGGACCTCGTGACATCGAACCTGCTTCCGCTCTACGCCCCATTCGACGGCATCGTCGTGGGCCGCGAGGCCGTCGTCGGCGAAGTGATCGAGGCCGCAAAGCCGATCTTCGAAGTGGCCGACGTCTCGACGATGCTGCTCGTGCTCAACGTGAGCAAGGAAGATGCCGACAAGGTGGCGATCGGCCAGCCGGTGCGGTTTCGGCCAGACGGCTCGTCCGAGGAATTCGCCAGCCGGATCACCTGGATCAGCACCGAGGTGAACGAGGAGACCCGCACGCTTCAGGTGCGGGCCGAGGTCGCCAATCGCGGTGAGCCGAAGGCGGAGTCGCCCGACGAACACGGCCATGAATTGCGGGCGAATACGTTCGGCAGCGGCCGGATCGAGATCGACCGTCGCGGCACGGCCGTCGTCGTGCCCCGTTCGAGCGTGCAGTGGGATGGCAGCCGCTGGGTGGTGTTCGTGCCGGCCGGCGAGGCCAGGTTCGCCGCGCGACCCGTCCGGCCGGGCGTGCACGATGGCGACGTGGTCGAGATCGCCAGCGATGCCGCGGCCGACCCGCAGTTCACCCACGTGGTGGGCGCTGGAAGCCATGTGCTCAAGAGCCAGATTCTGCTCGAGCGCATGGAAAAGGGCGAGCTGTGAGCCGCCAGTGTGGCAGCGCGAACTCGGACGCGCCGGCTCGGGGTTGCCCCTACCATCTCGCCGGACGTTCGCTGCGGCCATCCAGGCCTCCGCTCACTCGGAGATGCCTGCGCTCCGGCATCCATGCCTCCGCTTGTCATCTACGCCGGCTCGATGGTAGGGGCAACCCCGAGCCTCCACTCACCCTCACGCATCCCTGAACTGAAGCAGACCTTCGCTCATGCTTGAAAAAATCATTGCCTGGAGTTTGTCGCATCGGATCGCTGTCCTCGCCGGGGCGGCGATCGTGTGTCTCGTCGGCTGGGTGGCCGTCAACAAGCTCGTGGTCGATGCCTTTCCCGACACCACGCCCGTGCAGGTGCAGATCAACACGGTCGCCCCCGGCATGGTGGCGGAGGAGATCGAGCGGCAGATCACGTTTCCGGTCGAGCTCGCGATGGGGGGCATGCCGGGGCTCGAGGGGATTCGCAGCGCCAGCATGTTCGGCCTGTCGGTCGTGATCGTGACGTTTCGCGACGGCACCGACATCTACTTCGCCCGCCAGCTCATCAACGAGCGGCTCGGCACGGTAAGCGTGCCCGCCGGCGTCGAGCGGCCGGAGATGGGGCCCGTCTCCACCGGACTCGGCGAGGTGTTTCACTATCTCCTCGTGCCGCGCGGCATGAGCCTTACCGACGCCAAGACGCTCCAGGAGTGGACGCTCAAGCCGGCGCTTCGCAGCGTGCCCGGCACCGCCGAGGTGAATGCCTGGGGCGGTCTCAACAAGCAGTATCAGATCCGGGTCGATCCCACACTGCTCCGCAAATACGACCTTTCGTTCGACCAGGTCGTCGAGTCGATCCCGCGCAACAATTTCAACGTCGGCGGCGGCTCGATCGACCGCTCCGGCGACGCCGTGCTCGTCTACGGCGTGGGCCGCACCGTCGACGTCGAGCAGATCGGCCGGATCGTGATCGCCTCCAGCGAGGGCGTGCCGATCCGCATCCGCGACGTGGGCGAGGTGGTGATCGGCCACGAAATCCGCAAAGGCGCTGTCACCTACGGTGGCGAGGGAGAGGTGGTGCTCGGCCTCGGGTTCATGCTCATGGGCGAAAACAGCTACGCCGTCACCACGCGGCTCCGCGACCGGTTCGAGAAGCTGCTCGAGACGCTGCCGGAGGGCGTGGAGGCAAAGGTGGTCTACGACCGCACGAAGCTCATCGACCGCGTGATCGCCACCGTCCGGCAGAATCTGCTCGAGGGCGCATTTCTCGTCGTCGTGATCCTCTACGTGATGCTCGGCAACCTCCGGGCGGGGCTCGTCGCCGCCACGGCAATCCCGCTCTCGATGATGTGCGGCTTCATCGGCATGTGGCAGGCGGGCATCGCGGCGAGCCTGCTCTCGCTCGGGGCCATCGACTTCGGAATCGTGGTTGATTCGTCGGTCGTCGTGATCGAGAGCATCCTCGAAAAGATCGGCCACCATCCCGGCGCGACGGGGGCGGCGCGGCTCAAGCTCGTGCAGGAGGCGACCAACGCGGTGAAGAAGCCGGCCTGCTTCGGCCAGCTGATCATCATGATCGTCTACATTCCGATCCTCACGCTCGAAGGGGTCGAGGGGAAGATGTTCCGGCCGATGGCGCTGACGGTCGTGTTCATCCTGATCGGCTCGCTCGTGCTCTCGCTCACGGTCGTGCCGGTGCTCTCGAGCTTCTTCCTGCCCAAGCGGATGGATTCGCACGACGTGCTTCTCGTGCGGTTTTTGCGGTGGCTCTATCGCCCCGCCCTGCGGGCCTGCCTGGCCGCCCGGGGCACGCTCGCCCTCGTCGCCTGCGTGATCCTTGGCATCACGCTCCTGCGGGCCGCTTCGCTCGGCACCGAGTTCGTGCCCAAGCTCTCCGAGGGCGACATCGTGCTCGGCATCATCCGCGCGCCCGGCACGAGCATCGAGGAATCGTGTCGGATGAACATGCGGATCGAGAAGGCGCTTCTGGAGGAATTCCCGGCCGAGATCGCCCACGTCTGGAGCCGCACCGGCACGCCAGAGGTGGCGACCGACGCGGGGGCGATCGAGGCCACCGACATGTTCATCGCGCTCAAGCCCCGTGACGAATGGAAGCGGGCCCGCACGCAGGCGGCGCTCGTGGACGTGATGAACACGGTGGTCGAGGGGATCCCGGGGCAGATCATCTGGTTCACGCAGCCGATCGAGCAGCGGATCAACGAGATGGTGTCGGGCGTGCGGGCCGACATCGCCGTGAAGGTCTTTGGCGACGATCTCAACGCGCTCGTGCAGAAGGCCAACGAGGTGGCGGCGGTGCTCAAGAGCGTGCCCGGCGGCGCCGACGTGGCCGTCGAGCAGGTGATGGGCCAACCGATCCTCAAGATCGCCGTCAAGCAGGAGGAGATCGCCCGCTATGGCATCTCGGCGCAGGCGGTGCTCGACGTCATCGAGAGCGTCGGCGGCAAGGCCGTCGGTCAGATCGTCGAGGGGCAGTTGCGGTTTCCGATCGTCGTCCGGCTCTCGGAGCCGCTGCGGGCGGGCCCCGAGTCGCTGGCGGAGATCCCGATCCGTGGCCCGGCCGGGGAGAGCGTGCCGCTCGAGCGGATCGCCACGATCGAAACGGTGCTCGGACCCAAGTTCGTCACGCGCGAGTGGAGCGAGCGGCGGGTGGTCGTGCAGTGCAACGTTCGCGGCCGCGACGTCGGTGGCTTCGTGGCCGACGCCCAGGCACAGATCGACAAGCAGGTGGAATTGCCGCAGGGCAAATTCCGCCTCGAGTGGGGCGGGCAATTCGAGAACATGCAGCGGGCCCAGAAGCGGCTCATGATCGTGGTGCCGCTGGCGCTGCTGTTGATCATCGCCCTGCTCTACCTCACCTATCGCAACATCACCGACACGATCCTGCTCTTCGTGAGCGTGCCCTTCGCCTGCGTCGGCGGCATCTGGGCGCTTGCCATGCGGGAGATGCCGCTCTCGATCTCGGCGGCCGTCGGGTTCATCACGCTCTCCGGCGTGTCGGTGCTCGCCGGCATGGTGGTGGCGAGCGCCCTGCGGGAGCGGCTGGCCCGCGGCACGGCCCGCGACGTGGCCATCGAGGAGACGGCAGCGTCTTCCTTGAGGACGATCATCATGACGGCGCTCGTGGCGAGCCTCGGCTTCATCCCGATGGCGATCAGCGAAGGCACGGGCGCCGAGGTCCAGCGGCCGCTGGCGACCGTCGTGATCGGGGGCGTGATCACGAGCACCCTCTTCACGCTTTTCATCCTGCCGGCGCTCTACCGGCTGATCCTCGGCGCCTCGCCGGCCGTCATCATTCCGAAGGACTGACCCGAAAGACCCACGGCGGCTCAGCCGACGTCCAAAAGCCGAGGCAGCGGGGCGTCGGTCGGAAGCGAGAAGAGCTCGCGGAGCGCCGCGAGGTCTGTTTCATCCAGCGGCACGAAGACGACGGGATCCTGGCAGAGCTTCGGATCGACGAGCCGGTAGCTCACGGCCCCGTCGCGATCGACGCTCGTGGCCCGGCCGTAGCCATACATCATGTTGTCGACCGTCTCGAAGAAGTCGCGGAGCGTCACCTGCTGCGGCCGCGGCTGCCGCACATAGAAGAGCTCGATCACGTCTCTCCAGAAGTGTGGCACGAATTTCTCACCGACATCGGCATGGCCGACGCAATCGCGGTTGGTGCCGGCGATGCAGACGGGGAGCGAGACGAGGGTGAGCCGTCGCGCGCTGCATTCCTGCTCGAGGGCGGCGCCCAGGTTGATCAGAAAATCGGCGCTGTAGCAGTCGTCGCAGATGAGCGTGATCTGGCGGAGATCGACGCGGTCCGCGGCACCTCGCGCGGCGGCGCCGGCGACGAGCGCCGTGGCCAGCCGCCGGAAAGAGATCGAGTAGCTCTGGATCTCCTCGGGAGCCCCGTGGCCGAGCACGACGATCGTGGTGGGCGCTCCCGCTTTGGCGGCCTTGCTCACGGCCTCGAGAAAGGCGTCGGCCACCTGCCGGATCGTCTGGCCCGCTTCGGTTTGCTTGAAGATCGTGGCGTTGGTGCCGTAGCCCGCGGCGAGCGCCGTGATCTCCTTGGGGTCGAGGCCGCGAGCGGGGTCGAGCAGCCCGATCATGCCGCGGCCGGGGCCGATCACGGTCATGTCGCCCGTTGCTTCCCGTTTCGCATCGATGAAGCCGGCCAGCTTCACGAGCAATTCGATCTGCTCCGCGCGAGGGAGGGGCATGATGGCCTGGGCATGGCGGCCGGCGAGATGGTGGAGCGAGGGCTCGATCTGCCGGGAGTGCTTCGGAGGCCAGTCGAGCCGGGCCGCGATCTCGGGCGCAAGGTCGCGCATGAGTTCGTCAAACCCGGCTGGTATCGCGGCCGCCTTGCTGGCCGGTTCGACGGCCGGGCAGAGTCCGCCGAACCAAACGCCGGCGGCAAGGAGAACGGCAGTGGGAAGGGAGAACAACTTTTTTGCCATGGCTGGCATTCTAAAACGCATTCGCTGTGCGTGTATCACCGGCTCAGGGACGGCAGAAGTCGACTCGCGGTGGCCGCGGCGGCCAAATGCTCGTCGAGCTTCAGCCGATCCCTTCGCCTCCGTCCGTGGTTTGCCGAGTCGTCGCTGCACGTAGTCCAGAATACCTCCAGAACGCATGTGCTGTGCTTGTATCGCCAGCCTTGTTGACAGCGTGTCTGGATGTGCGTACAGTGTACGCGCGTACATAAATTTAGCTGGAGGTGACAGGCATGGTGACGTGTGGGCCGTTGAGTGCCGCTCAGTTCAGTGCCGCGCGGCTGCATTCCGGCGAAGTGGTGTCGAGCGGTTTCGAGCCGCTCGACCGGTTGATTCCGGCCGGTGGCGTGCGGCGAGGCAGCCTGCTCGAGTGGCTCGGTGACGGCGAGGCCTCCGGGGCGATGGCGGTTGCCTGTGCGGTGGCCTGCAGGCTGTCGGGGAGCCTGAACGACGAGGGGGCGACGGCCGCGCCGACCGTCGTCGTTGTCGATCGACAGGGGCGGTTTTATCCGCCGGCCGTGATGGGCTGGCTGGCCAATGTCGCTTCCAGCGTGAGCAAGGAGCCGCAACTGGTCGTGGCGCGTGCCTCGAGCGCCGACGACGAAGCATGGGCGATCGATCAGGCGTTGCGTTGCCGAGGTGTGGCGGCCGTGCTGGCCTGTCCGCAATCCATCCAGCCCACGACGATGCGGCGCTGGCAGTTGGCGGCACGTGGCAGCCAGGCCGTCGGGCTTTTCGTGCGGCCGCAAGCGGCCGGTGGCCAGCAGGCCTCGCGCCGACAGCCGACCTGGGCGGAGGCGAGGATCGCCGTGTCGCCGTTGCCGGGGGAGAGCCTTGCCGTGCGCCGGCTGCGGCTCACGCTGGTGGGAGGGCCGTGGGCGGGCGAGGCGTCGGTGGAAGGCCGTGCCGTGGAGATCGGGATCGATCTGTCGCGGGGATGCGGTCTGTCGCGGGGAGGCCAGCCCCATGGGCACGAGGCCGGCGGCATTCGGATGTTTCGGCCGCACGCGGTGCCGGCAGCGGAGGCAGTGGCATGCCGCGCATCATGACGATCTGGCTGCCGCGGTGGCCGGTGCAGCGACGGCTGCTCGAGAAGCCCCGGCTGCGCAGGGTGCCGGTGTTTGTCTGCCGGCGTGAGCGGCGCGGCCTGATGACGGTGGTGGCGTGGGCATGGGCTGCGCCGCCGCGCGGCAATCATGAGAGCGGGCCGGGCCAGAAGCGATCGAATCCGGTGGCAAAGATTCCTGAAGGCATGTCGCTAACCGAGGGGATGGCCGTGTTGGCGCTGGCCCATGGCTCGCGGGCCTGCCATATAGCCGAGGTCGATCACGACGATCCTCAGGCCGATCGAATGGCGCTCGAGGAGTTGGCGCGTTATTGCCGGCGGTTTGCACCGATCGTGGCCCTCGAGGATGTCGATCGGCCCGAATGCCTGCATGTCGATGTCAGCGGCACCGCCGGTTTTTTTGGTGGCGAAGGAGCGCTTGCGCGCATGGCCGTCTGGACGTTGGCATCCCGGGGCATCCATGCGCGGGCCGCGATCGCCGATACCCCCGCCGCCGCCTGGGCCGCCGTCCACCATACTGATTTGCTCCACCGAGCGCCAGCCTGCACCGCCGGCCGCTCCCCCCTGCCTCGTCACTGGCGCTGGGCGGTCGTTGCCAAGGGAGAGTCGTTCGAGGCGCTTGCCGGCCTGCCGGCCGCGGCGCTGCGGCTGGGCGACGACGTGCTCGCGCAACTGCGCGATGTCGGGATCGATTCGATCGGCGGCATTGCCCGGCTGCCGCGCAAGAGCCTGGCATCCCGGTTTGATCCGCGGCTCTCGCTGCGGATCGCGCAGTTGACCGGCGAGCGGGCCGAGCCGCTCGCCCCTCCCCGCTCCGACGAGCTGCCGACCGCTTCGCATGCGTTCGACATGCCGATCCTGCTTCGCGACACGACCGCAGACGATCTCGTCTCGCTCGTGGAGCGGCTCGTCGGAGAGTGCGTCGCGCCGCTTGCCGGTCGCGGCCGGGGCGTGCTGGCGCTGCAGGTTCGGCTGGAGCGAAGCCAGGGAGCCGATCCTCGTGCGGCCTGCATGGCGACGGCGAACATCGCTCCGCTGGTGATCGACGTCGGCCTCTTTCAGCCGAGCACGAACGTCAAGCACCTCGCGGATCTCGTGCGGCTACGGATGGAGCGGATGCGGATGCCGAGCGAGATCGAGGGCGTCGCCGTGGACGTGGTGGCCATCGGTGAGACCGCCTGCCGGCAGCAGACGCTGTTTGAATCGTTGCCTGGAGAGGCTGCGGCGTCGCCTTCGGCGCACGAGCTGGGGATGCTTTTCGACCGGCTGTCGGGCAGGCTCGGCCGCGGGGCGGTGTGTGCGCCGCAGTTGGTGGCCGATGCACAGCCGGAGCATGCTTGGGCGCCGACCGCGCCCGTTGCGAGGCCGGCTGCGAGGCCAGCTGCGAGAAGAGCCGCCCCGCGCATGGCGGCTCCCAAGGCGCCGGGGTGGGTGGCTTGCGAAAGGAGGCCGCTCTGGATGCTGCCGCGACCGGTGCTCGTGGAGGCCGTGTCGGTCGCGCCGGATGGACCGCCGTCGCGGTTTCGGCATGGCTCGGAGATCCATGAGATCGCGAAAGCCCACGGCCCGGAGCGAATCGAAACGGCCTGGTGGCGCGGGCCGACCGTGCGGCGTGATTATTACGTCGTCGAGACGAAGACGGGGGCGCGGTATTGGCTCTTTCGCCGGCTGCGAGGGGGGGAATGGTTTCTGCACGGGATGTTTGGCTGAAGTGACCTGTTTGGCTGAGGTGGATGGAGGCGCATGATGAACGATCCGCGCTATGCAGAGCTGCACTGCACGAGCAACTTCTCGTTTCTGCAGAGCGGTTCGCATCCCGAGGAGTTGGTGCAGGCCGCGCGGTCGCTCGGCTACGAGGCGATCGCGATCACCGACCGCTCGACACTGGCCGGCATCGTGCGGGCGCACGGCGCGGCCAAGCAGGCCGGCATCAGGCTCGTCGTCGGCTGCCATCTCGAGCCCTGCGATGCCGCTCCGCTCGTCGTCTGGGTGCGCGATCGCACGGGCTACGCGAATCTCTGTCGGCTGCTGACCAAGGGCTACGCGCAGGCGGCGCCGCAATCGCAAGGCTGCCTGCTCTCGTGTGCCGACATCGCGGGGCATGCGGAAGGGCTTCTGGCGGGCGTGCCGCTGGCGGCGCTTCTGCACGGTGGCGGCGATCCGGAGCGCGATGCGGTCGATGCGGTCGATGCGGTCGATGCGGTCATGCAGTGGCGCGAGGTCTTCGGCGACCGGCTCGTGGGGATCGCCGAGGTCGCCCGCGAGGGAGACGACGAGGAGCGGCTCGCGTGGTGTGGATCGGTGGGGCGTCGGGCGCGGGTGCCGCTCGTGGCGGCCGGCGATGTCCGCTACCACGAGCGGGCGCGCATGCCGCTCTTCGACACGCTCGCGGCCGTGCGGCATGGTGCCACGGTGGAGGCGGTGCGTGGCAGCCTGCTTTCCAACGGCGAGCGTCATCTCCATGAGCGGTGGCGGATCAAGGAGCGATTTGCCCGTCTTCCCGGTGCGGTCGAGCGGTCGGTCGAGATCGCCGCGGAGTGCAGGTTTTCGCTCGACGAATTGCGGTACGACTATCCCGATGCGATCGTGCCGGCAGGCACGACGGCGCGGGAGCACCTGGCCCATCTCGTCTGGAAGGGGGCTCGGCAGCGATATCCCGACGGCATTCCGGAAAAGGTGCGGTCGCTCGTCGAGCACGAACTCGCCCTCGTGGCGGAACTGGGCTACGAGGCCTACTTCCTCACTGTCTTCGACATCGTGCGGTTTGCCCGCCGCCGCGGCATCCTCTGCCAGGGCCGCGGGTCGGCCGCCAATTCGGCGATCTGCTACTGCCTGGGCATCACGTCGGTCGATCCCGCGCGGACGGACGTGCTCTTCGAGCGGTTCGTGAGCCGTGAGCGGTGCGAGGCGCCCGACATCGACGTCGACTTCGAGCACAACCGCCGCGAGGAGGTGATCCAATACATCTACGAGACCTACGGCAGAAGCCGCGCGGCGATGACGGCCGAGGTGATCTCGTATCGCCTCCGATCAGCCGTCCGCGACGTGGCCAAGGCGCTCGGGCTCTCGCTCGATCGCGTCGGAAAAATCGCCGACGTGCTCGACGTGGCCGATGGCGTGGAGCAGCTGCCGCAGCGGCTCGCCGAGGCGGGGCTCGATCCGGGCGACGACTGCTGCACGCGGATCAGGGCGATCGTCGGCCAGCTCGTCGGTTTTCCCCGTCACCTCGGCCAGCACGTGGGCGGCATGGTGATGACGCGCGGCGACCTCTGCGATCTCGTGCCGATCCAGCCGGCGGCGATGGACGGCCGTACGATCATCCAGTGGGATAAAAACGATCTCGACGAGCTCGGCATCCTGAAGGTCGATTGCCTCGCGCTCGGGATGCTCTCTTGCATCCGCCGGGCGTTTGAGCTGGTGGAGTCGGCGGGCGGCCCGAAGCTCACGCTCGCCACCGTGCCGGCCGAAGATGCGAGCGTGTATGAGATGGTGTCGCGGGCCGACACGGTGGGCGTGTTTCAGATCGAGAGCCGGGCGCAAATGAGCATGCTGCCGCGGCTCAGGCCGGCCTGCTTCTATGACCTCGTGATCGAGGTGGCGATCGTGCGGCCGGGGCCGATCCAGGGAGACATGGTGCATCCCTACCTGCGCCGGCGCAATGGCGAAGAGCCCGTGACGTATCCCAATGCCGCGATCCGGGAGGTGCTCGAGAAGACGCTCGGCGTGCCGCTCTTCCAGGAGCAGGCGATGCGGCTGGCCGTCGTGGCGGCGGGATTCACGCCGGGCGAGGCCGATCAATTGCGCCGCGCGATGGGCGCCTGGCGGCGGCCGGGCGTGATCGACGAATTTCGCCGCCGGCTCGTCGAAGGCATGGTCGCCCGCGGGCTGACGGAGGAGTTTGCCGAGCGGGTGTTTCTGCAGATCCGCGGCTTCGGCGAATACGGGTTTCCGGAATCACATGCGGCGAGCTTCGCGCTGCTCGTCTACGTGTCGGCGTGGCTCAAGCGGCACCACCAGGCCGCCTTCACGGCTGCCCTGCTCGGCAGCCAGCCGATGGGCTTCTACGCGCCGGCGCAGCTTGTTCGCGATGCCAAGGCGCACGGCGTGAAGGTGCTGCCGATCGACGTGAATACGAGCGCCTGGCATGCCACGCTCGAGAAGGTGGCAGGCGAATCCGGCCCGGAGCCCGCCATCCGGCTGGGGCTCGAGCAGGTCTATGGGCTCGGCGAGGCGGCCGGCCGGCGGATCGAGGAGGCCAGACGGAAAGGCCCCTTCACGCTGCCGCACGAAGTGGCCCGGCGGGCGCAGCTCGATCGCGAGTCGCTTTTGCATCTGGCGCGGGCCGGCGCGCTTGAGTCGCTCGGCCTCGACCGCCGCCGCGCCGTCTGGGAGGCGATGCGGTGCCTCGACCGCCCCGACAGCCGCCCGCTGCTCGACGCGCTTGTCGGGCAGGATGGTGACCAGGATGAAGACGACGAGGGCGACGACGCACTGCTGCTGCTGCTGCCGGCGACGACGCGGCAGGAGGAGGTGCTGTGCGACTACCGCACCGTCGGCCTCTCCCTCGCGGCCCATCCGCTGCAGTTCGAGCGCGAAAGGCTCGCCGCCCGGGGCATCGTCACGGCCGCCGCTGCGACGGCCGCGGCCGAGGGACGCCGCGTGATGGTGGCGGGCATCGTGCTCATGCGGCAGCGGCCCGCCACGGCCAAGGGGATGATCTTCCTCACGATCGAAGATGAAACCGGCGCCGCCAACATCGTGGTCAGGCCCGACATCTGGAGCGGAGCCGATCATGCCGCCCGCCGCGCGGCCGTGCTCGTGGTGCATGGCCGCATCCAGCGCCGCGGCCCGGTGGTGCACGTCGTGGCGACGAAGCTCGAGGTCGCCCCCCCTGCCCTCGCCGCGCTGCCGAAAATGTCGCGCGATTTCTGCTGACGGCCCGATCTGGACGCCCGCGGAAATTCCCTTACAACAACGATCATGACAGACGCCGCCGTCACGGAAACAAATCTCGGCATCGGCACGCTCTATCGCGGCAAGGTTCGCGATTGCTACCGGCTCGACGACGCGATGCTCATCGTGAGCACCGACCGGATCAGCGCCTTCGACTGGGTGCTCCCCACGCCGATTCCCGACAAGGGAAAGGTGCTTACGGCGATCTCGCGATTCTGGTTCGACTGGCTCGCCTCGGGCCCGAATCCAGTCGCGCATCATTTGCTCACGACCGACGTCGATGCGATGAATCTGCCGGCTTCCGTGGATCGCGAGATGCTCCGCGGCCGCACGATGCTCGTGCGGCAGGCGGACGTGATCCCCTTCGAGTGTGTGGTGCGGGGCTGGCTCGCCGGCTCGGGGCTCGCAGAATATCGCAAGAGCGGCACGGTCTGCGGCGTGAAGCTGCCGGCAGGACTGACGGCGGGCGCTGAATTGCCGGAGCCGATCTTCACGCCCGCGACGAAGGCGGCCAGCGGCCACGACGAAAACGTGTCGTTCGAGGTGATGGCGAATGCGGTCGGCCAGGAGTTGGCGGCCACACTTCGCGCGAAGAGCATCGACGTCTTTCGGCGCGGCGCCGCGCATGCCGCGTCGCGGGGCATCGTAGTCGCCGACACGAAGTTCGAATGGGGCCGCGCCGCCGACGGCGAGATTCTGCTCGTCGACGAGGTGCTCACGCCCGACAGTTCGCGGTTCTGGCCGGCCGGGGCGATTCATCCGGGCCGCGTGCCCGATTCGTTCGACAAGCAGTTCGTCCGCGACTGGCTCGAGACGAGCGGCTGGGACAAGTCGAGCATCCCCCCTGCCCTGCCCGCTGAAGTGGTCGCCCGCACCCGCGAGAAATACCTCGAAGCCTGCCGCCTCCTGACCGGCACATCATTCTGAACTCTGGGGCCCGCGGCCGGAAAGTTTCTTTGCGAGGCGACTTCTGCCGTCCCTGAGCCGGTGGATTCACATGCCTCGGAAGCGCTCTAGGGTCTGAGTGCGTCTCAAACTAGAATCATCGGGAGTTTCAGCCCCCCCCGACCTGCTTCAGCCTCCCTCCCATGCTGCGTTATTGGACCGCCGGCGAATCCCACGGCCCCGCCCTCGTCGCCCTCGTCGACGGCTTTCCCGCCGGGCTGGCCGTCGACAAGTCCAAGATCGATGCGGAGCTCGTTCGGCGGCAGGGAGGCTACGGCCGCGGCGGACGGCAGCGGATCGAGACTGATGCCGTCACGTTTCTCTCCGGCCTTTGGCATGGCGTGACGCTCGGCAGCCCGCTGGCGCTTGAGGTGATCAACAAAGACGCCAAGCTCGAAAAGCTCGAGGACGTCGATCGGCCGCGGCCCGGCCATGCCGACCTGCCCGGGGCGATCAAGCACCTCGGCGGCGTGCGTGCGGTGCTCGAGCGGGCGAGCGCCCGCGAGACGGCGGCGCGAGTCGCGGCGGGGGCGCTGGCCCGGCAACTGCTCTCCGTCTTCGGCATCGAGGTGGCCGGCTGGGTGACCGAGCTCGGCGGTGTCGTGCTCGGCGACCGGGCGGGAACGATTGCCGAACTGCGATCGCTGCGGGATTCGAGCGAGATCTATTCGTTGCATCCCGAGCGCGATCACGAGGTGACCGAACTCATCGACCGCGTCGGCAAGGAGGGCGACACCCTCGGCGGCGTGGTCGAGGTGCAGGTCGACGGCCTGCCGATCGGTCTTGGCACGCACGCGCAATGGGATCGCAAGCTCGACGGCAGGATCGCGCAGGCCGTGATGGCCGTGCAGGCGATCAAGGGCGTCGAGATCGGCCTCGGCTTCGAGGCGGCGCGAAGGCGCGGCTCGCAGGTGCACGATGCTATTCATTACGACGCGGCCGCCCGCGAAAGTGCGCAGCTCGGCTTCACGCGGCCCACCAACAATGCCGGCGGCCTCGAGGCGGGCATGACCAACGGCCAGCCGCTGGTCGTCAAGGCCGCGATGAAGCCGATCAGCACGCTGCGGAAGCCGCTGGCCTCCGTCAATCTCCGCACGAAGGCGCCGGAGGAGGCGGCCTACGAGCGGAGCGACGTCTGCGCCGTGAGCGCGGCAAGCGTGATCGTCGAGAGCGTGGTCGCCTTCGAGGTGGCCGCTGCGCTCGTCGACAAGTTTGGCGGCGACAGCGTCGAGGAGATGCAGGCTCGGTATCGGCTCTATCACGAGTTGGCGCGGAGCCGCTAGGAACGCTCCGGGTGACCGCCCCGCGGAGCGGGGCGTTTCGGCAGTCGGTGGCAGGGCGTCTTCGAGGACAGGGATGTTCATCGAACAATCGGCAGGCCGGATTCGCCTCGTCCGCACGCTGTTCGTGCTGGCCGGTGTCATGCCCTGCGCGCTGCTCGTGGGGATCGCCGCCTGGCGGCACTCGTCGCGGCACGTCGAGGCGGTGGAGCGGCAATGCGAGGCGCTCCTGGGGATGCCGCTGGAGATCGGTGGCGTCAGGCACCTGCGGCCGGGGGCGATGCGGCTCGAGCAGGTGGCGCTGCTTTCGGCCGCGGGCGAGCCGATCCTCGTGCTGCCGGCACTCGACGTGGAAGTGTCGGCCGTGGAGGTGCGGCTGGCGACAGAGCGGCTCGAATGCACGCCGCGGGTCATTGCCGCGCTCGCGGAAATTGGCGGCGCGTGGCTCGACGAGCCGGAACGATTCACGAAGGCCTGGGTCGTCGATGTGGCGGACGTGGCCTGGCCCGCGGAGCCGGGGGCGGCTGCCATGCGAACCTCGGGGATTCATGCCGAGGGGGCGACGGCCGCCGCTGCGCGGGCGGTTCGGGTGCGACGCGAGCCGCAGGGGCCCGACGAGATCCGCGTGCAGTCGTCGCCGCGCGTCGGTGCAGGGGATGCCGCCGGTGGCGAAGCCGGCGGTCGGCGTGTCGAACTCCATGCCGTTATCGACGAGCCAGTGCCGGTAGCGCTCGTTGCGGCGATGGCCGGACTGCCGTCGGCCGCCGCTCAGGCTGCCGGGCCGGCTGCGGTCCTGCAGGGGAGCGTGGCTGCGGTGCACGAGGCGGGCCAATGGAGCGGAGCCATGTCGGGCTCGCTCGGCCGCATCGATCTCGCGGCGCTCACCGCCAAGGCGATGCACCGCATGACGGGCGAGGCCGATCTCGAGGTCACCGCGCTCGAGTTTGCGCAAGGGCGTCTCGTTGCCGGCGAGGCCAATGTGTCGGCCGTTGCCGGCCGGGTGCCGCAAGACTTTCTCAATGCGATCGTGAACGTGCTCGGCTGTCGTACCGGCCCGGCATTTCGGTCGCTCGCATCGGAAGTGGTGCGTGGATATGACGACGTGGCGTGCCGCGTGCGGATCGACGACCGCGGCCTGACAATTCGCGCCCCCGGCGATCGCGCCGGAGTGGTGATGCGGTTTCAGGGGCTCGCCGTCTTGGAGGAGCCAACGGAGCCGGTGCCCGCCGAGCGGCTGGCGTGGCTGCTCGCCCCGCCCGGGAGGGTGCCTGTGCCCGCATCCGACGCCACGGCATGGCTGATTTCACGCTTGCCGAGCGGCGCGGCGGCGCCGACGGCCGGTGCAGTCGGGGGGCGCGAATTGCCGCCGCGGGCCGAGCGGCCGGGCAGGCGAGAGGAATTTTGACAGGTTTTTGACGGTGGTTCGACCGGTCGCTGACCTCTCCTGGCTGGCAGAAATGTCGAAATAGATCACAGTGATGCGGTTTCCAACCGCTGTGTGGTCAGCGGTGTTGGCACCCCAGGAAAGGATACCCATGAGTTCCGCCCCCACCGCTTCCCCGATCGAGCGCGAGGATGAGTTCGCGTTTGGCCGCTCCGCGATCCACGATCCGCTCGCAGTGGATGCCTGCGATGCCGGCGTGTGCGACATCGAAGAGGGAGTCGAGGACCGAGTGGGCCGTCAATCCGTCGAGCCGCGGATCGAATATGGGCGGCTCGAGTGGGCCAATCTCGACTGGCCGGTGGTGCTTTGGATCGGCGGCGTGCATCTGGCCGCGCTCGCCGCCCCGTTCTTCTTCACCTGGTCGGGGTTCGCGATCTGCATGATCCTTTACTACATCACCGGCAGCCTTGGTGTGTGCCTCGGCTACCACCGCCTGCTCACGCACGGCAGCTTTGCCTGCACGCGGGCCGTGAAGCTCTTCTTCGCCTTCCTGGGCGGCATTTCCGGCGAGGGCTCGGCGCTGCACTGGGTGCCGAATCACCGCAAGCATCATGCATTCAGCGATCAGGAAGGTGACCCGCATACGCCCCACGACGGCGGCCTCTGGGCCCACATCCTCTGGATGTTCACGCGGCGCGATCCGCAGGAACTCGCCGCGCACGTGTCTCGCTGGGCGCCCGATCTCGACCGTGATCCGGCCATGCATTTCATCCACCGCACCTTCCTGCTGTGGCACGTGCTCATCGGCCTGACGCTGCTGGGCTCCGGCTGGCTTCTGTATGGGCCGTATACCGGGGTTTCGTGGCTCCTCTGGGGCTTGGCCGTGCGGATGGTGATCGTGTTTCACGTGACGTGGCTCGTGAACTCCGCCACGCACATGTGGGGCTACCGCAATTACGAGACGACCGACGACTCGACGAATCTCTGGTGGGTCGGCCTGCTCGCCTTCGGCGAGGGCTGGCACAACAACCACCACGCGTTTCAGCGGATGGCAAAGCACGGCCATCGCTGGTGGGAGGTCGATGTCACCTACTGGGCCATCCTCGCGATGGAACGACTGGGGCTGGCCTGGAACGTGGTCCACGAGCCGACGGGCCATGGCCGGCAGGCGAAGGTCGCGGCGCAGAGCCGGCGGCAGGCCGTCGGCACCAATGGCTGACCACTCCCGGAAAGGAATGGTTTCGCCGGCTGTTTTGCGGCGGGTCTGTTGCAATCGAGGCCTTCGGAGATACACTTCTCCGCTGAGCCGGGCACTCCCCGGCGGCTCGAGCCCTTGTGGCGTGCGTGCCGGCTGAAAATGGATTTGGATGCATCGGGCATCCGCAGTCACCGCGCTTCGCACCGCCTGTCACTTACCAGGTCGCCCCTTTGCAGGGCGAATTTCGGCTGATGTCGCTTACGAAAGATCGAAAGAAGGAATTGATCGGTGCCTATCGGCGAGGGACTGCCGACACCGGTTCTGCGGAGATCCAGATCGCGCTGCTCTCCGGGCGGATCTCGCACCTGACGGACCACTTCAAGAAGCATTCCAAAGACCATGCCAGCCGGCGTGGCCTGCTCATGATGGTGAGCCGTCGCCGCCGCCTCCTCGATTACCTCAAGCGCGTCGCGCCGCAGCGGTATCTCGACATCATCAAGCGGCTGGAGATCCGCAAGTAGTGCGCGGTCAAGGTTGGTGCGGGCGTCTCCGCCGGCCGGACGTTTTCCGGTGTCCGGCAAGAGCCCGCTGGGTGGCCATTCGTGTCGTTTGGCCATCCGTCATCGTTCGCAATGACGTGTGGTGGGTGGAGATCTCGACGGGCCCGGGCACTCTTTGGCTCCGGGATGGCAAGGGAAGGAAAGAAGAGAAGCAATCATGAAAGTACGTGTTGAACGGCAGATTGGCGACCAGATTCTGAGCATCGAGACGGGCCTCCTGGCCAAGCAGGCAGCGGGCTCGGTGCTCGTGCAGTATGGCGACACGAGCGTGATCGTGGCCGCCGCCACGGGCGCCCCGCGGCCGGGAATCGACTTTTTTCCGCTCACCTGCGACTACCGCGAGCGTGCGGCCGCGGCCGGCAAGTTTCCCGGCGGCTTCCTGAAGCGGGAAGGCCGTCCGACCATGAAGGAGACGCTCACCAGCCGTCTCATCGACCGACCGATCCGGCCGCTGTTTCCGGAAGGCTTCTACGACGAGGTGCAGGTTCAGGCCTCGGTGCTCTCCAGCGACAAGCAAAACGACGGCGACGTGCTGGCGATGAACGGCGCCTCCGCGGCGCTCTGCATCTCGCCGCTCCCCTTCCAGGGTCCGCTCGGCAGCGTGCGCCTCGCCCAGATCGACGGCCGCTTCGTGCCGTTCCCCACGCAGGATCAGCTCGAGGAGAGCGATCTCGATCTCATCATCTCCGGAAGTGAGACGGCCGTCCTCATGATCGAGGGCTTCGCCCGCGAGATGCCCGAGGACCGGATGCTCGAGGCGATCGCCGAGGCCCACCGCATCGTGCGCGAGATTTGCGCGATGCAGCATGAGCTCGTGCAGAAGGCCGGCAAGCCGAAGAAGGAATACGTGCTCGCCGACTACTCGCATCTCCGCGATCGGCTCACCCGCGACTATCTCGGCGAGCTCAAGGCCGCGAAGGCGATCGCCGTCAAGCAGGATCGCGGCCAGGCCGTGAAGGCCCTGCGCGAGCGGGCCAAGGCCGAGGTCGCCCCGACCGAGCCGGCGTTCGGCTTCAAGCCGGGCGAGGCTGGCGGCGTGAGTGACGCCGACTTTGCCCATGTCTGGCATGGCCTCGAAGAACGGGCCGTCCGCGAGCTGATCCTCGAGGGCCGCCGCCCCGACGGCCGCGACCACAAGACGCTGCGGCCGATCCACTGCGACGTGGACCTGCTGCCGCGGGTGCATGGCTCGGCGCTCTTCCAGCGCGGCGAGACGCAGGCACTGGTCACCATCACGCTCGGCACTGGCAAGGACGAGCAGCGGGTCGACGGCCTGATCGACGAGTATTCGAAGAAGTTCATGCTCGACTACTACTTCCCCTCGTTCTCCGTGGGCGAAGTGCGTCCCATCCGCGGCCCCGGTCGCCGGGAGATCGGTCACGGTGCGCTCGCCGAGCGCAGCGTGAAGCCGGTGCTGCCCGAGCCCGATGCCTTCCCCTATACGATCCGCGTGATCTCCGACATCCTCGAGTCGAATGGCTCGAGCTCGATGGCCTCGGTCTGCGGCGCCACGCTCGGCCTGATGGCCGCCGGCGTGCCGATCACGAACCCCGTGGCGGGAATCTCGGTGGGCCTCGTGAAGCAGACGGAAGACAAGTGGGTGCTGCTCACCGACATCATCGGTGACGAAGACCACTACGGCGACATGGATTTCAAGATCGCCGGTTCGCAGAACGGCATCACGGGCATCCAGCTCGACCTCAAGATCAACGGCATCTCGCCGGCGATCATCGAAGCGACTCTCCGGCAGTCGCGCGAGGCGCGGCTCGAGATTCTCCGCACGATGCTGTCGGCGATCCGCCGCCCACGGGCGGAGATCTCGGCATGGGCACCGCGGCTCCTGCGGACGCAGATCAACCCGGAGAAGATCGGCCTCCTGATCGGCCCGGGCGGCAAGACGATCCGCGCCATCCAGGAATCGACCGGCGCGAGCATCGAGGTCGAGGACGACGGCACCGTGACGGTCGCCAGCCACGACGCCGAAGGGGCGATGGCGGCGATGGCCAAGGTCGAGGCGCTCACCGCCTCGATCCAGGTCGGCCGGATCTACGAAGGCCGGGTCACGAGCATCAAAGACTTCGGCGCATTCGTCGAGCTTGTTCCCGGCAAGGACGGCCTCTGCCACATCAGCGAACTTTCGGACGACTATGTCGGGAGCGTCGCGGATGTCTGCCGCGTCGGCGACATCATGCGGGTGAAGGTGATCGCGGTCGACGACCAAGACCGTGTGAAGCTCAGCCGCAAGGTGGCAATGCGCGAGCTCGCCGAAAGCGGCAACCAGCCCCCGTCGGCTTGATTGATCAAAGGCAAAGGGATCGGCGGAAGTTCGACGAGCGTTTGGCCGCTGCGGCCACAGCGAGGCGATTTCTGCTGAGACCGTGGCCGGCGTATCCGGTAGGCGAAGGGATCGGCTGAAGCTCGACGAGCGTTAGGAACTTTCGACCTTCTGGGGAATGAGCCGCCGCAGGTCGTGGAAGGAGAAAGTTTCTCCGCGAGGAGACTTCTGCCGTCCCTGAGCCGGCGAACCTGCTCTAGCCGGGCGAGTAGAGCTATGCCAGACATCGATCAGGAGTCTCGTGCGCGAGCCGAGACCTACGCGGAGTTTGCGGCGCTCGTGGGCGCTCTCGCCCACGAGATCCGCAACCCGCTCTCGACGATCCGGCTCAACATGGAGCTGCTCGCCGAGGACTTCGAGAGCACCGATCCGGCCTCGCCCACGAAGCAGCGTGACCGCCGTGCGAAAGCCAAGATCGAACTGGTGCGGCAGGAGTGCGACCGGCTCCAGAAGCTGCTCGGCGACTTCCTCGACTTCGCCCGTCAGGAATCGCTCACGCTGGAGCCCGGCAGCCTGAATGATGAGCTCTCGCAACTCCTCGATTTCTTCGCCCCGCAGGCGAAGGACGCGGGGGTCGAGGTGGTGCGCTACCTCGACCCCGAATTGCCCAAGGTGCGGCTCGATCGGGAGACCTTTCGCTCCGCAATCCTCAATCTGCTCATCAATGCGATCCAGGCGATGGAGCGGGGCGGTCAGCTGATGGTCCGCACGCGGTCGTCGGGGCTCGGAGTCACGATCGAGCTGATCGATACCGGGCCGGGCATGGACGAGGAGACGCTCGGCAAGGCGTTTCGCGCGTTTTACACGACCAAGCAGGGCGGCTCCGGCCTCGGCCTCCCCACCGCCCGCAAGATCGTCGAGGCGCATGGCGGCACGATCGACATCGAGAGCGCGCCGGGCCGCGGCACGAAGGTCGCCATCTGGCTGCCTGCGCCCCCGCGGCTGCCGACGGGCGGCAAGCCGCCCCGCTGACCGCCGCGCTCCTCGTGACCACGGCGTTTCGCATGACCCCGGCCGTCCGCATGGGGAGGAACTGGACGGGGCGCTCCGCCGATTCGTACCATCGTGGTTATGCCGCAGCCCAAAGAACCTCAGCCTGCCAGCGAAGCCCCGGGCTCCCCCGAGCTCATCCGCGTGCTCGTCGTCGACAACGACATCGTCCACGCCCGCACGATGGGCGAAGGGCTCGGCCGCCCCGGCTACCAGTGCACCGTGGCTGGCAGCGGGGCCGAGGGCGCGCGGAAGATCGAGCAGGATTCCTTCGACATCGTCGTCACCGATCTGATGATGAACGACATCGGGGGGCTCGAGATCCTCGCGCGGGTGAAGAAGGCATCCCCCGATACGGAAGTGATCGTGGTGACGGGACACGGCACCGTGCCGTCGGCGGTGGCAGCCATGCAGCAGGGCGCCTATACCTACCTTCAGAAGCCGCTCGACCTGGGGCAGTTGCGGGCCGCCGTCGAGAAGGCCTCCGAGGCGATCCGGCTCAAGCGGCAGAACGTCGAACTCAACCGCCGGCTCGACGAGAAATTCGGGTTCGAGGGGGTGGTGGGATCGAGCCCGCAGATGATCGCCCTGATCGAACGGCTCAAGCGGATCGCGCCGACCGATGCCACGGTGCTCATCCAGGGGGAGACCGGCACCGGCAAGGAGCTCGTGGCGCAGGCCATTCACCAGAATAGCCCCCGCAAGAGCCGCCCATTCGTCGCCCTCAACTGCGCTGCGCTGAGCGAAAACATCCTCGAGAGCGAGCTCTTCGGGCACGTCCGCGGCGCCTTCACCGACGCCTCGAGCGACCGCATCGGCAAGTTTGAATATGCCAATGGCGGCACGCTCTTCCTCGACGAGGTCGGCGACATGCCGATGGCGACGCAGATCAAGCTCTTGCGGGTGCTCGAGTCGGGGGAAATCACCCGCGTGGGGTCGAATGCGCCGGTGCGGGTCAACGTGCGGATTCTTTCGGCGACCAATCGAAACCTCGAGGAGGCGATCGCGGCCGGGAGCTTCCGCAGCGACCTCTACCACCGGCTCAAGGTGGTCACGATCGCCATCCCGACCCTGCAGGAGCGGGCCGCCGACATCCCGCTTCTGATCGAGCACTTCGTCAAGCTCTTTGCGAAGCGGCACCACAAGACGATCAAGGGAATGTCGCTGCCGGCGCGGTCGAAGCTCGTGTCGTTCGCCTGGCCCGGCAACGTGCGGCAGCTGCGAAACGTCATCGAGAGCATGGTCGTCGTCGACTGCGACGAGATGCTCGACGTCGACGACCTCCCGCTGGAGCTCGAGCCGGCCGTGGCGGCGGTGATCGCGCCCGCCGCGGAGCCGCAGTCGAGCCTGACGGCGCTCGTGGGCCGGCCGCTCGAGGAGGTGGAGCGGCTGTTCATCACCGAGACGCTCTCGCTCACCGGCGGCAATCGCGAGCAGGCGGCTGAACTCCTGGGGATCGGCGAGCGGACGCTCTACCGCAAGATCAAGGAGTTCCAGATAGGATGCCGGGCCACCGAGTGACGGAACGCATGGCACGCATCCACCAACTTCCGATGTCGGTCGTCAACCGCATCGCCGCCGGCGAGGTGGTGGAGAGGCCGGCGAGCGTCGTGAAGGAGCTCCTCGAAAATGCCCTCGATGCCGGGCCGAAGCGGATCGACGTCGCGCTCGAGCAGGGCGGCATCGCGCTGGTGAGGGTGGTCGACGATGGCGGTGGCATCGAACCGGATGACCTGCCGCTTGCCGTCGCCCCACATGCCACGAGCAAGCTGCGCACGGCCGACGACCTCGAGCGGATCCAGACCCTCGGGTTCCGCGGCGAGGCGCTGGCCTCGATCGGCGAGGTGTCCCGCCTTGTCATCCGCTCACGAACGCCTGCGGCGGCCGCCGGTGCTTCGGTCGAGGTGGATGGCGGCCGCATGGGCGAGGTCGTGCCGGAGGGGTGTGGGGTCGGCACGACGGTGGAGGTGCATCAACTCTTCGGCAATGTGCCGGCCCGCCGCGCTTTCCTCCGCGCCGCATCGACGGAATGGTCGCACGCGTCGGAGGCGTTTGTCCGCACGGCGCTGGCCCACCCGGGCGTGGCGATGTCGCTCGTTCACAATGGCCGCCGGGTTCACGACCTGCCGGCCACGGCGTCGTGGCGCGGCCGGATCGGCAGGCTCTTTGGGCAGTCGCTCGCGGACAGGCTCATCGAGGTCGAGGCCCGCGATGGCGACATCGCCCTGCGCGGTTTCGTGGGCCGTCCCGAGGACGATATGGCGAGCACGCGGCTGCAGCACCTCTTCGTGGCCGGCCGCCCGTTCCGCGACCGCCCGATTCTCCACGCCGTCCAGGAGGCCTATCGCGGCGTGCTGCTCTCCGGCCGGCAGCCGATCGTGTTTCTCGCCTTCGAGCTGCCCGCCGACACGGTCGACGTGAACGTGCATCCCGCCAAGATGGAGGTGCGATTTCGCGAGCCGTCGCGGCTCTATCGGCTCGTGCTCTCCGCCCTGCGCACGAAGTTTCTCGCGAGCGACATGCGGGCGCCGCTGACGCCGCCCCCGGTCTTCCCCTGGGATCAACGCGGCGACGAACCGGCGGTAACCGCTCCCGAGCCCGCCGCCTCGCGCGGGGCGTTTTCGCGGCCGGCGGGGGGTGGCGTGGCCCCTTGGTTCGGCTCGCCGGAGGCGCGGGCCGCCGGGGCGGGCGGCGCCGTGGCGGCTGCGCAGCCCGCCTGGGAGCGCGACGACATGCAAGCCGCGGCGGCCGCCGATGAATTGGCCGTGCAGATGCACGACCGCTATATCGTGGTCGAAAGCAGCGAAGGCATCGAAGTGATCGACCAGCACGCGCTTCACGAGCGCGTGCTCTACGAAAGGCTGAAGGAGGCGGTCGTGAACGGCGCGCTCGAGGTGCAGCCGCTCTTGATTCCCGAGCGGATCGACCTCGCGTCGGCCGAGATCGAGATCGTCACCGAGCACGCGGAGGCACTCGCCGGCGCGGGCATGCGGGTGGAGCCGTTCGGGGGCGCGACGGTGATCGTCACCTCGAAGCCGGCGCTCGTGGGCTCCGCTCCGGCCGCCCTCCTCCTCCGCGAGGTGATTGACCGGCTGGCGTCGACAGCGGCGGGGGCAGAGAGCGGCATGATCGTCGACGAGGTGCTGCACGGGCTGGCCTGCAAGGCCGCGATCAAGGCAGGAGATCCGCTCTCACAGGCCGAGGTGGACGCCCTGGTGCGCGATCGTCGCCGCGTGCGTGAGTCGCATCACTGCCCCCACGGCAGACCGACGTCGCTGACGCTTTCACGGCAGGAACTCGATCGGCAGTTCCGCAGGACATGAATAGCGCACACGGACCACGAACCCGAGGAAGAGAGACATGATCTGCGTGAGCATCGGCCGGGGGCGCCACCGGCACGTCATCGCCGAGCACAAGCATTTGGCTGACAACGGCATTCAGCTGGTGGAGTTGCGGCTCGACTACATCCAGGGCTCGGTGCAGGTGAAGCGGCTGCTCAAGGACCGTCCCTGTCCTGCGATCATCACCTGCCGACGGGCCGCCGATGGCGGCCGTTGGGAGCAGGGAGAAGACGAGCGGCTGCTGCTCTTGCGGACGGCGATCGTCGAAGGGGCCGACTATGTCGATCTCGAGGAAGACATCGCCGCCAAGGTGCCGCGCTACGGCAAGACGAAGCGGATCGTCAGCCACCACGATTTCCACAAGACGCCCCCCGACCTGGCGGCGCTCCACAAGAAACTGGCCGGCATGGATGCCGACATCGTGAAGATCGCCACGATGGCCAACCATCCCACCGACAACCTGCGAATGCTCGAGATGGTGAAGGCGAGCAAGGTGCCCACCGTGGGCATCTGCATGGGCGACATCGGCGTGCCCACCCGCGTGCTCGCCGGCCGCGTCGGTGCCCCCTTTACCTTCGCCACCTTTCACGACGACCGCGTGCTCGCGCCCGGGCAGATCGGCTGGCGGCAGATGCGGGACCTCTACCGCTATGACTCCCTCTCGCCGACCACGAAGATCTACGGCGTGGTCGCCGACCCGGTGGCCCACAGCCTGAGTCCAGCGGTCCACAATGCAGCGGTGCAGAAGACCGGCATCGACGCCGTCTACCTGCCCTTCCGCGTGCCGGCGGAGCAGATCGACGAGTTTCTGTCGGCGGCGAGCCGCTGGCCCCTGGCCGGCCTGAGCGTGACGATCCCCCACAAGGAGGCCGTGCTCAAGCATGCAAAGGTGCAGGACGACCTCGTGAAGGCGATCGGCGCCGCCAACACGTTGGTGTTTCGGCCCGACGGCATCGCCGCCTTCAACACCGATGCCACGGCGGCCGTCGAGAGCATCGAGGCCGCCCTCCGCGAGCAAGACGCCCCGCCGGCCGAAGGGACGATCGGGCTCAAGACGGCGCTCGTGCTGGGGGCCGGCGGTGCCGCTCGCGCCGTGGCTTTCGGCCTGCGACAGCGGGGCGTCGAGGTGACCGTCGCGTCGCGAACGCTCGAGCGATCGAAGGCGATCGCCGCCGATGTGGGCTGCAAGGCGATCGATTGGCAGGCCCGCTACCGGCTGCCATACGACTGCCTCGTGAACGCGACGCCCGTGGGCCTGCACCCGAATGTCGACGAGACCCCGTTCGACAAGGAGCACCTGCGCAGCTACATGACCGTCTTCGACACCGTCTACAACCCGGAGAACACACTGCTCGTGAAGGAGGCCCGCTCGATCGGCTGCCGCATCGTGACGGGCGTCGAGATGTTTGTCCGGCAGGCGGCCAATCAATACAAACTCTGGCACGGCGCCGACGCGCCGCACGATGCGATGCGCGAGGCGCTCAAGCGGGCGACGGCCTCCGCCAAGCAGCCGGTGTGAACGATTCCCTCGAGCGGCCGTTTTCGCCCGCGGATCCATCGCCATGCCCAGACTCACGCTGATCGGCTATCGCGGCACGGGAAAATCCACGGTGGCGGCCGCGCTCGCCCGGCGGCTCGGCTGCGAGTGGCGGGATGCCGACGCCGTGCTCGAGGAGAAAGTCGGCAGCTCGATCACCCGGCTGGCGCGCGAGCGCGGCGAGCCCTTCTTTCGTGACGAGGAGTCGGCGGTGCTCGCGCGGCTGCTCGCCGACTTCAACGGCGTACTCGCCACCGGCGGCGGTGTCGTGCTGAAATCCCAGAATCGCGACCTGCTGCGGGCGCAGGGAAGGCCCATCGTCTGGCTCACCGCAGCGGCCGACGTGATCCGCAGCCGACTGGCATGCGATCCAACGACCGGCGACCGCCGCCCCGCCCTCTCCGGCACCGATCCGCTCGCGGAGGTGGCTCCCGCGCTCGAGGCGCGAGAGCCGCTCTATCGCCAGTGCGCCGACGTCGCCTTCGACACTGGTGCCCTCGACGTCGAGGCGATCGTCTCCCGGATCGTGGCGTGGCTCGACGAGCGCGGCGAAGGCGAAAGGGCGCCGGCATGACGGACGCATTGGCCGGGAGCCTATGGGGGGCCGCTCTTGCGGCAGTCGCAGGGGCCGTGCTTGGCGGATTGCTGACGGCGGCGGTGCGACGCTGGTTCGCCGCGACCGACGAGCCGGCCGGTGCCGCCGCCGGTCGCTGGGGCGTGGCCGCCGGTCTCGTGGCGGCCGTTGCCCTCTGGTGGTGGGAAGTGCGCCTCGCGGGCCAGGTTCCGGATGGCCTGAGGGAGACGGCCGCCGCGGACCCCGCGCTCGTCTGGCGGTGCCTCGCACATATGGCGCTCTTCTGGCTGCTTGCGGCGGCAACGTGGATCGACCTGCGGCAGCGGGTCATTCCCGATTGGATCACGATCCCCGGCGTGCTCGCGGGTCTTCTCGCCGCCTGGGTCTTTCCGGACTCGCTACTGCCGGTGGCCGTCGAGGTGCCGAGGTCGTTTGCGGTACCCGCGGTCGAGCCCGACGTACTCGGATTCCTCGGCGGGCTGAGAACCGCGAGCGTCCCGGAGTGGCTCGGCGCCGCACCGCACCTGCCGGGGCTCTTGCTCGTGGCCGGGCTGTTCGCGGCCTGGTGGGCGATATGCACGGAGCCCGATGTCCAGACGGGCCGCTGGCCAGGCCCGCGGTCGATGCTGCTCGTCGTCGGGATGGCCGCCCTGCTCGGCGCATGGATTGTCGGCGGCGATCGGTTTCGGGCGCTCGAGACGGCGCTGGTGGGGATGGCCGTGTCGGGCGGCATCGTCTGGGCGACGCGGGCGGGCGCCTCGCGGGCGCTGGGCCGTGAGGCGATGGGGCTCGGTGATGTGACGCTCATGGCGATGGTCGGCGCATGGCTCGGCTGGCAGGCATGCGTGCTCACCTTTTTTCTCGCCACGTTTCTCGGGCTCACGCACGGTCTCTTTCAGTTCGTGAGGCATCGGGAGAGCGAGCTCCCCTTCGGACCGAGCCTCTGCCTGGCCGCAGCGCTCGTCGTCGTGGGGTGGCGGCCGCTCTGGCAGGCCGTGGCGATCCATTTCGAAGACCCCATGCGGCTGGCGGCCGTCGTCGTCGCCATTGTTCTGCTCACCGCCATCACCCTCTTCGCCTGGCGACTCCTCCGCGACCGACTGCACAACTAGGGCAGGCTTCGGGTGACCCGTACCCCGGGAGCCGGCGTATGCTGACAAGCGCAGCCAGGATGGCGAAGCGCCGTCAGCATCCGAGCGAGCGAAGGACAGGATGTCCGTAGCGAGCGTCCGGCGATGGGGTACGGGTCGCCCGAAGCCGGATTGGGCGAGTTGACGACTCATCCATTTCGCTGCAGAAAGCGGCCTGTCGCCGGTCTTGCCCGGCTTGCCGACGCCTCCTACCATCCCGCCTCCTGCCGCGGGGCACGCGGCAGACGGAGTGGCAGCGATGCGCGTCGATGAGACAGCCCGGATTCTCCTTGCCGTGATGATCGTCGCGGGCGCGGCCGGCTGCGCGAGCAACCCGTTTGCCAGGTCCGCATCGACGACGCCGGTGAACCTTACGCCACCCCCCGGCGTGGCCGCTCCGGCCCACACGCTGCCGCAGCAGACGGTCTCGCTCACGCCGTCGTATGCGCAGACCAGCGATCCGAAGCAGCTCGAAGTGGGGCTCGCCCGCAGCCGACAGGAGGCGGAACTCATGCAGGACGAGATCGCGGCGCTGCGTGAGCAGCTCGCCAGCACGTCGTCGCAATTGGCCCAGGCCCGCTCCTCCGGCATGCCGGCGAATGCGGCAGCGCAAGCCGCCGCCGCGGCGACGGCCGCCATGGGGATGTCGCCGGCCGAGATGGAAGCGATGATGACGCAGCTCTCGTTGAGCGGGGCGGAGGCCCGCATCGACGGCAGCGTCGTGCGGCTCGAGATTCCCGCCGACCGTCTGTTCGAAGCCGACAGCGCCAACCTGCTGCCCGGCGGCGCGGCGATCCTCACGCAGATCTCGACGGAGGTCGAACGGGTGTACCCCGGGCACTTCCTCGGCATCGAGGGGCACACCGACACCGAGCCGTTGCGCAATGCCTCCTGGGGCTCGCCGCACCAGTTGAGCGCGGCCCGGGCCTCGGCCGTGTTCGACTTCTTCACCAGTCGCACGGCGCTCAAGCAGGGCCAGCTCTTCCTCGTCGCCCACGGCCCGAATCATCCGGTCGTCTCGAATGCCACCGCCGCGGGGCGGGCCCGCAATCGGCGGGTGGAGATCGTCATCTATCCCGAGCAGGCGGCCCCCGGCGATCATCCGGCCGCCGCGCCCCGCTGACGAACGGCCCGAATTGTCTTTGCGTGCGGCCGACTTACACTCGGTGCATGGTGACGATCGTCGATTACGGCAGCGGCAACCTGCGCAGCGTCCAGAAGGCATTCGAGCGGCTCGGCGCGGCGGCGACGATCACCGATGATCCGGTCGCCGTGGCCGATGCTGAGCGGCTCGTCCTGCCGGGCGTGGGCGCCTTTGGCGATGCGATGCGCGAGCTCGAGGCCCGCGGCCTGGTGGCCCCGATCATCGCGCACATCCAGGCCGACCGCCCCTTCTTTGGCATCTGCATGGGCCTCCAACTGCTCTTCGAGACCGGGTGGGAGGGTGGCCGCCATGTCGGCCTGGGTGTGCTCGGCGGCGACGTCGCGCGGTTCGAACTGCCCGCGGGGATGAAGGTGCCCCACATGGGCTGGAACACCGTCACGTGGCGCGGCGGCGAAGGCCCCGGTGCGACGATGGGCGACGGCGACTATTTTTACTTCGTGCATTCCTACTACGCCCGGCCGGCCGATGCGTCGGTCGTGGCGGCGACGAGCGACTATGGCGGGCCATTCTGCGCCGCCGTGCGCCGCGGCCGGCTCTTCGCCACGCAGTTTCATCCGGAGAAGAGCCAGACGGTGGGGCTCAGGCTGCTGCGGGAATTTCTCGGCTGAGCGGGCACGAACACAACTGAGGAGAATGCGAGTGGAACTCTGGCCGGCGATCGATCTGCGAGGGGGAAAGTGCGTACGACTCCTGCAGGGCGACTATGACCGCGAGACGGTGTTCGGCGACGATCCCGTGGCGATGGTCCGGCGGTTCGTGGCCCAGGGTGCGAAGCGGCTTCACATCGTCGACCTCGACGGCGCGAAGGCCGGTCGACCGGTGCAGGCGGACTTGATCGCGCGGATGGTGGCTGCTGCCGGCGTGCCCTGCCAGCTCGGTGGCGGCATTCGTTCGCTCGAGACCGCAAAAGCCTATGCCGAGGCCGGAGTGGCCCGTCTCGTGGTGGGCAGCGTCGCGATCGAGCAGCCGGCATTGCTCGAGGAACTGGCCACCGCGCTGCCGAGCCGGATCGTGCTCGGCCTCGATGCCCGTGATGGCCGCGTCGCCGTGCGAGGCTGGCTCGAGACGAGCCCTCTGACGGCCGTCGCCGTCGCCCGGCGGCACGAAGGCCTGCCCCTGGCGGGAATCGTCTACACCGACATCGCCACCGACGGAATGCTCGCGGGGCCGAATCTTGCGGCCCTCGAGGAAATGATCCGCGCCGTGAAGCTGCCAGTGGTCGCGTCGGGGGGCATCGCGACGGTCGAGGACCTCCGACAAGTGGCCCGAATCGGGGCCGACGGCTGCATCGTGGGCCGCGCACTCTACGACGGCGGGCTCTCCCTCGCCGACGCGGCGATCGCCTGCGGCGAGGCATGAGGCCGGGCGGGGCGCCCGGCAGACTCTGCCAGGATTCCCGAGAGTATGACGCAATTCGGGATTTCCCCCGGGAAACCGGAAGAAGCCTCAATTTCGACCGCTCTGGGGGCCGACCGTACGGGGTGTCTCCGCGGGGATGGGAACGCCGGCGACCCGGCACGTTGCCGCCCCCTATAGCCCGCTCGTACCATCGAAGCTTCATGGCCACAGACGTTCGACTCAAAGAGCAGTTGCCCGACCTGACGCGCCGGATCGTCGAGACCTACCAAGACGTTCCGACGATCCAGTACCTCGGCCACTGCTCGCTGCCGAACTACGAATCGATCATCGCCGCCTGCGAGGATCTCAAGGAGATTCTCTACCCCGGGTATCGGCGCCGTGAGAACCTGCATCTCGGCAACGTGACCTACCACGTGGGCGATCTCATCGACGGCCTCCACGACAAGCTCACCACGCAGATCGGCCGCGCCCTGCGGCATAGCGTCGCCGCGCAGCGGGCCGCCGTGGAGCACGGCGTCGATGCCCCCGCCCTGCCCTCCGGCGTGCAGCAGTGCACCGAGGAGGCCGATTTCGAGGCGCTCGGTCAGGCCAAGGCGGTCGAATTCCTCGAGCGGATTCCGGAATTGCGCCGCGTGCTCGCCACCGACGTGCAGGCCGCCTACGACGGCGACCCTGCCGTGCGCACGCTCGACGAGGTGATCTTCTGCTATCCCGGCCTCGAGGCGGTCACGATCCACCGGCTCGCGCACCTCTTGCACAAGCTCGAGGTGCCGCTCATCCCGCGCATGATGGCCGAGTGGGCGCATTCGCGCACGGGGATCGATATCCATCCCGGCGCCACGATCGGCGATCACTTCTTCATCGATCACGGCACGGGCGTCGTGATCGGCGAGACCTGCGAGATCGGCAGCCGCGTGAAGCTCTACCAGGGCGTCACGCTCGGCGCTGTCTCCTTCCAGACCGACGGTGACGGCAACCTCGTCCGCGGCACGAAGCGTCATCCGACGATCGAAGACCGCGTCGTGATCTACGCAAACGCCACCGTCCTCGGCGGCGCCACGCGGATCGGCCACGACTCGGTGATCGGCTCGAACGTCTGGCTCACGCGGTCGGTCGATCCCCACACCACGGTCGTGCTCGAGCGGCCGAAGCTCCGAATGCGCGGCGAAGCCCCGACCCCGGACTCCGACTACCAGATCTGACGTCGCGCCTGTAATGCATCGCGCCCAACCCGGCCCGGGGCTGCACATGCCCCGTCGCCGGACGCTCGCTACGTACGACCAATCCGCTAACGCGGATCGGTGCCCGCTGCCCTTCGCTCGCTCGGAGGTGACTGCGCTAGCCAGAGCGCCTCCGCTTGGGCATCCATGCCTGCGCTTGTCACCTACGCCGGCTCCCGGGGCATGTGCAGCCCCGGGCCTACCCGCATTCTCGTAGGACAGGCCTCCGTGCCTGTTCCAGACAGGCTGAAGCCTGTCCTACCAGAACGGAGGCTTCGGGTGACCTCTACCCCGCTCGCCGGCGTATGCTGACAAGCGCAGCCAGGATGGCGAAGCGCCGTCAGCATCCGAGCGAGCGAAGGACAGGATGTCCGCAGCGAGCGTCCGGAGAGCCGGGGTACAGGTCACCCGAAGCCGGGTTCAGCGAGTTGGGGAGCTACCGAGGCTCGTCGCTCAGGACCTCGCCGTCGATCACGACAGCCGTGCAGTGCGTCGTGTATTCGAACGGGTCGCCGTCGAAGATCGCCACGTCGCCGTCCTTGCCCGGTGCGAGCGAGCCGACGCGGTCGGCGACGCCGATGATGCGGGCCGCGTCGATCGTGATCGTCGCCAAGGCTTCGTCGAATGACAGCCCGTTGGCGGCGGCGAGGGCGGCCTCGAAGAGGGCCACGCGGGTCTTGGGCACGTAGCCTTCGTAGCCGCTTTGCAGCGCGACGGGAATGCCCGCCTTCTTGAGCGTGGCCGCCGTCTCGAAGCTCAGGTTCTCCGTCTCGCCCGCGCCGGCCCGCCGCATGGTGGGGTGAACGATGACAGGCACGCCGGCCGCCTTGATGCGGTCGGTGAGCAGGTAGGCCTCTGCGCCTGAGTCGAGCACGATGCGAAGCTTGAATTCGTCGGCGATGCGGAGGGCCGAGGCGAGGTCGGCCGCGCGGTCGGCGGTGACCAGGAGCGGCCACGTGCCGGCGAGCACGTTGGAAAGGGCCTCGAGCCGGAGATCCTTGTCGGGTCGCTTCGCCTCGTCGGCGAGCGACCGCTTGCGGACGTATTCCTGCGTCTTCACGAGCTCGCCGCGGAGCATCGCCACGGCCTTGCTGCGGGTGCCCGGAGACTTCTTCTCGGCGTCGTCTCCCTTGGCGCGGGCGTCGTCGCCGAGCGTGACGGCCACCATCGCGACCGGCTTGATCACGGCCTCCTCCGCGGTTGCGCCGCGGGTCTTCGCGATCATCGTCTGGCCGGAGATCAGGGCGCCGGGGGCGTGGCCGGTGTGGATCGTGGTGACGCCGAAGCCCCGCACCCATTCGATCAGCCGCTCCTGCGGGTTGTAGGCGTCGATGGCGCGGAGTTCGGGTTGCAGGGGATCGGCCGTGTCGAGTTGGTCTTGGTCCTGCGGCTGGTTGAGGTAGCCGCTCAGGCCCACGACGGTGTGGGCATCGACGAGGCCCGGGGTGACCACCTTGCCGCGGAGCAGCGTCGCGCCCTCGGGAATCCGCACGTCGGCCGCCGGGCCCACCTGCCGAATTCGCCCGGCCTCGATGAGCACCACACCGTCGGCGATCGCCGGACCGGCCATCGTGTGCACCGTGTCGCCGCGGATGGCGATCGTGCCCTCCGCTGCCCCTGCCGAGTCCGCCAGCCACGATGCAATGACCGCGCAGAGCATCGCGGCGAGCAGGCCGGCCCGCTGGGTGGCTCGCGATGCGATCATCGCTGCGCCTCCACGGCCCGCGTCGACATGCAGCAGCTCTCGGCATCCTGATCGCGGCTGGCGCCGTAGCCACCCACGGCGAAGAGCCGGTCTTCGGGATCGTCGCGATCGAAGACCTTTTTGCCTTCGACGAAGGTCTCGAGCACCTTCGTGCGGACGCTCAAGGGATCGCCGGAGAGGATGATCAGATCGGCATCCTTGCCCGGCTCGAGCGAGCCGATGCGGCCATCGAGGTCGAGCATCCGCGCCCCGGCGAGCGTCAGGGCCTCGAGCGCCTTGTCACGCGACATGCCCGCCCGCACGCCGAGGGCCGCCGTCCGCAGAAAGAGCCGGGAATCGGTGACGGGGTCGTCGGTGTGAAACGCGCAGGCCACGCCGGCCTTTTCGAGCACGGCGCCCGTCACGAGCGAAAAATCCATCGCCTCGATCTTCCCGCCGGGGCTGTCGAGCACGATCACGGAGCAGCCGACGCCCGACCTCGCGATCTCATGCGCCACCTTCCACGCCTCGCTCGTATGGTGCAGCACGGCCTTGAAGCCGAATTCATCCCGCAAACGCAAGACGGTGATGATGTCGTCGGCGCGGTGGGCGTGGTGGTGGACGATCTTCCGTCCCTCGAGCACGTCGACGAGCGCCTCCATCTCCAGGTCGCGATCGGGCAGCTTCTCGCGGTCGCCCGCCGCCTGACGGATCTTGTCGCGATAGGCGATCGCCTTGACGAACTTCTGCCGGACGATGGCGGCCGATTTGCCCCGCGTGCCGGGGAACGGCGGCTCCTGCTGCGAATTGGTGCCGTTGGCCATCTTCAGGCCGCCGAGGATCGCCCCGGCGTCATCGCGGTAGAGGATGTCTTCGATCGTGTTGGCCGGCCGCAGCTTCACGTAGACCGTCTGGCCGCTCGCGAGATGCCCCGAGCCGGGCATGATGTTGAGCGTCGTCAGGCCCCCGGCGCGGCACTTCCGGAAGCCCGCGTCGCGCACATTGATCGAGTCGAGGATCCGCACGTCGGGCTGCACCGGGCCGCTGGCATCCCCTCCGCGGCCCCCGCCCACGTGGCTGTGGGTATCGACGAGGCCCGGCATGATCACCTTGCCGGTGACGTCGATCCGTTCGGCGGCAGGCGGGATGGGCGTCGTCGCCGCCGGGCCGACGGCGAGGATCCTGCCCTCCTGCACCACCACGGCGCCGGCAGGGATCGCGGGGCCGGCGATCGGGATCACCTCCGCGCCGATGAAGGCGACGGGGCGCTCTTGCGCGAACGACGGACGCCCGATGAACAGGGCAAGGACCGCAGCGATGAGGAAACTGGGGCGGGGTGCGAACACCCCGGCATTATCCGCGGCGTTCGGCGGCCCGCACAAGAGCCCGGGCCGTCTCTTGGGCCTTCAGCCTGGCGGCAATGGCCTCGTCGCCGGCGGCGGTCGTGGCCTGGAGTTTCTCCAGGTCCGCCTTGGCCTCGGCAATGCTCATCTTCTCGGCCGGGATCGCCCGCTGCGTGATCACGGTCACAGCGTCGTGGCTGACCTCGACGAACCCGCCTTCGACGAACGTCAGGCGGACGGCGTCGGCCGCGCCCCCCTGCTCGCCCGTGATCCGGACCACGCCGGCCCCGAGGCGGCCGATGAACGGGGCGTGGCCGCGGCCCACCCCGCGATGGCCGTCGAAGAGCGGCAGCGTGACGAATCGCGCGTGCGTGTCGAGCACCGTGGTCTCGGGGGTCACGATCACGCAGCGGACGCCGGCGGATTGTTTCGCTTCAGCCATCGCAGGGAGTTCCGTGGTTGAGTCGGGCAAGCGGCGTTCGGATCAGGACTTGGCCGCCATCTTCTTGGCCTGTTCCTCGGCCTGCTCGATCGGGCCGACGTACATGAAGGCCTGCTCGGGGAGGTGATCCCACTTGCCGTCGGCGATCTCCTCGAAGGAGCGGATCGTGTCGGCCAGGCTGGTGATCTCGCCCGGCTTGCCGGTGAACACCTCGGCCACGAGGAACGGCTGCGAGAGGAACCGCTCCATGCGGCGGGCCCGATGCACGACGAGTTTGTCTTCTTCCGAGAGCTCGTCGACACCGAGGATCGCGATGATGTCTTGGAGTTCGCGGTAGCGCTGCAGCGTCCGCTGCACGCGGCGGGCGATCTTGTAGTGCCGCTCGCCCACGTACTGCGGGTCGAGGATGCGGCTCGACGAGGCGAGCGGATCCACGGCCGGGTAGATGCCCTTCTCCGAGATCGAACGCTCCAGATAGAGGAAGGCGTCGAGGTTGCCGAAGGCCGTGGCCGGGGCGGGATCGGTCGGATCGTCGGCCGGCACATACACGGCCTGCACGCTCGTGATGGCGCCCTTCGACGTCGAGGTGATCCGCTCCTGCAGGGCGCCCATCTCCGTGGCCAGCGTCGGCTGGTAGCCCACCGCGCTTGGCATGCGGCCCAGGAGGGCGCTCACCTCGCTGCCGGCCTGCGAGAAGCGGAAGATGTTGTCGACGAAGAGCAGCGTGTCGGCGCCGGTTGTGTCGCGGAAATACTCGGCCATGGTGAGGGCCGAGAGGGCGACACGGAGACGGGCTCCCGGCGGCTCGTTCATCTGGCCGAACACCATGCAGGTCTGCTCGATGACGCTGCGGCCGGTGTCGCCGATCTTGGCCTCCTGCATCTCGAGCCAGAGGTCGGTGCCCTCGCGCGTCCGCTCGCCGACGCCGGCGAACACGGAGTAACCGCCGTGGGCCGAGGCGATGCGGGCGATGAGCTCCGTCAGGATGACGGTCTTGCCGAGACCGGCACCGCCGAAGAGACCGGCCTTGCCGCCGCGGACGAACGGCGTGAGCAGGTCGATCACCTTGATGCCGGTTTCGAAGACTTCGGTCTTCGCGCTCAGCTTGCTGAGGTCGGGGGCATGCCGGTGGATGGGCCAGCGATCTTCGCAGTTCACATCGCCCCGCCCGTCGATCGGGTCGCCGGTCACGTTGAACACCCGGCCCAGCGTCCCCTTGCCCACCGGGACCGACACGGGAGCACCGGTGTCGAGCACCTTCATGCCCCGCACCAGGCCGTCGGTCGAACCGAGGGCCACGCAGCGGACCCGGCTGCCACCCAGGTGCTGCTGCACTTCGCCGGTCAGGCGGATGTCGATCCCCTTGTTCTTGGTCTCGACC
>JBKDMX010000058.1:0-2173 GCA_046343855.1 Planctomycetia bacterium
TGGGCCACCCGCAATGCCCGCCGGCGGCTGCTCGAGGTGACCGCGGCCAACATTCGGGCGTTTCTCGCCGGCACGCCGCAGAACGTCGTGGCCTGACCGTGTCGGCCTACAATGCCGCTGCCATGCTGATCACGTTCACACAATCGGGCGGCTTCGCGGGGCTCGTGAAGGGCTGCCGGATCGACACCGCCACGCTTTCTCAAGAGGAGCGGGCCGTGGTGGAGAAGCTCGTCGAGGCCGCGGGCTGGACCGACGCGTGGCAGCGGTTCTCCGCCGGACGCGACCGGCTGCAATACGACATCCTTTTCGAGCGCGAGGCTGCGACCGTGCACGTGGAGTGCGACGAAGCCAGCGTGCCGGACCGCGCGAAGCCGCTCGTGGCCTGGCTCAAGGGCCGCGCCCGCCCGCAGCGGCCGGCCTGACTGAGTCGGGGGCTGGGCCTGAGCCCATGCCGAGCTGCCAGGACTTTTGTCTCGAAGTGCATAGCCGGCGAAACCGCATCGATCATACAACACGCGGGAAAAATTCGTTGTCCGTTTCTTTTTTCACCAGTGGAGATGAAGATGACGCGTAACGGCATCTGGCCCCTCGAGGGCGCGTTCATCGCGGCCTGCATGGTCGCCGCACTCGGCCTGACCACCTGCCTGGCCGAGGCGCAAGCCCCCCGGCAGCCCAACATCCTCGTGATCTGGGGAGATGACATCGGCCAATTCAACGTCGGGGCCTACAACCTCGGCATGATGGGCTACAAGACGCCCAACATCGATTCGATCGCCCGCGAGGGAGCGCTCTTCACCGACTGGTATGGTCAGCAGAGCTGCACGGCCGGCCGCGCCGCCTTCATCACCGGCCAATCGCCGATTCGCACCGGCCTGACGAAAGTGGGCCTCCCCGGTGCGCCCGAGGGCATGAAGAAGGAAGATCCGACGATTGCCACGCTCCTGCGGGCGAAGGGCTATGTGACCGGCCAGTTCGGCAAGAACCATCTCGGCGACCGCGACGACATGCTGCCGACGGCCCACGGCTTCGACGAATTCTACGGCAACCTTTACCACCTGAACGCCGAGGAGGAGCCGGAGCACCCCGACTATCCGAAGAGCCCCGAGTTCAAGAAGAAGTTTGGCCCGCGCGGGGTGATCCACTCCTTCGCCAATGGCAAGATCACCGACACCGGCCCGCTCACGAAGAAGCGAATGGAGACGATCGACGAGGAGGTCAATACCAAGACGTTCGACTTCATGCAGCGGGCGAAGGCGGCAAACAAGCCGTTCTTCATCTGGTGGAACTCCACCAAGATGCACATCTTCACGCACCTGAAGGAGGGCGTGGCGGGGAAGACCGGCCTCGGCATCTACGCTGACGGCATGGTGGAGCACGACCGGCAGGTGGGCGAGGTACTCGCGAAGCTCAAGGAGCTCGGGCTCGACGAAAACACGATCGGGATGTAGTCCACCGACAACGGCGCCGAGGCCTTCACCTGGCCTGACGGCGGCACGACGATGTTTCGCGGCGAGAAGAACACGCAGTGGGAGGGCGGCTATCGCGTTCCCTGCGCGATCAAGTGGCCGGGCACGATCAAGCCGGGCACGGTGATCAACGACATCGGCGCCCACGAAGACATGCTGCCCACGCTCGCAGCCGCCGCCGGCGACGCGACGGCGAAGGAGGAGCTGAAGAAGGGCCGCCGGATCGGCGACCGCAGCTACAAGGTGCACATCGACGGCTACGACCTCGGCCCCGCGCTTCGCGGCCAGGCGGAGTGGCCGCGGAAGGAATTCATCTACTGGACCGACGACGGCAGCGTGGCGGCGCTCCGCTACGGCAACTGGAAGGCCACGTTCCTCAAGCAGAATGCCCACGGCATGCACGTCTGGCAGCAGCCGTTCGAGGTGCTGCGGGCGCCCACGCTCGTGAACCTGCGGATGGATCCGTTCGAGCTCGCTCAAGACATCGGCATGGACTACCAGCGCTGGTATCTGGAGCACATGTTCATGATCGCGCCTGCGGGGGCCTACGTGGGGCAGTGGCTGCAGAGCTTTCGCGAGTTTCCGCCGCGGCAAAAGCCGGGCAGCTTCAACCTCGACCGCGTGATGGAAGCCGTCACCGCCCCGAACCAGTAGGGTAGGCTTCAGCCTGCCTCCAAGCACCTAGGCTTCAGCCCGCCTCTTGCTCC
>JBKDMX010000059.1:0-14312 GCA_046343855.1 Planctomycetia bacterium
GGTCGGTGCTCGTCGGTGAGGCGGCTGCGGCCGCGCCGGCGGCAGCGGGTGAGGCGGCCGCCGCCGATGCCTGCATGCAGACGGTGAAGCGGTGGCGCTGGGTCACCGAACTGCAGGACGTGGAGAAGACCGAGTGGACGACGGAAGTCCGCGAGCGGTCGTTCCAGGTCACGAAGAAGGTGCCGCGTCTCGAGGAGAAGACCCGCCACTTCACGGTCAATGTGCCGGAGAAGCGGACGAAGACGGTCGAGTACACCGTCAACGTCAACGTGCCGGAGACGAAGACCGTGGAGTACAAGGTCAACGTCCCCTACACCGAGCAGGTCGAGAAGTCCTACACGGTGATGGTCCCCGTCAAGGAGGAGAAGACGCGGACGTGGAAGGTGAACGTGCCCTACACCGAGCAGGTCGAGGAGAAGTACACGGTCCAGGTCCCCTACACCGAGCAGATGACCGGCACGCGCACGGTCAGCAAGCGGGTGCCCGTCAAGACGACGAAGTCGGTCACCTGCCGCGGCGGCCACTGGGTCACCGAGGCCAAGGAAATCTCGGCCAACGGCAAGTACGACGCCAACGGCAACCCGTGCTGCCCGAAGGTGGTCTGCTGCCGCAAGTGGGTTCCCACCTGCGAGACCAAGGAGATCGAGGTCACGATGTGGAAGACCGAATGCGAGCAGGTGCCCTACACCTACTGCGTGCGGAAGTCCCGTTGTGAGGAGCGGACCCGGACGGTGTGCGTGAAGAAGTCGCGCTGCGAGGAGCGGACCCGCACCTACTGCGTGAAGCTCAACCGCTGCGAAGAGCGGACCCGGAACTACTGCGTCACCAAGATGGTTCCGGAAACCCGGACCCGCACGGTGTGCGTGAAGAAGTGCCGCACCGAGACTCGCACCCGCGAGATCACGGTGAACCGCTGCGTGCCGGAAAAGCGGACCCGCGACGTGAACTACACGGTGATGGTGCCGGTGCAGAAGACCGCCACCTACAGCGTGTGCACGAGCGACTGTGTCTCGGAGACCAAGACCGAGCACTACGTCGTCCGCGTGCCGAAGAAGGTCACGAAGCAGGTTTGCGTGAAGGTCAAGAAGTGCGTCGAGGAGCAGGTTCCGGCCGGCGACTCGGCCGCCTCGAACGGCGGCAAGGCCGGTTGCGGCAAGGGCGGCCTCCTCAAGGGCTGCGGCCGCGGCTGCAAGAAGGGCTGCTAGTTCTCGACCGCTCCTTCACGGGGCTCGATGAATGAAAAAGGCGGGCCGGACGGGAAACCGTCCGGCCCGCTCATTTTCTGGTGGGATAGGCTTCAGCCGGTCATCTTCTGTCCGGCTGAAGCGAGCTTTTAGGCAGGCTGAAGCCTACCCTACCGGCGCAGCCTTCGGTCCATGCTCTGGATCAGCCGCTCGAGCCGGCGCCGATACGAGAAGTGCTCGACCTCGAGCCGGTGCCGTGGCGAATCGACATACTCGATCGGTCGCTTCGCCGCCGGCCGCTGCCGTTGGCGGTAGAGCCAGGCAGCCGCCCGCGGGGCGTGCCGTGCGGCGACCGCCATCTGCGCGACGAGCCTCGCCTGCCTATCGGTGATCCCCCACTGGCCGCTATCGGGCTGGATGAGCCCCACCACTGCGATGTCATCGCGGGTGGGATGCAGGAGATTCACGAAGAGCCGCGGCGTGCCCTCCTGCTCGCAGAGGTGCTCCGGCGCGATGAAGGGATGCGCGATCCGGTATCCGGTCGCGCAGATGACGACGTCGAACGGCTCGCGACGGCCGTCGGCAAAGACGGCCTCGCTCCCCTCGAAGGCCCTGACATCGGCCGCGGCCGAGAGTACGCCCGAGTCGATCCGCGCGTAGAGTTCCTCGTTGATGACGGGGTGGGAGGCGAAGAGGCCGTGATCGGGCTTGCCGAGGCCATGCCGGTGCGGCAGGCCGATCGTGCGATCGATCATGCGCAGGCTCACGAGCCGGCGCAGCCAGAGCGGCGCATGCATCTTCAAGAGCCGCTCCCCGCGCAGGTCGGCGGGGCGGCCGAGGATGAACCGCGGCACGACGTAATACCCGCGGCGGGTCGATTGCACCGTGCGGGCGGCATGGCGGGAGCATTCCACCGCGATGTCGGCGGCCGAGTTGCCCCCGCCGATCACGAGCACCCGCTTACCGGCGATCGGCACCGGCTCGAGCGGCGATTTGTAGTCGCAGGCGTGCAGGCGCGGCCCCGCAAACCCGCCCGGGATGTCGGGGAACCGGGGCAGGCGATTGTGCCCCGAGGCGATCACCACGCCGGCGTAGGCGGCTGGGACACGGCCGGTCGCATGCACGATCCAGCCGCCGCGCGGATCATTCGCCGGCTCGATCCGCTCGACCGTGGCGCGGGTCTGGATGTGGGGAAGCAAACCGAAGTGCTTCGCATAGCCGCGGAGATACTCGAGGCACTGCCGGTGGTCGGGGTAGGCAGGCCACTGCCGCGGCATCGGGTAATCGGGATACTCGGTAAGTGATTTCGAACTGATGAGCCGCGTCGAGGCGAAGACGGCCGAGGCCGCCGAGCCGAAGTACCAGTTGCCCCCGACGTCGTCCTCGCGCTCGAGACATTCGGCTTCGATCCCCGCAGCGCGAAGATGTTTGAGCGCGGTCAGCCCCGAGGGGCCGGCGCCGATCACGCACCAGCGGCCGGCGGTCCCGCGTTGATCGTGCTTCTGCTCACGAGCGATCATGGCTGGCAGAGGGCCTCGGCGAGGCGTTCGAGATCGCGCTCGTCGTGCAGCCAGGAAAGGCTCGCGCGGACGAGGCTCTTCCCCGTGGGCACGCTCGGCGGACGGATGGCCGGCACGAAGAAGCCGCGGTCGGCCAGACGGCCAGCCAGTGCGACGGCCGCCGCGGGTTCGCCGGCGACGATCGGCACGATCTGCGCCTCGGCGCCGCCGATATCGACATTGCGGCGGAGCATGTCTCGGAAGGCGGCGGCCTTCGCGAGGAGTTCGCCCCGGCGCTCTGGCTCCGCGCCGACGAGCGAGATCGCACGAGTGGCCGCCGCGGCGACGCCTGGCGGATGGGCCGTCGAGAAAATCCAGGCACGGGCCTTGTGCCTGAGCCAATGGATGAGCCGCGCGTTGCCGGCCACGAAGCCACCGGCCGCCCCGAGCGCCTTCGAGAGCGTGCCCACCCTCACATGCACGCCGTCGCCGCAGCCAAGTTCCTCGACGAGCCCGCTGCCGCAGCTGCCGAAGACCCCCGTCGCATGCGCCTCGTCGGCCATCAGGATCGCACCGTGCTTGCGCGCCAATTCGGCGAGGCCCGCCAGCGGCGCGATCGTGCCGTCCATCGAGAACAGCGTGTCGGTCACGATCAGCTTCCGTCGGGCGTGGGGCGCGGCGGCGAGCAGGCAATCGAGCGCGGTGAGATCGCGGTGCGGGTAGACGGCCACGCGCGCCCGCGAGAGCCGGCAGCCGTCGATGATGCTCGCATGGTTGCGGTCGTCGCTGGCGACGAGATCGTCGGGCCCGACGAGGGCGGCGATCGTCGCGGTATTGGCGGCGAAGCCGCTGGGGAAGACGAGGGCCGCCTCGACGTCGAGCAGCGCCGCGATCGCCCGCTCGAGCGCCTCGTGCGCCTGCGAATGGCCACTCACGAGCGGGCTCGCGCCCGCGCCGAATCCCTCGGCACAGGAGCCCTTCGATGCCGCCTTCGTGAGCCGCACGTCGCCGGCATAGCCGAGATAGTCGTTGGAGCCGAGGTTGATGAGGTCGCGGCCGTCGAGCGTGACCGCCGCACCCTGCCGCCCCGACCGCACGCGCAGCGGCCGTTCGAGCCCCTCGGCCTTGAGCGCCTCGATCTCCCCCTCAACCCAGGCAAGGGCGTCGGGTAGGGGCACGGTGGCGCGGGCCGACGGCGGGATTTCGGTATCGATGCGGCAGGGCATGCCGGCATTGTAGACCGGCGGCTTCGCGGCGAAATCGCCGCACGCGCATGCGGCGGGCCTACGTGGCCGCGAGCTTTTCGATCGTGCGGAATTGGGCCGGCGTCACCGGCGTGACGGAAAGCCGGCTGCCGCGGCGCAACAGCTCCATGCCGGCCAAGGCCTTCACCCCGCGGAGTTCGTCGAGCGGGATCTCGCGGGGAAAGATCGCCACGAGCTTCACGTCGACCATCGACCAGACCGGGTTGTCGGGCGAGGCCTTCGGATCGTGGTAGTCGCTCTTTGCATCCCAGGCCGTCGGGTCGGGATAGGCCTCGCGGACGATCTCGACTACGCCGGCCACTGCCGAGGGCGTGGCATTGGAGTGGTAGAAGAGGGCGCGGTCCCCCTGCTTCATGGCGCGGAGGAAGTTGCGCGCCTGATAATTGCGGACACCCTCCCAGTGGGTCGTCTTGTTTCGCGCCTTGGCGAGGTCGCGAATCGAGAAGACGTCGGGCTCGCTTTTGATCAGCCAGTAGTTCATCAGCAGGCTCCAAGTAGGACAGGCCTCCGTTCGTCACAGCACCGTCAGGGGGCCCCGGCGGGGGGCTGCGGGTTGCCGAAGAGATTCTCGAGCCCGCGTTTGAGACCGTCGTTGATCACGGCCTCGGCCGTGTTTTCCACGATCCGGCCGAGGATCTTCTCGAGCGCCCTGGCATCGAATTGCGGCCGATGCACCGTGCCGCCCAGCGGGATGACCAGCGGAGTCCGCAACAGTTGCGCGACGATCGGCGTCTGGCCGGCCAGGTCGCCGCGGAAGGCCACCTCGACCGCCATGGCGAGCGAGCCATCGGTGCCCACGCTGCCGCCGCTCTTCACGACGAGCTGCCCCATGTCCATGACCAGCCCTTCATGCCACAGCCGACGGTCGACGAGCCGCACGTGGACAGGATCGGGCCGCACCCGCAGGAGCACGGCCTTGTCGCCAAACGCAAACCGCGGATCGACGAGCGACTGCAGCTTCACCATCAGCATCGCCAACGGCTCGAGCTGCGGGCCGGGCGTGACCTCGAGGTTCTCGAAGATGAATTGGCCCGACAAGTCTCCGCCAAAGGGGTCGGCCAGCGGCAGCCGCGCGCCGGCGAGATCGAGGCTTGCAACGCCCTGCACGCGGGCCGACTTGCCGATGATCGGCACCGCCCAGGAGATCCACTGGTCGCAGAGCCGGCTCGACAGGCCGACCCGATCGATCGCGCGGCCGGGGGGCACGATGAGCTCGCCCGGCAGCGGCAGGAGCTTGATCCAAGGCGCGCCCCGCAGCCGCCCGCCCGAGGCGGCGATCTCGAACGGCCCGAGCGCGAGCTGCCCTTCGAAGAGCCGCACCGGCATCTCGCCGGCATCGACCTGAAAGCCGTCGATGTCGGCGGCCGTCCAGGCGGCCGACGTGTCGATCGAGACAAGCCGCAGCCAATCGGCCATCGCCAGCGGCTCTTGTCGCCTGACCTCTTTCACCGGGAGCGCGACCCGCTTGGGAGCCTCGCCGGCAGCGGATTCGCCACCGATCGCCGAGAGCCAATCCTCGGGCAACGGCACGGTCTCGAACTGTGGGCCGGCAGCAGGGGGCTTCGTGGCCGCCGTGGCCCGCGGTGCAGGGTCGCTCTCGGGAAACGCGGTCGCCGCGATCGTGCCCAAGGGCGCCCGCACGGCAAACGGCCGCGGCCCGGCACCGGCAAGCCGCACGCGGCCCCCGGTCCAGGGCGTGAGCAACCGCGAGACCATGTCCCAGTCATACCGCATCGTGCCCCCCAGATCGACGAGCCGCCGCGACGACCATTCATCCACACTGCCGGCCGCCGCGACGGCGAGCGTCGATGATTCGACCGCGAAGCGATTCACCACCAGGCTGTCTTCCTGCGGCGACCCCGACGCCGCCGGCCCGCGGGTGACCTCGACGACGAGCCGCGCCCGCGGCTCCGCCCAGACCTCGCGCGGCGCGGGAGCGGCCGCAGCCTGCGCGCCGGCCGTGGAATCCTGCACGCCGACGACGGGATCATGCGCGAGCGAAAGCTGGTTGCCGGTGGCGTCGATGAGCAGGTTCATCCCCGTCGGCGTGTCGATCACGTCGATCGTGCCCCAGGCCCGCCCACCGACGGGCCAGCGGACGGCCTGCGGCGTCGCAACGAGCCATTTTTCGAGCCGGCCCATGTCGGCCTGCCACTGCGCCCTTCCGCGCAGTCTATTCATCAGGCCGAAGATCCCGCCATTCTGCGGTCCTGCCGGCGCAAGCGCGAGCCCGCCGGTTCGCAGCGACATCGTGGCGGTGAGCACTTCGGCCGACGAGATCTCGATCTGGCCGGTCGCAGGGTTGAAGAGTCCCGCGGCGCTTGCCACGAGCCGCGGCTCGGTGACCCGCCGCGTCGCATCGTTGGCGGTAAGCTTCTCGATCTCGGCGCCGGCCCGCGTCACCTGCCAGATGTCGCCGCGGGCCGCGAGCGCCGCCGACGCCCGCACTGTGCCGCCGAACCGCAGGCCGGCGTTTGCCACCCCAGGGAGCACCGCCTCGATCCGCGGCTGCCAGCGAGCGAGATCACCCGCCAGCGACCAATCGGCCGAGAGGCCGTCGGCGTTCGGGGCCGCCCGCAGCCAGGGTGCTGCGGCCTGCGCCCCGACCGCGAAGAAGCCACCGGGGTTCACGATCGCGCCGCCGGTGAGCGTCATCTCGAGCCGATCCTCGGCCGCGGCGACGATCGCGTGGGCGGAATCGACGAGCACAGCGGCCCCCGAGAGACTGCCGGCGGCTTCAGCCTCGAGCGAAATCTCCTCATCGGACCAGGTCGAGCGGCCCGGGGCCGTCCAGACAAAATTGGAAAGCCCTGCGGAGATCTTCGCGGTGGAGGCGGTGCGGTCTTCCGTGGCGACGATGTCGATCCTGCCGCGGGCCGTGCCGGTGATCTTCGTGCCGCTGAGGTCGAGCACCTCTGCCGCTTCCTGCACGAGCCGATCGAGGTCGATCGTCCATTGCACGCTCGACGATTCAGACGTGCCGGTGGCCGAGAGCTCGATGGCCGGCGAGGCGATCCGCGCCTCCTCGACGCGGAAGGGCTCCCCTTTGACGGTTCCGCGCCGGCCGCGGAGCCAGGCGGAAAACGGCTCGTTCCACCGCAACTGACGCTCCCCCTGCACGGCCGCGAGATCCTCCGACGTGGCCCGCACCTCGAGCACGCGGTCGTGGCCGTCGGCCTTCGACACGGCGGTGAACTGCACCTGCCCGGCCGTCACCCGCACGTCGGGCCGCACCGCGAGCCCGCCCGGAATCGCGCCGGCCGCGGCGGTGAGATCGATGTCGGCGGCCACCGCGAAATCATCGGCGATCAACGACTCCGCCCACTCCCATGAGGTGGTGCGGGGCAGGCCAATCCGCCCCGAGGCCTCCGCCTTGAAGAGCGGCGACGATGCCTTGAGGCTGCGGATCGTGAGCGTGCGGCCATCGGTGGAGACGTCGAGCGGCATCTCCAGCCGATCGATCGCGAGCACTTCTTCGAGCGTGTCGGAGCGGCAGACGGCCAGTTGCGATCCGGTCACCATGCCGAAGACGCGGCTGGACGCTCCTGTCTGCTCCGCCGGTGCATCCGCCGGGGGCAGTGTGATGTCGAGCCGCAGGTCGGCGAGACCGTCGAGCAGGTGATCGTGGGCGAATCGTGTGGCCCAGACGCTCGAGATGCCAAGGGGCACGCGGGTGCCGGCGAGCACGAGCGACCGCGGCGCGGCGGGAACGGCTTCGGGGCTCGACACCGACCAGCCGCCGTCGCGGGCAAGCGTGGCCGTGGCGCCGGCGGCGATCGTCGCGCGGTCGAGGCGGGCGGGAATGGCCGTAGCGGCATTCGTCGTCGCCGGCTCGAGCGCCACCCGCGCCAGATCGAGAACCGGTTCACCGGCATGCTGCACGCGGCCCGACACCGTCCAGCCGGCGATCTCCGCGCCGGGATGCACCGTGCCGGCCGCGACCAGGTCGGTGATCCGCCAGGTGTCTTGCCGTTCAAGATCAACCAGCTCGAGGGCGCCATCCACCACCTCGAGGTCGAACGACACGGGCAGCGCCTGTGCCTGCGCCATGCTCGCGAGATAGGGCGCGAGAATGTCTTCGAGGTTCGACCCGCCACGCCTGACCTCGACGAGCGCCTCCCCGCCGATGAGCCGCACGGTGCCCAGGTGGGTCGGATGGAAGAGGAGCGAAAGGAGGCCACGATCGACCACCGCCCGTTGCACGACCACCACGGGGCGGTCTGCCCGGTCGTAGAGGACGATGTCGCGGTATTCGATCCCGCGGACCCAGGCCCATGTGGCCGATCGGCTGGCGAGCCGGCCGTCGATGCCGGCAAAGGCCAGCCGCAAGGGCTCGTCCCGCAGCGGGGTCAGCGCAATCACGTGCGGCACCAGCCAGCCGAGCGCAAGCACGCCGGCGAGCCAGACGATTCCGCGCCGGCGGCGCCGCGGCGGCCCGCCACCGAAAGCCCGGGAATGCCGCGCCATCAGGAGATCCCTCTCATGGAGGCGAAGTATAGGTCTAGCGGTCGCTTTCGCCGTAGGGCAGTTGGCGGCATACGCGGTCGAAATCCGCGGGCGTGTCGACATCCAGGAATGATTCAAGCCGCGGATCCACGGTGGCGATCTCCGCTTCCGGCACGATCTCGAGTGCGGCAGCGTCGGCGGCCGCCAGCGTGTCGATGAGCCCGCGCAGGTCGCGGCGGCCCGCGGCCAGCCACGACTCGATCCTGCCGAGCAGCCCGACCTGCACGACCGACACGAGCACCTGCCGGTGGCCGCCCACCAGCGGCAATGTCCAGGCCGCACCATGTGCGCGGGCACGGTCGATCAAGAGCCGGAGCACCTCGCGGCGCACAAGCGGCACGTCGCACGAGATGACGACGGCAAGCAACTCGGGCTTCCCAAGGGAGAACTCTGCCGCGGCCCTGAGCCCGTCGGCCAGCCCGGCGAGCGGCCCCGCCCCGGGCAGCGAGTCGCGCACCACGAGCGGCCGGCCGGCCAACTCGGGCAGCGGCATGTCGGGGGCGGCCACGACGATCACACGATCCACCTCGGCGGTCACGGCGTCGACCACCCGCGCCAAGAGCGACGTGCCCCCGGGTGCGAGGAGTTCTTTGCGCAGCGGGGGGCCACCAGCCGGCGGCTGCATCCGCCGCGACGATCCGCCGGCCAACACGATGCCGATGACGCCTGCGGTCATATGCGAGCCAGGTGTTTACGTAGGACAGGCGTCTCCGCCCGTCATGGTGTTGAAGTACGACAGGCGTCCCTGCCTGTCATGGTGGCTAGCGTCTCCACCTGTCTTGGACAGGCACGGAGGCCTGTCCTACTTTAGGAAGCGGGCGATGCGGGCGAGGCCTTCGGTGAGCTTCTGCTCCGAGGCCGCGAACGACATGCGCACGTTGCCCTCCGCGCCGAAGGCGCTGCCGGCCACGAGGGCCACATGCTCCTCTTCGAGCAGCTTCTCGCACCAGGCGGCGCTCGACGTGATGCCACGGAACTTGCCGCCGGACTTGGCACGCCCGAGCGGCTCCTTGATGTCGAAGAAGGCATAGAAGGCGCCGCCGATCTCGGGCAGCTTCACGCCGGGGATCGCGGCGAGCGCCGTGGACACGAGGTCGCGTCGCTGCTGGAAGGCGCGGCACATCTCGGCCACGCACTCCTGCGGCCCGGTGAGCGCGGCTACGGCCGCATGCTGGCTCACGCTGCAGGGGTTGCTCGTCTCCTGGCTCTGCAGGTTGCCGATCGCCTTCGCGAGCGGCTCCGGGCAGATCGTCCACCCGATTCGCCAGCCGGTCATCGAGTAGGTCTTGCTCACGCCTGCGACGACCACGGTGCGGTCGGCGAGGCCGGGCCGGAGCGTGGGGAACGACGGCGACTGGCGGCCGTCGAAGACGAGCTGGTCGTAGATCTCGTCGGCCACGACGGCGAGGTCGGCCTCGATCGCGATGTCGGCCAGGGCCCGCAGCTCGTCGGGCGTGTAGACCACGCCCGTGGGGTTGCTCGGCGAACAGAGCAGGAGCATCCGCGTCTTGGGTGTCAGGGCGGCCCGCAGGGCTTCCGGCCGCAGCTTGAAGTCGTCGGCGATGCTCGTCTCGAGGAGCACGGGGCGGGCCCCGGAGAGCTTGATCAACTCGGCGTAGCTCACCCAATAGGGCGCCGGCACGATCACCTCGTCTCCCTCGTCGAGAAGCGCCATGAAGGCGTTGTGGAGCGAGTGCTTGGCGCCGTTGGAGACGACGACCTGCGCCGGGGTGACGGTGAGGCCGGAGCGGCGGGAATAGTCGGCGGCCACCGCCTTGCGGAGGTCGGGGATGCCGGCGGCTGGGGTGTATTTCGTCTTGCCCGCGCGGATCGCCGCTTCGGCCGCCTGGCAAATGTGCGGCGGGGTGGGGAAGTCGGGCTCACCCACCGAAAGATCGATCACGTCGATGCCCGACGCCGCCATCGCCGAGGCCTTGGCCGCCATGGCCAGCGTGGCCGATGGCTCGAGCGACGCCATGCGCCGCGCCAGATGCAGACTGTTTGTCTTGTCCATGCCCTTGTCCATGCCGGTGCTCAGAGTGCTTCTCTTTTCCTGTGTGAGGTCTTGTGAAGGCTTCTTGTATGTTCCCGAAATCGACAATCAACGGCACGATGATACCACTGCCATGAAGGTGAGATCGCGATCAACGCCGGAAAAAATCCGAAAAATTTTTCCGGATTTCTCTTGACAGTTTTCCGCTCCATCCCTCACAACTCTTTTCGTGACGCTTGCAAGGGGCGTGTGAACCGGCATCCAACTGCTGGAACCATGCCCTCGAAAGAGCTTCATGAGCAATTCACGAAACGTCGTCCGATCCCTTCGAGAGAGTGCCCGAGGGATCGGATGTGTGGTGTGTGTCAGGGCGCTCGTGGCAAGGAGCCATATCGATGGCGAAGAAGAAGAAGAAGGCTGCCAAGAAGGTTGCCAAGAAGAAGAAGGGCCACGGCTAGTCCTTCGCCCGGCTGATCCTCTCTGAGGTTCGGCTGGGTGCTGTCGACCGTTCAACTGTCGACTGTTCAGACGAGAAAGGCCGGCCCGGGCCCTTGGGCGCCCGGGCCGGCCTGATTTTTGCGCCGACCCGTTTTGTGGCGACCGGGCCGCTTTTCGGCCGGTCGAGGGTACGCTTCTTTCATGCCCGCCCCCACACAGACCCCATCCCCCGCCTCGGCCAGCCGCGGCGGTTTTCTCCTCGTCGCCTGCCAGGGGGGCGCCGAAGAGGCCCTCTGCCGGCGCCAGCAGGAGGTGCTGCCGCAGGTCGCGAAGGGCGTGTGGCGGCGCGGCGCCGTGACGTTTCGGCTGCCCGAGGCCACGGCCGATTCCCCCGGCTTCGACCCGCCCGACGACTTCTTTCCCGATCTCACGTTCGCCCGCGCCGTCATCCGTTCGCTCGGGCAGGCGACGGGTTCGACCGAGCCGGAACTGTGCGACAACCTCCTGTCCCTCACCGGCACGACGGCGTGGGACAACGTGCATGTCTGGGTGCGCGCCCCGCGCGGCGCGACGGCCGACGAGGCCGCCGCACAAGCCGCGGCCTTGCGCGCGACGATCCTCGAGGCCTTGCAGGCCCGCCGACTGCTCGGTCGCCACGCGCTTGCGCGAATCCTCGACGATCCCATCGCCCAGCCGGGCGATCTCGTCCTCGATTGCATCATCGACGAAGAGGGCGAGAGCCCGGTCAAGCGGCTCTGGGTCGGCTGGCACCGCGCCCAGACGCCCCCGAGCCAGTGGCCCGGCGGCCTCTATCCGGTCGCGCTTCCGGCCGACAAAGTCTCGCGGGCCTGGCTCAAGCTCGACGAGGCGATCGCCACGTTCGCGATCCCGCTCGAGCCGGGGCAGCGTGCCGTGGAACTCGGCTGCGCGCCCGGCGGCGCCTGCCAGCGGCTGCTCGAGGCGGGGCTTTCCGTCACCGGCATCGACCCGGCCTTGGTCGACGAGCGTGTGGCCGCCCACCCACGGTTCGAGCAGCGGCGGATGCGGGCCCGCGATGTGCGGCTCAAGGAGCTGCGCGGCTTCGACTGGGTCGTGGCCGACATGAATATCGACCCCACGAGCACGCTCGAGGCGATCGAACGGGTCTTGACGGCGCCGGGCAGCCGCCCGAAAGGCATCATCGCCACGCTCAAGCTGCCAGAGTGGTCGCGGGCATCGGCGCTGCCCGAGTGGCTCTCGCTCTTCCGTGGCTGGGGCTATGCACCCACGGCGCGGCAGCTTTCGACCGGCGGCCGGGAGGTCTGCGTGATGGCGCTCAGGCGAGCCTCGTCCCGCCGTCCTCGCCATGCCACACGTCGCCCGGGTGGGTGAGGCTGCCTGAGGCCAGGTGCAGCCGCCCCGCGAGCGTCTCGATCACGATCGCGCCGTTGATATCGATGCCGAGGCATCTCCCGGTGATCGCTCCCTCCGCGATGCCCGTCTCGATGCCGCGAAACACCGTGACCTCGCGGCCCGTGAGCCCGCAGAGCGGCGCATAGCGATCGACGAGCACGCGAGGATCGGCCGTCATCTCGGCCAGGAGCCCGAGAAACCGCGGCAGGAAGGCGACCAGGAGCGGCTCCCGCGCAAGCCCGCGGCCCGCGCGATCGGGAATCGTGGCCACGCGGTGGCGGATCGCCGTCGGTGCGGCGGCGGCGGAGCCCGTCGTGTTCACGCCGATCCCGAAGATCGCCCGGCCGTTGGGCGCGGTCTCCACGAGGATGCCGGCAAGTTTTCTGCCGCCACTCTCGAGATCGTTGGGCCACCGCACCCGCGGATCGATCGCGGGCTCGAGCGCCGCAATCGCTTCGGCAAGCGCGACACCGCAGGCGAGCGACCAGGTGGGCCGCGGCTCCGCCTGCCGCGGCGCGAGCCCTGCCGCCGCGCCATCGAGCACGATGCTCGTCGTCAGGCTCCCCGGCGGCTGCCACCAGTGCGCCCCGCGCCGGCCACGTCCGAGCGACTGCCGGTCGGCCACGACCGCGGCGGGCAACGGGATGGACCGGTCATGCGCGATCGCGCGGGCCCGCTCCATCGTCGAGCCCACCTCGTCGTAGTGCTCGAACGCGGCGAGGCCGCCGTGGGAAAGCAGGGCGTCGCGGTCGATCGGGTCGGCGGCAGGCTGCATGGCTTTTAAGGTACACGCAGCCGCGAGCCCGGGTCGGCGGAAGCACGACGAGCCTTTGGACCGAGTCTTCGAGGGCCACCGCGAGGAGTCTTCTGCCGACCCGGGCTCGCTCGTCAAAGTAGCGGTCTACGGAATCTGGCAGTCGGCGCAAGATCGGCATTCTGCGGTGGCGGCCGGCGGGTTCGCCGTCGCTGCGACCTTGACCCTGCCACGCCGCGGTTGGTACCCCCCCGTTCCCGTGCGCCATTTTCTTGCCATAACGACAGCGTTCTTCGCTGTTCTGGCGGCCCTCTGCCAGAGCCCGGTTCGCGCACAGACGGCGGCCCTGCCGTCCCCCGCGGCGTCGTCGCTCGATCGCATCATCCCGACACAATACGGCGCGCCGCTCTCGCCGCCGCCGCCCACGTGGGATCCCTACGCGCCACAAGGCTCACAGCTCTTGATGGCGCAGGCGCCGACCACCTGGGCCCCGGCGCAGGCGCCCTCGGCGCTCGGCGGCCAGCCGGGGTATCCGGGCTACTCCCCGGCCGCGCCCTCGATCATGCCCACGCAGGGTACCGCCGGCTCGCCGTCGCTCTTCCCTCCCGGCTATCCATCGCAGAACTCGACGTTTCAGCAGACGATGCGGCTCTATCAGGGCGCGCGGGGCAGCTGGGCCTATCTCTTCGGCAACGGCCAGGGAACGAACGTCGGCGTCAACGAGCTCGACACAACGGCGACGTTTGCGGTGCCGTTCTTCCACAACTCGCCGGTGAACCTCAACCACGCGCCGCTGCTCATCACGCCGGGCTTCGGCCTGCAGCTCTGGGACGGCCCGCAGACGACGAGCACCATGCTGGCCGACCTGCCGCCAAATACCTACGACGTTTTCCTCGACGCGGCCTGGAATCCGCAGCTCTCGCCTATCTACGGCGCCGAGCTCGGCATCCGCGTCGGCATCTTCACCAATTGGGACGTGCTCGTCTGGGACAGCTGGCGCATCATGGGCCGCGCGATCGGCACGGCGCGGCTGACGCCGACGATGACCGGCAAGCTCGGTATCGTCTACCTTGACCGCAACCTCGTGAAGCTGCTGCCGGCCGTCGGCATCACCTGGACCCCCGACGCCAACAGCCGCTACGACATCTTCTTTCCGGCGCCGAAGGCGGCCCGCCGGTTCACCAACCTGGGGCGGCATTCGGTCTGGGGATTCCTGGCGGGCGAGTACGGAGGCGGCGCCTGGACGTTCCGCCGCTCGACCGGCCAGATCTCCCCCTTCGA
>JBKDMX010000060.1:0-47690 GCA_046343855.1 Planctomycetia bacterium
CGGGGTTTGCCGCGGCGGCGGGCTTGGCCGCGGGGGCCGTTGGCGCCTTCTTCTTGCCCGCATCGGGCTGAATGCCGCTGGACATGGGATTCTCCGAGCCGCTCCCTGGGGAAATTTCCCTGCTCGAAGGAATCATATCGACCACAGAGGAGGCCGCAAACAGGGCCGGGGCAGACTGCCTTTGGCTCGCCCCCCTCTACCCAATGGCGTCGAGGAGCGCTGCGACCCCGGCGGTATCGCCCGCGGCAAACGTCTCGATGCGGTCGGCTTTGCGGCGGAGGGCGGCCTCGGCCGTTGTCGATCCTTCGACCACGAGCAGCCGGCATTCCGCCGGCCGTGAAAACCGCGATCGCCCGGGCCGCACGACGACATCGATCTCGCAGGCCTCTCCAGGCCCGGCCCGCGGCGCGTCTTGGAGAAGGCCGTCGATTGCACGGCCGAGCGCCGTTGCGGCGAGGTCGTCCGGCAGCCCCCAGCGGATCGCGCTCGCCGGTCGACGAGCAAGCCCGTCGCGGCAGGCGGTGAGCCGCCCGCGGCGCAGGAAATAGCCGACGTTCACCCCATCGCGCCAGCGCGGCGTGGCCGAGCCGTCGACGGGGTGCCAGACGTGCATCGAGAAGGTGCGATTGACGATCGACTCGAGTTTCACGCCAGCGGCCCGCAGCCGCAGGCCGAAGTCGTCGTCTTCCTGCCCCCAGCCCACGAACCGCTCGTCGAATCCGTTGACCGTTTCAAAGTCGCGTCGCCAGACGCCGAAGTTGTTGCCGGCCAGCCGCGGCTTCGTGGGATGCCGAAGCAGCGTGTACCACCAGGCCTTCCGATGGCGCCGCACGAGCAAACGCCGCTCATCGCGAGGCACGATCGCGCCGAGGTTCGCAGCCGCGAGGCCGCCCGGCACGAGCGTCGCGCTCACATGCTCCGGAAGTCGCGCGCACGAGCCGAGGTGGGCCACGCCGGGCCGTCTTCGGTCGAGATAGGCCGCGAGATGATCCCGCGGCAGGATGCAATCGCCGTCGAGAAACAGGAGGTAGTCGCCGGTGGCAGCCCGGACACCACGGTTGCGGACGGCCGCGAGGCGAAAGCCGTCGTGCGGCTGCGAGACGAACCGCACGGGAAAGGCTGCTCGTGCCGAGAAAGCCTCGACGATCGCGGCCGTTTCGTCGGTCGAGCCGTCGTCGCTCACGATCACCTCGACGCGTTCCGCGCGAAGCGCCTCCTGCAGCGCGATCGATTCGAGCACGAGCGCGAGGTGCCGCGGCTTCTGGAACGTGTTGACGATGAGCGAAAGGTCGGGCATCAACGGTCGCTCCTCGCGCGGGCGATCACCGGGGCGACCGCGGCCTCGAGCTCCGCCTCGCCGGAGAGGATCGTGATGGCGATCTCGATGGCGCCGAGCGGAAGGCCTCCGAGCGCGTCGGTCCGCACCTTCACGAGATCCTTGAGCGTGGTGACGATACGGTCGGCGGCCAGATCGCGGGCCCACGCGCCGAGCGACTCGCGATTGGGAGCGTCATAGGCGTGGTGGTCGGGAAAGGCGCGGAAACCGACGAGCGTCGCCCCGAGCGACTCGATCGCGCCGCGAAACGCGGCCGGGTTGCCAATCCCCGCGAAGGCCGCGACACGCGCGCCGCGGAGTGTTTCCAGCGGCTCGGTCGCGCCGGTCGCCGAACGCAATCGCAGCGGCCGATGCGCCGCCTCCACCCAGGTGGCCGGCAGACGGCCACGGCATGCGCGCGCGAAGGAATGTCGAATCTCCTGGCGGCGGGAGGCGTCGATCGAGTCGGCTCGCGTGAGCACTGCCACCTGCGCGCGGGCGAGGCCTGCGAGCGGCTCGCGGAGCAGGCCGCGCGGGAAGAGGTGGCCGCAGCCGAAGGGATCGGTGGCGTCGATGGCGACGATGTCGAGATCGCGGGCGAGCCGCCGGTGCTGGAAGCCGTCGTCGAGCACGATCGCGCGGACGCCATGCGCTGCGGCCGCGCGGGCGCCCGCCGCGCGGCGGCGGTTGGCGATGTGCGGCACGTTGGGCAGCAGGATGGCGAGTTCGGCCGCCTCGTCGCTCGTCTCGCCCGGCTTGGCGCCGTAGCCGCGGCTCACGATCGCCGGCGGCGCTCCGGCCGCGGCAAGGTGTCGGGCCACCCAGGCCACGAGCGGCGTCTTGCCGGTGCCGCCGAGCGTCAGGTTGCCGACGGAAATCACGGGCAGCGGCGCGGCTTCCACCGCCAGCCAGCCGGCGTGGTAGGCCGCATTGCGGGCCGCGACGGCCAGCGAGTAGGGCGCGGCGATCGCCGCGAGGCCGGCGCGGGCCGCCGCCGCCACCGGCCCCCGCGCCGTGCCATCCACCAACCGCTTGAAAGAGTCGGCGTCGGGCAGCAGCGACATGGCTTTCTTCACGTGGGGTCAGGGGGCGGATGGCGAAGCAGCGAGACGATAGCAGACTACGCAAAAACCCTGCTTCGCCGGACGCGCTTCGCGGCAAGGCGGCGGGCGCAGAAGGCCGATATACTTATGGCGGTCGACGGCCCGGAGCCGTCCGCTGCCGGGAATGTGGAGCACCGCGATGGCGACAGTCACCAATGGCACTGCCGGCAGCGGCCAATCCTTCGCCTCCGATCCGCTCGCCGTGGGCGGCTGGCGGGGCGGCGACGATTCAGACTCGAAGTCGGATCGCTACCTGGCGAAGCGGCTCGCCGCCGCGGGGGCCGACTACAAGGGCGTGGCCCTGACGACGTTCCTCCTCGCCGCGGCTGTCGCCGTGCTCGTCTGGTTGGCGACGGGCATCCTGGTGGAGCACTGGATCGTGTCGGGCGGCCTGTCGCGGCCTGTCCGCTGGGCGTGGCTCGTGACGGGGCTCGTGGCGCTGGCGGCTGCGATCATGCGCTGGGTCGTGCCGCTCATGCGGTATCGCGTCAATCTCGTCTATGCGGCGCGGGCCATCGAGCGCGAACATCCCGAACTGCACAACGATCTCGTCAACACGGTGCTCGTGAAGGCGCATCCCGAGGCAAGCCCGGCGCTCGTCGTGCGGTCGCTCGAGCGGAGAACCGCGAAGCGGCTGTCCGACATGCCGGCCGAGGGTGTCATCGACCGCACGCCGGCCCTGCGGCTCGCCTTTGCGCTCGCCGCCATCGTCGGGACGGCATGCCTTTATGAACTGTTCGCACCGAAGAGCTTCGTCGCGAGTGCGGCGCGGCTGCTCGCGCCGTGGGCGAGCTGGGCCGCGCCATCGCGGGTGGCGATTCAGCCCCTCGAGCTCACGTGGCGGATGCCCGGCGAACAGCCGGGCCGCGATGATCGAAACGGCGACGGCCTCGATCGTCGCCGGCTCGTCGTCGAGTCGGGGGCGGCCACGCTCGTGCGCGGCAGGCAGCTCGTCGTCGCGGCCGACATCCGCGGCCTGCGGCGCGACGAGGAGCCGATCGTGACGGTCACCCCGCTTGCGGACAACGGAGCGATCGAACGCGGCTCGGCTACATGGCAGGCGAAGATGGATCGTGGCGAGGCGGTGGCGGGGCTGCGGGCTCCCGCCGAGTCGTCGCGGCTCAAGCGATTCGCCGTCGCGCTTCCCGATAGTGCCCGCGGCCTCGACGAGCCGGTGGAAATCACGATCTCGGCTGGGGATGCCCGCAGCGAACCGATCACAATCGCGGTCGTCGATTCGCCCTCGCTGCTCGTCCGCGAACTGCGATACGACTATCCGCTCTACACCCGCAGGCAGGCGGAGACCGTCGAATGGCAGGGCGACATCAGGGCCGTCGAGGGAACGCAGGTGACGATCGTCGCCGAATGCAACCAGCCGCTCGATGCCGCGTGGATCGATTTTGAATGCGACGGCGACCACGACCTGCCGTTCAACAAGAAGGCGAACGACCTGGCGCGGGTGACGAAATCGTTTCCGCTGCAGATGAATGCCGAGCGTTCCGGGCCGGCGCATGCCTTCTATCGGCTCGTCTTTCGGCCGCGGGCCGCCTCCGGGGCGGCGCGGGAGCCCGAGGTGATCGAGCCGATGGAGCATCGCATCGAGGTGATTCCCGATCTCGCCCCGGAAGTGTCGATCGAGGAGCCGCGGGAGTCGCCGGCGCGGGTGCCGCCCGATGCACCGGTGGCGATTCGCGTGCGGGCGCTCGATCCCGATTTCGGGCTCGCGCGGGTCGGCATCGAGACACGCCTGCGCGGCGCAGCGATCCAGCCGGGCATCACGCTGCTTGCCGAGGAGAAGGCGGGCATCTTCAACGGAAGCGCGCGAATCGTGCCCGAGCGGCTCGGGGCGGGGCCGGGGAGCGTGATCGAATACCGCGCCGTGGCCGTCGACACGCGGCCGCAGACGCCAAACATTTCGTACACCGGCTGGCAGTCGCTCGAGATCGACGCCTCCGCGCCGCCGCGGCCGCCGGAGGAACCGGCGCCACGGTCGGCCGGCGATCAGGGCGAGCGATCCGGCGATGGCGGCGTTGATCCGGCTGATGCCGGCGAGAGCGAGGGCGAGAGCCAGAGCGAGGGAGAAGAGCAGGGCCAGCAAGGACAGGAGTCGCCGCAACAAGAAGAGCAGCGACAACAAACACAGCAGCAGCAGAATCAAAACGGCCAGCAATCGAAGCAGCAGCAGGGGGGCAGGAGCGGCGCTGCGGAAGGTGGCCAGCAAGGCGGCAAGCAGGAAACCCCTGGGCAGAGCCAACGCGGCGACAAGCAGGGCGCCGGGGGCAATCATGGGCAGGGCGCCGACCAAGGGCAGGGCGTGGGGGCGCAGGGGCAACGCCAAGGCGGCCAGCAGTCCGGAAGCCAGAAATCTCAGGATGGAGGTGCCGACAACGCTGGCGACAAGAAGGCCGGCGGTGAGCAGCAGGGCGGCCAGCAGCAGGGCGGTAGGGAGCAGGGATCGAAAGAGCAGGCCGGTAAGCAGCAATCTGGCAAGGAACAGGCTGGCAAGGAGCAAGGCGGCAAGGAACAAGCTGGCAAATCAGGTGCTGGGAAGGAGCAGGGGGGCACGCAGGCCGGTGGCAAGCCAAAGCCGAAGTCGTCAGTGGCGTCAGACGGCACGAACGACGGCGAAGCGATGGAGCGGATCCTCGATCACCGCCGACGAGAGGGCGGCGACAAGAAGCCGGTTGGCGACAAGCAAGCTGCACAACAACAAGGCGACAAAAAGAGCGACGATGCGCCCCCGTGCAACAAGGCCGACGGCAAGCCGTGTGAAAACGGAAACTGCCCGACCTGCTCCGGTGGCGGCAAGCCAGGTGATGGCGCCGGCAAGCCCGGCGCGGGGAAGCAAGGTCAGGGTCAAGAAGGCGCTGGCCAGCAAGGCGAGGGCAAGCAGCCGGCATCCGGCCAGCAGGGTGAAGGCGAGCAGGGTGAAGGCGAGCAGGGGGCAGGCGAGCAGGGGGCAGGTCAGCCGGGCTCAGGTGAGCAGCAAGCGGCCGGAGAGAAGAACGGCGCCGGCGAAAAGCAGAACGCTGGGCAGGAGGGCCAAAGCCAGCAGGGCGGCGGTGACGGTGAGAGGCAGGGAGGCAAGCAGCAGGGTGAGCAGCCAGGCGGTGAACAGGCAGCTGGCAAGGAGCCGGGCAACGGCGAACAGCGTGGTGATGGAAAGAGCGGTGAGCAGAACGCAGGCGACCCGAAGGGGGGCGAGGCCGCAGGAAAACAGCCGGGTGGCAATGAACAGACGGGCGATCCGCAGCCGGGCGGCAAACAATCGGGCGGCCAGCAGGCTGGCGAAGGTCAGGCCGGCAACGCGGGCCGCTCGGAGAAGGCCGAGCAGGAAGGCCAGCAGGGATCGAAGGAAGGCGAGTCTTCGGCGCCGGCTCAATCCGGCAAGCCGGGCTCCGGCTCCGGCGCGTCTGGGAGCGGAGGCTGGGCCGGTGGCGAAGGTCCGCACGAGCCCGGCAAGCCGCAGGCCGACGGCCCCGCGCCGTCGAAGCAGACCGAATGGGGCGAAGAGGATCTTCGCAACGCCAAGAACGCCGCCGACCTCGCGATCGAGCACCTGCGCGATGCCGTCGAGTCGGGCAAGAGCGACGTGCTCGACCGGCTCGGCTGGACCCGCGAGCAGGCGCGGGCCTTCCTCGACCGCTGGGAGAAGATGCGGCGGATGGCCGAAAGCGACGATCCCGTGCAACGCGGCGAATTCGAACGCGCCGTCCGCAGCCTCGGCCTCAGGCCCGACGGTGTGCGATCGAGCCGCGACGTGCCGAGCGACGTGCGCGGCGGGCAGGCCGAGGGCCGCCGCAGCCGTCCGCCGAGCGAGTACCGCGAGCAATTCAAGGCCTACACGCAGGGCACAGCCGGAGAATGAGCCAGATGTTCGATGGGCCGAGGTATCTGGCTGCATTCGGCCCCAAGCGGGTGCCGCACTGTTTCACCGACGTGTTGATCCTCGGCGGCGGGCTTGCCGGATTGCGGGCCGCGCTCGCGGTCGATCCGCGGCTCTCGGTCACCGTCGTCACGAAGGACGACCTGCAGGGGTCGTCGAGCCAGTGGGCGCAGGGGGGCATCGCCGGAGTGGTCGATCCCGAAGACCGCTTCGACAACCACGTCTGCGACACGCTCACTGCCGGCGGCGGGCTCTGCCATCAGGATGTCGTCGATGCGGTCATCCGCGAGGCGCCGGGGCGGATCGCGGAATTGATCGCCTGGGGCACGCGGTTCGACGAGCGCGATGGCGCGCTCGAACTCGGCCGCGAAGGAGGCCACAGCCACCACCGCATCGTGCACGCGCTCGGCGACGCCACCGGCCGCGAGGTGATGCGGGCCGTGATCGAGCGGGCCCGCGGCCTCGAAAACCTCGAGGTCTGGCCCGACACCTTCACGATCGATCTGGTCACGTTCGACGGCGCCTGCCGCGGCGCGCTCGTCTGGAACAAGGCCCACGGCAAGACGCTCGTCTGGGCGCGGCGCACGATCCTCGCGACGGGCGGCGCGGGGCAGCTCTATCGGGAGTCGACGAATCCCGAGGGGGCCAGCGGCGACGGGATGGCGCTCGCCTGGCGGGCCGGGGCGGCGGTCCGCGACATGGAGTTCATGCAGTTCCACCCGACGGTGCTCTACATCGCCGGCGGCGCACGGAGCCTGATCACGGAAGCCGTGCGCGGGGCCGGCGCATATCTCGTCGATCGCGACGGCCGCCGCTTCATGCCAGACTTTGATCCGCGTGCGGAACTCGCCCCGCGCGACGTCGTCTCGCAGGCGATCAACGTCGTGATGCAGCGGTCGCACCACTCGAATGTCTACCTCGATCTCTCGCACCTCGACGCCGCGATGGTGCACCGGCGGTTTCCCGGCATGGCGCAGATCTGCGCGAAGTTTGGCCTCGATCTGGCCCGCGACCGGATTCCCGTGCGACCCGGTGCGCATTACATGATCGGCGGCGTGACCGTCGATGCCGAGGGGCGGACGAGCCTGCCGGGACTCTTCGCGGCCGGCGAGGTCACTTCGAGCGGCCTCCACGGCGCCAATCGGCTCGCGAGCAACAGCCTGCTCGAAGGGCTCGTCTACGGGGCCCGTGCCGGGCAGGCGGCGAGCGAGGAAGTGCTCGCCGCGCCGCAGGAGGGCGCATTTCGCGTGCCGCCGCTCGCCAACGCCAAGGCGGGTGATGCCAATAACGCGCTCGATCTGGGCGACATCCGCAACTCCCTTCGCAGCCTGATGTGGCGGCACGTGGGCGTGGAGCGGTCGGGGGCCGCGCTCGCCGAGGCGCTCGACACCGTCGAGGGCTGGTGCCGCTACGTGCTGCCGCGGCAGTTTGCCGACCCGCAGGGCTGGCAGCTGCAAAACATGCTCGAGGTCGCCCGGCTGATGATCCGCGCGGCGATCACGCGGTGCGAGACGCGCGGCGTGCACGTGCGGGGGGATTTTCGCGAGCCGAGCGAGGCCTGGCGGTGCCACATCGGCTGGCTCCGCGGCCGGCCGGAACCGCTGCTCGAGCCGCTCCCTCCGGTGGCCGGCGCCAGGCCGCCGGCCACGAAGGGATTGCCGGAAAAGGCGGCCGTGGTCAAGAATTGATCAGTCTCGATTTCTCGGAAGGTTCACCGCGAGCAGCCATGTCGGACGCCAAGCACAGTTCCAGCGAAGCCATGATCGAGGCCGACGGCCTCACGAAGTATTACGGTCCCTTCATCGCGATCGAGGACATCTCGTTTCGCGTGCCCCGCGGCGAGGTCGTCGCCTTCCTCGGGCCCAACGGCGCGGGCAAGAGCACGACGATGAAGATCCTCACCGGCTATCTCGCGCCGACCTCGGGCACGGCGCGGATCGCCGGCTACGACATGTCGACCAATCGCCTCAAGGGCGCGGAGCGGCTGGGCTACCTGCCGGAGAACGGCCCGCTCTATCCCGACATGACTCCCCGCAGCCTGCTCGAGTTCTTCGCCGACGCCCGCGGCCTCACGGGCCAGAGGCGCGAGGAGCGGATCGACGCGGTCGTTCGCCAGTGCGAGCTCGGCAGTGTGATCGGCAAGGCGATCGGCAAGCTCTCGAAGGGCTACCGACAGCGCGTGGGCATGGCGCAGGTGCTCCTCCACGAGCCCGACGTGCTGATCCTCGACGAGCCGACCAGCGGCCTCGACCCCAACCAGATCCGCGAAGTCCGCGAGACGATCCGCCGGCTCGGCGAGCAGAAGACGATCCTGCTCTCGACGCACATCCTCCAGGAGGTGGAGGCGCTCGCCGACCGCGTGATCCTGATCGCGGAGGGCCGCCTGCGGTTCGACGGCACACCCGCCGAACTCCGCCGCGACGGCCGCGGCCTCGACGAGCGGTTCCACGAACTGACCCGCTCGGCATGACCGCCCCCAGCCCCCGCCGCCAGAATTTCCGCGGCTCCATGTGGCAGCCGCGGTTCCCGCCCCAAACAAAAAAGTTAAGCCCCACATTCCAGTCAGTATTTATGTCCGCGATTTCAAAGCCGGTTGCAGCGCTCGGCGAAGGGGTCGGCTGAAGCTCGACGAGCCTTGGGCCGCCCCGGCCCACCGCGAGGAGACTTCTGCCGCCCCGAGCCATCCGGGTGACTTCAGGCATTCACGCGCACGATACACATCAACGCCGACGGTTCATAAAGGGACTGAACAATCATGAAGTGGCACGTTCTCGACGCCGTGTTCAAGCGGAATTTCGTCGCCTACTTTTCCAATCCCACCGGCTACGTCTTCATCTGCGTCTTCGTGCTGTTGGGATCGCTGGCGGCGTTCTGGCCGCCGGAGTTCTTCAACGCGAATCTCGCGAACCTCGACCAGCTCAACCGCTACCTGCCCTACATCCTGCTCGTCTTCATCCCGGCGATCACGATGAGCGTCTGGGCCGACGAGCGCCGGCAGGGCACCGACGAACTCCTGCTCACGATCCCGGCGAGCGACTGGGAGGTGGTGTTCGGCAAGTATCTCGCCACGGTCGGGATCTACACGGTGGCGTTGCTGTTTTCCTGCGTCTGCAATCTTGTCATCCTGCTGCGCTGGGGCACGCCGGACGGCGGGCTCTTCCTCGCGAATTACCTCGGCTACTGGTTCGTCGGCCTGGCGATGCTGGCGATCGGCATGGTGGCGAGCTTCCTCACGAGCAATCTCACGGTGGCCTTCATTCTCGGCCTCGCGCTCAACGCGCCCTTGGCGATGGCCGACCGCGCCGGCGCCGTCATGGGGCCAAAGCTCGCGGCGGCCGTCCGCAGCTGGAGCCTCGCGGAGCAGTTCTCCGATTTCGGCCGCGGGGTGGTGAGCCTGTCGTCGATTGCCTACTTCGTCGGCGTCGTCGCGGTCTGTCTCTACATCGCGATGGTGCTCATCGGTCGCCGGCTGTGGACGGGGCGGCGCGACGGCGGCAGCCTGGGGCTCCACTACGCCGCGCGGGCGCTCGGCTTGGCCGCCGCGGCCATCGGGGCCGTGCTCTTCCTGCGGGCCTGGGACGTGCGGCCCGATCTCTCCGAGGGGCGGATCAGCTCGCTCTCCGCCGACACGCGGCGGCTGCTCTCCGGCCTTCAATCGGATCGCCCGATCGACATCAAGGCCTATGTGAGCCCGACCGTTCCCGAAGACTACGCGCAGACGCGACTCAACCTGCTCAACATGCTGCGGCAGTTCCAGCGGCTCGGCGCAGGGAAGATCAAGGTGGAGGTGATTCCGACGGAGCCGAAGACGGAGGCGGCGGCGCTGGCGAGCCAGCAGTTCGGCATCGAGCCGGTGACGGTGCTCTCGCGGGTGCGCGGCACCTACCGCGACGAGGAGATCTTCCTGGGCTGCGCGTTCACCAGCGGCCTGGAGAAAGTGGTCGTGCCCTTCTTCGACAAGGGCACGCCGGTGGAATACGAGCTCATCCGCTCGATCTGCACGGCCGCCCAGCAGAAGCGGCGGCGGCTCGGCGTGCTCACGACCGACGCCGATCTCTTCGGCGGCTTCGACATGATGAGCGGCCAGCAGCGGCCGAGGCAGCCGCTCGTCGACGAGCTCGAAAAGCAATACGACGTGGTGCAGGTCGATCCCGCTGCCCCGATCACGGAGAAGTACGACGTGCTGCTCGCCGTGCAGCCTTCGGCGCTCGGCCCGGAGCAGCTGGCCAATTTCGTGGCCGCCGTGCAGGCGGGCCAGCCGGTGGCGATCTTCGAGGATCCGCTGCCGGTGCTGATGCAGGGCGTGCCCGGCACGGGGCAGCCGCGCCGCGGCCCCGAAGGCCCGATGGCGATGTTTCAGCCGCAGGGCCAGCCGAAGGGCGACATCACCCTCCTCTGGCAGACGCTCGGCGTGAAGCTCGGTGCGGCAGCCGGCCGGCCGGCGATGGGGCAGATGGGCGTCGAGCCCTACATCGTCTGGCAGGACTACAACCCGCATCCCAAGCTCGAGCTGCCGAGCGAATTCGTCTTCATCGACGCCGACATGGGCGCGGCGGACGGCGAGAAGGCCGCGGGCTTCAATCAGGGGCAGCCGATCACCGCCGGATTGCAGGAGGTCCTCTTCCCCTTCCCGGGCTCCGTCGTGAAGGACGAATCGGCCGACGTTTCCTTCACACCGTTGGCGCAGACCGGCACCCGGTCGGGCACGATCGAGGTCGAGCAGGTGATGGGCAACCGTGGCGACATGCGGCAGCTTCGCGTCTTCGAGAAGCCGGGCCGGCAGGCGATGACGCTCGCCGTGGCGATCGAACGGAAGGGCTCCGCGCCGGCCGCCGACGCCAAGGAGGGGGAGAAGGCGGAGCAGCCCGCCGCGGCGCCGCCGATCCGCGCGGTCGTCGTCGCCGACATCGACCTGCTCGACGGCCGGATCTTCGGCCTGCGGAATCGCCCCGACGAGGTCTTCGGCCTCGATTTCGACAATGTCACCTTCGCGCTCAACGTGCTCGACACGCTCGCGGGCGACGACCGCTTCCTCGACATCCGCAAGCGGAAGCCGAAGCACCGCACGCTCGAGCGGATCGAAGACACCGTCGCGGCGGCCCGCGAGCAGGCCGACGCCGAGCGGCAGAAGTTCATCGCCGAATTCGACGCGGCCGAGCGGGAGGCGAATGCCTCGATGCAGAAGGAGGTCGGCGAGTTCGAGAAGAAGATCGCCGAGCTCGAGTCGGCCGGTGACGCCGACCCGCAGGCCGCCATGCAGGCGGTGCAGCAGCTCGCCAGCCGCCAGCGGCTCGCGCAGCGGCGGCTCGACACGAAGATCGAGCAGCTCAAGCGGAAGCGCGACGCCGAGGTGGAGGCGGTCGAGCGGCAGCTCGGCGCGAAGGTGCGGCAGGAGCAGGACCGGCAGAAGTGGCTGGCGGTGCTCCTCCCCCCGATCCCGCCGCTCGTGGTCGCGTTCTTCGTCTATTTCCGCCGCCGCGCCAGGGAGCGCGAGGGCGTCTCGAAGGCGCGGCTGCGGTAGCCGCGGCCCGCCCGTTCAGCACGAATCTTCCAGCCAAGGAGTGACGAGATGGAATCGCAGGAAAACGCTGGTGGCATGTCGCCGGTGATGCGGAAGACCGCGCTCTTTCTGCTCGGCGGCGTGGGCATGCTCGTGCTCGGGGCCGCGGTGCAGCCGCGGTTCAAGGGCGCGAAGGTCGAGGCCGACGAGCAGCGGGTGCTGTTTCCCGAACTTTCCGACGCGTCGAAGGCGGCGAGCCTCGAGATCGTGAAGTACGACGAGGAGCTGGCGACGCTCGCGCCCTTCAAGGTGGTGCAGTCGGGCGGCGTCTGGGTGCTCCCCTCCCATCAGAATTATCCCGCCGACGCCAAGGATCACCTCGCGGCCGCCGCGACCGAGCTCGTCGACCTGAAGGCGCTCGGCGTGGTGAGCACGTCGCCGGCCGACCACGAGACCTACGGCGTGATCGAGCCCGATCCGGAGAAGATCAAGCCGGGCATGACGGGCATCGGTGAGCTGGTGGAGGTGCGCGATGCCGCCGGCACCAAGCTCGCGCGGCTCGTCATCGGCAAGGAAGACAAGCGTCCGGCTGCCGGCATGGCGGCGACGCCGGGCCGCGGGCTGCGGTTCGTGCGCAAGGCAGGGCAGGACCCCGTCTACCGGATCGAGATCGACACCTCGAAGTTCACGACGCGGTTCGACGACTGGATCGAGAAAGACCTGCTCAAGCTCTCCCCCTGGGACGTCCGTCGCCTCGTGCTCGACGACTACACGCTCGGGGCGGTGGAGTCAGGTGGCCGCTTCCGCGTCGAGCAGACCCGCAAGAGCCGGATCGACCTGACCTACGACGACAAGGATGCGAAGTGGTCGCTCGTGAAGCTCGAGTCGTTCGCCGACGGCAAGACGGCGAACGAAGAAAAGCTCCCGGACGGGGAGGAACTCGCCTCCGCCAAGCTCAACGACCTCCGCAACGCCCTCGGTGACTTGAAGATCATCGACGTGGCGCGGAAGCCCGCGGGCCTGAGCGCCGATCTCAAGGCGGAGGAGAAGTTCACCGGCGATCCCGAGGCCGTCACGTCGATGCAGCAGCGCGGCTTCCTGCCGTTGAAGTCGGGAGAGATTCTCTCGACCGACGGCGAGACGATCGTGGGAATGAAGGACGGCGTCGAATACGTCTTGCGGTTTGGCGCCGGAACGACGGTGGCCGGCGACGCGAAGGACGATGCGAAAGAGGGCGCGGGCGACGCCGGTGAAACCTCCGGCCGCTACCTGCTCGTGATGGCCCGGTTCAACGAGGGGCTGCTCGAGAAGCCGCAACTCGAGCCGGTGCCCGACGCCCCGGAAGAGCCTGCGAAGAAAGACGCCGAGGGCAAGGATGGAGCAAAGAAGGAGGGCGACGCCGCCGAAAAACTGCAGGCGGCCGACGAGGCGGAGGCCAAGGCGCAGGCCGCGCTCGAGGAGAAGCGGCGCGTCGAGCGCGAAAACCGGCGCAAGCAGGACGAGTATGACGGCAAGGTGAAGGCGGCCCAGAAGCGGGTGCGTGAACTCAACAGCCGCTTTGCCGACTGGTACTACGTCGTCTCGAACAAGGAATACGCCAAGATCCACCTCACCCGCGACGGGATCGCGCAGAAGAAGGAAGCGGAGCAAAAGTAGACCGCTTCGCACCGAAACAGCTCCAACGGCATCGCATCGGCTCACGGGCGGCAGAAGTCTCCTCGCGGTGGCCCTCGAAGACTCGGTCCAAATGCTCGTCGAGCTTCCGCCGACCCGCTCGCCTTCGTCCACAGGAGTGCTGTTTCGGGACAAGGCGGTCTTTACTCCCGTCAAACGCATCCGCTTTGCGCGGGCAGCGCGGGGCCGTTAGGATTTACGGGCTCCCCACCCCGGTTCCCCGGCTGCCCACGATGTCCGAGATTCTCACCTCGCCGCGAACTTCCCGATTCGGTCGCGCCGTGGGATTCCGATTGGCAGGCATCGGCAGCTATGCGCCGCCGCAGGTCGTCACGAATGCCGACCTCGCCCGGCTGGGCTGCGATCCCCAGTGGATCGTCGAGCGATCGGGCATCCGCGAACGGCGGCACGCCCCGCCCGAGATGGCCACGAGCGACCTGGCGGCGGCTGCCGGCCGGGCCGCGATCGACCAGGCCGGCGCCGCCGCCGGCGACATCGACCTGCTCGTCGTCGGCACGTTCACGCCCGACATGTGCATCCCGTCGACCGCCTGCATCGTGCAGGAGAAGCTCGGCCTCGACGCACCGGCGATGGACGTGACGGCGGCCTGCGCCGGATTCGCCTACGCCCTGGTGACGGCCGCGCAGTTCCTGGCCGCCGGTTCGAGCCGGCTCGCGCTCGTCGTGGGCGCCGACACGAACTCCCGCGTGGTCGATCCCGACGACATCAAGACCTGGCCCCTCTTCGGCGACGGCGCCGGCGCCGTGTTGCTCGCGCCCGTCGAGCCCGGCGCCGCAGGCTCCGAGCGCGGGCTGCTCTCCTTCTCGCTCGGTTCCGATGGCCGGGGCTCAGGGCTCCTTGCCTGCCCGATGAGCGGCTCCCGGCAGCCGATCACCGCGTCGGGTGCCGAGCGGCGCGAGCACTTCATGCGGATGGACGGCCGCGCGGTCTTCAAGTGGGCGATCCGGCTCGCCGAGGAGAACATCCGCCAGGTGGTCGAGCGGACGGGCCTGTCGCTCGACGCGATCGATCTCTTCGTGCTCCACCAGGCGAATGCACGGATCATCGAGGGGGCGCGGTCGGCCCTGGGCGTGCCGGAGGATCGATTCATGGTGAATCTCGATCGCTACGGCAACACGTCGAGCGGCTCGATCCCGCTCGCGCTCGACGAGGCCTGGCGTGCCGGACGCATCGGCCCGGGCAGCACGGTCGTGGTGTGCGGCTTCGGCGGCGGCCTCGCCTGGGGGAGCGCCGTGTGGAGACTGTGACTTTCCCAAAACGCACTCGCCCAACCCGGCACGGGGCTGCCTGTACCCCGGCTCTCCGGACGTTCGCTTCGGGCATCCATGCCCTTCGCTCACTCGATGCTGACTGCGCTCTCGGCATCCTGCCTTCGCTTGTCAGCAACGAGCGAGCGAAGCCCAGGATGGGCGCAGAGAGCGTCCGGCGATGGGGCATGGGTGGCCCGAAGCCGGTGCCTCAAAAGGAGGGCATGACATCATGACCGACACCATTATCGAAAAAAAGCTTCCCGCGCGGCGCGATGTGCCCGTGGGGGATACGTGGGATCTGTCGAGCCTCTTTTCGTCGGATAAAGAGTGGGAGGCGGCGCTCGCGGCGTGGGAAGAGCGGATTCCCGGCTTCGCGGCGTTTGCCGGGACGCTCGCGTCGAGTCCTGAAAAGCTGGCGGAGTGTCTTGCCTATGACATCGCAGTCGATCGGGAAGGCGACCGGATCGGCACGTACGCCCACCTGCGGGCGAGCGAGGATCAGGCGGCGGCCGAGGCGCAGCGAATGATGGGGCGGTTTCAGCACGTGGCCACGCTCGCCGGCGAGAAGGCGAGCTTCATCCGCCCCGAGATCATGGCGATTCCGCCGGAGACGCTCGCGGCCTGGATGAAGCTGCCGGTGATGGCCGACTATCGGCTCATGCTCGAGCGGGTCGTGCGCACCCGGCCGCACGTGCTCTCCGCAGGGGAGGAGAAGCTGCTCGCGATGCAGGGCACGTTCGCGGGCACGGCGGGCAAGGTGTTCCGGCAGCTGACCGACGCCGACATGAAGTTTGGCGCCGTGACGACGGGCAAGGGGGAGCGGGTCGAGCTTTCGAATGCGACGTTCGTCACGCTCCTGCACGACACCTCGCGGCCGGTCCGCCAGGCGGCGTTTCACCAGTACTACGACCAATACGAGGCCCACGCCAACACGCTCGCCGCCACGCTCGCCGGCTCCGTCGAGCGGGATGTCTATGCGGCGAAGGTCCGCCACTACCCCAGCGCCGTCGAGGCGGCGCTCTTCGGCGACAACGTGCCGCTGGCCGTCTACGACCAGCTCATTGCGGCCGTCCGCGACAACCTGCCGGTGGTCCACCGCTACTACGACCTCCGGAAGCGGATCATGGGGCTCGACGAGATCCACCACTACGATTGCTACGTGCCGCTCGTGCCCGAGCTCGAACAGCGGCACACGTGGGACGAGGGGGTGAAACTCGTGATCGAGTCGCTCGCACCGCTCGGCCCCGAGTATTGCCGCCGGCTCGAGCAGGGGCTCTCCGGCCGTTGGTGCGACCGCTATCCGAATGCGGGCAAGCAGTCGGGCGCCTTCAGCTCCGGCACCTACGACTCCGATCCCTACATCCTGATGAACTTCCAGGAGGAGGCGATCGAGCACGTCTTCACGTTGGCCCACGAGGCGGGCCACTCGATGCACACGCGGTATTCCGCCGAGGCGCAGCCATACCAGTATTCGGGCTACACGATCTTCGTGGCCGAGGTGGCGAGCACGTTCAACGAGCAGTTGCTCGCGCGGCTGCTGCTCGCGCGGGCCCAATCGCCGAAGGAGCGGGCGGCGATCCTCGTCCGCGAGATCGACTCGATCCGGGCCACGATCGTGCGGCAGACGATGTTTGCCGAGTTCGAGCGGAAGTCGCACGCCTCGGTGGAGGCGGGCGAGCCGCTCACGCTCGAGCGAATCCGCGGCATCTACCGCGAGCTGCTCGACGCCTACTTCGGGCCGACGTTCGTCATCGACAAGCAGCTCGAGCTCGAATGCCTGCGGATTCCGCACTTCTACAATGCCTTCTACGTCTACAAATACGCCACCGGCCTGTCGGCGGCGATCACGCTGGCGAAGCGGGTGGCCGAGGGGGGCGCGAAGGAATTGGAGGCCTATCTGCGGTTCCTCCAGGGGGGCTGTTCGCAGTGGCCGCTCGATCTGTTGCGGGAGGCGGGCGTCGATCTCGAGAAGCCGGAGCCCGTGGCCACGGCGCTGGCCCAATTCGGCCGGCTCGTCGATGAACTGGGAACCGTGCTCTAGAGGCGCCTGCACCATGAGTGACATCATTCCGAAAGTCGTCGTGGTCGGCCGGCCGAATGTCGGCAAGTCGAGCCTCTTCAACTGGGTCGTCGGCAAGCGGATCGCGATCGAGGATCCGACTGCAGGCGTCACCCGCGACCGGCTCGTGCAGCGGGTGGAGCTCGACGGCCGCGTCTGCGAAATCGTCGACACCGGCGGCATGGGCTTCGACGATCCCGACGGGCTCACGAGCCAGATCGACCGGCAGATCGAATCGGGCCTGGCCGAGGCGGCGCTCGTGCTCTTCGTCGTCGAGGTGCGGAGCGGGCTGTTGCCCGCCGATCGCGACGTGGCCGAGCGGGTGCGCAAGACCGGTGCCACCGTGCTGCTCGTCGCCAATAAGGCCGACGACCCGAAATTCGACGTCCATGCGCATGAATTCGACTCGCTCGGCTTCGGCGAGCCGCTCGTCGTGAGTGTGCGTCAAAACCGCAACCGCGACGAACTCGTCGAGGCGATCGTGGAGCATCTGCCCGATGCCTGGCCGGAGGAAGAGACCGAGGGGGCAGAACTGCCGGAGATGAAGCTCGCGATCGTCGGCCGGCGGAACGTGGGCAAGAGCACGTTCGTCAATGCGCTCGCCAAGGAGGAGCGGGTGATCACGAGCCCCGTGGCGGGCACCACCCGCGACAGCGTGGACGTGCGGTTCGAGGTGGACGGGCATCCGTTTATGGCGATCGACACGCCGGGCTTGCGGCGGGCGAAGAGCCGCAAGACCGACATCGATTTCTACTCCACCCATCGTGCGCAGCGGAGCGTGCGCCGCGCCGACGTCGTGCTGCTTTTCTTCGATGCCACCGAGCCGATTGGCAAGGTCGACAAGCAGCTCGCCGACACGGTGGCCGAGGAGTCGAAGCCGGTGGTGCTCGTCGTCAACAAGTGGGATCTGTATGCGGGCGACGTGAAGCAGCAGGAGTGGGTGCAGTATCTCCGCGACACGTTCCGCACGATGCCCTGGGCGCCCGTGGAATTCGTGACCGCGAAGAACGGCCGCAACGTGAAGGCCGTCGTCGATACGGCGCAGCGGCTCTTCCGCCAGAGTCGCACGCGGGTGCCGACGGCGAAGCTCAACGCGATCCTCCGCGGCGCGATCGAGGCCAACCAGCCGCCGGCCGACACCCGCGGCAGGCCCGTCCGGATCTACTACGCCACGCAGGTGGAGACGGCCCCGCCCACGATCGTGCTCTCCACGAGCGCGCCCAAGAGCGTGTCGGATCCCTACCGCCGTTACCTCCTGGGTGTGCTGCGGAAGCACACGCCCTTCCGGGAAGTGCCGATCAAGCTGCTCGTGAGGGGCCGCACGGTGGAAGGGCCGGCGGAGTGACGGTATTCTTCGGGGGTCCAAAGGCGTCCTGGAAGCGCCGTCCCTTCGTATCCGGAGTGAACAGCATGCGTCACGCTCAGGAATGTGCCTGCCAATTCTCGCGCCGCGATGCCCTCAAGGCCGCAGGGGCGATCGCAGGCGCCACCGCCACGCTGCCGCTCGTCCACGGCCAGACGCCGTCGAGCGACCTCATCCGCGTGGGACTGATCGGGGCCGGCGGCCGCGGCACCGGCGCCCTGCAGCAGGCCCTCTCGGTGCCCGGCTCCAACGTGAAGGTGACGGCGATCGCGGACGTCTTTGAAGACAGACTCAAAGGCGCGCTCAAGGCCGTCGAAAGCATGGAGGGGAAGGTCGACGTGCCCGAGGAACGGCAGTTCAAGGGCCTCGACGGCTACCGGCAGGTGCTCGATCACTGCGACATGGTGATCCTGGCCACGCCTCCCGGCTTCCGGCCGTTTCACTTCCAAGAGGCGATCAAGGCCGGCAAGCACGTCTTCATGGAGAAGCCAGTGTGTGTCGACAGCTTCGGGGCGCAACTGTGCCTCGAAGCGGCGAAGTTGGCCGACGAGAAGAAGCTCAAGGTGGTGGTGGGGCTGCAGCGACGTTATGAGAATCGCTACCGTGAGACGGTCGCCCGCGTTCGCGAAGGCCTCGCCGGCGACATCATCGGCGGACAGGTGTATTGGAATGGTGGCAGTATCTGGTATCGCCCGCGGAAGCCCGACATGACCGAGACCCAGTTCCAGGTTCACAACTGGTATCACTTCAACTGGCTCTGCGGCGACCACATCTGCGAGCAGCACGTCCACAATATCGACGTCGCCAACTGGATCCTCGACAAGGTGCCGGAGGCCGCCTATGGCGTGGGCGGCAAGCAGAACCGGGTGCCCGGGCAGCCGAGCGAGATCTACGACCACCACTCCGTCAACTTCGCGTATCCGGGGGGCGTGCGGATCGCCAGCCAGTGCAAGCAGTTTCCGGGCGGCGACAACCGTGTGGACGAGGAATTTCAGGGCACGAAGGGCTACGTGAAGATCGGCCACATCACCGACCACGCCGGCAAGACGCTCTGGAAATTCGAGGGCCCGAACCCCAATCCCTACCAGGTCGAGCACGACGAGCTTCACGATGCGATCCGCAACGACAAGCCACTGAACAATGCCTACTACGGGGTGGCGGCGAGCTTTGCGGCCGCGCTCGGGCGGCTGGCCACCTACTCCGGCAAGCAGTGGAGCTATGCTGACGCGATCAAGCTTCCCTACCGTACGATGCCCGAGAACCTCACCTGGGAGACGGCGGCCCCCGTGCAACCGGACAAGGACGGCAACTACCCGCTGCCGACGCCGGCGACCTTCAAGCTGCCCGAGATGAAGCCGGAATCGGCCTGATGATCGTCGGCGTCCCGAAAGAAACAAAACGCGACGAATATCGCGTCTCGATGCTGCCGGTGGGCGTCGAGGAACTCGTCGGCGCGGGGCACCGCGTGCTCGTGCAACGCACGGCCGGCAGCGGCTCGGGCCTGCCCGACGAGGCCTATGCCGCCTGCGGAGGGACGCTCGTCGATTCGGCGGAGGAGGTTTTCGGCGCGGCCGATCTGATCGTGAAGGTGAAGGAGCCGCAGCCCGCGGAGCTGCCGCTTATCCGGCCGAAGCAGTCGCTCTTCACCTATTTTCACTTCGCCGCCAGCCGACCGCTCACGGAGGGTTTTCTGGCAACGGGCGCGACGGCCGTCGCCTACGAAACGCTCCGCGACGACCGCGGTCGGCTGCCGCTCTTGATCCCGATGAGCGAAGTGGCCGGTCGGATGAGCATCCAGGAGGGGGCGAAGTATCTCGAGAGGCCGCAGATGGGCCGCGGCATCCTGCTCGGCGGCGTCCCGGGCGTGGCGCCGGCCAACGTGCTCGTGCTCGGGGCCGGCAGCGTCGGCGCGAATGCGGCGAAGGTGGCCGCGGGCTTCGGCGCGAACATCGCCCTGCTCGACACGAATCTCGAGCGGCTTCGCTATCTCGACGATGTCACGCCGCCGAACATCGACTGCCTCTATTCCGACCGCCACACGATCCGGGAGCGGCTCGGCTGGGCCGATCTCGTGATCGGCAGCGTGCTCATTCCAGGCGCCCGCGCGCCGCATCTCGTGACTCGCGAAGACCTCAGGCTCATGAAGCCGGGGGCCGTGATCATCGACGTGGCGATCGACCAAGGGGGTTGCGTGGCCACGAGCCGGCCGACGACACACGCCGAGCCGACCTACGTGGTGGACGACGTCGTCCACTATTGTGTGACGAACATGCCCGGCGCGGTGGGCCGTACGAGCACGTATGCCCTCTGCAATGCCACGCTGCCCTATGTGCTTGAACTCGCTGCGCGAGGCGTCGAGGCCGCAGCCCGGGAAAGCGCAGCGATCAGGTCGGCGGTCAACGTGCTCGAGGGGCGGCTGACCAACCAGGCCGTCGCAGACGCCTTCGGCATGAAGGTCACTGCATGACGATCCCCACGGCCGTCCGCTGGGTCGGCGACCATGCCGGTCACCTCGAACTGCTCGACCAGACGCTTTTGCCTGGGCGGCTCGAGTGGATCCCCTGTCGGGACGTCGACACGGTGGTCGAGGCGGTCAAGAGCCTGCGGGTGCGCGGCGCGCCGGCGATCGGCATCGCGGGGGCCTACGGCCTCGTCGTGGCGGCGGGCGAGGCAATGCGCGCCGGCCTCGCTGCTGATGCGTCGCGGGCCCATGTTCTCGCGCGGGCCGAGGAACTTGCCTGCGCGCGGCCGACGGCGGTGAACCTCCGCTGGGCCGTCGAGCGGGTGATGCGAAGGCTCGAGCCGCTCACGAACGGGACTTCAGCCGCGGAACTCGGTGCGACGCTGCTCGCCGAGGCCCGGGCGATCCACGATGAAGACCGCGAGCTCTGCACCGCGATCGGCAGGCACGGCGCGGCGATCCTCCCCGCGGGCGACATCCTGACCCACTGCAACACCGGGGCGCTCGCGACCGGCGGCGACGGCACGGCGCTGGCCGTGATCACCACGGCCTGGGAGCAGGGGCGGCGGTTCGAGGTGTTCGCCGACGAAACCCGCCCGCTCTTCCAGGGTGCGCGGCTGACGGCCTGGGAGCTCGTGCAGCGCGGCATCCCGGTGACGGTGCTCGTCGACGCCGCGGCCGGCCACCTGCTGAAGACCGGCCGCATCGCCGCCTGCATCGTCGGCGCCGACCGCATCACGGCCAACGGCGACACCGCCAACAAGATCGGCACCTACGCGCTTGCCCTGCTGGCCGCGGCGCACGGCGTGCCGTTCTACGTGGCCGCGCCGTCGAGCACGTTTGACCTCTCGCTTTCCAGCGGCGACGAAATCCCGATCGAGGAGCGGTCGGCGTCGGAGGTGCTCCGCCCGCTCGGCGCGACGGCGGCCCCGGAGGGGGCGAAGGCCTTCAATCCCGCGTTCGATGTCACCCCCGCCCGCCTCATCCGCGCGATCGTCACCGAACGCGGCGTGATCGAGCCGGTGACGAAGGAGCGGATCGCGTCGGTGCTCTCAACACAGCGTTGAAGTCTGGCAGGCGAGGGGATGCTCATGCCCCGGGAGCCGGCGTTGCTGACCAGCGGAGGCATGGATGCCGAAGCGCAGTCAGCATCGAGTGAGCGAAGGACAGGATGTCCGCAGCGAACGTCCGGCGACGGGGCGTGAGCATCCCCGAAGCCGGGGTGGGCGAGTTGGGCCATGACAGGCACGGAGGCCTGTCCTACTGGCCGCGGGCGAGTTCCACCATCGCGCGCACCATGCACCCCGTGCCGCCGCCGTCGATCCACGGACGCGGCTTCTCCGCAAACGATGGGCCCGCGATGTCGATGTGGGTCCAGGGGATGCCCCCCACGAACCGCTCGAGGAACTTGGCGGCCGTGATGGCGCCGCCCCAGCGGCCCTCGCCAACGTTCTTGATGTCGGCGACCTCGCTCTTGATCTGGTCGTCGTAGTCGGGATACATCGGCAGTTGCCAGACGGGTTCGCCGACCGAGCGGGCGGCGGCCGCGACGGCGTCGCACCAGGCCTGGTCGTTGGAGAAGAGGCCGGCCACGTCGTAGCCGAGGGCCACCATGCAGGCGCCGGTGAGGGTGGCGGCATCGACGATGCGGCGCGGCTTCAGGCCGCGCACCACGTCGAGCACGTCGGCCAGCACGACGCGGCCCTCGGCGTCGGTGTTGTGCACCTCGATCGTCGTGCCGCTGCGGGCCGTGATCACGTCGCCGAGCTTGTAGGCGGCCGGCCCGGTCATGTTTTCCACGAGGCCGACGGCGGCGACGAGATTCACCGGGAGCTTCAGGGCCGCGATCGTGGCGGCGGCGGCCAGCATCGCCGCGCCGCCGGCCATGTCGCACTTCATCGTGAGCATCGAATCGGAGGGTTTGAGCGAGAGGCCGCCGGAGTCGAACGTGACGCCCTTGCCCACGAGCGCGAGATCGGGGGCGGCATCGCTGCCCCCCGGGCCACGGTAGCGGAGGATGACGAGCCGCGGCGGCCGCGTGCTGCCCCGGCCGACGGCGAGCATGGCGTTGCACCGTTCGCGGGCGAGATGCACCTCGTCCCAGATGTCGATCTCCATGCCGGTGCGACCGGCCACGGCGGCCGCCTCTTCCGCGAAGGTCTGCGGGTAGAGGTCGTCCGGTGGCATGTTGACGAGTCGGCGGGCGAGGTTCACGCCGTCGGCGACGATGGCACCACGCTCGACCGCCTCGACGGGTGCGCCCAGCCAGATGGTCTTGCCGAAGCGGGTTCGCTTCTTGTCGCTGCGGTAGAGATCCTGCCCGACCATGCCCATCGCGGCGCCGGCAACGGCCTGCTCGATCTGCCTCGTCGTCCAGAAGCCGTCGGCCACGAAGGCCACGGCGGAGCGGGGGCGGCCGGAGAGCTGCCGCGCGGCCGTCGCGGCCGACTTGTAGAGGGTGCCGGCATCGACCTCCTCGCGCTTGCCGAGGCCGACGACGACGATCTGCCCCGCCTGCAGGCCGGCCGGCGCGAGGATCGGCACGCATTCATACCGCTTGCCGGTGATCTCGCCCGCGCCGACGAGCCGCGCGATCACGCCCCCGACCGCACGATCGAGATCGGCGATCGCTCCCGTGCCGACACCTCCCTCGGTGAGAAACACGACGACGGCGTCGGCGGCGATCGATTCGGGGCGGGCGGACGGTTCGGCGACGATGTCGCGGACGCCACGGACGGGCGAAAATTCGGTGGTCATGCAGGGTTCCTCGAACGGGGCGGGGAAGGGGGCGTGGTGCTGGTGCATCACGGCCCGGGGGCGAGTTGTAGCGGTTTTTCGTCTTCGACAAAGCCCTGGCCGCCGGGGCGGGTGACGAGCGTGAGGAGCACCGGCAGGATGACGAGGTTGCCGACGAGCCCTCCGACGAGCGTGAGGCAGGAGAGGGCTCCGAACGAGACCGTGGGAATGAAGCCGCTGGTCGTGAGCGCGAGGAATCCCACCACCAGCGCCAGCGTCGAGAACACCATCGCCCGGCCGGCCGTCTGATGGGCCGTCTCGAGGGCGGCCTCGACGGCATGGCCGTCGGTGAGGCGGCGACGGAAGGCGGCGATGTAATGGATGGAGCTGTCGACGGAGAGCCCCATCGAGACGGCCGCGATCATCGCCGTGCCCATGTTCATCCGCGCTCCCGCCCAGCCGAGGAGGCCGAGCACCACGAAGATCGGCAGGGCGTTGGGCACGAGCGCCACCGCCGCGATCACGACGCTCCGAAAGGCGATCGCCAAGAGCGCGAAGATCCCGGCGGCCGCGAGCAGGAACGTGAACCATTGGTCGGCGAGCATCCGATCGATGAGCTGTGCCAAGAGCACGAAGAAGCCCGTCACCTCGCCCCCCGTCGCGCCGGCCGAGGCGGGACATTCCTCCGCCACGATCCGCCGCACGGTGTCGATGATCGCCCGCTTGGCAGGAGCCGGCTGCCGCTCGCGGGCGCGGAGCATGATCCGCAGCCAGGTGGAGCCGTCCTCGGGATCGCGGCCGATGAGCGTGCGGCCCAGCTGCGGCAGTTGGTCCTCGAGGAGTTGGATCGCTCCCGTGACCAGCCAGTTGCCGAGCCGCGTGCGTTCGAGCCGCTCGAGCGCGATCGGCGAGATCGCGGTGAGCACGTCGGCGACACTCATCACCTTCGTGAGCGCCGGCGTTGGCCGGCCATCGGGCCCCGTGGCCGTGACCTCGTCGCGCAGCCGGTGCTCGAGCCGGGCGAGGCGGGAGAGCGCCGCTCCGTCGATCGTGTCGCCCGCTGGCACGAGCACGTCCCAGACGCCGGCGCCGCCGAGCCGCGACTCGACCATGTTGTAAGACTGCACGATCGCGCTCGAGCGGCGGAAGTTGCGGGTGAAATCGGTCTCGACCTCGAGCCAGGCCATGCCGGCCACGGCCAAGGCGGTGAGCGACGCCGAGAGGCCGAGGATCCGCCCCGGCTGCCGCACGATCCGCTTGACGAGTCTATCGAGGCCGAGATCGAGCGCGGCCTCGCCCCAGGCCCGCTTGGGGTCGGCGTCGAATCGGCCGGTGAGGGCGAGAAAGGGCACGGCCAGCGCGGCGGCGACGAGCACCATCAGCGCGCCGACGGCCGTCATGATCCCAAAATCGTGCACCGGTCCCACCTGGCTGAAGATGAGCGAGCCGAAGCCGATGATGTCGGTGACGATCGCGCCCACCACGGGCCAGAAGAGCAGGCCGATGGCCCGCTCGAGCGCGGCGGCCGGCGGCAGTCCGAGATCCCGCTGGCGCCTGAATTCGACGATCACATGCACGACCGTGGCGATCGCCACCACGGTGACCATCGCCGAGAGCATCGTCGAGACCATCGTCAGCTTGAGACCGATGATGGCGAGCACACCGCGCGTGCTCCAGAGAGCGAGCAGCACGACGGCCAACGGCACGATGAGCCAGCGCAGGCTGCGAAACGACACGAGCAGCACCGCGCCGGCCAAGAGCCCCGCGGCGGTGCCGAGCAGGTTGCCATCGCGCTCGAGCATCGCGAAGCCATCGCGGAGCATGACGGGCTCACCCGCCACGGTGCCGCCGGGCAGCGGGGCCATGACCGCGCGGATCCGGTCGATCGCCGCGGCGCGTGAGACCGCCAGTATCCGCGCGGCCGCCCGCTGCGAGCCGGCGGTCGATGCGGGCTCCGGCGCGGCAAGCACGCAGGCGATCGCGGCGGTGCGGTGGTCGGCGCCGATCGTGTAGCCCTCCATGAGCTTCACGAGCTTGCGTGCCGTTGGGCTTTCGTCGAGCTCGATGATGCGGCTGCCCAGCGGCGTCGAGGCGAGGCTCGTCGCCGACGCCACTCCGGGCACGGTGGCAAGCTCGTCGGTGAGTCGCTCGAGCCGTTCGATGCCGGCGGGCGTGAACAGATCGGGCGCGTCGTAGGCGGCGAGCACCACCTCGCTCGAACCGAAGGCCCGCCCGAGCCGGCGATAGGGCACGAGCGCCGGGTCGGAGCGGTCGAACATCGTGTCGATCGACCGTGCGAATTCGAGCTGACGCGACCGCTCCACCGACACGATCGCCAGCACCACGGCCACCAGGGCGAGCAGGTTGCGGTGTGAAATCAACCAGTTCGCGACCCGGTCGCAGACGGGGCGCATGCGGAGCCTTTCGTTGACTGGAGGAGCGGGGCGGGATGGGGCGAGAGCGTGGAGCCGCCATCTTACCGGGATTGAAGCAAAACGGCTCCCTGGAGGGTGGGTCGGGAAACCGGCGCTAAACCCGTGGCCGCACGCGATTTGCGGCCGCCGTGGGCTCGCCGCGATGCCTTGACCCGTGAAAACAGCCGCTCCTATAGTCCCGCGCTGTTGTCCACCGGCCCGCAAACATCGGTTTTTCAAGCATCAACTTCACCTTGCCCGCGCGAACCCCGAGCACGATTTCCGCGCCTTCCTGGCGATGGGCTCTCCGTCCATCGACGCGGGGAATTGCGCGCGCCGCGCTTGCGATCCTGATCGGACTCGCAGCGGTCGTCGGCGGCCCCGTGGCGGTCGCGCAGACGAAGCCACCCATCGGCGATCAGGCATCGGCCGGGGCGCTGGCGGCGCTGCCGGCGCGCGGGCTCGCAGCGGCGATCGCCGAGGCGGGGCGCATCGAGGTGCCGGCGGTGGATCCGACCGAGGCCCTTGCGGTGCGCGCGGCGCAGGCATCGCGGTGGACGGAGGGCTCCTACGACGTGTGGCACCTGACGGGCGGCGTGCGGATCACGCAGGGTGCGGTCGAGGCCTCGGCCCACGAGGCCGTCGTGTGGATCGAACAGGATGGCGGCCAGCTCGATCCGGAAGCCGATGGCGAAGAGGCCGCCGGCCCGCGTCCGCGGAGCATGCTCGTGCGGATGGCAGGCAACGTGGAGGTGCGCGCCGCGGGCCAGGCCGCCGACACGCCCGCATCGACGGTCCGCGGCAATCGCTGGACCGGCCGCTTCTGGACGCTCCGCGATCCGGCTCTCGAATTCATGAGCATCGTTCCCGCGACCGGCACACCGGCGATCTACGACGCTCCCGCCGAGGCGGTCGCAGCCGATGCCGAAGCCGACGTGGAAAGCCCGGTCGAGCAGACCCCGATTCAGCGTACACAGTTCAGCGAGTTCGGCGCGGCGCCGCCGCCGCAGGTGCCAGTCGCGGTGTCGGCCAGGCGGCTGCGGGCGTTTCCGCGATCGAGCGTGCCGCTCAACGTGCGCTGGTTCCCGAGCCCGGCCGGCGGCGAATGGGTGGCCGTGATCACCTCCGGTGTGAACCTCGTCATCGACGGCGTCGATCCGGCGGGTCCGCTCGACATCTCGGCCGACAGGCTCGTGATCTGGACCCGCGGCCAGGGGCAGCCCGACCTCGAAGGCAATGCGGCGCAATCGGCCGACACGCCGCTCGAGCTCTACATGGAGGGCAACGTCGTCTTCCGGCAGGGGCAGCGGGTGGTCGAGGCCGTGAGCATGTTCTACGACGTGCCGCGGTCGAGCGGTGTCATCACGGGCGCGACGATGCTGACGCCCGTCGACAACTACTCGGGCCTCGTGCGGCTGCGGGCCGACGTGATCCGGCAGGTCGATCGCAGCCGGTTCGTCGCGCAGCAGACCGGACTCACGTCGAGCCGCCTCGGCGTGCCCACCTGGGAGTTCCGCTCGCGGGAGCTCGAGTTCACCGACGAGCAGGTGCCGCTGCCCGGACCCTTCGGCCAGCCGATGATCGACCCGGCCACCGGCGAGCCCGCCATCGAGCACCAGCAATACATCACCAGCCGGGGCAACACCGTCAACCTCGGCGGCGTGCCGGTGCTCTGGTGGCCGGTGCTCTCGACCAATGCCAAGAAGCCGACCTTCTACATCAACAACCTGCAGCTGAAGAACGATCAGATCTTCGGCACGCAGGTGCTCACGAGCTGGGACGCCTTCCAGGTCTTCGGCTGGCGGCGGCCGCCCGACGGCGTCGACTGGGACTTCGACGTGGACTTCCTCAGCCTACGCGGCCCCGGCGGCGGCACGTCGTTGCTCTACAACCGCCCCGACTTCCTCGGCATCGGCACGCCGGCCAACGGCATCCTCGACGCCTGGTTCGTCGGCGACGTCGGCCTCGACAACCTCGGCCTCTATCGCCGCACGTTCACCTATCCGGGCTACCCGGACCGCACGTTCCGCGGCCGCTCCTTCTGGCGGCACAGGCAGGACGTGGGCGCCGGCTGGCAGGCCCGCGGCACCGTCGGCTGGATCAGCGACATGAACTTCCTCGAGGAGTATTACGAGGCGGAGTGGGAGGAAGGCTACGAGCAGCGCACCTGGCTCGATTTGCGTCGGCCGATCGACAACCGCGAACTGCGGCTCCTGACGAGCGCGCGCATCAATCCATTCTTTACACAGACCGAGTGGTGGCCGCGGCTCGATCATTACTACATGGGCCAGCCGCTCCTCCGTGATGCGCTCACGTGGTACGAGCATTCGAGCGTGGCCTACGCCCGGCAGCAGCTGCCGCAGACGCCGACCGTCGGCCAGGGCCGCAACATCTGGACGCTTCTGCCCTACGAGAGCAACGTGATCGGCCAGCGTCTGGCGACGCGGCACGAGATCGATCTGCCCTTCCAGGCCGGAGCCGTGAAGGTCGTGCCCTACGCGCTCGGCGAACTGGCGAACTGGGGCCAGGATCTCACCCAGTCGCCGATCAACCGCGCCTACGGCCAGGTGGGCATCCGCTCGAGCCTGCCGATGTGGTCCGCCGACGACACGGTGGAGAGCCAGCTCTGGAACGTCCACGGCATCGCCCACAAGGTGGTCTTCGAGGCGGAGTTCGCCTACACCGACGCCACGCAGACCGTCCAGCAATTCCCGCTCTACGACCAGCTCGACGACGACGCGATCAACCAGTATCGCCGCAACATCCCCTACTGGGATTACGGCGCCGTACCGGGGCAGGTCACGCCGCTCGGCCAGCCCTTCATCTTCGGCCCCGACAATAAATACGATCCGCGAACCTACGCCGTGCGCCGCGGCCTCGCCGGCTGGGTGACCGGCCCGACGGAGATTGCCAACGATCTCTCGGTCTTCCGGCTGGGCGCCCGACAACGGTGGCAGACGAAGCGTGGCCCGATCGGCAACCGGCGGATCATCGACTGGATCACGCTGGACATCGACGGCGAGCTCTTCCCGATCGCCAGCCAGAACTTCGGCGCGGCGATGGGCCTCTGGCAGTATGACTTCCGCTGGCACGTGGGCGACCGCACGACCGTGCTCTCCTCCGGCGACGTCGACTTCTTCGCCGGCGGCCAGCAGCTCTGGACGGTGGGCGCACTGCTCAATCGCACGCCGCGAGGCAGCTTCTTCATCGGCTTCAACGAATTCGGCGGCCCGATCCAGGCGAGCGTGCTGACGGGCTCCTACACCTACCGCATGAGCCCGAAGTGGGCGAGCTCCTTCGGCGGCGCGATCGACCTCACCGGCCGCAACATCGGCCAGAACTTCCAGCTCGTGCGGATCGGCGAATCGTTCCTGATGACGTTCGGCTTCAACGTCGACTACAGCCGCAACAACGTCGGCGTGACGTTCAACCTCGAGCCGCGGTTCCTCTCGCGGACGCAATTCGCCAGCCGCACCGGCCTCGACGTACCGATCGCGGGCGCCTACGGGCTCGAGTAAATCGCACTGGCCCAACCCGGCCCGGGGCTGCCTGTACCCCGGCTCTCCGGACGCTCGCTTCAGGCATCCTGCCCTGCGCTCGCTCGATGCTGACTACGCTCCCGGCATCCTGCCTGCGCTTGTCAGCAACGCCGGCGAGCGGGGTACAGGCAGCCCCGGGCCTTCCCGCATTCTTGTAGGACAGGCTTCCGCGCCTGTTCCAGACAGCCAGAGACGACTGTCATACAGTAACGGAGGCTTCGGGTGACCCGTGCCCCAGGAGCCGGCGGATGCTGACCAGCGCAGCCCGGAGGGCGAAGCGCCGGCCGCCTCCGAGCGCGCGCAGGACAGGCTGTCCGTAGCGAGCGTCCGGCGATGGGGTACGGGTCACCCGAAGCCGGCTTGGGCAAGTTGAGCACGGACTACCGGTCGCCCTGAGCCGGCTTGGGCAAGTTGAGCCATGCGTGCCACGCGGTGAAAATCGCCGCGAGCACGGTGTAGGCCGCGGCGAGTTCGAGCGGGCCGCGGCCGGCGGCTGCGGCGGGCAATGCGCCGATCGACCAGGGCAGGAAGAGCCGGCCGTCGGTGAACGGCGAATGGATGATGCCGAAGAGCGTGCCGCCGGCCGCAGCAGTAGCCCAGCCCGCGGCGGCGAGAAGCTTGCGGTCGATGAGCGCGGTGACAAGGCCGGCCCACAAGAGGCTCGTGACGATGAACCCGGCCGAGAGCATGCGGATCGAGAAGAGTTCGCGGGCGAGCGCGGCGGCGGGCTGGGCACCGGCCGCGAGCAGTTTGTCGGCCTCGATCATGACGAGCGCCGCGAGCGCGGGGATGCAGGAGATCGCCACGGCCGGGTAGTGCCGCTGCGGCGTCGCGTGAAAACTCTGCGCCGTGATCTCGAGGCCCACGAACACGAGCACCGGCAGGATTGCCGGGCCGGGAATCGCCTGATAGAGATAGGCGAACGTGCCGGTGAGGCCGGCAAAGCCGATGAAGGCGGCGGTGGCGAGCGTGTAGGCCGCGCGGCCCCCCATTGCCTTGTAGGCGGGATGGCCGATGTAGGGCGTCGTCTGGATCACGCCTCCGCAGATGCCGGCCACGAGCGTGGCGATCGCCTCGGCCGCGATCACGCGGCCCGTGTCGTATTCATCGCCGGCTGCCGCGGCGCTTTCGGTGCAGTCGATGCCCCCAACGACGGTGCCGAGCGCGAACGGAATCACGATGGGGAGATAGCGCAGCATGTCGGGCCAGGCCTCGAGCCACTCGAGACGCAGGGCCGAGAGCCACTCGGTCGGCCAGAGCGCGGCGGCGGGATCGATCGCCGCATGGGCCTCGATGGCGGGAATCCAGCCGTTCCAGGTGCCGAGCACGTGCATCGCCCAGCCGGCGGCGAGGGCGGCAAGGGCGCCGGGGATGCGACCGGGGAAGGGGATGTGGGCCGTGAGCGTGGCGAGCGTGATCCCGAAGGCGAGCACGCCGACGAGCGGGGAAGAGAAGATCTCGACCGTCGGCAGGAATGAAATCAGCGCCAGCGCGATCGCCGTGAGGCTGCCGAGCAGCCCGGCGCGGGGCACGAGCCGCCGCACCGCCCCGGCGACGAACGCACAGGCGAATTTGAAGAGGCCACTGGCGACGATCGCGCACATGCCCACATGCCAGGCATGACGGGCCGCGGCTTCACGTTCCAGTCCTCCGGCGACGGCCGCCGCGAACGCCGGGCCGATCACGAAGAAGACCATGCCGAACGTGCTCGGCGTGTCGAGGCCGAGCGGCATCGCCGTCACGTCGGTGCGGCGGGTGCGCCGTGCGAGCCGAAAAGCCATCCAGGTGAAGATCAGGTCGCCGACGACGACCCCGAGCGCCGTGCCCGGCACGAGATGGGCGAGGGCGAACTGGGCCGGGTAGTCGAAGACGGCCGCCAGCAGGCTGACTGTGAGCACGAGGCCGGCCAGATTGTCGATCGAGAGCCCGAAAAAGGCGTTGATGTCGCCGGGGGTTGCCCAGCGGTAGGGGGTGGCCCGATCGGCCTCTCGTGGTGATTTCATGCCCCAGAGGCTAGCAAAAACACGGGCATTTCCCCGCGCGGGGGCTATACTCGGGGCTTCCGGAGTGGGACTTCGGCCCTTGTTTTCGGCCGGGGCGAACCATCCGAACCGTGGCTGCGTACCGACTGATGGTTCCACACGATTCCTACACCCGTGGCCAGGCCGCAGGACGGACGAACTCCGTTTCTCCGGGCAATGGCCATGGGGGAGCGGTTCGGTCGGATGGCGAGGCTCGGGGGGCAGGCCAGGCCGACGAGGATTTGCTCCGCCGGTTTCGTGTGGACGATGACACGGACGCCTTCGAGACGCTCGTGCATCGATACGAACAGGAGCTTTTCAGCTATCTGCGTCGCTACTGCGGCAGTGCGGAGATGGCGGAGGACGTGTTTCAAGCGACGTTTCTACAGGTCTATCTGAAGAAGGAGAACTTCGAAGACGGCCGTCGGTTTCGGCCCTGGCTCTACACCATCGCCACGAACCAAGCCATCGACGCCCAGCGTCGCAATCGTCGCCACCGGATGGTGAGCATCGATCAGCGATCCAATGGCGACGACGACGTCGGGGCGCTGGTGGAGATGCTCGCGGGCAGGGATCAGACGGCCGACGACATGATGGCGGACGAGGAGGCCCGTGAGTGGGTGCGTTCGGCGGTCGACGACCTGCCGGAGTCGCTCAAGGGCACGGTCCTGCTCGTGTACCACCAAGGGATGAAATATCGCGAGGCGGCCGACGTGCTGGGTATTCCGGTGGGAACCGTGAAGAGCCGGCTCCACGCCGCCCTCCTGAAGCTCAACGATTCCTGGCAGACCAGCGGCAAGGGGCATGAAACATGACACCACTTGCTCGGCCGATGACACCAGCCCAGCATCATCCATGCACACGACGGAAGCGAAAGCCATGCGAGAAGAACTGATCGGCTATTTGTTGGGCGCGATTGACGAGCCGGATTCGAGGCGGGTCGAAACCGCCTTGGCCGATCCCGAACAGGGGCCAACGCTGCGGCGCGACCTCGAGCGACTGCAGATGGCGCTCAAGCCGCTCTCCCGCGACCAAGGCCTGATCGCCGCGCCGCCTGGGCTTGCCCGCCGCACGATGCGGTTCGTCGAATCGCATGCCCATTCCGCTCCCCTGCCGATGCCGCGGGCGTTGACGCCAGAGGCTGGCTCGGGAAGTGGCACCGGGCCGCGAGCCTGGCTCGACCGGATGATCATGGCCGCGACGGCGCTGGCGGCCTGCGTGCTCGTAGGGCCGCTTCTCCTCGACGCCATCCAGGAATCGCGAGCCCGCCGGGCCGAACGCAACCTGCAAAAGACATCCACCGCCCTGCAGGGCTACGCTGAATCTCACCAAGTGTTTCCCACGCCTCCCGATGCCGGCCCGCTTTCCCGCGCCGGCCTCTATGCTCCGACGCTCGTCTCGGAGCACCGCCTCGTGGCGGACGACGGCACGCTTCTCTGCCCCGATACGCCGCTCGCCCGGAGCGGCACCTTTCGTGTGCCCACGCTCGAGGAATTGAAGGCCGCCGTCGGCACGCCGCAGTTCGACGACATGGTGCGTTCGATGGGGGGCGACTATGGCTACACGCTCGGCCATCGCGATGCCCAGGGCGTGTTGCAGCCGAACAAGAACCTGCGGCGTGAGCACCATCCGCTCATGGCCGATGCCCCCGACGCCTGCGGCGAGAAGAGCAGCAACCATCCGGGCGGCATCCACTACATCCTCTTCGAGGACGGCCACGTCGAGCGAGTCTTCCAGGACGATGTCCACCGCGACGATCACCTCTTCAAGAACCACGACGGCAAGACCGCCGCGGGTGTCGATGCCGAAGATGCGGTGATCGGCGATTCGCATCACCAGCCGTGACGTGACGATCGCCGCGAGCGCCAGGCCAGGATCGCGCAGCCGATGGACGCCAGCATGATTCCGCCCGGCTCCGGTGCCGCGAAATCCACTTGCATATACCGTACGTCCCATCGCGATCGCGGCGGGCATCGTGATCCCAGGTTCGCTTCGATCAGCCGAAACTGAATCGTGTCGAAGCTGATCCCGCTGCCACGGAAGTCGAGGATGGCCTCTGACGGCACATAGCTGCCGCGATTGAATCCGGGCGAGCGGCCCGTGAAGAGACCGCCGCCGACGAGCAGGGGCGGGGGCCCCGGCCACGAGGCATTCGGCCCGAAGAATGCGTCCTGATTCACGAGGCCGGGGATCGTCTCAAATGGCGACGCAATACCATGAAACGACGCGCCATCGATATCGCCGCCGCGCGTGAACGCAGCGAGTGGAATCGCGATGAAGCTTCCACCGTCAAGGCTATAGGCGATCTCTCCCGCCGCGACCGGCTGGCCGCGCGAGTTGCGGTTGAAATTGAACCGTTGGGCGATGCTGAGCCGAAAGGTGTCGGCGCTGCTGCCGAGGAGAGACTTCACGTCGATCACCGGGCTCGTGAGAAAGTTGCCGATCTGGGACTGGCCGCGACCGCGGGCGGGGGGCGTCTCGGCCCACCGGCCGTTGTTGCGGCGGGGCGAGTCGATATAGCGCCAGCGGTTGGCGACGGCGGGGTCTCCGGAATGGCTTGGAGTCCAGGCGCCACCCGTGGAGCGGCCGTCGTCGGGGCGGAAGTCGTATTGCCGGCTGACGACGATCGGCTCGGCCGCCGCACACCGGGCGAGGGCGAGCATCGCGACGCAGGTCAGGAGCAATCCGTGCCACGGCGCAGGGCTGGCGACAAGCCCGCGGCCACGCAGACGCAGAGCAGGCACTGGGCACCTCGGCGGTTGCCGTGTCGCGGAGTCGGCATCGCTGCATTCATGCCGCGCCGAAATGCATGCCGGCGCACGGAGAAAGACCTCTGCGAGGCGGAAGTCTCGCGGACTTCCGCCTGTGCCGGCCTACGCTGCGCCTGAGCTTCACCCAGGGGGCAAAGCCGAGCAACTCGTCTTCCGAAGATGATGGCCTGAGTGTTCGGGCGAGCGGCTGGCTCACGCGAACGCCCCGGCACGATGAATCCCTATCGCGGTCGGGCGCAAAAGGAAAGGAACCGGTCAATTGCCCGGAAGAGGTTCAGGATGCGCTTCGGGACGAAGCTGTCTTCTGCGGGAGGCTCGCGGGTCGGCGGAAGCGTGACGAGCATTTGGACCGAGTCTTCGAGGGCCACCGCGAGGAACCTTCTGCCGCCCGTGAGCCGGCGCGCTCCTCGAGGCTGAATGCCGCCGGTGGGGCGGTAGAAAGGCTGCTTCACGGAAAACATGAGCATCCCGCTCATTTTTCCTTGGCGAGCTCCGCTCGCTGCTTCGGAAACGAGGATACGTCAACTCGCCTCGATTCCCACCGACCCCCCCGGCTCGTCAATCGGAAGGGGCTTTGGTCACATCCTCAGTGATAGGCGTAGGCTCGCGGGTCGGCGGAAGCGTGACGAGCATTTGGCCCGAGTCTTCGAGGGCCACCGCGAGGAACCTTCTGCCGCCCGCGAGCCGACGCGATCCTCGAGGCTAACGTCTTCCTGAGAGGAGCGACTTCGCGGCGGCGGCGATGGCGTCAGCGGTGATGCCGAAGTGCTTGTAGAGGGCGGGAGCCGGCCCCGACGCGCCGAAGGAGTTCATCCCGACGAACTTCCCGCGGCTGCCGATCCATCTCTCCCACCCGAAGCCGCAGGCTGCCTCGCAGGCCACGCGGGCCGTGACCGCCGCCGGCAGCACGCTCTCCTTGTACGCCGCATCCTGCTCCTCGAAGAGATCCCAGCTCGGCATGCTCACCACGCGGGCATGCACGCCCGTTTCGGCCAGCTTCGCAGCGGCGTCGAGGCAGAGCTGCACCTCGCTGCCCGTGCCGATCAGGATGCAGGCGGGTATGCCGTTCGGGGCGTCCTTGAGGATGTAGGCGCCCTTCGCGGTGCCGCTGGCGGCGCCGAGGCCCGCGCGGTCGAGCGTGGGGATGTTTTGCCGCGAGAGCACGATCACGGCCGGTCGATCGGGCCGCTGCATCACCGCGCGGTAGGTCTCGGCCACTTCATTGGCGTCGCCGGGGCGGAAGACGGAAAGCCCCGGCACGGCGCGGGCGGTGGCGAGCTGCTCGATCGGCTGGTGCGTCGGGCCGTCTTCGCCGAGGCCGATTGAATCGTGCGTGAGCACGTAGATCACGCCGAGGTTGCCGATCGCCGAGAGCCTCAGCGACGGCTTCAGGTAGTCGAGGAAGACGAAGAAGGTGGCACAGTAGGGCCGCAGGCCCGACAGGGCGAGCCCATTGCAGGCGGCCGCCATGCCGTGCTCGCGGATGCCGAAGTGGAAATTGCGGCCGCCATACGAGCCCGGTTCGTATTCTCCGGCGCCCGGCACGAGCGTCATCGTCGAGGGCGCCAGATCGGCGGAGCCGCCCAGGAACCAAGGCACCCCCGCGCTCACCGCCTGGATCACCTTGCCAGAAGAGACCCGGCTCGCCAGGCCCTTGGCATCGGCGGGGAATGTCGGGATCGACGTGTCCCAGCCAGACGGGAGCCGGCCATCGAGGAAGTCCTTCAGTTCGCCCGCGAGCGCCGAGTGCGACTTCGTGTAGTCGGCCACGCTCTTCTGCCAGGCTTCGTGGGCCTGCTTGCCGCGGGCGCCGAGCGTCTTCGCAAAGTGCTGCGGCACCTCGGGCGGCACGAGGAATTGCGAGTCGGCGGGCCAGCCGTAGGCTTCCTTGGCCCCCTTGATCTCGTCGGGACCGAGCGGCGCGCCGTGCGACTCGTGCGAGCCGGCCTTCTTGGGCGCCCCGTAGCCGATGATGCTCTTCACGACGACGAGCGTGGGCTTCTCCTGCTCGGCCTTGAAGGCCTGCAGCGCCTTCCTGAGGGCAGCGGTGTCGTTGGCGTCGGCCACGTGCTCGATCCGCCAGCCGAGACCCTCGAATCGCCGGGCCACGTTTTCGGTGAAGGCAAGGTGCGTTTCGCCCTCGATCGTGATCGAGTTGTCGTCGTAGATCCAGCAGAGGTTCGAGAGCTTCAGGTGGCCGGCGATCGAGGCGGCCTCGGCGGCCACGCCCTCCATCAGGTCGCCGTCGCTGCAGAGCACGTAGGTGTCGAAATCGAAGAGCTGGTGGCCGGGCTGGTTGTAGTGGGCACCGAGCCACTTCGAGGCCATCGCCATGCCGACGGAGTTGCCGCAGCCCTGGCCGAGCGGACCGGTGGTCGTCTCGATCCCAGCCGTCATGTGGTGCTCGGGATGGCCGGCACAGACACTGTCGAGCTGGCGAAACTTCTTGATCTCCTCCAGCGACACGGCGGGCAGTTCCCGGCCGGAATCATTGGCGCCGCCCCGGCGGATACCCGCCAGGTGGATCAGCGAATAGAGCAGCATCGACGCATGGCCGCAGGAGAGCACGAAGCGATCGCGGTTGGGCCAGGCGGGATTCGTCGGGTCATACCGCAGGAAATCCTTCCACACCGTGAACGCGACCGGAGCCAGCGCCATCGGCGTGCCGGGATGGCCGCTCTTGGCGGCCTCCACCGCGTCCATCGAGAGGGTGCGGATCGTGTCGATCGAGAGACGGTCGAGATCGGTGCCGTGAGATGCGCGCGCGGGAGCCGCGGAGGGCGATGCCATCGGGAAGATTCTCCTGAAAAAACTCGTATTTCTTGGCCGCGGAGTTTACGAGCGGCAAGGAACGCCCGTCAACGTGCCATGTGGCGGCGGTAGGCTTCGTCGAGGTCGGCGAAGTTCGAGCCGCAGAGCCGGGGGAGCGTATCGGGATCGACCGTTCCGGTGTAGATCCGCGCGAGGTATTCCACGAAGGCTTCGCGATACCGCCCGTGCTCGCCGTGCATGAAGAAGTCGGCGAGGCCGGAGATCTGGCTGTAGATCTGCGGCAGGCGATGGTCGGCCTGCAGTTCGCGGCGGCCGAGGCCGCAGAGTTCTTCGAGCGGGACATAAAAACCGTCGTCGACGAGCCGCTCGCGGGCGGCCGGCGCGCGGCCGGCGTCGCGGCCGCCGAGTGTCCAGCCGTACTCCGTGGGCTGCAGGCTTTCCATGTAGCACGCGGCCGCCTCGATCGCCCAGAAGCCGCACCGCTCGCCGGCCAGTGGGCTGGTCTTCCGCATCTCGGCGAAGAGCTGGTGCGTGGCCTCGTGGTGCACCGTCGCGCGTGCGCCCTCGTCGGCATCCTGGGGCATGACGAACCAGGCCGTGCTGGTGGGCGTCCAATAGATCCCCTGCGTGCGCGCGATCGTCGGCTCGAACTTTTCGAGCTCGGCAACATACTGCTCGCGGCTGGAGAGGAGCATCGCCGCGAACGGATCCCGCGCGACGATCCTGCCGCGGCCCTCGAACAGCTTTTCAAGCTCTGCCGGCTCGTGGACGAACCCGCCAAAGGCCTGCCGCCAGACGAGGTGGGTTTCCTCGAGCCGCTGCGCGAGATCGGCCGCCGCGGCCGGGCTCGCAGTTGACGTGATCTGCCAATGATCCGAGTTGAACTTCCTGCCTTCGGCAGCCTTCTTCGGCTCGGGCACGGCGTCGGCCTTCACCCAGCGGCCGCGGTCGAACCGCTCGCCCGCGCGATACCGTGCGGTGCGGCCCTTCGGCAGCCAGCCAAACTCGGCCGTGTATTCGTCGCCCCGGTCGAGTCGCGCCGCCGCCTCCGGCCAGACCCACGCGTCCTGCCGACGCACCCAGCCTCCCGCCGCACGGGCGCGTTCGTGGTCGGGATCATCGCGAAGCGCCTGGTGGATGAGCGTGATCGCCCTGCAGTTCTGCTGGTCGAGTTTCGGCCGCGGCCCGTCACCGGCAGCGGCGCGTTCCGACCGCGTGGGCACCTTCGCGTGGGCCCGCGCCGCGGCGAGCGACAGCTGGAAGAGCCCTTCGGCCCGCGCCCGTCGGGCCGCGCAGAAATCATCCCAGATCGATTGTTCGGCAGCCGAGTCGATCCACTCGGGCCGCTCGAGCCGCGGCGGAATCTTCACGATGACCTGTCGATCGGCCAGGTCGGGCAACTGCCAGCCTTTGACGAATGCCGCCAGTTCGGCCAGGCCCTCTGCCTGCGCGCGTTTCTCGAGGCTCGCCGCGGAAGCCGCCCACTCCTTGTCGAGTCGGGGCTGTGTCTTCGGCTCTTCCTTCGGGGTGGCGGCGACGAGCGCGACCGCGATCCCCGCGGCGGCACCTGCACGCGCGAGGCGGCGCGCGATCGGCACTGAGGCGAGCCAGCCGCCGATCAGGTTGGCTGCCGAGGCCAGGCCGTAGATCGGATCGACGAGATAGTCCCAGGCGTTGTCGGATTCGAGCCAGCCGATCTGCCAGAGCCCGCCGGCAATCAGAAGCACGATCCCGAAGACATTGCCGGCGAGCACGAGCCCCGCGCCGACGACCGCCGCCGCGGCAGCCACGCCGGGCGACCGCCAGCCGAGTTCGTAGGGATCGACGGGGCCCCAGCCGAGCGCCGCCGGGTAGAGCAGCAAGCCGGCAACGACGCCGAACCAGAGTGCGGCCCGCTTGGCCGCCGTGTTGAAGAATGGCCGGCCAGCAAGCGGTGCGGCCGCATGATCCGCGAGCAGGGCGACGAACGGAATGCTGAACGCGGCGTTGAACCCATGCAGCCAGCGGCCGATCGGCAGGCCGGCGATCGGCACGATCGAGAGCAGGCCCGTCGCGACGGGGAGCCACCGTGGCCCACGGCCCCCGAGCGCCTGCTGCAGGGTGCGGGCCAGCGCCGCAAACACGATCCCCCAGACGGCGATCGCAGACCACCATGCGACGAGCCCATCGGTGGCGACGGCAGCGTTCATCGGATCGGCTCCGACGGCTGTGCGAAGATCCAGGTCTCGTTCATCGCCACATGCCGGATCCGCTTCATCTTCCAGGTGTAGACGAGATGCACGAGGCCGCGGCGATCCTGGATCATGTATGGATAGGCAAACTTCTGCCCCGACTCGCGATCGAGCGTCGCGATGATCCGCCATTCCTCGGACGACGGATCGTGGATCGCGAGCGACAGGTTCTCGCGATTCGCCGCCGAGTGGTTCAAGGCCACGAACACCGCGCCGTTCGAAAGACGAACGGCTGCGACGCTGGCATCGGGATTGGCGAGGGGCGTCGGCTGCGGCGCCGACCAGGACCTGCCGCCGTCGCGCGTCCGCTGCTCGACGAGCCGGCGGGCAGGGCCGTGGTCGCGCAGGAAGGCGACGGCCTCCGTGCCTCCGATCGGCACGATGGCCGGCTGCAGGAGCGACCGTCCCCCGGCCATGCGGGACTTTCTGGCCACGAGCCTGTCTCCCTCCGGCCGCAGCCAGACCACCTCCGGAAATTTTCCGATGCATTCATGGTAGACGGGCAGGGCGATCTCGCCGGAATCGAGGAGCACCGGCGCCGCCCGCACCAATTCGCTGACGTTGAAGAACGGGCTGAGTGAAAGCCGCTGGCTCCTCGAAAACGTCTTGCCGCCATCCGTGGAGAAGCAGGCGTTGAGCGAACTGCCCGACCAGCCGCCGACGCCGATCGTCACGTAGACGAGCCAGAGCCTGCCGCTGGCGTCGGGAAAGAGCACGGCATTGCCCACCTTGTCGACGAAGCGGTCGAGGTCGGCGACGGCACGGTCACGATCGATGACGAGCCGCGGGATGCCCCAGGCCGACGCGGACGACGCAGGTTCGCGGGACGGGCTCTCGGCCAGATAGAGCGACACGTCGCGGACCGCCTCCCGCGAACCGGCATACCAGACGCAGGCCAGGCCCCCGGCTGGAAGTTCGCAGATCGACGGGCAGTGGACGTAGGCGAGTGGTGGATCGTGGTCGATGAATCCACTGGCGAAAAACGGCCGGTCATCGGCCGGCGGCTGGGACGCGGGAAGGAGAAACCGGGCGCCGGCCGAGGGCAGGGGGCCGCGATCGGTTCGCGGCCACGCCCACAGCGCAGCCGCCGCCGACGCCAGCACGCTCCGTCGCGTGAGATCCTCCATGATCGAAAAACTCCTGGCGCGTGCGGCTCCGCCCGGCTGCCGCCACCCGAGCCGCAGCGATCAGGCCTCTTCGGCAAATGCCGAATCGAACTGCCGGCGGCTCGGCGCGAAGTCGAGGTTCTGCACGAACTCGCAGGCCTCGGCAGCACCGTGCTCCCGATCCATGCCGCAATCCTCCCATTCGACCGAGAGCGGCCCTTCGTAGCCGATCTGGTTCAGGGCGCGGATGATCTCCTCGAAGTCGACACCGCCGCGGCCCGGCGACCGGAAATCCCAGCCGCGGCGGGGGTCGCCGAAGTTGAGGTGGCTGCCGAGGATGCCGCTCTTGCCGTTGAGCGTGACCACGGCGTCCTTGATGTGGACGTGATAGATGCGGTCGTGGCAGGTGCGGATGAATTCGACCGGGTCGACGCCCTGCCAGTGGAGGTGGCTCGGGTCGAAGTTGAACCCAAACTCCTCGCGGCGGCCGAGCGCGTCGAGGGCCCGCTGCGCGGTGATCGTGTCGAACGCGATCTCGGTGGGATGCACCTCGAGCGCGAACCGCACGCCGCACTCGGCGAAGACGTCGAGAATCGGGTTCCAGCGGTCGGCGAATTCCTGGAAGCCGGCGGCGATCATCGATTCCGGCACCGGCGGGAACGAATAGAGCAGGTGCCAGATGCTCGAGCCGGTGAAGCCGTTGACCACCGACACGCCGAGTTTCTGCGCCGCCCGCGCCGTCTTCTTCATCTCTTCGATCGCCCGCTTATTGACGCCATCGGGCTTGCCGTCACCCCAGACGTGGGGCGGCAGGATCGACTTGTGTCGCTCGTCGATCCGATCGCAGACGGCTTGGCCGACGAGGTGGGTCGAGATCGCGTAGACGGAAAGATCGTTTCGCTCGAGCGTGTCACGCTTCGCCGCGCAGTAGCCGCTCTCCTCGAGCGCCCGCGTGACGTCGAAGTGGTCGCCCCAGCAGGCCAGCTCGAGACCCTGGTAGCCAAACTCCTTCGCCTTGCGGGCGAGGTCCTCGAGCGGCAGGTCGGCCCACTGGCCGGTGAAGAGCGTGACGGGGCGGGGCATGGGGAGCTCCTTCGGGATTCGAAAGGGTGGTTTGGAATGATCGGTGGGCGGAAATTGTGGCAGATTTCCGGGCCGCTGGAAACCGCAGGCCTTCGCGTGAAGCGACGCCAGGCCCGGAGGGCCGGGTCATCGCCAGCCGGCGGATGCCGGCCAAGGAAACATGAGCAGGATGCTCATGTTTTCCGTGGAGCTAATTGCGGATGACGCGACGCAGCAGCCACATGCCCCAGAGCATGATCAGGATGTTGCCCATCCAGACGGCTGGGGGCGGCAGGACGCCCGCCTTGACCCGCGAGACGCCGAGCATGAAGACGGGATAGTAGACGACGAGAATCGGCAGAAAGCAGAGGAAGAAGCTCGTCAAGAAGTCGGCGTTGCGCATGCGGATCGCCATCGGGGCGCCCACGAGCACGAAGCAGAGGCAACTGAAACCGTTTGCCCAGCGGCGCCAGGGCTCCATGATGATGCGATTGAGTCGCGAGGCGGCATGCTTCACCTCCTGCCGCTCCGCCTGGACTGCGGCGGGCAGCGTCTGCTCCATGCGTCCCGAGAAGATGGCCAGCGCCGTCTTGGCGGCGGCCAACTGATGGAGTTGGCTGATGGCCGCGGCCTGGTCGGCCCGCGCGCGGGGGAAATCGGCCATGGCGATCTCGGAAGGGCTCGTCGAGACCGTCTCCTTGCGGCTGACGGTATCCAGCGGCACGACCCGCTCGATCGTGTCGGGGAAGACGGCCTTGACGTCGCCGATGTGGATCGTGCCGTTCTTGCAGCTGATCGTGAGCGTGCCCTTCGCCGCGTCGGCCCGCATCTCCGCTTCGGCGGCCGAGACGGTCACCGGGGCCGCCTGGCCGCCCGGCTGAAACGAGAGCGTGGGGCGGATGAGCCGGCGGCCCTCCACGCCCTTCACGTTGATCGACATCTTCGAGGTGCTGTAGGACCGCTGCTGCCGGAGCCGTCCATAGATGATGTCTTCCACGCTGCCGATGATCACGCGGCGGACGCCATCGCGGCCCCACGAGACGGCGACGTCGTTGAGCCAGACCGAGACGAAGCTGACCACCACGGCCACCGCGATCGCCGGCCAGATCGCCGCCATCGGCGTGATGCCGGCCGCCTTGAGGGCCGTGATCTCGTTGCTCGCCGACAGCCGCCCGAAGACGCTGGCAACCGCAAAGAGCATCGTGCCCGGCACCGCGAACCGCATCGCCTCGGGCAGGACGTAGGGCACGAGCGCCGCGATCTGCATCATGCCGAGCCCCTGCTGCTGCGCCTCCTTCACGAGGCCCACCACGAGCATGAAGAGCGTGAGCGCGGTGAGCGCGACGAGAAACACCTGCAAGAGCTCGCTCATCACGTATCGCGAGATGATCTTCATCAGCGGCCCCCGGCCGTCTGGTCGATTCGCGAGTGCTCGATGCTCCGCTTGTAGATGGCCAGCGCCTCGGCGGCCGCCACCATCGCCTCGTGGAAGGAGTGGACGGCCACGTTGTGCCGCGCCCGGGCGAGGATGGTGATCGTGCGCTCGCGTTCGGCGTCGCCGAGGCCGTCGGCGGCGGCCTCGATGCTGCCGAGGATCCCTTCGAGCAGGGGCTCGCTCGGCGCGCACGAATAGGAGCGATAGGGCCCCTTGCCGAGCTGCCGGCCCGGCCGAAGCGCGCGGCCGTCGACGGACGGTGGGATGAGGAAGCCGAGAAAGGCGAACAGGGCGGAGGCAACGGCCGTGAGCAGCGCCGCACCACACCCGATCATGCTGACGGCGTGTGCCGCATCGGTGCCAAACGTGAGGTCCAGCCAACTCCCCTCGTTGACCAACTGACTCGTGGGGCTGAGCAGCAGCGCCGCAAACAGGCTCGCGCCCGCGATCGCGAGCCATTTCCAAGGACCGTTCGCCGCGCCTTTCGGCGCGACCGGCTCGTCGCTGAGCGCCCACGGCTCGTCCGACGCCGACGCCTTCGAGATCTCCTCGGGGCCGGCCCGGGCGATGACGATCGTCACATTGTCAGGGGCGCCGCGCACCAGCGCCAGGCCGATGAGCGCGTCGGCCGCCTCGCGCGGCTCGAGCTCCGCGGCCACGAGGCCGATCTCCTCGTCGGTGACCTGGCCGGAAAGGCCGTCGCTGCAGAGCAGGAAGACGTCGCCTTCCTCGACGGGAAACGGACCTTCGAGATCGACCTCCACCTGGGCGTGTGGACCCATCGAACGGGTGATGATGTTCTTTGGCGCCGCGCCGACCGCCTGCTCGCGCGTGAGCCCGCCCGAAGACTCGAGTTCCCAGACGAGCGAGTGATCGCGGGAGAGCTGTTCGATCGTCGTGCCGCGGATCCGGTAGGCACGGCTGTCGCCGATGTGGCCCACGAGGGCTCCACGCGGCAGGACGACGAGCGCCGTGCAGGTGGTGCCCATCCCCTTGAACTCCGCAGCACTCTCCCCCTTGGCGTTGATCTCGGCATTCGTCTGCTCGATGCTTCGGCGGAGCGCGAGCGGGGGCGAGCGGCCGGACAACTTCTCGTAGACCAGCGGCACCCGCTCGGCGGCGATCCGGCTCGCCTCTTCGCCCGCAGCGTGCGCTCCCATGCCATCGGCGACGATGAAGAGCCAGCCGCGGGTGCGGTATTGCTGCGTGCCCGACGGCGGCAGCACCGCCTTCGCATCCTGATTGTTCGAACGGCGACGGCCGATGTCGGTGCGATCGCAGTAGATCAGGCTTGTGCCTTTGCCCACGCGTCTGCTGCCTTGGAGTGCCAGGTGCGTTCGGCCCGCCCGTCGGGCTGGAAAACCCGCGATTCTAGCGACCCCACGCGGCTCGGGCGATACGCTTTGCCCCGGGAAAGGCAGCGGTTTGTCTGCTCTGGCGGCCCGGCGGCCGGATTTCTATCGTTCGAGCCATGCGGCGAAAGACCTTTCCATGCCGGTTGCCCATGCTGTTCATGGCGATCGTCTGCCTCGCGACGGTCGTGGCAGGGACGGGCTGCGTCCAGCGGCGGATGACGATTCGCAGCAATCCGCCGGGCGCGCTTGTCTATGTCGATGACTACCAGATCGGCACCACGCCGGTCTCGACCGACTTCGTCTATTACGGCACCCGCAAGATTCGGCTCGTGAAGGACGGCTACGAGACGCTCACCGTCCGCCAGCCCTTTCCGATTCCGTGGTATGAGATCTTCCCGCTCGACTTCGTCTCGGAGAATCTCTGGCCGGGGGAGATTCGCGACGAGCGGATCGTCGATCTGGCGATGATGCCCGCGGCGGCGATCCCGCCCGAGGAGGTCGTGGCCCGGGCCGAGCAGTCACGGCTGTCGGCGGGCAGCCTGCCGGCGATAGTGCCGGCAGCGCAGGCGATCCCTGCGCAGCCGCCGGTTCAGCCACCGATGCAGTTGCCCCCGCCGCAGCCGTTCCCCGCGCCGAACCTGCAGCCGCCCCTGCAAAACGCCCCCGCGCAGGGAATCCCGAGCCTCGGCGTGCCATAATTCCGGCATGGCCGACCGCGATCCAGCCCCGCAATCCCGCGCCGAGCTCGACTGGCTCAAACGCGAGCGGCTTCGTTCGCTGCTTCGCGCGATCCTGCCGGCCAACGGTTTCTACGCGGCGAAGCTCGCCCGCGCTGCGCTCGAGATCGAATCGCTCGATGAACTCGCCGCCTGGCCCTTCACGTTCAAGGAAGAATTGGTGGAGGCGGCGTCGCTCGCCGGCCATCCGGCGAACCTCACCTGGCCCCCGGACCGCTACGTGCGGTTTCACCACACCAGCGGCACGCACGGCCGCCCGCTCCCGGTCTTCGACACGGCCGACGACTGGGAGTGGTGGATGGATTGCTGGCGGGTGATCCTCGACCGCGGCGGCGTGCAGCCGGGCGACCGCGTGCTCGTGGCCTCGTCGTTCGGACCCTACGCAGGCTTCTGGAGCGCATTCGACGCGGCGCTTGCCCGCGGTGCGATGGCCATCCCGACCGGCGGCCAGTCGAGCGTCGCGCGGCTCGAGCTTGCCCGCAGCCTCGCGGCGACCGTCCTCGTTGCCACGCCGAGCTACGCCCTGCATCTCGCGGAGGTGGCGCAGGCGCAGAAGATCGACACCGCGGGCCTGCCGGTGCGGCTGGTGATCGTCGCGGGCGAGCCGGGCGGTTCGCGGCCGGCGGTCCGTGCGCGGATCGCCGAGGCGTGGGGCGCCGAGGTGCTCGACCATGCCGGCGCGACGGAGGTGGGCCCCTGGGGCGTGGGCGACATCGCCGGCCGCGGGCTCCACGTGATCGAGCCCTGCTTCCATCCGGAGTTTCTCTCCGTGGAAACCGGTCGGGCCGCCGGGCCGGGAGAGCTCGCGGAACTCGTGCTCACCACGCTTGGCCGCGCCGGAGCGCCGGTGATCCGCTATCGCACGGGCGACCTCGTGCGGCCGCGCTGGCCCACGTCGGACGAGGTAGCCGCCGGCGGCAGTCCGTGGGTCATGCTGGAAGGGGGCATCCTCGGCCGGACCGACGACATGCTCGTGGTGCGCGGCGTCAACGTCTTCCCCGGCGCGATCGACGACATCGTTCGCGGCTTTCCCGAGGTGGTCGAATACCGTTTGACCGTGGCCAACGAGGAGAGCCTCGACATGCTATCGTTGGAGATCGAGGATCACCTGAACGACCCCGAGCGAGTGGCCCGCGAACTGCAGCTGCGGCTCGGGCTTCGGGTGGACGTCGCCACGGTGCCGCTCGGCAGCCTGCCCCGCTTCGAGGGCAAGGGTCGGCGGGTGGTCGATCGCCGTTTGTCACCGCCGCAAAGCCCACACCCATGAGCCACGCCACTCCGCAGTCGATCCGCCGCCTCGAAGACGGCGCCATCGAACTGGTGTGGACCGACGGCGCCCGCACCGCCTATTCGCCGCGGCTGCTGCGCGACGCCTGCCCCTGCGCCACCTGCCGCGAGCGGCGAGTCGAGCCCGCGAAGCCAAACCCGCTCCAGGTTCTCAAGCCTGAGGAGATCGTGCCGCTCTCGATCACCGGCATGCAGCCCGTCGGGCAGTATGCCTACAAGATTGTCTTCTCCGACGGCCACGACAGCGGCATCTACACGCTCGACTACCTGCGCGAACTCGGCTGACGGCAGGCTCTCGCGCCCAAGCCGGCTTCGGGTGACCCGCACCCCGCTCTCCGGACGCTCGCTACGTACGACCAATCCGCTAACGCGGATCGGTGCCCGCATGCCCTCCGCTCGCTCGATGCTGACTGCGCTCTCGGCATCCTGCCTTCGCCGACCAATCCGCTAAAGCGGATCGGTGCCCGAGCAACGCCGGCGAGCGGGGTGCGGGTCACCCGAAGCCTCCCGTATTTGGAGGTGCTCAGTCGCGGATTCGTAGTCGCTTAGCAGTTTCGGCGGAGACGGTCGGTGGGCACGCGCAGAAGAAGGGAGTCGTTGAGGACTATTGGCTCCTGATCAAAACCCACGAGACTGAAACTCTCAACACGACCGGATTCGAGCATGCCTACCGACCGTCTCCGAATGTGGGTAGTTGGTACTCGACCCGGGCTGCGAGCAAAGGCATGACAGGCACGGAGGCCTGTCCTACATCCCCACTGCGGCGGCGTTGATCACGGCGGCGATTCGCACCGCGTCGTGGCAGGCGTCTTCGCTCACGCCCAGGTGCACGAGGCTCGCCTCGTGGTTCTTGATGCAGAGTTCGCAGCCGGCCAGGGCCGCGCAGGCGAGGCTCATGAGTTCGAAGTCGGCCTTGCTCGTGGCGGGCTGGGCCATGCGGCTCATGCGGAGCCGCGGCGACCGGGCCTCGTAGCTCTCCTTCCCGAGCATGTGGCGAAACCGGTAATAGACGGTGTTCATCGCCATGAGACCGGCCGCGGCGACGGAGTCGGAGATCACCGCCCCGGCCGCGTCGCCCAGGCCCGCGCGGATGTCCGACTCGAGCGCGTCGGCGAGCGGCTTGCATTTCAGAAAGCGGGCGGAGGAGAGGGCCACCCCGAGCGCCTGGGCCGGCTGGAGGTTCTCGCCGGCCAGCACGCTCGAGAGATTCAGCCGCGTGTCCTTGAACTCGTCGGCGAGGCTGTCGCGCCAGGCATCGAGGGCGGGGGTGGCGATCGACATGGTGCGAGGTCTCCGGCGACACGAGGGGGGAGGTCGCCGCGGATGCCGCGCGACGCGGCCGAATTGTAGCGGCTCGTTGCCGCGCGAGGTGGCCGGATGCTACCTTCGGGAAATTTGTTTTTTCCCGTCCCACGAAGCCATCCATGCCCCGTCGCGACGACCTCCACACCATTCTGCTCATCGGGTCCGGCCCCATCGTCATCGGCCAGGCCTGCGAGTTCGACTATTCCGGCACCCAGGCGTGCAAGGCCCTCCGCGAGGACGGCTACCGCGTGGTGCTCGTGAACTCGAACCCGGCCACGATCATGACC
>JBKDMX010000061.1:0-2603 GCA_046343855.1 Planctomycetia bacterium
CGGGGTTTGCCGCGGCGGCGGGCTTGGCCGCGGGGGCCGTTGGCGCCTTCTTCTTGCCCGCATCGGGCTGAATGCCGCTGGACATGGGATTCTCCGAGCCGCTCCCTGGGGAAATTTCCCTGCTCGAAGGAATCATATCGAACAGGCCAAGGGTCGCAAACGGGGCCGGGAATGCCAAGAAGCCATTTTTGCCCGCAGAGAAGGGGGGCGCTGGCGATGGCCGCGGCCGATGGGTACGATCCGGCTCTTTCGGAGATAACCAGATTATGGCCAAAGGCAAGAAAAAGCTCGAAGTGATCCACCTCGTCTGCGAGGAGACGGGCGATCAGAATTACACGCTGCGTCGCAAGAGCGGCGGCGAAAAGCTGAAGGTGAAGAAGTATTCGCCGCGGCTCCGCAAGCACACGCTCCACAACGAAAAGAAAAAGTAGGCCAGGCTTCAGCCTGTCTCAGCCTGTCAAAGTCGTGCAGCCTTCAGCCTGCCGGTCTCAAAACTCCCGTTCTACGGCCTCTTCTCCGTAGATGGGGAGGAGCCGGTAGTAGACCTCGAGCGTGAGGACGGCCAGCGCCGTGTGGGCGAGCCGGCCTCCCGGTGCGGTGTCGGGATCGGCGAAAAACCAGCTGCCTGTCTCGTGGCCGAAGCGGGCCTGCTGGGCGACGATCTGGTCGCGGTTCTTCGCGTTCCAACGCGGCCAGACGGGATGATCGAGCTGCAGGAGGGCCTGCGAGAGATAGAAGTTATGATAGATGGCCTGCGGCGCGGGGCCGGGCTTGGCGAGATTCGTGACGCCGCGGAGAAGCGGCTCCTGCGACGTGCCCCAGCCGGTGTACATTCGGCAGAGCAGCCCGATCGCCGACGTGCAGGGCTTGGCCGCCGGGGTGCGGTAGCCGTAAGCAGCCCCCTTCTGCGTCTGCACGCGGTCAAGAAACCGGCGGACGCCGTCGATCGCGGGCGAGGGTGTTTCCATGCCAGCGAGCGACGCGCTCTTGAGCGCTGCAAGCTGCCAGGCCGTCACGGTGATGTCGCCCGACTGCCCCGGCAGGTAGCGCCAGCCGCCGCTGTGCAGATCCTGCGCGGTCTCGATGAAACGCACGGCGTCGCGCACGTAGGGCACGAGCATCTCGTCTTTCGTCATGCCGAGCGCCTCGGCGAGCGCGAGCGTCGTCACGCCGTGGCCGTAGAGTGTGCCCTCGCAGAAGTCGCCGCCGCGCGGCGTGGGCTGCATGCGGCTGACGAGATAGTAGATGCCGCGCGAGACGGTCTCCTGGTAGCGGCCGTCGAGGTGGGTGCTGCCGGCCCCGAGGAATGGCAGTAGCGCGATCGCGGTGCTCGCGGTCGAGCTTTCGAGCGAGCCGGGATCGCGGCAGGCGCCGTCGCAGCGGCAGCCGGAGAGGTCGAACTGCCAGGAGCCGTCGATGGCCTGGTGTAGCGCGAGCCAGGCGAGCCCGCGCTCGACGGCGGCCTCGCTCTCGGTGGATCCGCCGCGGGCCCGGGCCGCCTCGCGGCGAGCTTCGCCGCGCCGCGCCGCGAACGGCACGCCCTGCACGACCAGTCCATGTGCCGGCTCTCGGCGGGGCCTCGCCGCCCGCGCCGACACCGCCTGCGCAGGCAGTGCAGGTAGCGTTGGCAACGCTGCCTCGGCGACGGGCGCCGGCCGGACGTCGGCGGCGGGCACGGGAAACGCTTCGACGGGCAGCTCGACTGCGACGAGCGGTTCATCCGCCGCCGCTGCGGGAGGATCGGCCTCAGGCTCGACGGCGTCCGTGGCCTCGTCAGAAGCCGCAATGTCCACAGGGGGCGCGGGGCTTTCGGCGGCGCCCGGGGCATCGCTCGCCGCGATCTCGAGCACGAGCGGCCGCGGCCGGCTCTTCGTCGCCGGCGCCGACGCGAAGATGGCCAGGAGAATCAGCACGAGCACATGGGCGACGAGGCTCATGTAGCCCGACCGCAGCGACGGGCTTTCGACCGCGCGTTCGATCCACGGCTTGTCGGCTGGTTGGAACGGCATGGCGGCGCCGGCTGGCGGACTTTTCCGATTGGGCGAATCCTACCCTCGCGACGGGCTGCCCCATCGGCGCAGACCGCGATCCCACTGGAAGGCCCATGGGTGGTATCGACCGCGCGGGGCGGGGGACTGAACCCCGGTCGGACAGGCTTCAGCCTGTCGCGACGCAGCCCGCTACTCCTTGAACTCCTCGTCCACGCTCTGCTGGCTGTAGATCGGGAGGTGGCGGTAGTAGACCTCGAGGATCATCGTCGCCAGCGACGTCGTGTAGATCCGGCCGCCAACTTCCGGGCCGTGACCGGCTTCAAAGCCCTCATACCAACTGCCCTGCTCGTGCCCCTGCTTTGCCTGCGCCTTGACAAGCATGTCGCGCATCTTGCTGTTCCAGGCCACCCAGCGGTCGCCCTCCACGTGGTGCATCACCTGCGTGCCGTAATAGTCGTAGTAGAGATTGTTGTTGGGGCCCATCTTGGCCAGCCGGTCGAGGCCGCGATTGAGCGCCGGATGGTTCTTCTTCCAGCCGAGATACATCCGGCAGAGCAGGCCGGCGGCCGTGAGGGAGGGTGAGCTGCCCGGGGTTCGATAGCCGTATCCCGA
>JBKDMX010000062.1:0-9272 GCA_046343855.1 Planctomycetia bacterium
TGGAGGCCGAGGAAGCCGCCGGTGGCCCGGCCGCCGCCGAACGCGCCGGTCACGAACGGCAGGAACAGCGGATCCCGCAGGCCGGGCGCGATCGAGCCCACGACCGCGTCGATCCCGCCGGGGCCCGCGCCGCCCGCGTCGGCCGCCAGGTCGGGCGCGAGCGTGCGGGTGAACCAGTCGAGGTTGCCCGCCGACGTGGGGCTGCCCTCGAGGAGCACGAACGTGCCCGGCTCCGGCCCGCACGACGTCATGAACAGGCTGCCGTCAACGACGGGCTTTGCGGCAAGCGAGAGCGTGTTGCCCCAGGTGCCGGCCGCCACGCCGATGGCCGACTCGTCGGTGATGCCCGCCGCGAGCAGGCAGGCGTCGATGTCGAACAGGCCGCCGGCCACGGGCGTGCCCGCCGCGAGGCCCGTGGCCGCCGCCGCCGCGGCGTGCACCCGCCCCGCGATCGCTGTGCTCTCCACGAGCGGCGGCATGAGCCGCTGAAACTCCCCGAGGCCGAGCGCCTCGAGCACGGCCGGCTCGTGCCGCCGCCCCACCACCGACATCGCGCTCGTGGCCGAGGCGTCGGTGATCTCCGCGGCGACCTCACCGACGAGCGCGATCCGCGTGATGTCTTTGATCGCCACGGCATGCCGCGCGGCGGCGAGCGGCCCGGGCTCGTGGTCGCGGAGCCAGGCGAGGAGCGCCGGCGGCTGGCCCGGCCAGAGCGACTGCGCCGTGTGGGGCAGGATCGCGGCCGCCGCGCCGCCCGCCATCTGCCGCTCCACCCACTCTCGCGCCCGCGTGTCGCCCGAGCCGATGAACGGCCGCACGGCCCGGCCCGCCGCGTCGAGCAGGTGGAGGCCGTTGCCGTAGCCGGTGCAGCCCACGGCGGCGATCGCCGCGGGCGGGATGCCGGCCTGGAGAATCGCCTCGCGGATGCAGTCGGCGGTGTCGCGCCACGAGCGGTCGGGATCGCGCTCGGCCTGGTCGACCGCTGGGCTGCTCACGGCCGCCCGCCGCGCCGCCACCGCGAGTTCGCGGCCCTCCGCGTCAAACACCGCCGCCTTCGTGACGGTGCTGCCGTTGTCGACGCCGAGCCAGTGCGGGTCGCGGGAGGTCATGGGCCCGGCATCACCGAGCGCCCGTCGCGGCCGTGCGGCCCGCGGGCGGGAGGCGGAAGATGCTCAGCGTGTGGGCTTTGTCGAAGGCCTTGTTCTTCATCCCGGGAAACGGCATGTCGAAGTTGGCCACGATCAGGTCGTCGCCGCGCACGAGCACCTCGCAGGGCTGGTCGAGCAGGCCGTCGCGGCCGTCGGAATCGTCGTTTTCCCAGAGCGTGGTCATCCGGTTCGTGGCCGGGTCGAACACCTGCACGGCGTTCTTCTCGGAGTCGGCGATGAAGATCAGGCCGCGGGCGGCGTCGTGGAAGATGCCGTCCACGCAGCTGATCGCGGTGGAGACGACCGCCTTCTCCGCCGCCGTGCCGTCGGCCGCGATCGTCACGCGGGAGAAGACGCCGTCGCCGAAGTTGCCGGTGTAGAGCCGGCCGGCCGGGTCGAGCGTGACGCCGTCGGCCCCGGCCATCTCGTTGCGGGGATTGGCCCTCGTCTGGAACGTGGCGAGCAGGTGCCGATCGCCGAGGCCGGGCGTCACCTTCACCGTGCCGCGGGCGAGCTCGTCGCGCGTGAAGCGGTAGACGCCGCTCATGCCCGGCTTCCCCTCGATGTCGAGGAACGTGTCCGACACATAGACGGCGTCGCCGTGCCAGGCCACCGCGTTGGCGAGCTTCAGCCCCTCCACGGCCACTTCGCCCCGCACCGGGCGGCCGTTCTCCATCACCACCCGCATCAGACGCGAGGCGTGGTTCTTGTCGTAGAAGTATTGATTGTCGGCGTAATACACGTGGCCGTCGGGCCCCGCGTCGAGCCCCATCGGGCAGCCCCGCTTCGTTTCAGGGTGCACGGGGCAGGGGAGGAAGATGGAGAGGGCGTTGTCGCGATCGAGCTTCATGATCACGCCGGGATACGTCGTGTCGTTGAAGTTGGGGCAGGAGAGGAGCACGGTGCCGTCGTCGAGGAGCGTCATGCCGTCGGGCGTGTTGCCCCACGGCGGCAGGATCACCGGCACGGGCGGAGAGACGGCCTTCAGCGCCGCCCGTTCCTCCGCCACGGCGCAGGCCGTGAGGGCCGCGGCCAGCGAGGCCGCCAGGGCCAGGGTGCGGCATCCCGCCAGCAGGCCGCGCCGGCCGGCGGTGGGATGATTCGTCGATTCGTGCGCGTCGCGGTAAGTCGTCGTCACTGCGTGCTCTCTCCAAGAAGTGCAGACGGGTTCGAAGAAGTTCGCCATGGGTCGTCAGAGCATATATTCCGTTATGAGCCGCCCGTCACCGGCCGTTTCAGATATGATTTGAAGTGTAGCATATGGTTTGGTATACAGATCAAGAGGCTCGGCGTGGCCGTCAGTCTTGGCCGTAAAATTCGCCGTGCCGCACGCGGGCGGCGGCCCCACAGCGACGAGGGGAACATGGCGGTTCGAGCAGGTGCCGGATCGATGCGGCGGGGATCGCGACGGGCGGCGTTCACGCTCGTGGAACTGCTCGCGGTGATCGCCATCATCGGCCTCTTGATCGCGCTGCTTCTGCCGGCCGTGCAGTCGGCGCGGGAGTCGGGCCGCCGATTGGTGTGCGCCAACAACATCCGCCAACTGGGCCTGGCTGCCACTGCCTACCACAGTTCGCATGGCTCGTTTCCGGCGCATCGATCGCCGGTTGTGGGCACCCCCGCGGCCCCCCGGGCCGGCGTGAGCTGGCTGAGCCTCCTACTGCCCCAGATCGAGCAGCAGGCGATCTATGACCAGCTGCTGCCCGCCAATCCCTCATGGGAGGATGATACGAATAAAAGTCTCGGCCGACATCGCATCGGCACGTTCCTCTGTCCCTCGGCAGTGAGCGATCGTTCGAGTGGCCTCACAGACCAAGTCTCGCCGGGCGTCTTCGCCTTCACGACCCACTACGTGGGCAACATGGGACCCGTCGGCCCGAACGTCGTGACCGGGACGACCTATCCCGTGTATCCGGGCGGCGGCCACGGACAGTTGGCATGCTGGGGCGTCTTTCCTTTGCATCCCGCGGCCGGGGCGGCCAATCCGTGGCCACAGCAGGCGGTCGGCGTGACGGTCGCCGGCATCACCGACGGCACGTCGCGCACGCTGATGGCGTTCGAGGTGAGCTGGAGGGGGCTGGAGACAAGCTCCTACCGCTCGTGGGTTCGTGGCGCCGACTGGGACGGCGAGGCCACCGCCTTGAAGAACGTTCGCGACGCGATGCGCATTACGGCGGGCAGCACGGGCGGCACGTCCATGTTCAACAACCACAGCATGGGAAGCGACCATCCGGGCGGCTGCAACGTGGTGATGGCCGACAGCAGCGTGCGGTTTCTCGCGGAGACGATCGACCTGAACAGCGTGCTTCTGCCGCTGGCCAGCCGTCGCGGCAGGGAGTCGGTGAGCGATGAATGACGCGATCTGGTCGGTGGCCCGCCGGTTCGGCTTTGCCGCCTGCCTCGTCGCGGGTCTCGCGGCGACCGTGGTGGCGCCGGGCTGCGGCGGCAGGGTCGACGACGGCCGGCACCGCGTGAGCGGTCGGATCCTGTTCGCCGGCCGGCCCGTCACGCACGGCGAGATCGTGTTCACGCCCGACGCAGCGCGGGCCACCTCGGGGCCGCAGGGGGTCGCCGTGATCTCCGGTGGCCGCTACGACACGGCCGGCACGCGGGCTCCGGGCGTGGCGCCGGGGCCGGTGGTGGCGCGGGTGATCGCGCTGGCCGGCCCGCGCGGGCCGCTCGTGGCGGAATACGAGGTGCGGTTCGACGTTGCCCCGGGGGGCACGGAGCACGACATCGAGATTCCGGCCGAGGCGGAATACAAGCCAACCGGCACGGAGCGGGAAATCTAAACGCCCCCGGTTCGCGGCCCGGGGGCTTGTATGCAACCCCGGCCTGCCCGCCTCGCAAAAAAACTTTTCCCGACTGTTTGACATGTGGAAACATGTTTGCTATGATGCCGGCTGGTGGGACGGGATTCGGTTTCCGCCCAATCGTGCTGGTTCGAGTGCGCGTGACTCAAAGACCGAAAAAGGATGCCAGGCATGAACACTCCCCTCACTTCGTCGCTTCGCCTGCGCGGCCTGCCGGCCACGCTCGCCTGCCTCGCGCTCGGCCTCGCATGGCCGGGCGTGGCCGCCGCCCAGACGACCCGCACATGGAGCACGTCGTCGACGAACCCCACGTGGAGCGTGAACGCGAACTGGAGCGGCAACACGGCGCCCGTCGCCAACGACTCGCTCGCCTTCGCAACCACGACCGGCACCCGCTCGCTCACCAACGACATCTCCGCCGGCACCAACTTCAACGGCATCACGTTCAACTCGGGCGCGTCGGCCTACACGCTGTCGGGCAACTCGATCACGCTCGGCGGCAGCGTGGTGAACAATTCGTCGAACGCCCAAACGATCGCGATGCCACTCTCGCTCTCCGGCACCCGCACGTTCACCAACAACACCAACTCGACCGTCACGATCTCGGGCAACATCTCCGGCGCCGGGGGCCTGGTCAGGGATGGCACGAATTCGAATACGTCGATCGTCAACCTCACCGGTACGAACACGTTCGCCGGCGACATCACGGTGAACGCGGGCGTGCTCCAGGTCGGCGGTAACGGCGTCTTGGGCACGAGCGGCACCTATGCCGGCACGATCACCCTCGGAGGCCAAGGAACCCACAACCGGATGGTGTTTATGTCTGACGCCAACCAGACGCTCACCGGCAACATCGTCTCGACGTTTAGCGACTCGATCCTCTTCGTTCAAAACGGCGCTGGTCTCACCGGCTCAGGCACAGTCACGCTGGCCGCGGCCAATCCGCTCTTCACGAGCCGGCTGATCGTCGGGGCGTCAGGCCAGACAAACGTCTCCACGCTTCTCCTGTCGCACTCCAACGCCATCCAGAATGCGCGGCTGGAGCCCAGGTCGAACAACAAGATCGCGTTCGCCTCCGGCATCGGCACGTTCAACGTGGGCTCGCTCGGGGACGCAGGCAACATCGTGCTCAACGACACGGCAGGCATTGGGATCACGCTCTCCGTGGGTGGCAACAACAGGACTGAGACCTTACTTAACTACACCGGCGTGTTGAGCGGCCTCGGCGGCCTCACCAAGGTTGGCAGCGGAACGCTCACGCTCACCGGGTCCAATACCTACACCGGCACGACCACGATCACGGCCGGCCAGCTCTCGCTCTCCGGCGGCGACAACCGCCTGGCGACGACCGCCCCGCTCACGATCACCGGCGGCGTGCTCGACCTGGGCAGTCGCGGCCAGACGACCTCCGGCGCGATCTCGTTCCAGGGGGGCACGGTGCAGAGCGGCACGCTCACGAGCACGGGCGGCGCCTTCGACGGCCAGGCCGGCACCGTCTCGGCGATTCTCGCCGGCAGCGTCGGCCTCACGAAGACCACGAGCGGCGTGCTCACGCTCTCCGGGACGGCCGCCAACACCTACTCCGGCACCACGACCGTGTCGGCCGGGCAGCTCGCTCTCAGCAAGACGGCCGGCGTGAACGCCGTGGCGGGCAATCTGGCGATCACGGGCGGGGCCGTGTCGTTCGGCGCGAACAACCAGATCGCCGACACGGCGGCCGTGACGATGAGCGGCTCGACGTCGGTGTTCAACGGCACGGGGGTGAATGCGGGAGCGTTTAATCTCACCGAGACGATCGCTTCGCTCGCCGTCACCGGCGGCGCCGTCAACACCGGTGTCGGCGCGATCACCGTCACGGGCACGGGCACGTTCGACGCCACGACTGGCTACGTGGAATACGTGCAAAACTCCGGCGGAAGCGCCTCCTTCGGCGGCCTCTCGCTGATCGGCATGACGGGCACCACGGCGATCGGCTCGGCGCGTACCGGGTTCGCGGTTGGCGGCAGTACTGTGTCGACGCTCACGGTCGGCGCCGGCGGGCTGTCGCTCGACGGCAGCAATCTGCTGCTCCAAAGCAATGACGCGGCGACTGCGTACGGCCGGCTGATACTCAACGGCAATGTGACGACGGCCGGCACCGTGGCCTCGAGCATCATGACGCCCGCCGGTCAGGCAGGCATCGGCCGCGTCGAGCTGTCAGGCACGGCTGGCACCGTCTCCCGCACGTTCACCACCGCCGGCGGCGGGGCCGATCTCTCGATCGCCGTGCCGATCTCCAATGGCATCGCCACGACGGCCGGGATCGAGAAGGCGGGGGCGGGCGTGCTTACGCTCTCCGCGTCGAACTCGTACTCCGGCGGCTCGACCGTCTCGGTGGGCACGCTCCGCCTTGGCAATGCCAACGCCCTCGGCGCCTCGACGGGGGCCTTGGCCGTCAACGGCGGCACGCTCGACCTGGGCGGCTTCGCCGTCAATGTGGGCGCCCTCTCCGGCTCGGCCGGCGCCGTGATCACGACGGCGAACACCGCCGGCACGGCCACGCTCACTTCGGCTGTGGCCTCCGGCTCGTCGGTCTTCGGCGGCGTGATCCAAAACAACGGCTCGGGCATCGTGGCCCTCACGAAGTCGGGCGCGGGCGTGCTCACGCTCTCCGGGGCGGCTGCCAACACCTACTCCGGCACCACCACCGTGTCGGCCGGCCGGCTCAACCTCAACAAGACCGCCGGCGTGAACGCCGTGGCGGGCAACCTGGCGATCACGGGCGCGGCCGTGTCGTTCGGCGCGAACAACCAGATCGCAGACGGGGCGGCCGTCACGATGAGCGGCTCGACGTCGGTGTTCAACGGCTCGGGGTTCAATGCGGGATCGATTGGCCTCACCGAGACGATCAGCTCGCTCGCGGTCACGGGCGGCATCTTCCAGACCGGTAACGGCGCGGCGATCACCGTCACGGGTACGGGCACGTTCGACGCCTCGACTGGCTACGTGGAATACCTGCAAAACAGTGGCGCGACCGCCTCCTTCGGCGGCCTCTCGCTCATCGGCATGACGGGCACCACGGCGGGCGGCTCGGCGGCGCGCACCGGGTTCGCGGTTGCCGGCAGCGGTCTGACGCCGCTCACGGTCGGCGCCGGCGGGCTGTCGCTCGACGGCAGCAACCTGCTGCTCCAAAGCGCGAACGCGGCGACTGCGTACGCCAGGCTGATCCTCAACGGCAATGTGACGACGGCCGGCAGCGTGGCCTCGAGCATCATGACGCCCTCCGGGCAGGCAGGCATCGGCCGCGTCGAACTGTCAGGCACGGCGGGCACCGTGTCCCGCACCTTCACCACCGCCGCCAACGGTGCCAACCTGGCGATCGCCGTCCCGATCACCAACGGCGCCTCCGGGACGGCGGGCCTCGTGAAGGCGGGGCTCGGCACGCTCACGCTCACCGCGACCAACACGTTCACGGGCGCCGCGAACGTGGATGTCGGCACGCTCGCGTTCGACCGCGTGGCGGCCCTCAATTCGGCGAGCGGGATCGGCATCGCGGGAGGCGCCATCCTCGACTACACGGGCGCGGCCGGCACCCTTTCGCGGAACGTGACGGTCTCGTCGAGCGGCACCGGCACGATCCGCAACTCCGGCGGCCAGGCGCTCACGCTCTCCGGCGTGCTCACGAAAGACGGCCGCGTGCTGCGGCTCACCGGCGGCACGTTCAACGTGACGGGGCAGATCGTGGGGGCGAGCGCCAATAGCGACCTGCTCGTCGACGGCACGTCTACCGTCACGCTCTCCTCCGCGAACACCTACGACGGCCCAACGTTCGTGAACCAGGCGAGCACGCTCATCGTCGGCATCAACGACGCGATCCCGAGCAACTCGACCGTGACGCTCGGCGACGCGACGAGCGCCGGCACGCTCACGCTCGGCACGTTCACCAATGCCATCGGCGGCCTGGCGTTCGGCGTCGGCGGCGGCACGGTGCGGATGGCGGCCAATCAGACGACGGGCCCGCAGTTGAGCACGACCTCAGCCCTGTCGCTCGGCTCGAACGCCAGCCTCGACCTCACGGGCATGGGGACGACGGCCGGGAACTACCGGCTCATCTCGTCGACGGGCATCACCGGCACGTTCGGCAGCGTGACGGCCCTCGATTCGAACTACATCCTCCGCTACGGCACGGTGAACACGAACGAGATCAGCGCCCAGCGGAAAGCACAGTTTGGCACGGTCGCGGCCACGCCCGCGGCGGTCTCGATCATCACCGGCGGCTCGACGGCCTTCAGCTACACCGTGGTCAATACCACGCCCACCAATGGCTCGACGCTCTCGTTCTCAAGCGCAAATGGCGCGAACGTGGCCGGCGCGAGCAACGGCACGGCGATTGCGGGTGGCACGAGCGCGAGCATCGCGGGCCTGGTGTTCACCGGCACGAGCGTGGGCCTGAATCAGATCGGCTCGTTCACGCTCACCGACCCGGATGCGATCGGCACGACGGCGAATGGCAGCGTGAGCGTGAACGTGCTCAATCACTCGCTGGCCAGCTTCGCCGCCACCGACACGGTCACCAAGACGCTCAACTTCGGCACGTATGACGCCGGCAGCTGGTCGGGCGGCGACGGCGGCAACGGCTCGCTGGCGTATTCGGTCTTCAATATCGCGTCGCTCGGGTTCAGCAACGCCGAGACGGCCGGGCTGAATCTCTATGATTGGGCATTCGCGAGCGGCGACAACGTGTTTAGCGTGGGCTTCTCGTCGTTCGCAAACCTCGCCGCTGGCGGCTCGAACGGCTTCTTCGCGACCGTGGTGTCGCCGGGCGGGCTCGCCGAAGGCAGCTACAGCGGCACGTACACGCTGAAGTTCCGCGATCAGCAAGACCTCTCCGGTGCGGCAAACACCCGCGACCTCACGCTGACGATGAACGTGGTCGTGGTGCCCGAGCCGGGGGCGATCGCGCTGGCCGCCATCGGCATCGCCGCCGCCGCCTCGGCCCGCGTTCGGTACCGCCGCCGGAAGTAGCGTCGCCACTCGGGCTGAAAAGAATAGGTCGGCCAATGGCACTTCGGCAAGCGACGGCCGAGCGGGGCGGATCATGAGGAGCAACCGCCGGAGCTGGTCGGGCTGGATGCGGCCCGAGAAAGATTGCCCGGTCGTCGTGGACCTGCACGCGATCAGCCGGATGTCCCCACCACACCCAAGGGCACGCAACAGGAAACTCCTCGCCCACCCGGGCCATGAGTTTGGCCTTTGGCGTCGCGAGGTGTCGTGGGAGGGTGGTTTGTCGCATGAGTCGCAGCAGTCGCCGGTGGCATCTCCGCCCGCCGCA
>JBKDMX010000063.1:0-31495 GCA_046343855.1 Planctomycetia bacterium
GTTCGGGGCTGCCCACTGCCCTCTCGCCGAACGTTCGCCTCCGCCCTCCGGGCTTCGGCTCACTGCATGTCCGCTTCGCTTCGGCATCCATGCCTTCGCTCGCTCCCATAGCCCGGCGACAGGGCAATGGGCAGCCCCTCACGGCCGCATTCACAATGCAACACGGGCAGTCCCGACCGGCGGCGCGGTTCAGCCGGCGAGGCCGCAGGCGGCGGCGCTGATGACGGCCGCGATGCGGACCGCGTCGTGGCAGGCGTCTTCGCTCACGCCGAGATGCACGAGGCTCGCCTCGTGGTTCTTGATGCACAGCTCGCAGCCCGCGAGGGCCGCGCAGGCGAGGCTCATCAGCTCGAAGTCGAGCTTGCTCGTCGCCGGCTGGGCCATGCGGCTCATTCGCAGCCGTGGCGGTCGGGCCTCGTAGCTCTCCTTCCCCAGCATGTGGCGAAACCGGTACTAGACGGTGTTCATCGCCATCAGCCCCGCGGCGGCGGTGGCGTCGGAGATCACGGCGGCGGCCGCGTCGCCGAGGCCCGCGCGGATGTCGGATTCGAGCGCGTCGGAGAGCTGCTTGTGCCGCACGAAGCGGGCGGCGGCCAGGGCCACCCCGAGCGCCTGCCCGGGCTGGAGATGTTCCCCGGCGAGCACGCTCGAAAGATTGAGCCGCGTGTCTTTGCAATCGTCGGGCAGTGTGTCGCGGCAGGCGTCGAGCGCGGGCGTGGGCATGGTCATGGGAGCGTCTCCGGAGAAGGGCGTGCGGAATTGCCGGGGATTGTAGTCGTTCGTTGAACGATCGGCGGCGAGCATGCTACCTTCGGGAAATTTGTTTTTTCCCGACCTTCGGCCAGCATCCATGCCCCGTCGCGACGACCTCCACACGATCCTTCTCATCGGCTCCGGCCCGATCGTCATCGGCCAGGCCTGCGAGTTCGACTATTCCGGCACCCAGGCCTGCAAGGCCCTCCGCGAGGACGGCTACCGCGTCGTGCTCGTGAATTCCAATCCGGCCACGATCATGACCGATCCCGGCACGGCCGATCGGACCTACATCGAGCCGCTCACCTGGCAGATGCTCGAAAAGGTCATCGAAGTCGAGAAGCCCGATGCGGTGCTCCCGACGCTCGGCGGCCAGACGGCGCTCAACCTCGCGATGGAGCTCGATAGGCGCGGCATCCTGAAGAAGCACGGCGTCGAGATGATCGGCGCGAATGCCGACGCGATCAAGCGCGGCGAGGACCGCGAGATCTTCAAGGCGACGATGCAGAAGATCGGCCTGGAGACCTGTCGCGGCCGGATCGTGAAGAGTTTGTCGGAGGCCCGCGAGGTGCTCGCGGAGATCGGCCTGCCCGCCGTCATCCGCCCGAGCTTCACACTCGGCGGGTCGGGCTCGGGCGTGGCCTTCAACCGCGAGGAGTTCGACACGAAGGTGCAGCGCGGCCTCGATCTCTCGCCCGTGGGCGAGGTGCTCGTCGAGGAGTCGATCCTCGGCTGGAAGGAATACGAGATGGAGGTGATGCGCGACGCCGACGACAACGCCGTCATCATCTGCTCGATCGAGAATTTCGACCCGTGCGGCGTGCACACGGGCGACTCGATCACCGTCGCGCCGGCGATGACGCTCACTGACAAACAGTATCAGCGGATGCGCGACGCGAGCTTCGCCGTGATCCGGGCGATCGGCGTCGAGACGGGCGGCTCCAACATCCAGTTTGCGGTCGAACCCAAGACGGGCCGCATGATCGTGATCGAGATGAACCCGCGCGTGAGCCGCTCCTCGGCGCTGGCGAGCAAGGCGACGGGCTTCCCCATCGCGAAGATCGCCGCGAAGCTTGCCGTCGGCTGGCGGCTGCACGAGCTCGCCAACGACATCACGCGGAAGACGAAGGCCTGCTTCGAGCCGTCGATCGACTACGTGGTCGTGAAGGTGCCGCGGTTCGCCTTCGAGAAATTCCCGGAGGCCGACAGCCGCCTCACCACGCAGATGAAGAGCGTGGGGGAGACGATGGCGATCGGGCGGACGTTCAAGGAGTCTTTTCAGAAGGCGCTCCGCGGCCTGGAGGTGGGGTCGTTCGGCTTCGGTTCCGACAAGAAAGACCTCTGGGGCACGTCGGCCGAGCCCTCGCTCGACGACATCCGCGCGCGGGTGGCCACGCCCGATCCCGACCGCGTCTGGTATCTGCGGTATGCGATCAAGGCCGGCATGACGGTCGCCGAGCTGCACGAGCTCACCGCGATCGATCCGTGGTTTCTCGATCAGCTCCAGCAGATCGTCGAATTGGAAAGCCTCGTCCGCACGGTCGGGTCGCTTTCGGCGATCGACGACGGGCTCCTCCGGCAGGCGAAGCAATGCGGCTTCTCCGACCGGCAATTGGCGGTGATGCTCGGCTGCTCCGAAATGGAGGTCCGCGACGAGCGGAAGAAGCGAGGGATCGTCGCCACCTACAAGTCGGTCGACACCTGTGCCGCCGAATTCGAGGCCCAGACCCCCTACTACTATTCAACGTGGGAGGAGGAGGACGAGACCCGCCCCAAGACGCCTGGCAAGAAGCGGGTGATGATCCTCGGCGGCGGGCCGAACCGCATCGGGCAGGGGATCGAGTTCGACTACTGCTGCTGCCACGCGAGCTTCGCGCTCCGCGAGATGGGCATCGAGAGCGTGATGGTCAACTCGAATCCCGAGACCGTCAGCACCGACTACGACACGAGCGACATGCTCTTCTTCGAGCCGCTCACCTGCGAAGACGTGCTCAACATCGCCGACCGGATCCAGCCCGACGGCGTGATCGTGCAACTCGGCGGCCAAACGCCGCTCAACCTCGCGCGGGCGCTGCATGCCGCGGGCCTGCCGATCATCGGCACGAGCGTCGACACCATCGAGATGGCCGAAGACCGCGAACAATTCCGCGCGCTGCTCGATCGGCTCGACCTCAAGCAGCCCGCCAGCGGCATTGCGCGGACGCTCGAGCAGGCCCGCCGCGAGGTGGCCCGGATCGGCTATCCCTCATTGGTCCGCCCCAGCTTCGTGCTCGGCGGCCGGGCGATGGAGATCTGCTATGACAACACGCAGTTCGAGCGGTATGTCGCCGAGGCCTTCGCCGTGGCGCAGGGCCAGCCGGTGCTGATCGACCGCTTCCTCGAGGATGCGATCGAGGTCGATGTCGACTGCATCGCCGACGGCAAGGACGTGATCGTTCCGGGCGTCATGGAGCACATCGAGGAGGCGGGGGTGCACTCCGGCGACTCGGCCTGCTGCATCCCGCCGCACAGCCTCTCGGCCGACGTCGTCGACGAGATCAAGGCGGCGGCGACGGGCCTGGCGCGGAGCCTCGGCGTCGTCGGCCTCATGAACGTGCAGTTCGCCGTCAAGAAGGAAGACGGCCGGCCGACGCTCTACGTGATCGAGGTGAATCCCCGCGCGAGCCGCACGGTGCCGTTCGTCGCCAAGGCGACCGGCATGCCCGTCGCGAAGGTGGCGGTGAAGGTGATGGCGGGCATGAGCCTCGCGGAGCAGGGGATCGACGCCGACCCGGTGCCCGCGCACGTGAGCGTGAAGGAGAGCGTCTTCCCGTTCGTGAAGTTCGCCGGCGTGGACATCGCGCTCGGCCCCGAGATGCGGAGCACGGGCGAGGTGATGGGCGTGAGCGACCGCTTCAGCATCGCCTTCGCGAAGAGCCAGATCGCCGCGGGGATCCTGCTGCCCGAGAAGGGGCGCATCTTCTTGAGCGTGGCGAGCAAGCAGGCGAAGGAGATGATGGTGGGAATGGCGCGGCGGCTCACGGCGCTCGGCTTCGAGCTGATCGCGACGGCGGGCACGGCGCGGGCGCTGGCCGAGGCCGGCATCCCGGTCGAGGTGGTGAAGAAGCTGCAGGAAGGGCATCCGAACCTGATCGATCACTTGATCGACGGCCGCGTGCAGCTGATCTTCAATACACCACGGGGCAAGGGCGCGAGGACCGACGAAGGCCGAATCCGCGCCGCGAGCGTGCTCTACGGTGTGCCCTGCATCACGACGCTGCCGGCCGCCGAGGCCTGCATCCGCGCGATGGAGGCGATGCGCACCGAGCCGCTCACCGTGCAGCCGATCCAGGATCGCTTCCCGGAAACCGCCGCGGCGCGATAGTTCGCTGCGCCCAACCCGGCTCGGGGCTGCCTGTACCCTCCCGGCGGACGTTCGCTGCGGACATCCTGTCCGTCGCTCCCTGCAGGTCCGCTCGCTTTCGGCATCCGGCCTGCGCTCGCTTCCATAGCCCGCGAGAGGGCATGTGCAGCCCCGTGCCTACCCGCCCTCTGAAATGCAAACAGTGTGGCGAGGCTTCGGGTGACCCGTACCCTGATCGCCGGCGTATGCCGCCAAGCGCAGCCAGGATGGCCAAGTGGAGGCGCTCTGGCTAGCGTAGGCGGCATCCGAGCGAGCGAAGGGCAGGATGCCAATCCTGTTCGGCACAGGATTTGCGCATTGGCGACCTGGCAATCTGAGCGAACCGGAGGGAGTTGCGCGCTGATGGGCGTGGCGTTATCGTGCCCGGCATGGCCACGAGCAGGAAGCGCGAGATCCGTGATCAGGATGTGCAGGGACTGAAGTGCCTGCGGAAGATACGTCCGTTGCTTTCGCGGCTGCGGAAGGTGGGCGCCGAACGCGACAGAGCCGGCAATCGCCGGCTGTTCATGGATCAGTACTGTGCACTGATCCTGATGGCGCTCTTCAGCCCGGCGATCGAGAGCCTGCGAGACCTCCAGCGGGCCTGCTCCCTCGACAAGGTCCGCAAGCGGCTCGGTGTGAACCGCGCATCCCTGGGGTCCCTGTCAGAGTCGGTGGCGATTTTCGACCCTGCGCCGCTCAAGGAGATTGCGGCTGAACTCGGCCACACGATCCGGAGCAGGCCTATTCGGCGGTTCGACGCCGTAGGGCAGAGGATCACGGCCGTGGACGGCACCGTCATCGAGACGGTCAAGCGTGTGGCAGAACTCTCCTGGACGCCCAAGGCCGAGGGCAAGCATCTCTCGGCCTACCGACTGCACACACACTTCGAGGTACTCAGCGGCAAGGCCGTGCGGATCGACGCCACGTCGGCGAGTCCCAAGGGCGATGCCGACGAACGGGCAGTATTGCAGCGGACGATCGAGGCGGACCGCTGCTACATCCTTGATCGCGGCTATGTCAGTTACCGGCTTTGGAACGCGATCAATGCCGCGGGGAGCAGTTACGTCTGCAGGGCGTCAGACAGGACCGCAGCCACGGTCATGCATGCCAACGAGCTGACGCAAGCCGATCGCGCTGCCAGCGTGATCAGCGACGAGATCGTCGACTTGGGCTGGAAGTCGCGGCACCGCACACTCCCCGACCATTCGATGCGGCTCATTCGCGTTGCCGTCAAGCCGCACGGGGGCTGCCGGGGCATGCGTGGGCCGACGTGCGACGGGGTGCTCCGACTGGTCACGAATCGGCTTGACCTACCGGCCGAACTGATCGCCGAGATGTACCGCCTGCGGTGGGTCATCGAGATGTTCTTCCGCACGTTCAAGCAGCTCCTCGGCTGCCGGCATCTGTTCTCGGACAAGCACAACGGCGTGGAGATCCAGGCGTACTGCGCGATGATCGTCTGCATGCTGATCCTGATCTACACGGGAGAGAAGCCGAACAGAGCGATGTACCAGATGGTCTGGTACTACCTCATTGGTCTCGCCAGCCTCAAGGAACTCGAGGCCTTCATCAAAACACGGAAGTAGCCTGCGCCGGCGAAGCCACGGCCCTATCGGCACGCGGGATTCGATGCTGCGCAGTCGAGGTACGACCCCAGCGAGGGGATGCCCATCCCCTCGAGACGGCGTAGACGGCAAGCGGAGACAGGATGTCGAAGCGCTGACGTCTCCGAGCGAGCGAAGGTCAGGATGACCGTAGCGAGCGTCCGGCGAGAGGGGCGGGCAGCCCCGAGCCACGCGAGACGCGGATCGACGCGTCGAGCATCTGCCGTGCCGAACAGGATGGGCATCCTGCCCTCCGCTCGCTCGGATGCCGCCTGCGCTTCGCCATCCTGGCTGCGCTTGGCGGCATACGCCGGCTCCCGGGGCACGGGTCACCCGAAGCCTCCGTTCACGTACGACAGGCGTCTCCGTCTGTCGGGACAGGCACGGAGGCCTGTCCTACAAGAATGCGGGAAGGCCCGGGGCTGCCTGTACCCCGCTCGCCGGCGTTGCTGACAAGCGCAGGCAGGATGCCGGGAGCGCAGTCAGCATCGAGCGAGCGGAGGGCAGGCGGGCACCGATCCGCGTTAGCGGATTGGTCGTACGAAGCGAGCGTCCGGAGAACCGGGGTACAGGCAGCCCCGGGCCGGCTTGGGCCAGTTGAGGCGAACAGCAAAGCGGTCGGTTATGACCGCTTCGGGCCGCGGCGGCGGCGGCCGGAGTGGCTGCGGCGGGAGTCGTCGTCGCCGGCGGACGCCTTCGCCCGCCCGCTGCCGAAGAAGTAGGCCTCCGCCTCCCACATCGGTCGGTCTGTGTCGGTGGTGACCGTGCGAACCTCGACCGGTTCGGCGATGGATTCCTCCACTCGCTCGACGCTCGGCGCGATTCGCACCGTGCGCATCTTCGGCTCCCGCGGGATGCGTTGCGGCTGTGGCTTCGGCTGCGGGAGCCAGGTGGCGGAAGGATCGCTCAACGAGCGGACGTGCCCGCCGACTTCGGCGAAGAGCTTCGCCACGTGGGCGTGGCAGGTGAGCAGGAGCATCTGCCGTTCCTGCGGCTGATCGGCCACGAATTCCACGAGCACGCGGGCGGCCGCAAGCGCGCGGCTGTCGTCGAAATTCACGAGGGCGTCGTCCATGATCACCGGCAGGTGCACGCCGTGCCGTTCCAGATCGCGAACGAGCGCGAGCCGCAGGGAGAGGAAGACCTGCTCGCGGGTGCCGCGGCTGAGACGGTCGGGGCTCCAGGCCTTGTTTTCGGCATCGTGCACCTCGAGGCGGGCCTCGTGAATCGACGTGGTGATCCCCGTGTAATGCCCTTCAGTGAGCCGTGCGAGCCAGCGAGAGGCCTCCCGCAGAACGGCCGGCTGATGATCGCGGGCGAACGTAGCCCGTGTCTCTTCGAGGAGCGTCGCCGCCTTGTCGAGCAGCTGGCGGCGGTGCAGATGGCCCTCGAGTTCCTGCTCGATCTCGGCGATCTCGAGCTGCACGCCCTCGGTCGAATGGTCACGGGCTGCGGCCTCCACGCGGGCAGCGGCCGCCAGGCGGTGATCGCGGGCGCGGGCCACCGACTGCTCGGCCTCGAGCGTGACGAGGTGCGCCTCGGCAAGACGCTGTTCGAGCGACACGGCCCTCACCTCGACGAGCCAGCGGTCGAGATCGGGAAGTTCCGGGATGCGGCGGCGGGCCTCGAGCCAGGCGGACTCGGCGGCCTGGGCCTCGCGGCGGGCCTCCTCCACGAGCGCCCGACGATCGACGAGCGCAAGGAATTCCTTGTCGGTGTCGACGCCCCAGCGGGCGATGATCTCGTGCACCCGCTGTTCGGCGAGCTTCACGCGCCGCAGCGCCGCCCGGTGGTGCTCGCGGGCGCGGAGGAGCCGCTTCTCGAGCTGGCGGCGGAGCTGGTGGGCGTGCGTCTCGCGGTCGAGCCGGTCGCGGAGCCGCTGCAGGTGCTCCAGCGGCGTCGACTCCGGCAGCATGTCGCACTCGATCATGCACTGCTCGATGCGGTGGGCGAATGCCGCCAGCTCTTCGTTGCGCAGCCGCGATTCCTCCGACGTGCGACGGCGGTCGTCGTCGAGCGCAAGGAGCGTGTGGCGGTGACGCGAAATCTGCCGCACCTCGGTCGGCGCGAGCGTGGCCGGCAGGCCGCGCTGTTCGAGCGCCCGCTTCCATCGCGACCGGGCGGCGGCCAGCCGCGAACGGGCCTGACCGAGCCCCTGCTCGGCGATGGAGACGCGGTCGGCCAACACATGGAGCGAGCCTTCGCGGGCGGCAAGCTCTTCGAGCCGATCCACCTCGGCCTGCGCGAGCGCGGCGCGGCGTTCGAGCGTGGCACCGGCCTCGCCGGGCAGCTTGGAGGCGTCGATCTTCTTGTCGAGCAGGCCGCACTGCGCGGCGAGCTCGTCGCGCTGCGTCTCGACCATGTCGTATTGCTGCCGCGAGGACTCGAGCCGGGTGTTCGCGGCGCGGTCGAGCGACCAGGTGGCAACCGACGCCAGGCCGGTGCCCGCCAGGCCCAGTGCGGCCAGGGCGTAGGCCAGCGATCCGGTGACCGTGCCCGGCAGCAAGAGACCCGAGAGGAGCATGCCGGCGCCGAGCACGAAGATCGTGCCGAGCGCGATGAGCCAGCCGATCGGCAGCAGCTGGTTCTCCAGGTTGTAGGCCACGTCCTTGCCGAGCCGAAGGAGCGATTTCTCGAGGTCGGCGAGCTGCTCGCCGGCGGCGAGGCGATTGCGGAAGAGCGACGCGCGGCCGCTCGCCTCCTCGATGGCGGCGGCGATCGTGATGCCCCCGAGGTGGGAACCGGCGGAGCGGATCGATCCCTGCGTCGTGTCGAGCACCCCCTTCACGTCGGCCACGGCCCGCTTCGCGGCCTTCACCTCACGGAGGGCCTCGCTGACGGCTCGGGCGCGAGACTTGAGCGGGCCGAACGAATGTGTGAAGCCGGCCGGCAGCTGCATCTCGGCGAGCGCCTCGATGGAGTGGCCGACGAGACGATCGGTGCCTACGAGCCGCGCCAAGCCGGCGCTCCCAAGCTGCTCGCCAAACCGACGGGCGGCCTGGCGGGCGGCGTTTTCGGCGCGGGCGGCATCGGCCACGAGCCGCTCGAGCCGCGGCTGCTCGTCGCAGAGCGCCGTCACGAGCGGCCGCTTCTTGCCGATCAGCGTGTCGGTGGAGAGCCCCTTGAGCTCGCGGGCAAGCCGGGCGCGGATCCGCTTCTTCTTGCGGGCCACGCGGTCGAGCCGGTCGCGGTGTTTCGAGGCGAGCTGCCAGGCATCGAGATCGGCGTGGATGATCGGCTGCGTCTCGAGCTGCGCGAGATGCTCCGTCGCGCGGCGATGCTCGTGGTAGAGCGGCTCGAGCGGCAGCAGGCTGCGGATCGTCTCCTCGGCCCGCCGCGCGCGGTCGGCGTGGGTCTCGAGCTCGGCGATCTCAGCGTCGATCCGCGCAAGCTCGCTGGCGAGCACCCCGGCGGCGATGGCCGGCGCGTTCATCGCGGCCAGCCGGGCCAACGAGGCGCTTCGTCGCTGACGCAGGGCCTCGATGGGGGAGATGTCGGGGTCGGAGGAATCGAGCCGCGCGATGGCGTCGCGGAGATTCGTGAGCACCAGCGCCACCTTCGAGCGGTCGAGCCCGCTGGCGAGTTCGTAGAGCCGGCTGCCGCAGCCGTCGGCCTCGAGCGTCTGCAGTTCGTGGAGTTCGTCGAGGCCGAAGGCCATCACGGCCGTGAACGTGCGCTCGTCGATCTCGCCCATGAAGTCCTGCAGGAAGAGCGCCGTCTTCGAGCGGCCGGCGGCGTCGAGCACCGTGAGCTGGTCGGCCATCGGCACGTCGCGGTCGTTTTCGTAGCTTGCCCGCGTGAGCCGCTGCAGGTGCGGCCCTTCGTGCCGCCGCTCGATCACGATCTTCCGGCCATCGACGCCCGCCCGCGCGAAGATGCGGCCCCCGCAGGGCAGGTGCGGATCGAGCACGCCGCGGCGAAAGAGGCTGCCGAACCCGAACAAGACGCCGCGCACGAATTCCAAGAGCGACGTCTTGCCGGTCTCGTTGGTGCCGTGGAGGACCTCGATGCCATGGCCGAGTTCGTCGATCGTGACATCGCCGAGCGCGCCGAAGCGATCGATCTCAATGCGTTCGATGATCATGCGGAAAACCTCTGCGGCTTGTGTGCAGGCTGTCTGAGGATTGTTCTTGGATCGGTCAGGTCGATTCGAGGAGTTCGAGGGCGAGCCAGCCGGCTTCGCGGGCCACCGGCACGATCTCCGTCTTCTCCGTCTCGAGCACGAATTCCGCGACGCCCGAGGCGAAGGAGGCGGCCCCCCCGGTCTTGGCGGCGGAGGCATTGCGGATCAGCACGGTGGGAGACTCGCCGCGATCGGCCTCGATCTCCTGGCACCAGGCGCGAAACGTGCGGGGGTCGTAAAGATCGCGGATGCGGGCCATCGTCTCGGCCATGATCTCCGAGACGTGCACCCGCCGCGTGATGCTGCCGCCGCAATCGACGGCGCACCGCACGATCTGCATCGGCGCCTGGGCGTCCACCGACATTCCCTCGAGCGCGCTCCAGATCGTGGTGGCGAGCTGCTCGTCGTCGCCGGCAAGCGACGTGATCGTGAGCGTGCGCCAGGCCACGTGGTGCGTGGGCACCTCGCGCCAGTCGCCGCGCCACTCGGCACGCGGGTCGCTCACCGTATGGGCGTATCCCGAGAGGGCGGCCGTGGTCTGCGGCAGGTTCGTGAGCGTGACGGCCGCGCAGGCGCCCGCGGCGGCCTCGCGGCTGCTGCGGGCCTGGAGCGCCGGCACCTGATGCACGCCGGCCGGCGTGGGCTGCAGGCGGCGCGAGCCCCAGACGAAGAATGTTCCATGATTGGTCCATCCGCCGGTGGGCACGGGCGATTGCATCGCGTGCGACACGGCTGGCTCGCCGTGGAGCGAGCTCCAGGCGTCGTCCCAGCCGATCACGATTCGCCGCTGCGCCGGCAGAAGCGACGAGTGAGCCGATGCAAACGACGGCGGCAGCTGCCCCGAGGCGCCCGACGCATAGGCCGGCCCGCGGGCCGAGCAGATCTCGAGCGACAGCCCGCGCATGTCGAGCCGCAGCGGCGACACCGGCGTGACGAACGAGAGGCCGTCCGGATCCGCGAGCGCCCGCGACACATTGGCCACGTCGGCCGGCTCGTCGGCGACCCAGATCGTGCGGCAGCCATCGGCCGCCAGCCCCACGATCAGCGCCCGCAGCGAAGCAGCCTGCGCCGGGCTCGCCCGCACCGGATCGAGCGTGCTGCCGAAGAGCACGAGCGCCGCGGCGCGGGTCTGCCGCGCGGTCGTCACCGCCGATTTGAGCGCTTCGTAGGGGGCGCGGGCCACCGCATCGGCGACCGCGTCGGGCGCGCCGGCGGGGACGGGAATCGGTCGATCGAGCGCGGCATCGAATGCGAAAACGAGATCTGCCACGGCCGTGGTTCTCCGTTTGATCCTGAGAATAGGAAAGCTTCACGGAAGAGCCGTGGCGGCATCGCAACGAAAAAAGCGATGCACCCCGTGCCGATCCGTGGCAAGGGAATACAGGAAAGATGGGGGCAATGTAACGCCTCCGGCCGATTCCCTCCAACGCCAAAATCGGCGAAGTTCACGCGTTTCGGTGCAACCCGGCTTCGGGTGACCCGTACCCCGTCGCCGGACGCTCGCTTCAGGCATCCATGCCTTTCGCTCGCTCGGATGCTGACGGCGCTTCGCCATCCTGGCTACGCTTGTCAGCATACGCCGGCTCCCGGGGCACGGGTCACCCGAAGCCTCCGTTCACGTAGGACAGGCGGCTCCGCCTGTCTGTGGCAGGCACGTAGGCCTGTCCTATGAAAATGCGGGAAGGCCCGGGGGTGCCTGTACCTTCTCGCGGGCTATGGGAGCGAGCGCAGGCAGGATGCCGAAAGCGAGCGGACATGCAGTGAGCGAAGGACAGGATGTCCGCAGCGAACGTCCGCCGAGAGGGTACAGGCAGCCCCGGGCCGGTTGGGCGAGAGGGTGCAGCAGTCCGCTAAGCCGTGAGCATCGGGGGAGAGGCGGCGAAGGTTTCGGCGACGGCTGCGGCCCAGCGGGTGTCGCCCTCGGCCGGGCCGATCGCGGCCAAGACGCGGCTGCGCAGGAGCACGCCCTTTTCCACGGCTGAGGAAAAGAGCCAGCAGGAGATCGTGCCGCGGCCGGCGCGATGCTCGTACGAAACCTTCTTCAGGTCGTCGGGATGCACGAGGATCAGGGCCGACGTGCCGTCGCCGCGCCGCGCCAAGACGCCGCCGGCGCCGACGGCAACCAGATCCGTCGCCGCGACGTGCGACACGACAGCGAGCGAGGAATCGGTTTCGAGCAGCGATGTCTGCGCCGAGATCACGAGTTCCCAGATGGCGATTTCGCGAGGCAGCGCCGGGGCTGCGGAGTCGAGCCGCCACATCGCCGTCGCCCGCAGGCGGCGGGCGTCGGTCGTTTCATAGACCGCCGTCACGTCGGCCCCGCGGGCCCAGCGTTCCGCGAGCCGCGCGGCCGAGCGGAGGTCGATGCCGAGCAGGTGGTCGGCGCCGGCAGCGGGTGTGGCGACGGCGATCCCGTCGGTCGGCCGGTCGAGATCGATCGATGCATCGCGCAGGTGCCATGCGGCGCGGGCGACGTGATCCGTGAGCGTCCAATGGGGAGCTGCCATGCTATGATCCTGCGACGATATCAATAGGAGCGCGTGTTCGAGGGCCGGATTGTAGCGTGGGCCACGGCCACGCGATGGGTGTGCGAACAGCATGAAGGATCATCTCGAGGTGTGTGAGGCGGCGGCGCGGGCCGGTGGTCGCGTGCTGCGTGAATGGCTCGGCAAGTTCGGCGTGTCGAACAAGGGGCCGCGGGATCTGGTCACCGAAGCCGACATCGCCTCGCAGCGTGACATCCGGCGGATCGTCCTCGATGCCTTTCCCGACCACGGCTTCATCGGCGAGGAATCGATCCACGACGAGGGGCACGGCGGGGCGGGGGACGCGGGCGGTTTTCGCTGGCACGTCGATCCGCTCGACGGCACTACGAATTACGTCCATGGCTTTCCCGCCTACTGCGTGTCGGTGGCGCTGGCGCGGGGAGACGAAATCCTCGCCGCGACGATTTACGATCCGGTGCATGATGAGTGCTTCACCGCGCGGGCCGGCGGCGGCGCCTGCTTGAACGGCCGGCGGATCGCCGCGGCCCGCAAGGAGGATCCGGTCGATGCGCTCGTGGCCGTGAGCTTCCCGCCGCACGTGGGCCGCGATTCGCAGGCCGTCGCCGATTTTCTCGCCGTGCTGCCCCACGTGCATGCCGTGCGGCGCACCGGATCGACCGCGATCAACCTCGCCTACGTGGCCTGCGGCCGGCTCGATGCCTTCTGGGTGCGCCGGATCGCGAGCTGGGATGTCGCGGCCGGGCTGCTCATCGCCGCCGAGGCGGGCGCGGCGATCGGTCCGTTCGCCGGCGGTCCGTCGGGCCCCGTCTCGCTCGAGGCGGCCTCGTTCATCACCGCCTGCACGCCACGGCTGCTCGAATGCCTGCAACGCTTCATGGACGGCTGCGAACGGTCCGGTTGAGCCGATTGTGACGGGAGTGCGGGCTCGAGAGCGGCCGGGCCCGAAACGTGACGGAAATGCGTGCGTGGGGGTAGTCTGCAAGCTACTGTCGAGGGGTGGGCTGCGCGCCGTCGTGGCGCCTACCATCCGTCGCGGACCCAGCCCGCCCTGATCCCTGCACCACTGATCCCTGCACCACTGATGACAGCACGTCGGTTCACATCATCGCGGCCCTGCGGCGTCGTCGCCTTCGCCATGCTGATCGCATGGCTCGTCGCGATCGGCGGCAGCGCGGCCGGACAGTCGGCCGAAGGAGTTCCTCGCGGCAAGGCCTCCGGCGCGGTGCAGCAGGTCGCGCCCGAGATCTATTATCTGCGCGACGATGCCGGCCAGCTCGTGCCCGTGCCCGGCTTTCGCTACCGCGACTTCGTCGATCTCTTGCGGCTGAAGGAAGGGCTGCCGGGCCTGCCCGAGACCCCCGCCGCCGTGCTCGAGAGCATCAAGGTGGCGGGCACGCTGCCGGACCCCGGGCGATCGGGCGACGCATCCTCCCCGCTCACGGTCACGCTCACGGTGCGGCAGGTCCGCGATGGCTGGGTGAGCGTGCCGCTGGAACTCGGCGGCTTCGTGATCACCGGCGAACCGCAGCACACCGGGGAGGGCCGCTTTCTGCTGGCCGTCGATCCGGCGGCGCTCGTCACGGAGCGCGGGTATCAGGGCTGGTTCGAGGGCAAGGCCGATGCGCGGCATAGCGTCGTGCTCGTCGGCACCGTCGCCGTCGAGGCCGCGCCGAATGCGGAATCGATCCGCCTGCGGCTGCCGGGTGCGACCGCATCGCTCGTCGAACTGCGCACGCCGCGGACCGATCCGATGGTGACGGTGCGGCCGGCCGTGGTCGAGCCGCGGGTGGCTCCGGCGCAGGCCGGCGGCGGCAGCATCGTCTCGTGCGCCGGACTGGCAGGTGGCACGCAGATCCGCGTCGCGGCGCGCGAGTCGGCGCAGTCGCCGAGCACCGCGTCGGCACAGTCCTCGGTGGAGAGCCTGGTGCGGATCGACGGCCGCATCGCCGTGATCGACGCCGTGATCCGCCTCGACAACCTCCCGACCGACACCGAGACGATCCGGATCGCGTTGCCGCCGAAGGCCGCGCTCAAGACGGTGCGTCCACCAGCGGCCCTCGTGGAACGCGCCGGCTCCGACGAACAGCCGATTGCGGTGGTGCAGGTGGAACGGACGGCCTCGGGCGCCGCGGTGGTGGAGCTCACCTGCGAGCGCCCCATCGATGCGTCGGGCGGCGAGGCCTTCGAGCCACAGGGCTTCGCGATCGAGGGCATTCCCTCATGGCGGCAGCGCGGCCGCACCAGCCTCGTGGTCGAGGGAGACTGGCAGCTGGAATGGGACGAGTTTGCCCGCAATCGCCGGATCGATCCGCCGTCTTCGGCGCGGCAGCCGGGATTCGTGGCCGCCTTCGCCTACGAGTCGCAGCCGGCATCGCTGCCGCTGCGGGTGCGGCCCCGCGGCAGCCGTGTCGTCATGGAGCCGGAGTATCGCTACGAGATCGGCGCCACCCGCATCGCGCTGGAGGCGCGGTTTCGCGTGTCGGTGCGCGGAGCGCCGGTCTCGCGGATCGTGATCGGCCTCGAGGGCTGGGGCATCGACGAGGTCGGGCCTTCGAGCCTCGTCGACACCTCCGCCGTGTCGGGCGAATCGAAGGCGCTCGTGATCCCCTTCCTGCAGCCGCTCACGGGTGACGCCGTCGTCGAGATTCGCGCCGGCCGTTCGATCGAGCGGTCGGCCGACCGTCTCCTCTGGAAGACGCCCGCGCCGCGAGCCGACCTTGTCGGCCCCGCGAACGTGATCATCGCGTCGCAGAGCGACATCGAAGTGCTTCCCGACACCGATGCCATCAAGGGGCTCGTGCGGCAGATCGCGCCCGTGGGTCGTCGCGGCGACGCTGATCGTCCGACGATCGCCTACCGGCTCGACGGCGTCGAGGGCACCTTCGCGGCGTCGCGCCGTTTTTTGCCGCGGCGCGTCGATGCGACGGTTTCGACGCAGGCCACGATCGACGAGGCCGATACGATCGTCGAGCAGGCGATGCGGCTTCAGGTCGCGCACGTGCCGCTCGAATTCATCGATCTGATCGTGCCGGAGTCGATCGTACGGTCGCGCACGCTCGAAGTGCGCCAGGCAGGGCAGCTGCTCCAGCCGTTCGTCGCGGAAGAACTGGCCGCGTCCCGCGGAAGCGACGGCGAGGAAGGAGCGTTCGACACCGCGGCCCCGCCGGGCGAGACGCCGCTGCGTGCGATGCTGCCGGTGCCGCTCCTCGGGAGCGGAGAAGTCACGATTCGCTATTCCATTCCCACCGCGTCGATCCCCCCCGAGACGACCGTGGCCGATGAGCTGCCGATCGTGACCCCCGACGGGGTGCGGATTTCGCAGCAGACGTTCACGCTCTTCGCACAGGATCAACTGGCCGTCGACGTGCGGGGCGACGCGTGGACCCGCGATGCGGGCCTGCAGACTTCGGTGCCGGCCCGCTCGTGGACGGCCGCCAAGCCGCAGGCCGTCGTGCCGCTGGCGATCTCGGCCCGGCAACGATCGACCGCCGGAGAGACCGTGGTCGAGGCAGCCTGGCTGGAGACGCAGCTCCTGCCCGACCGTCGCGACGACATCTACGTCTATGCCGTCGCGACGTCGGCCGAGCGGATTTCGCTCTCGCTGCCGGAAGGCTTTCTGCCGCTGCGCAGCGGCGAGGCCGACCCTGGCGCCGTGGAGGTGCGGCTCGATGGTCAGCTCGTGCCCGGGGCCGTGCGGCCCGACGGCCGCGTGACGGTGGAGCTGCCGCGGCCTGTCACGGTCAATCGCGGCGCGTGGCTCTTGCAGATCGAGTCGAGCCGCGAGCGGCGCGGGCTGTTCGGTGGGAGCGCCGCGGGAATGCCGGCGGCGGTGGTGCTCGATCCGCCGGTGTTTGCCGAGGGGGCGGTGTTGCGACGGTTCTATTGGGAGCTGCGGCTGGAATCCGACCAGCACGTCGTGGTGCCGCCGGCACGGTGGACGGCCCAGCAGCGCTGGATCTGGGGAGCGTTTGGCTTCGAGCGCGTTCCGGTCGTCTCCCGCGAAGTGCTGGCCTCCTGGGTTCGGGCCGACACGGCCTCCGGCAGTGAACGGCTCGCGGCCGGTCTCGCGAACACGGCCTCCTTCGCGCCGGCGGTCGATGCGCCGCTCGCCGAGCGTCGAGCCGTCTATTCCGGAGTCGGGTTTGCCGGTGCGGCCCGCGTCTGGATCGTGCCGACCTGGCTCCTCGTCCTCGCCGTGTCGGGGCCGGCGCTCGCCCTCGGGCTCGCATTCGTCTACCGGCCGGCGGTGCGCCGCACGTCGGTCGTGCTCACGCTGGCGAGCGGACTGGTGCTCGCGGCGTCGGCCATGCCCGATCTCGCACCGTTGTTTGCCCAGGCCGCGGTGCCGGGGCTCGTGTTCTCGCTCGTGGCCGCGGGCCTGCGTTTCTTCGTCGAGCGGCCGGCCGCGACCGGCCGCCCCCGGCTCGCGCCGATGGTGACGAGCGGATCGTCGACCCGGTTCGTCCCCGCGCCTTCGCTCGTGATCGCCCCCTCGGCCATGCATTCCCCCGACAGCGCGACCGCGCCCGGCCGCTCGGCATCATGATCGCCACCGTCGTCCGCATGCGATCGTCGCTTCGTCCGCGACCGTGCCTCCGCGGCCTGCTCTCGGCGCTGGCCGCCGGCTGCGTCGCCGCGTGCGCCTTCGCCCAGGAGCCGGTCGCGCCGGACGAGGCCGGGGATCGGCCGCTCTCGTTCATGCGGGTGCACGTTCCGCGCGGCGCGATCGCCGACGTGCCGTTGGGCGACGAACGCTATGTGCCGATGTCGCTCCGCGAATTCGAGCAGGCGGTCGCGCGGCCGGAGATCGATCGGGCTGCAGCCGACGCTCCGGACCTGCCGCTGGTGGCCGATGCCGCGCGGTACGAAGCGACCATCGACGTCGATGGCGGGATCGACGGCACGCTCGAGTTCGAAATCGGCGGCGGCCTCTCCGGCGAGATGCCGCTGGGCGCGCTCGGCGTGACTCGGGCCGAAGCCCGTACCGCGGCCGGCACCGGCGAGGTGATCGTCTTCGGTCGAGAAAACGGAGAGTTCGCCATCCCGATCAGGCAGCCCGGCACCTACCGCTGCGTCTGGAACGCGACCATGGAAGGCGGCATGGCCGAAACATTTTCGCTGCCATTGGTGCCGGCCGTGCGCTCGACCGTGACACTCCGGCTTCCGGCAGGAATCAGGCCGATCGTGCGCGGCGCGAGGGCCATTCCCGTGGCGCCCACGGCATGGCGGATCGAGGTCGGGCCCTCCACGTCGCTCGACGTGATGCTCATGGCCGCCGACCGCGAGCCGCCGGGCCTCGCGATCTGGACCGACGTGCTGATCCGTGGCCGGCAGGCGGTCGTAGCCGCCAGGGTGACGCCCGCGGCGGCGTGGACCGAGGATGTGCTCGAACTCGAGAAGGATGCAACGCTCGAGGTGATGCGGGTCTTCGCGCCGGAGCGTGAGGCGGATGCTGCGGAAGATGCCACCGCACGGGAGCTCGTCTGGTCGGAGTCGCCCGATCGCAGCGTGGTTTCCATCACGCTGCCGGCCACCGCGGCCGGCACGATGCAGAGCGTGGTGGTGGAGGCCGTCGCGCCCTTCGACTCCGCGGCGAAGGGGGATACAGCGGCCGCCCCACTGCCGCTCATCCGCGCGCCGCGGTCGCGCTGGGCCGGCGGAGGCATCGTGCTGCGGCTCGCGCAGGATTTGTCGCTCGCGAAGATCGATTTCAAGGAGTGCCTGGCCGTCACGCCGGAAGTGGCCGCCGGCTGGCCGGTCGTGGCGGGGGCGGCTGGCGTGGCGGGCGAGGCGGGGCTTCCCTTCGGAGTGCGGCAGCCGACGGTGAACGTGGAGCAGCAGGGGCCGCGGGCGCTGGTGCGCGCGGCCGTTGCGCCCCGCGATCCGGAATGGGACGTGGCCCGCGTGACCACGATCGACATCGCTCCCGCGATCGTGCTCGGCCGCGCCGCCTGCGACATCCGCGTCCTGCGCGGCGAGGCCTTCGACGTGAAGGGCAGCGTGGCCCCGGGGTGGATCATCGACTCGGTCGAGGCCGTGGAATGGCCGCAGGCCGGCGACCGAATCCTGCCGCCGCGGCGACGCGCGGCGCCTGCCGCCGGCGAGCCGGTGGAGTGGAAGGTGGTTCGCGACGGCCCGCAGGCCACGCTGCGGATCGGCCTGACGGTGGCGGCGACGCCTGACCGCGGCCTCGGGCTCCGGATCACGGGGCATCGCGCCGGCGTTCCGCTCGACACGAGCTTCTCGGCCGCCGACATCGACATGGTGTCGCTCGAAGGGGAATCCGCGGCTCAATCGATCATCGCGTTCAAGACGAACCCCGACGCAACGGTCGAGCCGATCGCGGGCCGATTCCTCGAGGAACCGCTCCCTCCGCGGCTCGCCATGCTCGCGGAGGAGGGGGCCACGCGTGGCTGGGCCGCTGCCGGCGCCCGGCTGTCGGCGTGGGAGGCACGGCTGGTGCGCCGCCGCCCGCCCCTCGATGCGCACGTGCAGGTGCGGCTCACCGCCCGCGACGATCGGCTCACCGAGTCGTTCACGTTCGAGTGCCGCCCCGATACGTCCGAACTCGATGCCCTGGTGGTGCAGTTTTCCGAGCCGATGGACGGACTGCTCGAATGGTCGCTGCTCCCGCCGGCGACCGGCACCGTGATCGCGCGGCGGATCGAGTCGGCGCCTGGCGGCCGTCTCGATGCGGCAAGCGCCACCGCCGTGGCGGAATCGTGGCTGGTCGAGATCGCCCCGCCGGTCAGCGAGCCGCTGACGGTGCGCGCGATCCGCACGGTGCCGTTCGCAGCGCCCGTGCCGGTGCCGCTTGCCTGGGTGGATGGCGCCGTGAGGCAGGTGGGGCAGGTGGTGATCCGTGACGGCGGCCGCACGCGGGCGCAGGTGCTCAATCGCCGGCTCGGTGAACTGCCCCCGCGCGGCATCGCGCCGGAGGGGCAGCGCAGCGACGATGCGGAACAGCTTCCCGACACGGTCGGCGAGTTTTCGTTTCCGTCGTCTCCCGCGGCGATCGGACCGCAGGAGACGGTGGCGGAAGTGATTCCGGGCGGCGCCGGCGACGACTCCCGCGCCTGGGCCTGGAGCGAGGAGACGAGGGTGTGGTGCCACACTTCGGGGCAGACCGAATATGAGACGATCTACGACATCGAGAATCACGGCCGGTTTTCCATCACGCTTTCGCTCCCAGCGGGAAGGCGGCTGCAGGGCATTCTCATCGACGGCGTGCGGCTTGCCTCCAACGACCGTCTCGACGAGGAGACGGTGACGATCGACCTGCCGGTGGGCCGCCGTCGCCTGCGGGCGATCGTGCGCAGCGTCGCGGACGCGGCGCCGGGGATCGGCATCTGGCAAGTCGATCCGAGCCCGGGTGTGCTCGATCTGCCCGTGCTCGAGAGGAGTTGGCGGGTGCTCATGCCGCCGCCGCTCGACGTGGCGGTGCCGATGGCGAGCCGCGGCGCCGGCTTTGAATCCCCCGATTGGATCGAGCGGCTCCTCGGCGCCCGGCTGCTGAGGCCGGGTTTTGAAAGATCCGGCAGCGGGCCACGCGCCGGCGAATCACCCGCCACGCCGGCGGCATCGGCCTCGATCGTCGAGGGATTCCGGGAACGGTTGCTCGTGCCGGCGGCCAGTGGCCACGCAGGCTTGCTCGTGATCCGCGCGAGTCTCCTGCGGGCCGCTGCGATGCTGGCCGGCTTCGGGGTCGTCCTCGCGTCGCTCGCGCTGGCGCGAATGCGGTCTTGGCTGCCCTTCGCACTGTGCATCGTCACGGCGCTGACAACGCTGTGGGTCGTGAGCCCCTACGAGATGATCGCGCGGGCGGCCTGGTGGGCCGCGGTGGCGGCGTGGTGTCTCGATGCGCGGTGGCTCCGCGATGCTCGCCGGCTGGTGCCGGTGGCGACGGCGCTTGCCGCCTGCCTCGCGCTGCCCTCTGCCCGCGCGGAGTCGCCGGCTTCCGAGCCGCTGCGGGTCTACATCACGCCCGTCGATGGTGGCGAGACGGCGCTCGTGCCGGAGCCGCTCTTTCGCGTGCTCGTGCGCCGCGCTGGCGATCCCTCCGCGGCGGTGCGCGTGATGAACGTGGACGTGCAGGCGAGCGTGGCGGCGGACGATCGCCTGCCGACCGCAGTCTGGCGGCTGGCGATCGACGTCGATGCGGACGCGGGCGCCATGCTCGTGCTTGGGCAGGGGGCTGCCGGTGGCCGCTGGCTCGCGGCGTCGGCGCTGGTCAACGGCCGGCCCCTCGCGGTGCGGCCGGAAGCGGGCGATCGCAGCGTGCGGCTGCGGCTGCCCGATGCCGGCCGGCATCGCATCGAGATCGACGTGGAGCCGGCGGTGACGCGGGCGGGCGATCTCGAATACGCGCGGATCGACATTCCGCCGGCGCCGTCCGGATCGCTCGTCCTCCGCGAGCCCAACGCGAGCCAGCGGGGCGCCGCGCCGGTTGTCTGCGAACGCGGTCCGCACGACGGGCCGTTCACCGTGGCGCCGCGGCTCGCCACGGATGGCGACGGACGCACGCGGCATGATGTGTCGCGCTCGGCGGCGGTGCAGCTCGTTCGGTCGGCCGACGGGCGAACCGCGATTGCCGGGCTCGTGCGGTCGTCCGAGAGCCGCAACGACGTCTTCTGGGATCTCGATGCCTGTCGCGTGAATGCCGTCTTCGAGATCGACGCCGGGGAGGAGATCCTCTCGTCGATCGTGGTGGCGGCCGATCCGCGGCTTGCCCCGGTCGAGTTGGCCGGGCCGATCGAGCAGGGGATCACGATCCGGCCGCTGGGCGGAAACCGATTTCTCGCGGGGCGATCGACCCCCGAGCGTGGCGCGGTGCGAATCGAGATCCCGTTTCGCATGCCGCTCGTCGATCCGGTCGGCTCGTTCGACCTCCCGCAGGCCTGGCTCGAGGGAGTCGCCATCGATCGCCGCACGACCCGTCTGCTTCCGTCCCCGAGCCTCGCGGTGCAGGTGTCGCTGTCCGCCGCCGCGGTCACGCTGCCATCGCGGGAGAGCGATCCCGAGCTCCAGACGCACGCCTGGTTTTCGGAGCACACACACGCGGCGACCGTCGCGGAGGGTGGGCCGACGCTTGCCGCAGCACCGGTGCTGCCCGCTTCGGGCCGACTGCAGCAGGCGCGGATCACCACGGAACGGCGCCGGCAGGCCCTGCCCGGCACGCAGAATCTGTCGGTGCGGCTCTTCGAGGGGCAGACGCGGTTCGAGCTGGAGGCGCGGATCGACGCAAGCTCGGCCGCGCTCGTCGCGATGCCGATTGACGTGCCGCGTGGCAGCGTGATCGACCGGCTCAGCCTCTTCGAGGAGAGCCTGCAGCCGCTCGACCCGGTCGATCGCGGTGCGATCGACCTGCGCTGGACGAGGGTCGCGGCCGACCGCGTGGTGGCCGTTGTGCAGCAGCCGCGGGCCGGGCGGTTTCGGCTCGAGTTCGCCGCTCATCTGCCCGTCGCGCCCGCCCGCGAGGGCATCTTGCCGCTCGTGCGGGCCGTGCTCGATGACAGCGTGCCGATGGCGGTGACGTGGAACTCGACGGCCGGCTCCACGACCCTCGACCGCTCTGCTGACCTGTTCGCCGACGAGCGGCCGCCCGTCTACGTGTTGGACGACGAGCCCGACGCGGCCGTCAATCCGGCGTTGCCGCAGAATCCCCCGGCCGAGGCGTCGGACGCCGCGGAGGCCGATGCCGCGATCCTCGCGGCGAGCGAGTCGAAGGGGCCGCGCGTCGAACTGGCCGACATCGAATTCCATGTCGAGGAGCGCGGCCGCGCCTGGGGGCTCGCGCGGTTCGAGATGCTGGGCCAGGATCCGCTGGTGCGGCTGCGGCTCCCTCCCGGCATGCGGTTGTATGACGCCTTCGTGGACGGCCACGCCCTGGTGCCGGGCGTGCCGTCGCTCTCGGGGCAGTCGAACGAGTGGGAGCTTCGGCTGCACGACGTGCGTTGGCCGCGGTCGCTGATCGTGGTGTTTGCCGGGGAGTTGGGCAATCGGCTCGTGGACGGCGCCCCCGTGGAGCTGCCGGCGCCGACGATCGTCGGGCTGCCCTGCACGCGCGTGGTATGGACGCTGCGATCGCCGCGCGGGCTCGCGCTGCGTGTGGCCGAGCCGGCGATCGTGGTCGATGCGGCGATGATCACCGCCGAACGCAAGGCCGCCATCGGTCGGCTCCAGGCGGATTTCGACCGCGCGATCGCGGCGGCATCCGGACCGGAGCAGGAGCGGCTGCAGGCGTTCGTCGGCAGCCGCTGGAAGGAGGCTGCGACGGATGGATCATGGCCCAAGCCCGTCGCGCCCGTCGCGAGCGGCTGGGCATCGACCGCGGCGACACACGTGATCATGAATCCCGCTGTAGGCGAGCTCACGATCCGCGGCGTCCGGCCGACCGATCCCTCGGTGCCGGGCCGCGCGATCATGACCTTGGCGACGGTCGTGCTCGGTGGGGCGGCCTTGCGGCTGGCGCGGCGGTCGGCGTTTGACTGGTCGCGCACGGGCCGCTGGTTTTTCCCCGGCATCGCCGCCGCGCTCGGCACGGCCTGGCTCCTGACGCTCACCCCTCCATGGCCCGGCTCGCTGCTCGTCGCCTTTGCGATCGTCGCCGTGGCGCGGGAGCTGCTCTGGTCGCGGCATACGCCCGGCGCGGCGACGCCACAGCCCACCGACGAAGACACCGTCACGCAGCTCGTCGTCAACTCACCCGCCGCACGCGAGAGCTCGGTCACGCAGATCGCGCCGCGCGGAAAGTAGACCGTTCGCTTCCTCCTACCGCGTCGGCTTGGGCTCGCCACCTTCGACGAGGCGGCGGGCCTGGAGCGCGTAGATCGACCGACGGCCCGACGCATTCGACACCGCGGCCACGCTCGTGCGCGGCGGCGCGACCGGTTGCGGGTCGGGGCTCTGGCCGCGGGTCGTGCCGGCGAGCATGCCCGGTGCGGTGATCGGCCGCGGCGGCGCGGCGGCGAGCGAAGCCGGCGGCGCGGGGCAGCCCTGCTTCACCCAGTCGAGCCAGATCTGCTGCATCTGGGCGAGCCCGCCCCCCACGCCGTAGTGGCGCTGGAGCGCGCCCTGCCAGTCGTCGGTGGCGAGACCGTCGCCCACGAAGGTGACATACTTGTGCCGGCCGCCGCGCTCGATCAGGTAACGGGCCAGCGAGTAGCCCTGCGAATAGAGGGGCAGCACGTCGGCCGGATACTCGCGCATCGCAAACATCTCGTGGAAGGCGATGCCCCGGCCGGTGGTGAGGAACTCGATCAGGAGACGGTGCTGGCGGGCACGCTCCACGGGATGCTCCACGGTGGTGCAGGCACCCTCGTCGGCCCAGCGGGGCAGGGGCTTGCGAAAGTGGCTGGCGAAGATCGTGTGGGTGATCTCGTGCGGCAGGACGGAATCGATGATCCGTTCCTCGCTCCCCTGGATCGTCATCGTCCAGCCGAAGACCTCGCCGCCGTCGAAGACGAAGCTCGTCGCCCCACCGGCGCCGAGATGCGGCGCCACCTGTGCCTTGATCGGGCAAGGGCGGCTCCAGCGCGGCAGCGGGCTGCCGAGCCACTCGATCGCGAGATCGTGCCGATACTGCTCGGCGGCGTCACCGATGCGGCGAGCCAGCGAGTCAGTCGGGGCGTCGACGATAAAATTCGCGGTGCGATGGCCGGCCGCCTCGGCCACGGCACATGCGGACCACACGACGAACCACAACACGAGCCCGATCGACCCGCCCCGCGAGACACTGCGTCCGTACTGCATCAGCCGACCACCTCCGTGCGAACTGCTCGTTCCGTTCCCGGAATCCTTCCCGGGCGGCGGACACTAGCGGAGGTTCTTTCGTCGTTGCCAGACCGGTTTGCGTCGCTTGTGGCCGATGAAAGCCCGCAGCGCAAGCAAGGTTTATCCGTTCGCCACTTCAGCCAAAGGCGATCCAAATGGCCACGCGAGAAACGCCCCAGCTCTCCTCGCTTGCGCGTTGAACGTCAACTCGCACAAGCCGGCTTTGGGTGACCCGTACCCCGTCGCCGGACGCTCGCTACGGGCATCCTGCCCTTCGCTCGCTCGGATGCCGCCTGCGCTTCGCCATCCTGGCTGCGCTTGGCGGCATACGCCGGCTCCCGGGGCACGGGTCACCCAAAGCCTCCCCTGCGAATTATTCAGAATGCGGAGGGGTCTGGGGCTGCCTGGACGTTCTCTCGGGCTATTGCTCGAGAGCGGACATGCAGTAAGCGGAGGCTTCGGGTGACCTGTACCCCGCTCGCCGGCGTTGCTGACAAGCGAAGGCAGGATGCCGAGAGCGCAGTCAGCATCGAGCGAGCGAAGGGCATGCGGGCACCGATCCGCTTTAGCGGATTGGTCGTACGTAGCGAGCGTCCGGAGAGCCGGGGTACAGGTCACCCGAAGCCGGCTTGGGCGCGTTGAGGCGTGCGAAACAGGCGGAAGAGACCGCGTTACTTCGCGCCGAACTTGTAGGCCGTGTTCTTCGGGTCGAAGTCGGCGTCTGTGAAGCCGTTGTTGACCTTCACGTTCATGTAGGTGTACTCCTCCATGAGCACCGGCTGACCGCCCGGCTGCTGCGGCCAGTCGTAGGCCTCGTAGCGGATCGGGATCGTGAGCTCGTCGTCGATGAAGACGCGGGCCAGATGGAAGCGGAAGTTGCGGCGCGGCACGGGATGCACCACCTGGATGCAGGTGCAGATGCGGCCGTTGACCTTCGCGTTGGGGTAGAAGTTGACTTCGCACTCACCGAATTGCTTGTCGTGCTCGGCCACTTCCACCAGTCGGCGGGTGAGGTTCTCCACGCCGAGTTCGGTGATCGGATAGCGGTTGCCCTGCATGGCGAGCATGCTCTGCGGCTTGAGCGACACGGTGCCCATCATCGCGCGAACGCCGCTGCCGGCGTGCGCGAGCATGTTTCCGTCGTTGCGGCCGTCGACGTAGATCACCTCCTGGCCCTTCACGCTGTCGGGGCCGAGGAAATAAAGATAGACGCTGAACGGCTGCTGGCGGATCTTGGCGAACATGTATTCGTGCTCGCCGAGCTTGCCGTCGATACGCTCGCGCTTCACGACGGTCGCGGAATAATCCTGGATGTTGGTGCGGATGCCGGCCAGACCCTTCTGGGCCAGTTCGAGGGCTGGTTGCAGCGGGTGCGCGCCGGCTGCGGAGGCGGCGGCGTCGCCGGCGTTGGCATTGCCCTGCGGCAGGCCGCCGTTCGGCAGAAGCCCGGGACCGAGATTGCCCGGAGCCTGAGCCTGCGGCTGGGTGGCGGGGGCGGCGTCTTGGCCGAAGACCGCGGCGACGGGTCCGCAGACCACGGACGCCGCACACATGACGATGCCGCCACCGACGCCGAGCAGCGTCCTTGCCAGACCGACCATCTCTCATCCCTCCATGGATCGAAACAGTTGCTTGTGTCATCGCCCCACCGGCGGTGGGGCATGAGCGATCGTGAATCGGCCGTTACAGCCCGCGAATCCGATCCACTCGCGGCATACCATTTCGGCCCCCGCTACCTGCGAGGAGGCGGGAGTGTAGCGGCGCGCACCAGGGGCGACCACCCCAGTTCCAGGCCCCTTCAGAGCTGTTTTTCGCAGGAAAACGAGGCGTGCTTGCCCGGTTGACGAGGCCGGACGATGCTCGTTGATCCAGCCTTCGCCCCCCTGCCACCAGGTTCCCCATGGCCCACGTCGATCTCCTCGAGCCGTGCCCCGATGTCCGGGTGGCTCGGATCGATTCGGCGCCGTTCGCGGAAAACAGCTACGTGCTGTTTCACCCCGGTCGAGCCGAGTGTCTCGTCGTGGACCCCGGCTTCGAGCCCGACCGGATCATTGCCTGGGTGCTTTCGCAGGGGCTCGCGCCGCAGGCGATCCTGCTCACCCACGGCCACTCCGACCACATCGCCGGCAATGAAGTCCTTCGCGACCAGTGGCCGCGGCTGCCGATCCTCATCGGTCGCGGCGACGCGTCGAAGCTCCGCGATCCCACGGGCAATCTCTCCGGCGCCTTCGGCATCGCGCTTGTGAGCCCGCCGGCCGACCGGCTGCTCGACGACGAGGAAACGCTCGATCTCGCAGGTTTCGCGATCAGCGTCTTCGAGATTCCGGGGCATTCGTCGGGCCACGTCGTCTACCGGATCGACGGCTGCCGGCCGACCTTGGTCTTCGGCGGCGACGTCCTCTTTCGGGGCAGCATCGGGCGGACCGACTTCCCCGACGGCAGCTTCGACGCGCTCGCCGCCGGCATCCGGCATCGCCTCTACACGCTGCCGGACGACACGATCGTCTTTCCCGGCCACGGCGAGGAAACGACCGTCGGCCACGAGAAGCGGCACAATCCATTCGTGGCCGGCGCCCCGGCAACGGCCGGCGATTGACCGCGTCGCAGGCCACGGCCAAAACTATGCTGATGCTTTCCCCCGCCGACACGCTCACGCCCGCCCCGCAGCCCCAGGCGGGCACCGCGGCCGACGGCCCGTCGCCATTCTGTCGGGCGGCAGGCCTCTCGCTGGCCGCGCTCGCGCGGCTGCTCAGCGGTGCGAGTGTGCGCTGGGTCGCCAGCCAGCCCGACACATGCCAGCGGGTCTACTTCGCCAACCACACGAGCCACCTCGACGCGATCGTCATCTGGTCGTCGCTGCCCCAGGCCGTCCGCGAGCTGACGCGGCCCGTTGCCGCGAAAGACTACTGGTCGCGCGGCATCGTGCGGCGCTGGCTCGCGCAGGAGGTCTTCAACGCGATCCTCATCGACCGCACCGACATCAAGGTGCACCAAAGCCCGGTCGACCTCATGCTCCGCGAGGTGGGTACCACGAAGTCGCTGATCGTCTTCCCAGAGGGCGGCCGCAGCGTCACCGGCGAGATCGGCGAATTCAAGAGCGGGCTCTACTACCTCGCGAAGAAGCGGCCCGAGATCGAGCTCGTGCCGGTGCACATCGACAACCTCAATCGCGTGTTGCCGCGCGGCGAGTTTCTGCCCGTGCCGCTCCTCTCCTGCATCAGCTTCGGGCCACCGCTCTGGCTCGAGCGCGGCGAGGCGAAGCTCGACTTCCTCGAGCGGGCGCGCCGCGCCGTGCTCGCGCTCAAGGAATGACCGGCTCCCGATGAACGACCTCCGCACGATCGCGCTCATCGCCGGCGTCCTCACGCTGCTCACCGCCGCCACGGCCGTGGGGCAGTTTCTCAAGCGACATCCCGACCGCGGCCTCGACCCCGCGGCTGTCAACACGTTCAACCTCCGGCTCCGCGGCTGGTGGATCATGTGCACCGTGCTGGCGGCCGCCTTCTGGCTCGGCACGACGGCCACGGTGGTGCTCTTCGGCCTGGTCTCCTTCTGGGCGCTCCGCGAATTCATCACGCTCACGCCCACCCGCAAGGGCGATCACCGCGCGCTCTTCTGGGTCTTCTTCCTCTTCACGCCCCTGCACTACGTGCTCGTGGGCCTCAATCGCTACGACATCTTCAGCGTCTTTCTGCCGGTCTACGCCACGCTCTTCATCCTCGCGCGGGTGGCATTCGCGGGCGACTACAAGCGGTTTCTCGAGCGGACGGCGAAGATCCAGGCCGGGCTCGTCGTCTGCGTCTACTGCCTCTCCTTCGCCCCGGCGCTCCTGCAGATTCCAATCGTGGGGGCAGCCGCCGACGGCCGCGGCGCCAATTTCCGTCTGCTCTTCTTCCTGATCCTGCTCGTGCAGTTCGCCGACTGCATGCAGTATGTGTGGAGCCGCATGCTCGGCCGGCGGCTGGTCGCGCCGACGGTGAGCTCGAATCGGACCTGGGAGGGGCTGCTCGGCAGCGCGACGAGCACGGCCCTGCTCGCGGCCGTGCTCTGGTGGGCAGCGCCGCCCTTCGAGCCGTGGCAGGCGGCGCTCGCCGGCTTCGTGATCGCCATCATGGGCTTCGCCGGCGGCATGACGATGTCGGCGATCAAGCGCGACCGCGGCGTGAAGGATTACGGCACGCTCGTCGTGGGGCATGGCGGCGTGCTCGACCGCATCGACTCGATGTGTTTTGCCGCGCCGGTCTTCTACCACATCACGCAGCTCGTGGCTGGGACGTAGACCGCTTGCTCCGCAAGCGGATCCAAATCCGCTTGTGGAGCAAGCGGTTTACTTCGGCATGAGGCGGGGCCAGGCGGCTTGCAGTTTGGCTGCGGGCGGGATCTCGAGCCGCGTGCCGGGCGTGAGCGCCACACGCGGGTCGAGTGCCTTGTTCCACGCGAAGATGGCACGGTAGAGCCGACCATCGCCGTAGGCTCGCTCGGCGAGCGACCACCACGAGTCCCCCGGCTGCACGATGTGCTCGCCCGCGATCGGGCCGGCGCTGCGCTCCGGCACGGGCCGCTCGACAGCCACGTCGGATTCAACGGCGGTGTATCGCGAGGGCGCGGCCACAGGCGGTGCCGGCATTTTCTCGACGGGCTCGATCGGCCGCGCGTCGAAAGCCGGCACAAACTCCGCCGGACGCGTGGCGATTTCAGACGGAGGCGCCTCCGGCTGCGGCGCGGGATCATCGGCCTCGACGGCAGCCGGTCCGAAGGCTGTTCGCGCGACGAAGGGATCGCGCGGTGGATTGGCCACCGGCGGCATGGCATCGGGCGGCGCGGCATCGGGCCGGGCTGCCGGGACGAAATCGGGGGCGGCGGCGAAGGCGCTCGCGGGGAGGCTTCGCTGGCCGAGGCTCGGCGGCTCGACGAGATCTTGGCCGCCGGCAAACTCCTGCGGCACCTCCACATCCGGGCCGGCGCCGGCGGGCGGCCGCGGCACGAGCAGCTTCATCGACAATACGCCGACAAACGCGCCTGTCAGCGCGGCCAACACCGCCAGAAGGAATTTGGTTTCTCGTCCCATCGCTCGCAGCCGGAAATCGCAGCCGGGAGGGGGGATCCCGGGGGGGCGGGATTGTGCTGAATCGAGCCGGCTGTTGCCAGATCGGTCGGCGGCCACAAAAGCGGCGTTTCAGCCTGGTGCGGGCAGCCGCGCGGCCGCCCGCAGCTTGGCGGAACGGCTGCGTGGATTCCGCAACACTTCCTCGTTGGAGGCCTCGATCGGCGAGCGGGTGAGGCACTCCCAGACCTGCGTGTTGCGAAACGCCTGCTTCACGAGCCGGTCTTCGAGCGAATGAAACGAGATCACCGCCAGCCGTCCTCCGGGCACGAGCCGCGTGGGGATGCGTTCGAGCGCGATTCTGAGCGACTTGAGCTCTTCGTTGACGGCGATGCGGAGCGCCTGGAAGGTGCGCGTGGCCGGGTGGATCCGCGGCGGCGGGTGCTGCTTCGGAATCGCCGACGTCACGATCCGGGCAAACTCCCGCGCGGTGCGGATCGGCTGCTTCTCGCGCACGGCGGCGATCCTGCGGGCGATGCGGCGGCTGAACCGTTCCTCGCCGTATTCGAAGATGATGTCGGCGAGGCTCTCGGGCTTCATGCGGTTCACCATCCGCCAGGCGGGCTCGCCCTCCGTGGGGTCGAACCGCAGGTCGAGCGGGCCGTCGGATTCGAACGAGAAGCCGCGCGATTCATCGGAGAGCTGGTCGCTCGAGAGGCCGACGTCGAGGAGCACCGCATCGACCGCATCGAGCGAGAGGGCGTCGAGCACCTCCGGGATGTCGCGGAAGTTGGCCTGCGCGAACCGCACTGGCAGGCCGGCGAGTTCGCGAGCGCCGCGGTCGATCGCTACTGGATCGCGATCGACCGCGATCACGAGTCCGTCGGGGCCGACCGCCTCCGCGAGGAGCCTGGTATGCCCGCCGCCACCGAGCGTGCCATCGACCACGCGCATGCCGGGCTTCACGCCGAGGAACGACATCACCTCCGCTGGCAAAACGCTTGTATGCACGCTCGTCGACATGTTTCCGTTGTACCACGCGGGCCGCCGCACGCGGTGCGGCCGATTTTTCGCGATGCTCGCGATAGTATGGAAGGCCCATGTCCGACGCCGACCTCTACGACTACGACCTCCCCGAAGAGCTGATCGCGCAGCAGGCGCTTCATCAGCGGGCCGATGCGCGGCTGCTCGTGCTGCGCCGCGCCGACGGCGCGATCGACCACCGCCACGTCCGAGACCTGCCCGATCTGCTCGAGCCCGGCGATCTCGTCGTCGTCAACGACACGCGGGTCGTGCCCGCGCGGCTCGTCGGACGCCGCGCCGCCACCGGCGGCAAGTGGGAGGGGCTCTTTCTGCAGGAGGAGCCCGGCGGCGGATGGCGGATCCTGGCGCAGACCCGCGGCCGGCCGGAGATCGGCGAGCGGGTCGTGCTCATTGATCGCGAGGGCCACGAATCGGAGTCACTCGCGCTCGTCGGCCGCGGCCCAGGCGGCACGTGGATCGTGCGGCCCGAGACGGGAGGATCGTCCGACGTGATCCTCGACCGCGTCGGACGGGTGCCGTTGCCGGGATACATCCGCGGCGGCGAGGAGGCGCAGGGGGATCTGGCCCGCTATCAGACCGTCTTCGCACGCGAGCGAGGCTCGGCGGCCGCGCCGACGGCCGGCCTGCACTTCACGGAAGAACTGCTCGCCGCGCTCGCCGCCCGCGGCATCGGCCGGGCGCAGGTCACGCTCCACGTCGGCCTCGACACGTTTCGGCCGATCTCCACCGAGCGGCTCGACGACCATCCGATGCACACCGAGTGGTGCGACTGCCCTGAGGCGACGGTCGCCGCGATCCGCGAGACCAAGGCGCGGGGCGGCCGTGTCGTGGCGATCGGCACCACGGCCGTGCGCACGCTCGAGACGGCGGCCAGCCGTTCGCCGGCGGGCGGGCTCACGGCCTGGAGCGGCTCGACCGATCTCTTCATCAAGCCCGGCTTCTCGTTCCGTGTGGTCGATTGCCTGCTGACGAATTTCCACATGCCGCGGACCACGCTCATGGTGCTCGTGAGCACGTTCGCATCGCGCGACCTGATCCGTCAGGCCTACGAGGCGGCGATCCGCGAGCGGTATCGGTTTTTGAGCTACGGCGACGCGATGCTGATCATGTAGCACGCGAAACATCGGCATCCTGCCGATTTTCGCTTGACGGGCTCCGCCCTTCGTAGGACAGGCCTCCGTGCCTGTCTGTGTACACGCGAAACATCGGCATCCTGCCGATTTTCGCTTGACGGGCTCCGCCCTTCGTAGGACAGGCCTCCGT
>JBKDMX010000064.1:0-44612 GCA_046343855.1 Planctomycetia bacterium
TCGGGTGACCCGCACCCCGCTCTCCGGACGCTCGCTTCGTACGACCAATCCGCTAACGCGGATCGGTGCCCGCATGCCCTCCGCTCGCTCGATGCTGACTGCGCTCTCGGCATCCTGCCTTCGCTTGTCAGCAACGCCGGCGAGCGGGGTGCGGGTCACCCGAAGCCTCCCGTATTCTCGTAGGACAGGCGTCTCTGCCTGTCTGGAATAGGCACGGAGGCCTGTCCTACGTCTTTGCAGATCAATCAGGTCTGGCAGTTTCGGCGGAGAAGGTCGGTGGGCACGCGCAGAAGAAGGGAGTCGTTGAGGACTATTGGCTCCCGATCAAAACCCACGAGACTGAAACTCTCAACACGACCGGATTCGAGCATGCCTACCGCCGGCTCCGAATGCGGGTCGTTTGCACCTGCGCAACGGTGCAGGGATGGGGCATGACAGGCTGAAGCCCGTGCCACCAGACAAGACAGGCACGGAGGCCTGCCCTACCACTTGAGGCCGAAGCGGGCGCCTTCGGATTGGCTGCTGAGGCCGCCCTTCAGCGGGCCGGTGCGCTTCTTCACGACCGGGGCCGGTGCCTCCTCGGCCGGTTCCTCGGCCTCGGGCTCGGCCGCGGATTGCGCAGCCGCGGGCTTCGGGGCGAGGGCCTTGATCGAGAGCGAGAGCCGCTGCTCATCGGGATTGACGTCGAGGACACGGCACTCGACCTCCTCGCCTTCCTTGAGCACATCACCCACGCTGCGGATGTGCCGTGTGGCGATTTCCGAGACGTGGACGAGACCCTCGACGCCCGGCTCGAGCTTCACGAAGGCGCCGAATTGGGCGATGCGGCTCACCTTGCCGCGGACCGTGGCGCCGGTGTGGTACTTCACGCCGGCGTTCTTCCAGGGGCTCTCGACCAGGTCGCGGGCGGAGAGGCCGATCTTGCCGGTCTGGCGATCGATCTTCTTCACGACAACGCGGACCTTCTGGCCGGGCTGGAGGACGTCGGCGGGGTTCGCGACGCGGTCCCAGGAGAGCTGGCTGACGTGCACGAGGCCCTCGACGCCGTTGCCGATGTCGACGAAGGCGCCGAAGTCGCGGACGCTCCGCACGATGCCGTCGAGCGTCGAGCCCACTTCGAGCGTCTCGAGCATCGTTGCGCGGGCGTCGGCGGCCTGCCGCTCGATGACGGCGCGGCGGGAAAGCACGAGGCGACGGGCCGCCGGCACGATCTCGGTGACCAGGCTCTCGATCGTCTGCCCCACCATCTCCTCGAGGTTTTCGATGCGCCACGGGCTCACGAGGCTCGCCGGCATGAAGCCGCGGAGTCCCGCCACTTCGCATTCGAGGCCGCCCTTGTTGGCGGCCGTCACCTTCGCTTCGACGATCATGCCCGCCTCGAGCTGCGACCAGTCTTCGACGGCGACGGCGCGGTTGGCGGGGGCGACGTCATAGAGGCCGTCTTCGTCGCTGCGGCCGCCGACGGAAAGCTGCAAGACGTCGCCGACATTCGGCACGTCGTCGAGATTCACGAGTTTCATCGCGCCCTGGCGACGGCCGCCGAGGTCGATGAAGGCGGTGTCGGGGCCGACGCTCACGACGGTGCCCGTCACGCGGGCGCCCGGATCCAGCGGCGCCTCGGCCTTTGCGGGCACGCTGCCCGTGAGCAGTTCATCGACGGCCACACCCTCGAGCGCGGCCTGGAAGTCGGATTCGAGATCGTCTTCGAGGGCGGCCCGCAGATTGGGCACGGCCACCCGCTTCTGCGGCGGCACGGCATCGGTGAATGCGGTCTTCGCGGGGCCGCGCTTGTCGCGGCGCGGCTTGCCATCCCGCTTCGGCTCGGCCGGGGCGGCGGGAGCGGATGATGCAGCGGGAGCGGCCGGCGCGGCGGCTTCCGCCGCGGGAGTCGCTGCGGCTGCCTTCGGGGCCTGTTCTGGCGCGGGCTCCGTGGTGGCCGAGCCAGCAGGGGCTGCAGCCGGCTGCGATACCGAGTATTGATGCCGGGGCGGGAGCTTCGGCGCGGCCACGCCGGGCCGCTGCGTGCCGATCGGAATCCGCCGCGGTGCCCCGGCCCCCGTCTCGGTCGACTCTTCCAGTTTGGCCGGCTCAACCGGGGAAACAGACTCGCTCATCTCAGGTGGCTCCGCGGCGTCGTCGATCTCGAAAAACTGAATGCGGGAAACAGGACTTGAACCTGCACGGTATTACTACCACCAGGCCCTCAACCTGGCGCGTCTGCCAATTCCGCCATTCCCGCAGCGGACCATCCACCAACCAATCGACGATCACGGACGGCGAACCGTCCTCATGCATTCTCAACGGCATCACGGGGCAGTCAAGCCGCCTCAGTGACGCGGGCCGCCCGCACCGAAGACAGCGGCGCCCGCACTGCCAGGAGTCCGGCGAAGAGGGCCACGCTCCAGGCAACGTCGCCCACCGGCATCCAGCGATAGAACGGCAGGGCCGCGACATAGCAGGCCGCGAGGCCGGCGAGCGTGTGCGGATAATCGTTCGTAAGCCACCAGTGAGCGAGGTTGGTCGTCAGATAGAAGACGAGCGAGCTGGCAAGCGCGCTGCCGATCACGGCCTGCCACGCCTTGCCCGGCACGAGCCGGCCGCCAAGCACGACGGGCCACGCCGTCGCCGCATAAATCACCGCAGCCATCGCCAGGCTGCCATAGCCGGGCATGACAAGATTGCTCAGGGCGAGCGACGCGAGCGGCACGCTCACCGCGAGGAGCGGATGAGGAAAGACGGCGCCGGCCGCGAGCGCGACGCCCGCCATCGGCGTCACGTTCCAGCCCGGCTGCCAGAGCCGCCCGACCGCGCCGATCGCCACGAGCGCGACCCACGCGGCCAAGAGCAGCGGCCAGGATTCGAGGGCGCGAGTGCGGCCGGCGAGGCACGCAGACGAGGGGTTGGCACTGGTCGGAGCGAACTTCATGGCCGGCCGAAACCTCCGTGTATGGAGCTTGCAAAAGTCCCGATACACTAGCGGTTTTCCCGGTTCAGGCAAGCGAACGGGCCGGGAGCCGCCCCAGACGGAATCACAGCCATGACGGCCCTTGCACGGGACCCCGAACGGGGTCGCCGAACGCTCACCGCCGAGCGACTCGACGACGGCCTCGTGGTGCTGTCGTTTTACGTCGCCGAACACCGGCAAAACGTGATCACCGAGGCGGTCATCCGGGATCTTGCCGACGTCCTCGACTGGCTGGATGCCGGCCCGGAACCGCGGGGCGTCGTCCTGCTCTCGGCCCGCGCGGGATCGTTTTTCGCGGGCGCCGACATCAATCGCCTGAAGACCCTCAAAGCGCTGCCGGCAGAGGAGATCGAACGGCTCTGTGCGACCGGCCGCGGCCTCTTCCAGCGGCTTTCCAGCCGCCCTTGGCCGACCGTGGCCGTGATCGACGGAGTGTGCCTTGGGGGCGGGCTCGAACTCGCGCTCGCCTGCGACCTGCGCATCGCGACCGCGGAGCCGCACACGGTGCTCGGGCTCCCTGAGGTGAAGCTCGGCCTGCTGCCAGGCTGGGGAGGAACGATGCGGCTCTCCCGGCTCATCGGCCCCGGACCGGCGGTCGAATTTGCGGCGGGCGGCGAGCCGATCGACGCGGCCACCGCGCTCCGCATCGGCCTCGTCGATGCCTGCGTACCGTCCGCGCAGGCGTTCGAATCGGCCCGCAGGCTCATCGATCATCATCGCGAGCAGGACGGCGCTCTCGTCCGCCGCGCGCGCATGGCAGGGCCGTGCCCGCTCGCCCCGGAGGAGCGGTCGTTTCTCGAAGCCACGTCGGCGGCGGTGATCCTCGGCCGCACCGGCGGGCATTACCCGGCGCCGCCGACGATCCTCGCGACGATTCTCGCCGGCTCGGAGATCGACGCCGAGGAAGCGGGGCGGATCGAGGGCCGGGCCTTCGCGGCGCTCGCCCGCTCGCAGGTCGCGGCGCAGCTCGTGCGGGTGTTTCGAATCGGCGAGCGCAATCGCCACGACGCCGGCATCGACGCGCCGGCACCCGATGCCCCGGCCATGCATCAGCCAGCGATCGTCGGCGCGGGGATCATGGGCGCGGGGATCGCGGCGAGCCATGTGCGGGCCGGCTTCGGCACGACGCTCGTGGACGTGCAGCCCGAAGCTCTTTCCCGCAGCGTCAGCGGCATCCTCGACGAGGCCGCCTGGGACCGCACGACGAAGCGGACCGATCCCGCGCGGGCGCTCGCGCTCGCCGGCAAGCTCCGCACGGGCACGCAGCTCTCGGCCCTCGCGGGGAGCGATCTCGTGATCGAGAGCGTGGTCGAGCGAACCGACGTGAAGCGGCAGGTGCTCACCGAGATCGAGCAGATGGTCGATCCCGACACGGTGATCGCCACGAACACCTCCACCAACCCGATCACGAAGCTCGCCACGGCGCTCGGCGATCCCTCCCGGTTTTGCGGCATCCATTTCTTCAACCCCGTGCGGCGGATGACGCTCGTCGAGGTGGTTCGCGGCCCCGCCACGAGCGATCGCACGATCGCGATCGCCGTCGCCCACGCGAAGCGGCTCGGCAAGTGCCCGATCGTCGTCCACGACAGCCCTGGCTTTCTCGTCAATCGGCTGCTGATGCCCTATCTGCACGAATCGGTCGAGATGCTCCGCGAAGGGGGCGACGCGAAGCGGATCGATCGCGTGGCGCGGTCGTTCGGCATGCCGATGGGGCCGCTCGAGCTCTACGACATGATCGGGCTCGATACCGCGTTTTACGCCGGGCTCGTGCTCAACGACGCCTACGGCGACCGCATCGAGGCCTCGCCGGTGATCCCCGCGCTCGTGCGGTCGGGCCGGCTCGGCTGCAAAAGTGGAAGCGGATTCTACCTCTATTCAAACGGCCGCGATCCCAAGGGCGGGCGGCCGAAGATCGTGCGGCCCGACGAGGGCGTGGCCGATCTCGTGGCCCCCTACGCACTGCCTTCGCGGCCGGTCACCGATGCCGTGATCGCCGACCGGCTCCTGCTGCCGATGGTGCTCGAAGCCACCCGCGTGCTCGACGAGGGGATCGTCCGCGACGGCCGCGACATCGATCTCGCCGTGATCCACGCCCTCGGCTTCCCCGCCTTTCGCGGCGGCGTGCTCGCCTGGGCCGATTCGCTCGGCGCCGCCGAGATCATTCGCCGCCTCGAGCCGCTCGCCGATCTGGGCGTGCGGATGCACCCCACGCCGAGGCTCATCGAGATGGCCCGCACCGGCGGCCGCTTCACGACGGAGGACTGACCAGACGCCATGCGGCACACCCCCGGACATTCTGCGCCCGATCCCGCGACCACGCCCGTCGTCGTCGCCTGCGCTCGCACCGCCATCGGCCGGTCGCACCCCGAGCGCGGCCTCTTCCGACACGTTCGCGGCGACGAACTTGCGGCCGCCGTCGTGAAGGCCGCCGTCGAGCGGAGCGGCGTCGCCTCCGATTCGATCGAGGACGTCGTGCTCGGCGCGACGCAGCAGCGGGGCGAACTCGGCGGCAACGTCGCCCGCACGGCGGCGCTCCTGGCCGGGCTGCCCTTCGCTGTCGCGGGCACGACGGTGAACAGGCTCTGCGGCTCCGGCCTGCAGGCGCTCGCCCAGGCCTGCCACGCGATCGCGGCCGGCGCGGAAAACGTGCAGGTGGTCGGCGGCGTCGAGCACATGCACCACCTGCCGATGGATTCGAGCATCGACATTCATCCGCAGGCCTTCGCCCGGTCGAGCCGCGGCATGCTCTCGATGGGCATGACGGCTGAGCAGCTCGCCGCCGCGCACGGCATCTCGCGCCGCCGCCAGGAGGCCTATGCGCTCGAGAGCCACCGCAAGGCGGCCGCCGCCGACGACGCCGGCCTCTTCGCCGACGAGATCGTCACCGTCTTCGGCCATGACGAGGAGGGAGCGATCGTCGAGGCCCGCCACGACCAGTCGATTCGCCGCGACACGAGCCTCGAGGCGATGGCCGCGCTCGAGCCGGCCTTCCTGCCGAAGGTGGGCACGATCACCGCGGCCACGAGCGCGCCTGTGAGCGACGGCGCCGCGGCGGTCGTCGTCATGTCGGCGGCCGAGGCGCGGCGGCAGTCGCTTTCCCCGCTCGCCCGCGTGGTGGCCACGGCGGTCGTTGGCGTCGCACCGGCCGCGATGGGCACCGGGCCGATCGCCGCCACGCGCAAGTTGCTCGATCGCACCGGCATCGCACTCGACGCGATCGATCTCGTCGAACTCAATGAAGCCTTCGCCGCGCAGGCGATCCACTGCATCGAGGCGCTTGGGCTTGCGCCGGAGAAGGTGAACGTGCGCGGCGGGTCGCTCGCGATCGGTCATCCGCTCGGCGCGAGCGGCATTCGGATCACCACGACGTTGATCCACACGCTGCGGCAATCTTCGGCGCGGCTCGGCCTCGCGACGATGTGCATCGGCCTCGGCCAGGGGATCGCGGTTCTCTTCGAGCGGGTGGATTCATGACGCCGACGGCCGCGGCGTCGCTCGTCGAACTCCTGGTCGCGCGGTGCGACGACGCCTTCGACCGGCCGGCCGTGATCGATGGCTCGCAGCCGGCCGGAGCCATGAGCTGGGGGGCGATTCTCGCGGCGGCCGTGGACCTCGCCGCGCACGTCGAGCGCTCGGGCCTTCGCCGCGGCGACCGGCTTGCCCATGTCGGGCCGCAATCGATCGAGTGGATCGTCGTCGATCTCGCCTGCCTGCTCTCGGGCATCGTGCATGTGCCGCTGCATGCGGATGAATCCCGGGGCGTGCTCCGCGAGCAACTCGCCTGGCTCGCGGCCCACGGGATCGTGTTCAGCGGCGGCCGGCCGGCGCTCACGGCGAACGATCTGCCCCGCAGCCTCGCCGTGATCGATCTTCCCGCGATCGCCACTGCCCCGAGCTGCGATCGCGGCCGGCTCGCAGCCAGGCTCGAGCGGCATGCCGCCGACTGTGACCCCGATGCCCCCGCCGCATTCTTCCTCTCCTCGGGCACGACGGGGCATGCCCATGGCGTGGTGCATTGCCAGCGGGCACTCGCCTGGAATGCGACGGCGGCAAGCGCCGTTTTTCTCGATGACCCCAGCGACGTGCGGCTCGCGCTGCTGCCGATGAGCCACGGCCTCGCACGCACGGGCGATCTCTACACGGCGCTCGTGCGCGGCAGCTGCCTGAATCTCGTCCGTGACCGCCGGCGGCTCTTCGACGCCTGCCGGGCGGTGCCGCCGACGGTGATCCTCGGCGTGCCCGCCCTCTTCGAGCGGCTCGAGCAGGCCGTGCGAAAGGGCGCGATCGCCGACCTGCCGGCCGCCCTCGGCGGACGCGTGCGCGTCTGCATCTCCGGCGGCGCGCCGCTGCGCGAGCGGACGGCGCGAGCCTTCGCAGCATGGGGCCTGCCGCTCGTCGAGGGCTACGGCCTCGCCGAGGCGGGCCCGGTGGTGACACTCGCCAATCCGCGGTCGATGCGACCCGGGTTCGTCGGACCGGCCCTGGAAGGCGTGGAACTCAGGATCGACGCGCGCCCTGAAACCTGCGGACAGCTGCTCGTGCGGACGCCGGGCCGCGCGGTCGAGAACGTGCCCGCGGGGGGCGATCTTGATGGACGCTCGCCACTCGCAGCCGACGGCTGGCTCGAAACTGGCGACCTCGCCGAGATCGATGCCGATGGCCAGGTGCGGATCACCGGCCGGATCGCCGACGGGATCGTCCTCGCCACGGGGCAGAAGATTCCGCCCGCGGAAGTGGAGCGGGCGCTTGCCGAAGACCCGGCCGTTGCCCAGGCCTGCGTGCTCGGCGACGGCCTGCGGTGGCCGGTGGCGCTCATCGTGCCGGAGCCTCATGTGCTGCGCGCGGCGATCCGCCGGATGAAGCTGCGGGTGTGGAGCCGCGAGCAGGCGCTTCGCCATCCGCGGGTGCTCGCCTGGCTTGCGCGGCGGCTCGCGCGGCGGCAGGCAAGGCTGCCGCGCGGCTGGCGGGTGCGGCGGGCCGCGCTCGTCGGCCGGCCGTTCGAGGCGTCGCGCGGGGAGGCGACGGCCTCGCTCAAGCTCAAGCGGCGGGCGATCGCCGCGAACTTCCGCAGCGTGCTCGACGCCGCGGCCCAGCAACAGCCGCCCGCCTGGCTCGCGACGATTCCCGTGGGGCACGCCTCCGGCGCGCCACCCCAAGAGCGTCTGGTTCGCGCCGCCGCGAGTCTCGCCTCGTGCCTCTGGCATTCGCATGTCGACGGCGGCGGCTTCGCATCGTCGGGGAGTACGGCCGCCGCACCGCTGCGTGACTCCGTCGCCGCCATTCTCGAACGGGCCGAAGCAGCCATCGCGGGCCTGCGGGCGGCCGACGCGCTCTACGATCCACCCACAGAAGCCTCGCGGCTTCCTGCACCGCCGATCCCCGATGCGCCGCCCCGGCAGCAGGGAATCTTCTCTGCCGAAGCGGAGCGGGCACTCGGCGAGACCGGCTTCTGGGGACTGGCCGTGCCCGAATCGTTCGGCGGCGCCGGCTGCACGATGCAGGAGCTCGCGACATCGATCACGCGAATGGCCGCCAACGTGCCGACGGCTGCAGGCATGCTCTCCGTCCACTCGTCAATCGGCGCGGTCGCGGCGGTTGCCGCCTTCGGCTCGCCCGGCCAACAGGCCCGCCATCTCCCAGGCCTCGCCCGTGGCCTGCCGCTCTCCATCTTCGCCGCGACGGAGCCCGACGCCGGCTGTGATCTCTCGGCCGTCGCCGCGACGTTCGAACGGCGGGGCGACAGCCTGCTCATCACCGGCACGAAGATGTTCATCACCGGCGCCACCCACGGCCGGCTCGTCAAACTGCTCGCGATGCTCGACGGCCAGCCGGCGGTGGCACTCGTGCGGCTGCCCGCCGCCGACGACGCGACGTTTCGGCTGCGCCGCTATCCGCTGCATCCGCTCAAGCACGCCCACAACGCCGCGCTCGAGTTTCATGGATTCAAGGTCGATCCCGCCGACCTGCTCGCTCCGCCGGCCGACCGGCATGGCCGCCCCGACGCGATGAAGATCATCTGGCACGGGCTCAACCGCGGACGGATCACGCTCGCGGCGCAGGCCGCCGGCACGCTCCGCATCCTCTTCGCCCAGGCCCGCGACTTCGCCGGCTCACGGCGGACCTGGGGCGAGCCGATCGGCGCGCGGCAGCTCGTGCAGGGCAGGCTCGGACGGATCGCGGCGCGGACGCTGGCCTGCGATGCCCTCGCCGCGTGGGCGGCCGGTTGCATCGACGCCGGCGAGACCGGCGAACTGGAGGCCATCACCGCCAAGATCATGGCGGGGGAGTGCGTCCGCGAGTCGGCGATCGATGCGCTCGGCGTGCATGGCGGCCGCGCGTTTCTCGTGGGTCATCCGCTCGGCGACTCGTTTCACGACCATCTCGCGGTGACGGTCTACGAGGGGGAGAGCGACCTGCTCGGCCTCGCGCTCTTCAAGGGGCTCGTGAAGCACCATCCGCTCGCGTCGCTGGCCCGCGATGCGACCGCCTCCCGCCGTGCAGCCGCCTGGCTCGGATGGCGGATCGGCCGCTTCGCGCGCGGCCCGCGGCCCGACGTGGCCATTCTCGACGCCACGCTGCGCTCCCACGCGGCCCAGGCCCGCCGATCGCTCGACCGCGTCGCCCTGCGGATCGACCGCGCGGTCCGCCGCCACGGCAGGCAGCTCGCCGAGCGGCAGCTCGAGATCGGCAGCCTCTCCGCGGAGGTGCGGGAACTGGTGAGCGTCGTCGCCGTCGCGCATTACGCCGACGCCGCGGGCGACGACGGCCTCGCCCTCGCCGCCGACTGCTGGTGCCGCCTCGCGCTCGCCCGCGCCCACGGCCGCCGCCTCACCGAGGCAGACCACGCGCTCGTGGCCGAACTCGGCTGTACGACGGCTCTCGATGCTGAGGAGTCGGTCGGTGGCACGCGCAAGAGTCGGTGAACTTTGCCTGCAACACAGGACTCACCATCATCCACGAGCATGCGACGGCAAAGTCCGCCGGCTCTGAGCATGCTACCGCCGGCGACCAATGCGGCAGACAACAAACTGCAGCCCAGTGAGAGGCAGGCTAAGACCTACCCTACAGCAAGCTTTCGAGCAGCAGCCGCATCTTGCGCAGCTCCGCCACCTGATCGACGCCCTCGATCGGCGGCAGATGCGCACAGAGCGCACGCTTGTAGCCGACCCGCTGCAATTGGCCGACGAGCTTGCCGTATTCCACGTCGCCCTGCCCGATCCGCACCTGGAAGGACTCGGGCTTCGTGTCGCGCAGGTGCACGTGGCAGACGTATTTCAGGATCGGCTCCCACGACGCCTGCTTCTTGTGGCCGAAGATGAAGTGGCTGGGATCGAGAGCGACGCCGAGGCCGGGCACGTTGCGGCAGAGGGAGGCGGTCGTCTCGGCGTCTTGGGTCATGCGGTCGCGGGTGGTCTTCACGCCCACGACGGCGCCGAGGCCGGAAGCGATGGCCACCATCTTCCGCAGCCGCTCGATCTCACCGTTGAACGGGGTGCCCAGCTCCGACGAATCGACCACGATCGTCACGATCCCGAGCGACTTCGCGAGTCGGCAGCAGGCGGTGAAGCGGTCATAGAGTTCGGGTGTCTCCGGAGCGGAGAAGGAAATGGCCACCGGCCGTAGCCGCTGCAGGTCGCTGCATTCGGCGATCGCGGCCTCGGGATTCGCGGCGACCTTTGCGGGCGTGAGATGGCCGCCGTGCTCATGCACGTCGATCTCGACCGCGGTGAACTCGAGCTCCGCCAGCCGCTCCATCGCCTTCGCCAGCGGCAATTCCGGAAAGCATTCCGTGCTCACGCATACAATCACGTCGCCACACTCCTCGCTGCACAACAAAAACCAGATCAATCGATTACGATCCACGCTCGATCGCGATCCAGAAGGTAGCGATGGGAGGCGGAAACTGGCAACATAATTCGCAGGAGAAAGACTCGAACCATGGACATCGAGCGGACGCTGCAGCCTTCCACGCGGCCTTTCATCGACCCGGCCTCACCGCCGCCGGTGACGCGGGTGATTCTCGAGCAGGGCAGCCTGTGGGGCCGCTGGGGCACCCGGATCGCCTGGACGATCGCCGGCATCTCGCTGCTGGCAGCCCTGTCGAGCGCCGGGGCTGTGTCCCAATACTTCCAACGGGACGGCCACGTGGTGGAGAAGTATCACTCACTCTCGAAGTCGGCCGCCGCCAAGGTGGCCCTCGTGGATCTCTCCGGCGCGATCATGGGGGGGCAGGGCTTCGCCCGTTGGCAACTCGACCAGATCGAGGAGGACGACGCGGTCAAGGCGATCGTGCTGCGGGTCGATTCCCCCGGCGGCACGGTGAGCGGCAGCGACGAGCTGCACTATCGCCTTGGCCGCATCGCGAAAGACCGCGATCTGCCGGTGGTCGTGAGCATGGGGGGCATCGCCGCCAGCGGCGGCTACTACGTGGCCATGGCCAATGGCGGCCGCGACGACGTGATCTTCGCCGAGCCCGCCACGCTCACCGGCTCGATCGGCGTGATCATCCCGCACTTCGACCTGTCGAAGATGCTCAAGAAATTCGACGTGGCCGACGATTCGATCGCGAGCGGCCCGCTCAAGGAGATGCTCAGCCCTACGAAGGAGCGATCTCCCGAACTCGCCGCCCGCGAACGGAAGATCCTCCAGGGGCTCGTCGACGACATGTTCGCGCGGTTCAAGGAGATCGTGAAGGCGGGTCGCCCGAAGCTCGACGACGAGAAGATCGCCAAGGTCGCCACGGGGCAGATCTTCACGGCGAAACAGGCGCTCGAGGCCGGGCTCGTGGACCGGATCGGCTTCCTCGAAGACGCGATCGATCGCGCCGTCGCACTCGCCGGCCTCACGAAAGACACGGCGCGGGTCGTCCGCTACACGCGGCCGCGGGGCCTCATCGACGAGGTGCTCGGCGGCGCCTCGCCCGGCGCGACGTTTTCGCCCGAGCTCTTCGCCGAGCTGACGACGCCGCGGGCCTGGTATCTCTGCAGCTGGTGGCCGGCCCTCGTCGCCAGCCGCCCGTAGGCTCACGCTCGCAACTGCAGAGCGTGAGGCTTCGGGCTACTCGTGCCCCGGGAGCCGGCGTTGCTGACCAGCGAAGGCAGGATGCCGGGAGCGCAGTCAGCATCGAGTGAGCGAAGGGCAGGATGCCCGCAGCGAGCGTCCGGCGACGGGGTACGGGTCACCCGAAGCCGGGTTGGGCGCGTCGAGCCTGCGCTACTTCACGATCGTGCCGCTCGCCTCGGCGCGGGTCGCCATTTCGGCGTAGTTCTTCGACTGCTCGTCGTCCCCTTCCTCGGCGTGCATCGTCGAGAGATTGCCGTAGGCCACGGCGAGGGCGCGTTCGTCGAGTTCCTTGCGATCGACCGCCTCCACCATCAGATCGACGCCCTTCCGACTGATCGCGAGGGCGTCGTCGCGGCGGTTCACCTGCCAGTAGGAGATCGCCATGCTCACGAACGACTCGCCGAGTTGGCCGGCGGCGCCCGCCTCGCGGAAGGCCGGGTTACCGTCCCAGAGCGGCACCACCTTGTCGAACCAGGTGACGGCGGTGGCGTGGTCGCCCTTCTGCAGGCTGTGAAGGATGCCGATCCGGAAGAGCAGCTCGCCCACGTCGCGGCGTTCGGCGTCGCTGAGCTGCCGCTGCTGGGCGCCGCGTTCCAGGTAGGCGGCGGTGAGCGTGGCGTTTTCGAGCATGTCGGAGGAGTCGCCTCGGGCGAGGCTGGCGGTGAGGGCGTCGGCCAGGCCGCGGCCGGTTTCCCAGTCGATCTGCTGGCGGCGGGCGGGATCCTTGATCTGCTCACCGAGCCGTTCGCGCACCTCCAGGAGCCGCTTCACCCACGGCAGCGACTCGACGCCTTCACCCGAGCTTGCGGCCGCGGCCAGCGCGCCGCGACAGAGATGCATCTCGATCTGATCGCGCTCGAGCCCTTCCAGCTTCGACTCGCCGACGAGCGTCTCGCTGCGGGCGATCCACTTGGGGATCACGCGGCCCTTCTGCTGCCAGGTGCCCTTGGCGATGGCCAGCGCCGTCCCCAGATGGGCGTCGAGCATGACATCTCGCGCGGCATTCTGGATCGACGAGGAATCGTTCGTCAGCAGCGGGGCAGTCGTGCGGATCGCCTCCTCGAAGTGCTTCACGGCCGTCTGATAGTCGGGGGTTGTCGAGGCCAGTACGATGCGGCCGAGCATCCGCGCGGTCTGCGCGGTGACGAGCGGGGCGATGTCGCTCTTGGACTTCACCGCTTCGACCTTCGCGCGGGCCTCGTCGGTGCGGCCGAGCGCGAGAAGCACGCTCGCGTGCTTGAGTTGCGTCCAGATGTCGGTCTCGTCGAGCTTGGCGACCGACTCGGCGACGGCCAGCGCCTCCTGCCAGCGGCCCTGATCGGTGAGCAGGACGAGCAGCATCCGCTGCGCCCGCACGTGCTTGGGATCGATCTGCACGGCGTATTGGAGATCGGCCTGCGCGAGGGCCGTGTTTTCCTCGAGCTCCCCTTCCGACCGGAGCACGAATGCCTCGGCGTCGAGCGGCTCGAGCAGCAGTGCGACGGCCGACGACGTGCCGGGCTTCACGCTGATCACGACGCCCCGCTCCGGAAAGACCTCGCCGACCGAGATCCCCTTCTCGTCGAGGATCGACACGGTGCGAACATCGGTGAGCTCGAGTTGCTCGGCCAGCTGCTTCACCGGCACCGGCTCGACGAGCTTGATTCGGATCGAGCCGACGACGCCGTCATCGAGGACCACCTCGACGCGTTCGAACGGCTCGACATTCCAGTAGAACCCTGCCGTGCCGTCCTCGCGGGTGAACGGCTCGCCTGGGCCCCAGCCGGCCTCGAGTTCGTCGCGGGTGGTCTTGCCGGGATAGACGCCGCGAAAGCTCGCCGGATCGATCGCGAGCGTGGCCGATTCCATCGGCGCCTTCGGCACCGGGGCCGCGACCTGCTCGGTGGCAGCCACTTCCTGCGACGGCGCGGCGATCTCCTGCGGCGGCGCGGGCTCCTTGGGCGAAACGGACTGCTCCGGCTCGGAAGACTCCTTCGCTCCTTCCTCGGCCGCAGGCTTCTCGGAGGCTTTCGGGGTGGCGGGCAATTCCGCCCAGCCACCGGTGAGCGTGGCGACGGGACGTGTGGGAGTGGTGGCCTCGACCTTTTCGACCGGCGCGGCTGCTGCGGGCTCGGCGGCAGGCGGCTTGGGTGCGGCGATCGTGTCGGGCTTCTTCTCCTTCGCCGTGCGTTCGCTGATCGATTCGATCCACGAGGGCAGCCGCATCAGCTTCGGAGGCGCAGCGAGTTTTTTCGACGGGGCGTTTTCTGCGGTGACGCCGTTGACCGACGGGGCGATCGCGACCGCGCACGCGAGAAGAAAACGCGAACAGAGAGCACTCACACTCCGCAGGGTGGCCACGACGAAGTCCTCCGAAAACGTTGGGATCGATCCACCCCACCGACCGGCGGGCCGCGGATCGGCCGGGGAACGTAGGCTTCCTCCCCTTCCTGGTCCAGAGCATCTTGCGGCGCTGGCTCGACAAACAGCCGAGGCCACCCCAGCCTCCCCAGCTTCCGGCTACACTGCCGACAATCCCCGCCGCTCCCGGCCTCCCGCCCATGAACATCGCAGCCTCCGCAACGACGCAGCCATCCTCACGGCGGGCCGTCGTGATCGGTGGCGGACTCGCTGGGCTCGCGGCCGCCGAGTCGCTCGTGGCGGCGGGCTGGCGGGTCACGGTCGTCGAGTCGAGCGGTCGGCTCGGCGGCGTGATCGAGACGGTGCGCCGAGATGGCTGGCTCGTGGAGCGGTCGGCTGACAGCTTTCTGGCGGTGCGGCCGGAAGGCACCGCGCTTGTCGAGCGGCTGGGGCTCTCGAAACAACTGCTCGGCGTGGAGCCACGGGTGCGCCGGGCGCTGATTCTCCGCCGTGGCCGGGCCGTGCCCGTGCCTGCGGGCTTTCGGCTGCTCGCGCCCGGCAGGCTCTCGAGCATTCTCACCACGCCGTTGCTCTCACCCGCCGGTCGGCTCCGGGTGGCCGCGGAGCGATTCGTTTCGCGCGGCACCGGCAGCGACGAATCTCTCGAACGCTTCGCCGTGCGCCGCCTGGGCCGCGAGGCGTTCGAACGGCTCGTGCAGCCGCTGGTGGCCGGCATCTGGACAGCCGACCCGGCGAAGCTGAGCATGGCCGCGGCCTGCCCGGAATTTCTCGAGATGGAGCGTCGCTCCGGCAGCCTCTCGGCCGGCGAGCGGCTGCGGCTGCGATCGACCGGCGCGGCATCCCATGCCGCCGGCGCCCGCTACGGCCAATTCGTCACGCTCGCGGCCGGCATGGAAACGCTTCCGCTCGCCCTCGGTCGGGAGCTCGCGACGTCCGGCGTCGACGTTCTCACGGCCACCGTCGAGCGGCTCGAGCGATTCAAGCGGCTCGACCGGCCTGCCCAGCTGGATCACCCGACCGGCGGCTGGCGGGTGCAACTGCAGCCGCAAAGCGGCATCGCGACGTCGCTCGATGCCGATGCCGTCGTCGTGGCCGTGCCCGCGCCGGCCGCGGCGGCGATCGTGGGCGGCGTGGATCGCGAACTCGCCGCCGCGCTCGGGGGAATCGAATACGCCGGCTCGGCGGTCGTGTCGCTTGGATTCGCCCGCGACGATGTCGCCCATCCGCTCGATGCTGCGGGCATCGTGGTGCCGAGGAGCGAGGGCCGCCGCATCCTCGCCGCGAGCTTTTCGAGCTCGAAATTCCCGGGCCGCGCCCCCGAGGGGCACGTGCTCGTGCGGACGTTCGTGGGAGGCGCGCTCGATCCGAGCGCCGCCGCGCTCGACGACGAGCCCCTCGTCGCGCTGGTGCGACGCGAATTGGCCGACGTGATCGGCGCCCGCGGCACGCCGAAGCTCGTGCAGATCGATCGTTGGACCCGCGCGATGCCGCAATATCACCTTGGCCACGTGGAGCGAGTCGCCGCGATCAGGCGGCGGCTCGAAGGAATCGCCGGGCTCGCAATCGCCGGCGCCGCCTACGAAGGCGTGGGGATTCCTCAGACCATCGCCTCGGGCCAGCATGCCGCGGCCACACTGCTCGATTAGCACCGAGCGCCGGCGGCCGACTACTTCTTCTTGGCGGCGGCAGCAGCAGGAGCCTTGCCGGCAGCAGCGCCCTCGGCGCCTTCCTCTGCCTTGGCCTTCTTCTTTTTCTTCATCGACATCTTGAAGACGCGAACCTTCGGCAGACCGAGCGGGCTGCGGCCCTCCGCCCAACGCTCCTGCTCCTGCAGTTTGGAAATCCGCTCGGCGCGGGAGAGCACGCCGCGGGCGCTCGAAGAACCTTTCCGCACGCGGAGGCTTTTGTCCATGGTCATGGCTGGGAGTCCTTGGAGAAACGAGAGACAGACGGTCGTGATTTGTGAGCCGGAAAGCCTAAAAACAATGCCCTCCGGCTTCAAGGGCCCTGTCACAGCCCCCGCGGTCTACAGGCGGGCGACGAGCGTGAGAAACTTTTCCAGCGACTCGGGCCGCCGGCTGGGCTCGGCCTCCAGGCAGGCCTCGATCGCCTTGGCCAGCGGCTCCGGCGCCTCAGGCCAGCGGTCGCGGAGCGGGATCGGCGGTGAATCGTGCGTCATGGCCGCGCTGCCCGACTTGCCGCTGGGCCAGGGCAGGTCGAGCGTGCAGATCTCGTAGGCCGTCACGCCGAACGAAAAAACGTCGAGCCGCTTGTCGGCCTGCCGCCGCCGCACCACTTCCGGCGCCATGTAGTTCGGGGTGCCGATCCGGTTGCCCGGCTGGAGGAAGACCGGCTTGTCGGGCACGGTGAGGCCGAAGTCGATCAGCACGAGCCGGCCATCGGGCCGCAGGATGAAGTTGCGCGGGCAGATGTCGCGGTGCACGAAGCCTGCCTTGTGCACCGCCGCGATCGCCGTGGCCGCCTGCCGCACGAGGTCAAGCCGCTTCGCGGGCGGCAACGGCTTCTTCGCGGAGATGAGCGCGTGAAGCATCGTCCCCTCGACGAACTCCTGCACGATGAACTGCCGCGCGTCGGTCGTCGAGCCCCACTCGAGCGTCTTCACGATGTTGGGACCGGTGATCTGCGAGCCAATCTCACCTTCCGGGGGCTTGCCGAGGCCCTTGTAGCGTCCCTCGATCGGCTCGAGCTTTTTCGGATCGAGGATCTTGAGGCCGACCACGTTTCCCGTCGTCGTGTCCTTGGCCTTGTAGAAGCTCGACATCGTGCCCGAGATGCTCTCGTGCAGCCGCTCGAACCGGCGGCCGATGTCGATCGTCGGCTTCCCCCCGAATAGCTTCGCAAAAAAACCTGCCATGCCGCCTATGCTTTCTTGAGGGCGGAGAGTTCCACGTGGGCTGCGGCGAGCTCCTTCTCGAGCCGCGGGATGTCGGCCGGATCATCGGGCTGCTTCTTCGCCCCGGCGAGCTGCTGCTGCAACTTGGCGATCTTCTGCTGCAGCACCTCCATGCGCTTCTTTTCTTTCTTGTCCATCGCGTGGCCTCCGCTCGACGTTTCCGGAATCGCTACTTCCGTTCGATCTCGATCTCCTCGATCCGCACGCCGCCGTCCGCGAGGGGCAGGTTCGGCCCGGTGTGCAGCTGCCGCATCCAGCCGGAGAGCAGCACGATGGCGAGCGACAGGCCGAGCGTCACGCTCAGCCACTTCGCCCGGTCGTTGCGCACCCACTGGGTGCCCGCGCCGCGGCCGACGAGGGCGCTGGCAAAGTAGAAGACGACCATTGCGAGCAGAAACTTCGCGCCGAAGAGGGCGTGGTAGCTCGTCTGCCGCATCCAGGCGCCGTCGGCCCACCCCTCGGCTTTCACGCGACCGTTGAAGATCAGGAAGTTGGCAAGGCCGCTGGCGAGCAGCACCGTGATCGCGCCGATCACCCAGGGGAGCCAGCGGCGGCGGATCGCCTCGTGGATCCGGTCGCGGGTCGATTCGTCCACCTCCGCCAGCGCGGGGAGCAGGCCGTAGCGGGCGAAGACGAGGCCGCCCATCGCGACGATCGCGGCGAGAATGTGGGCCCAGCGGAGCAGGAGCGTGGTCGGATCCATGATGGAGAAAAGCCTCGAAGGGGAAAGCCGGCGGAAATACCGGTCGAAAAATCGTACCCGATGCATTGCTACACTGCCATCATCTCCCCATGGATGCATTCGACGACGAACTCGCCTTCTCCCTGCCCGGCGGCAGCCAGCACGACCGCTGGATGCGGCTCGCACTCGAGGAGGCCCGCGCCGCTGCCGCCGAAGACGAGGTGCCGGTCGGGGCCGTCGTGGTGGCGGCCGGCCGCATCGTCGCCAGCGCCCACAACCAGCGGGAGCAACTCGAGGATCCGACGGCCCATGCCGAGATGATCGCGCTCACCCAAGCCGCCGCAGCCCTCGGTTCCTGGCGGCTGGAGGGCTGCACGCTCTATGTCACGCTCGAGCCCTGCCCGATGTGCGCCGGCGCCATCCTGCAGGCCCGCGTGCCCGTCGTGATCTGGGGCGCCCCGGACCCGAAGGCCGGCGCCGTGGAATCGCTCTACAGGCTCTTCGAAGATCCGCGACTCAACCACCGCGTCGACCACACCGGCCACGTGATGGCCGACGAATGCGGCCGCATCCTCTCGGAATTCTTCCGCGAAAAGCGAAAGTAGGACAGGCTTCAGCCTGTCGCACCACACTTCGCACGCCGGAGGCGTACGCCACATGGGGCGAGGAGCGAGGCGGGGATCGGCGGAACGTCGACGAGCGTTAGGAACTTTCGAGCCCCAGCGGCACCGAAGTGCCTTTGGCGTCCAAGCGAGGAAGTTTCTCCGCGAGGCGACTTCTGCTGTCCCCGGCGAGCGGCGCGGCATGGTTGGGGAAAGCGTTTTCGCACGCCGGAAGCGTACGCCACATGGGGGCGTACGCCACGTGCCTACGTGCGCTTGGTGATCGGGACGAAGTCGCGGAGCGTCTCGCCGGAGTAGATCTGGCGCGGGCGGCATATCTTCTTCGTCGGCGATTGGTGCATCTCCTTCCAGTGGGCGATCCAGCCGGGGAGCCGTCCCATGGCGAAGAGCACCGTGAACATCTGCACCGGAATCCCCATGGCGCGGTAGATCACGCCCGAATAGAAATCCACGTTGGGATAGAGCTTCCGCTCGATGAAGTAGTCGTCGGCGAGGGCGACCTCCTCGAGCTGCTGGGCGATGTCGAAGATCGGGTCATGGCGGGAGATCTTCGCGAGCAGCTTGTCACAGGTCGCCTTGATGAGCTTGGCCCGCGGGTCGTAGTTCTTGTAGACGCGGTGACCGAAGCCCATGAGGCGGAAGCCGGAGTCTTTCTTCTTCGCGAGATCGACGTATTTCTTCACGTCGCCACCGTCGGCCACGATCTTCTCGAGCATCTCCACGCAGGCCTGGTTGGCACCGCCGTGCAGCGGCCCCCAGAGGGCGCAGATGCCGGCGGAGATGCTGGCGAAGAGGTTCGCGTCGCTCGAGCCCACCATGCGGACGGTCGACGTCGAGCAATTCTGCTCATGGTCGGCGTGCACGATGAGCAGCATGTCGAGGGCGTCGGCGAAGTCGGGATCGATGTGGTAGTCCTCGCACGGCACCGCAAACATCATGTGGAGGAAGTTCTCGCAGTAGCCGAGGTCGTTCTTCGGATACATCAGCGGCTGGCCGCACGACTTCTTGTGGCTGTAGGCGGCGATCGTCGGCAGCTTGGCCATCAGCCGGTGCACGCTCACCTCGACCTGCCGCGGATCGCGCACGTCGAGCGAGTCTTGATAGAAGGTGGAGAGGGCGCCGACCACGCTGCCGAGCGTCGCCATCGGATGGGCGTCGCGCGGGAACCCCGTGTAGAAGTTCCGCATGTCCTCGTGGATCATCGTGTGGTGCGAGAGCGACGTGCGGAAGGAGTCGAGCTCCGGCGTCGTGGGCAGCTTCCCGTAGATCAGCAGGTAGGCCACCTCGACGAAGTCGCACTTCTCGGCGAGCACCTCGATCGGATAGCCACGGTAGCGCAGGATGCCGTTTTCGCCGTCGAGATAAGTGATCGCGCTCGTCGTGGAGCCCGTGTTCACGAAGCCTTCGTCGAGCGTGATCGCGCCCGACTGGGCCCGCAGCTTGGCGATGTCGAGGCCGCGCTCTCCCTCCGTGCCGACGACGACCGGGAGTTCGACCGTTTTGCCGTCGATCTCCAGCCGCGCGGTGCCGCCGGAGTGGGTTCCGGGCCACGGCAGGGCGGGGGACGGGGCGGCGGCTGCCTTTGCGTTAGTGGCACTCATCGGTGCGAATCTCCTGGGAAACCGCCTGGCTGCGTCTGCCAAGACACGACGAGCCGGCAGTCTATCCAGCGACCGACTGGCCGACAATCGACACCGGCGGTTCCGGCGGAGCCCGCCTCCTCGAGTAGACCGCACAGTAGACCGCTTGCTCCGCAAGCGGATCTGGTCCCAAACGCGACCGCTCGCCCGGGCGGCAGAAGTCGCCTCGCGGTGGCCCTCGAAGACTCGGTCCGAATGCTCGTCGAGCTTCCGCCGACCCGGGCTCGCTCGTCACGCAGACCGCGTCAGCGGGCGACCGTGCCGCGGCCGCCACCAGCCGTGGCCATGGGCGGCTCGCCGTCGAAGAGCGTCCAGACGGGGGTGCGTTCCTTGAGCTTGGCGAGATAGTCGTCCATTTCCCGCTTCCGCCGCTCGTCCATGAGTTCTTGCCGGATGCCCACCTGGGCCTCGACGAACGGGGTGCGGCCGGCTTCGGTCCGCTCCGTCACCCGCACGATGTGCAGGGCCGAGCCATCCTCGAGGATCGTGCTCAACTGCCCCAACGGCAGACGGAAGATCGCTTCGTCGAGCACCTTGGAGGCGAGGCTGCCTTTCGTGGTCCAGTCATACGCGCCGCCGGAGGCGGCCGTCGGCCCCTCCGACCGCGTGCGGGCGATTTCCTCGAACGGCTTCCCTTCGAGCACGTCGTTACCCATCGCGGCAAGCTTGTTCCAGGCCTGATCGCGGGTCTGCGTCGGCGTGATCCGAGCGGTGAGCTGCTCGAATTTTGCCTTCGCCGGAAAGTCGTAGTCGGCGAGGTGATTCTGATACCAGGCGATCATCTCGGCGTGGGGGATCTCCTCGTCGCTCGTCACCTTCTGCTGCACCCATTGCTGGGCGAGCGCCCGCTCGAAAAACGTCTTGCGGATGCGATCAAGCGACTGCCCGCGAGCCTTGAGGAGCTGCTCATATTCGACCGAGTTCGCCACGCCGGCGTCCTTGATGAGCCGCGGCAGCTGCTGCTGGTCGAAGGCCTCGTTCACCTTCTTTTCGATCTCGGGCAGGCGATCCTCCGGGATCGTGCGGCAGGCATCGACGTAGATGATGAGTGACTCGACATGCTGCGACAGCACCTGCCTGCAGATCTGCAGTTTGAGCTCGCGAATCTGCTCCGGCTTGAGCCCCGGCGACACCTTCTCGAGCCACGCCAGCGCGCTCGGCGTGAGCAGGTCGCCGGCGAGCACCACCTCGGGGCCGACCCGCGCGACCACGATCGCAGTGTCGAGCGACTCGGCCTTCGCCAACAGCGATTCCGACATCGAGCCTGTCGGCGGTGCAGCGGCGGCGGCCGGCTCGGCGGCCGCAGGCTCGACGAACTGTGCCTGCACGACACCGCCGTCGGCGGCCGGACGCCCGGCCAGATCGGCGGCGGTGAGCGGCACGATCGGCGCGTCGGGATTGTCGCGGATGCTCGAGAGCACGTGGTTGTTGCCCTTTGTCGGCTTCGCCCCCGGCCAGCCCTCCGGCCGCGACACCGCCTCGGGCACGCTCGGCACGAGATTCCGTATCGCCGTGCTCGCCGGCGCTACGGCGCCCTGCGCGTGTGCATCGCGGAGCCCGTTCAGCGCGGCCAGGACAGCGCAGAAAGCGATCGCGGCCGCCGAACGCAGCGACGTCGATTCACGGGGGCGCAGGCCCGGTTGGTTCATGTGCGGCAGCCTTGGAAGGGCGGGGACTATAGGCCCGCCCTTCCCGCTGCCGCAAGAGCGTCATCAGGGCCGAAAGCAGCCTCTCCGGGCTGGCCGCGACCGCCGAATCCACCGGCAACACGACCGTTTTCTCGTCGACGATCCGCAGGCTCGCCGCGCCCGGCCGGCCCGATTTCCGGAGCGCGGCCATCGCGGAGCGGTCGTGGTGGCCGATCATGATCATGCCCGGATGCCTCGTGATCGTGTCGATGCCGAGCGCCGCCGCGGCCACCCGCAGCCGCGCGGTGTCGAGCAGGCGGCCGGCCTCGGGCGGCAGCGGGCCGAAGCGATCGGCGAGTTCGCCGGCGAGGTCGTCGATCTCGTTGTGCGCCGTCGCACGGGAGAGCCGGCGGTAGACGTCGATCTTCGTGCGGAAGTCCGGGATGTAGTCGCGTGGCAGCCAGGCCTCGCCGGGCAGGTCGATATTCACCTGCGGGGGCTCCGCCGGTGGCAGCGACTTGATTCCGCGCACGGCCTGTTCGAGCAGCCGGCAATACAGCTCGTAGCCCACCGTCGCGATGTGGCCGCTTTGCTGCGTGCCGAGCAGGTTGCCCGCGCCGCGGATCTCGAGATCCCGCATCGCGAGCGAGAAGCCCGCGCCCATGCTCGAGAATTCCTGGATCGCGCGGAGCCGGCGAGCGGCCGTGCTCGTGAGCTGGGCCGTCTCGTCCACGAGCAGATAGCAATACGCGCGGTGGTGCGACCGGCCGACCCGACCCCGCAATTGGTGGAGGTCGGCGAGGCCGTAGGTGTCGGACTCGTCCACGAAGATCGTGTTGGCGTTGGGGATGTCGAGGCCGCTTTCGATGATCGTGGTGGCCAGCAGGATGTCGGTCTTGCCCGCCACGAAGTCGAGCATCACCTCCTCGAGCTCGCTCTCCGAAAGCCGGCCGTGGCCGATGCCGATCGTCGCCTCCGGCACGATCTGCGCGAGCCGCTGCGCCACCTTGTGGATGTCGTGGATGCGGTTGTGCACGAAAAACACCTGCCCGCCGCGGGCCAGCTCCCGGTCGATCGCGCTTTTGATCAGGGCCTGATCCCACCGCGAGACGCGGGTCTCGACGGCGATGCGATTGGCCGGCGGCGTGGTGAGATTCGAGATGTCGCGGATGCCGAGCATCGACATGTGGAGCGTGCGCGGGATCGGCGTGGCCGTCATCGTGAGCACGTCGATGCTCGCCCGCAGCGCCTTGAGCTTCTCCTTCACGTCGACGCCGAACCGCTGCTCCTCGTCCACGACGAGCAGCCCGAGGTTGGCGAAGTGGATGTCGGCCTGCGCGAGCCGGTGGGTGCCGATCACGATGTCGACCGCGCCGCGGGCGAGCCCCTCGAGCGTGTCGCGCTCCTCCTGCGCCGATTGAAACCGCGACAGCCCCCGGACCGTGAAGGGAAACTCCGCGAACCGCGCCCCGAAGCTTCGCCGGTGCTGCTCGGCGAGCACGGTCGTCGGGACGAGCACGGCCACCTGGTAGCCCGCCTCCACCGCCTTGAAGGCCGCCCGCATCGCCATCTCGGTCTTGCCGAAGCCGACGTCGCCGCAGAGCAACCGATCCATCGGCTTGGGCGATTGCATGTCGCCGCGGATCGCCTCGATCGCCGTGAGCTGGTCGGGCGTCTCGTCGAAGGGAAACGATTCCTCGAAGGCCCGCTGCCAGGGGGTGTCGGGGGGAAACGCGATGCCGGGACGCTCCGCCCGCCGCGCCTGCAACTGGATCATGTCGGCGGCCATGTCGGCCACAGCCTGCTGCACGGCGAGCTTTTGCTTCGCCCAGAGCGTGCCGCCGATCTTCGCAAGCTTCGGGGCGAGTTTCGTGCCGCCGACGTATTTCTGCACCAGCTCGATGCAGGAGGCGGGCACGTAGATCCGCGTGCTCTCGGCGAACTCGATCTCGAGAAACTCCTCCGTGCGATCCTGCTTCTCGAGCAGCTTGAGCCCGCGATACCGGCCGATACCGTGGGCAACGTGCACGACGTAGTCTCCCTCGTGCAGGTCGAGAAAGGTGTCGATCGCCCGCGTGAGCCGGTGCCTGGGCGCGCGGACCGTCACATCCTCGCGGCGGAAGAGTTCGGCGCTCGACACGATCACGAGCTTCTCCGGCACCAGCCGGAAGCCGCCCGAGAGGTGGCCGCGGGCGAAGTGGAGCCGCTTCGACTTCGCCGGTGCGCTCGCCGCGAGCAGCTCGGCGAGCCGCTTCTCCTCCGCCTCCGTCGGCGCCACGATCCACACCTCCTGATCGCGGCCCACCGTCGCCAGTTCCTCGCACACGCGGTCGAGCACGCCGGTGAACCGCTCCACGCTCTCGATGGAGAGCGTGGCCGTGGCCTCGAGGCTCGATTGGGCGACCGACGCGAGAGTCACCGACGGAAACCGGTAGATCCGCGCGAAGACCTCCTCGGGGTCGGAGACTTCCGCAGCCCCATTGAGCCGGTCGAATGTCCGCTTCGCCTCCTGCGCGAGCTCCCCCGGCTCGACGAGCACCCACCATGATCCCGGCGGCACGATGTCGGCCAACTGCGTGCGGCGCTGCGGCCCGCCCGCCTCGCCTGTGCCTGAGAGCGCAAGCGCCGTGAGGTCGATGCTCTCGAGTTTCTCGACGCTTCGCTGCGAGACGGTGTCGAACGTGCGGAGCGACTCGATCTCGTCGCCGAAGAGTTCCATGCGCACGGGGCGGTCCCAATCGACCGCGAAGAGATCGACGATGCCGCCGCGGCGGGCGAACGTGCCGGGGCGGTCGATCGCGTCGGCCGCCTGCCAGCCGCGGGCCGCGAGCCAGTCGGCGAGCTCCGCGGGGTCGAGCCGGCCGCCCACCTCGAGCCGGCGGGTGCTCGCCTCGATCTCGCGCGGATCGGCGAGCGGCGCGAGCAAGGCCTGGATGCTCGTCACGATGATCGCCGGCGGTGCGGTGGGAGCAATCGTCAATTGCTTCACGAGCGCGAGTCGCGCGGCGCTGGCGGGATCGTCGGCGAGCGATTCGTCGTCGAGGCTCTCGAGCGCGGGCAAGAGCGCCACGGGCCGATCGGTGAAGAGCGCAGCGTCGTCAAGAAACGCATCGGCATCGGCGGCATGAGGCAGCACGACGACGAGCACGCCGGGCGAATCACCCGCTTCGATCGCGTGGGCCAACGCCGCCGCAGTGAGCGCAGAACTCGATCCCCAGGTTCCGCCGATCGTGCCGCCATGCCCCGCGCGGAGGCTGGCGACGACGTCGGCGAACCCGCTGTGCGTTTCGAGCGTTTTCGCCAGCCCAAGCAAGCGCCGGGCGGGCCGTATGGGTTCAGACACCGCGATTATCTTAGCGGCCTCGCGGCTGTTTTCAGTCTCGAGGAAGCGCGCCGGCTCGCGGGCGGCAGAAGTCTCGTCGCGGAGAAACTTTCTCCTTCCACGACCTACGGCGGTTCTTTCCCCAGAAGGTCGAAAGTTCCTCATGCTCCTCGAGCTTCCGCCGACCCACGAGCCTTCCCCTGTCCTGAGGGTGAGACGTTGGCCCCCCTACCTGTTGACGAGCCGGGGGGGGTCGGTGGGAGGGTTGCTTCACGGAAACCATGAGCATCCTGCTCATGTTTCCTTGGCGAGCTCCGCTCGCTGGCTTTAACCCGGCCCTCCAGGCCTGACGTCACTACCGCCCCCCCCCGGCGGCGTTCAGCCTCGAGGAAGCGCGCCGGGCGAGCCGGAAAAAAGCCGCTTTGAGCGGCAAAACGCCCCCCTGACGCCTGCCCCCGTTTATCGTGTATTTTTGAGGAGCGTTTTCTTCCCGCCCATTCCCGCCCCGAGGACCCACCCCATGGCCACCGCCTCCCGACCCAAAGCCGCCGAAGCGTTTGCGAGCGGGGCCGATGTGGTCGTCGAGTCGCTGATTCGCCAGGGCGTGGACGTGATCTTCGCCTATCCGGGCGGCGCGAGCATGCCGCTCCACCAGTCGCTCACGAAATTCAAGGACAAGATCCGCACGATCCTGCCGCGGCACGAGCAGGGTGGCGGCTTCGCGGCGCAGGGCTACGCGCGAACGACCGGCAAGCCCGGTGTGTGCATGGCGACGAGCGGCCCCGGCGCGCTCAACCTCGTGACGGCGATCGCCGACGCGAAGATGGACAGCGTGCCCTTGATCGCCCTCACGGGCCAGGTGGGTACGAGCGTGATCGGCACCGACGCCTTCCAGGAGACGCCGATCGTCGAGGTCTGCCGCGGGATCACGAAGCACCACTACCTCGTGACCGACGCCAACGACATCGCCCGCGTGATGCGCGAGGCCTTCCACATCGCCACGACCGGCCGGCCCGGGCCGGTGCTCGTCGATCTGCCGAAGAACATCCAGCTCACCAACATCGTGCCCGACTACGACGCGCCGATGAACCTGCCGGGCTACCACCCCGATGCCCGCAAGGCGCATCCCGAGCAGATCGCCCAGGTGGCCGCGGCCATCAAGCGGGCCAAGAAGCCGGTGATCTACGCCGGCGGCGGCGTGATCACGGGCGACGCCTCGGACGAACTGCGGGAGCTCGTCAAGAAGACCGGCATCCCCGTCACGATGACGCTGATGGGCTTGGGCGCCTATCCCGGCGACGACCGGCTCTCGCTCGACATGCTCGGCATGCACGGCAGCGTGTATGCCAACTACGCTGTGGACGAGGCCGACCTCCTGATCGCGATCGGCGTGCGGTTCGACGACCGCGTGACGGGCAAGGTGAGCGAGTTTGCCCAGCACGGGTTCATCGTCCACATCGACATCGATCCCTCCGAGATCAATAAAAACAAGCTCGTGCACGTGCCGATCGTGGCCGACGTCGAGGACGCCCTCCACCAGCTCAACAAGATCGTCGAGAAGCCCACGGCGTCGCTCGAACCCTGGTACGCGCAGATCGACGCGTGGAAGAAGGAGGATCCGTTCTCCTTCGACACGAACTATCCGGGCATCGTGGCCCAGCGGGCGATCGCCGAACTCTCGCGGCTGACGGCCGACAAAAACACGATCGTCACGGTGGGCGTGGGCCAGCACCAGATGTGGGCGGCGCAGTTCTACAAGTTTCGCCATCCACGAACCTGGCTCTCCTCCAGCGGCCTCGGCACGATGGGCTTCGGCCTGCCGGCGGCGATGGGCGCAAAGGTGGCCCACCCCGACGCGATCGTCGTCGACATCGATGGTGACGGCAGCATCCTGATGAACATCCAGGAATTCGCCACCTGCAAGACCGAAAACATCCCCGTGAAGGTGCTGCTGCTCAACAACCAGCACCTCGGCATGGTGGTGCAGTGGGAGGATCGCTTCTTCAAGGGCAATCGCGCCCACACCTACCTCGGCCCGATCGAGAACCCCGAGGCCTGCGGGCAGGGCGACGGCATCTCGCCGGAGTGCCGCTACCCAGACTTCGTGGCGATCGCGAAGGGCTTCGGCTGGCAGGCGGAGACGATCTCCGAGCAGAAGGACCTCACCTCGGCGCTCGAGCGGCTGATCAACGCCCCCGGCCCCGCGCTCCTGGACGTGCAGGTGCCGTATCAGGAGCACGTCTTGCCGATGATCCCGTCGGGCATGACGGTCCGCGAGCTGATAAAGAAATAAGCTCAACTCGCCCAACCCGGCCCGGGGCTGCCTGTACCCTCTCGGCGGACGTTCGCTGCGGACATCCTGTCCTCCGCTCACTGCATGTCCGCTTCGCTTCGGCATCCTGCCTGCGCTCGCTTCCATCGCCCGCGAGAAGGTACAGGCAGCCCCGAGCCTCCCCGCATTCTGAATAAACCGCAGGAGGAGGCTTCGGGTGACCCGTGCCCCGGGAGCCGGCGTATGCCGCCAAGCGCAGCCAGGATGGCCAAGCGGAGGCGCTCTGGCTGGCGAAGGCGGCATCCGAGCGAGCGAAGGACAGGATGTCCGTAGCGAGCGTCCGGCGACGGGGTACGGGTCCCGCGAAGCCGGCTTGGGCTAGTCAACGGCGGAGCCCGCCAAGGAAAAACGAGCAGGATGCTCGTGTTTTCCGTGTATCTAGAAAGGGCTGTCGAACGGAGAGGCGTTCGGGGCGGTGGGCCGCTCGGTGGGCGCTGGTGCCCGGTCCTGCGGCGCGGCGGCTGGCGGGGCCGCAGTTGGTGCACCGGATTGAGGTTGGGCCGGTGCCTTGATCGACTCGATCGCCGCGACGACCGATTCCTCGTCGGGCGTTTGATCGATTGCCAGCCCCGCGTCGCGCAGAGTCGCGGCCAGTTGTTTTGCCGGCGCGGCGGAACCGCCAAGGAGCGCGGCAAGCCCGGGCCTCCCGTCGCCAGAGTCGATCGCGTCGGCGAGCGTCACGAGCCTCCAGGCATTGCGGCGACAGGCCTGCTCCGGAATCGCAAGGGTGTTCAACGCAGGATCGCTGCCGCCCGCGGGATTCATCCCGGGCTGCATGATGGGCTGCTGGCCGGCGGCAAGGCTGCGGTATTCGCGTTCGAATCGGCGCACGTCCGCCGCAGCGACATCGGCCTCGAGCGACTGCAGGGCGATGCCGCGGATCGTGTCGATCAATTTGGCGGCGTTGATCTCCGACTTCGCATCTGCCGTCGCGCCGAGAGCGGCAGCGGCCCGCACCCGCACGTCGGCGGCCCGCGCGGGATCTTCGACGATCGCCGCGAGCGCCGCGGCAACGGCTTTCGGGGCCGTCGGCACGAGCGTGGGCAGAAGCGAAATCGCCCGCGCGGCGAGCCATTCCTGTTCGGCCCGCCTGTCGCTTTGGACCGGCGCGGCGAGGATCGTCATGATGGCCGGTCCCGCCGCCTTGGCAAGCGCGGCGGTTGCGTCGGCGTCGCCACGGCAGGCATCGACGTGACGTCCGAGGCCGGCGATCGCGGCCACCCGCACCGCCAGCGGCAACTGCGCATCACCGGCCGCCGCGGCGAGCGCGGGCCGCACCAGTGGCAACGGCTTGCCGTCCTTGCCTCGCATCTCGCCAACGAACAGCATCGCGTTGACGCGCGCGGCCGGTTCCGCCTCGCCATCGCGGGCAACCGCCGTCATGAAATCGGCGGCAAGCCGCGAGACGTCGGCAAAGGCCTTGTCGTCTGCGATCTCGGTCAGCAACACCTCGCGCATCCGGCGCCGGGTCCGCTCGATCGTGGAACGATTTTCGTCGAGCACCACTTGCGGCAGCACGGTCTGTCGGACGAACTCCCGCGCCTCGCCGTCGAGCGCGGCGCCGTCTCGGAGCTTGTCCTTGAGCTCCCGCATCTCGCGGGCATTTTCCACCTTCGGCCAGCCGAGGTACCTCGGCTCGCCCTGGGCGAGCACCGACGAGGCGGCCGCGAGCCACGCGGCAACGGCGATGGCCACGGCGGCCGGCAGGACGCGGCAACAGGGTTTTCGCAAGTGAAACGTGCTCATCGCTGAAACGGATTTCCGAAGGGATTTTCCGCGGGCGCCTGTGGCTCGTCGCGGTCGGGCTTCTGCTCCTGCGGCATCGGCAGCGTGCCGATGTAGCGATCAACGAGCAGTTGCGAGTCGGCCGCCGAGGCGATCTCGAACGAGCCGTCTTCCCGGAGGAAGAGCATCTCGAGGGGCTCGGGGGGCGGCGAGGGCTTGCCGGCGCGGGCCTCGGTGCGATCTTCCTGGCGACCGCGCATGTCGACGAGCACGCTGTTGGTGTCGATGTCGGCGCCGCGCACCCGGGTCTCGGCGGGGCGGTTGAGCCGTTTGTCGACATTGGCGAGACCGCCGATCTCGGTGACGAGGCTGCGCAGCGTGTAGCTCTGAGTGGCGGCGTCTTCCGCGAGCACGAGCACTTCCACCATGCCCGGCTTGAACTTCTTCATCTCCGTCTTCTGCAGCGACCGCACGACCAGGCTCGTCGTGCCCGGCACTCTGACAGGCTCGGTGACATTGCTCGGCTGCGACGGCAGTTTGGGGTCCTTCGCCAGCGCCGCGTCGGCGAGATACTGGGACAGCAGTTTGTAGTTGGGATTCCAGAGCGACAGCCGCACGCGATAGCGGTATGCCTTGCCGATCTCAACCGTCGTATCGACGAATCGGAAGAGCCGGTAGTCGAGGTCGGCGATCGGCCGTCCGGCGGCATCCACGCGGATGCCGAAGCCGCTCGGCTGCTGCATCGGCGGCGCCGGCTGGCCGGGCTCTGGCGCATCGAGCGGCGACTCGAATCCCGGCCCAGCGAGCGGATTCTCGGGCGCGACCGCCGGCTCCGTCTGTTCCTGCGCCCGTTTCGCGGCGGCTGCCTGCTCGGCGATCGCCTTGCGGGCCTGGTCGACGAACCAGGGATGCATCGACTCCGTTCCCCAGGCGTCGCCGACGAGCTGCGGCAGCGGCGAGGCATAGGCGATGCCGCCCGCGCCGGGATTTTTATCGGGCGAAAGCAGGAAGCCGGGTGGCAACTGCTCGGGCTGCATGCCGGCCCAATCCTTCTGGGCCTGCTTCGCCACGACGCGCATGTCGATCTTTTCCCAGTTATCGCGGTCGCCGGGAACCACCACCGTGCGCTCGACGAGGTAATCGCTCCACAAGGGCTCGTCTCGCTTCGGATCGCGGTAGGTCGCCCCCTCGTAGCGCGCCCGATAATCACCTTCCTGCTTCGCGACGGGGATCAGACCGGTGACGATGCAATATGGCACGAGCCGGCCACGGACGGCTGCGGCCTGTGGGCTGCCCGGCAGCCCGATCTGACCAGCAAACTCCGGCCCGAAGCCGGGCGGCAGGCCGCCCTCGGGCGCGGGCTGCTGCGTTCCCGCGCGACCGCCGCGCTTCTCCCGCTTTTTTTTGGGCGGCGGCTCGACATCGACGGGACTGTCGGCGGCGCGACCCGCCGGATTGTCCTTGGCGGGAAAGAGCGCGACTCCCGCGACGGCCCGCAGTTCTTCGATCGGAAAGACCTCCGGCCCGGTCCGCTTCGATCGCTCCTCGAAGAGTGGCTTGTTCCAAAGTGGCAGCGGCGGAGGCCCCGCGATCTCGGGCGAACGCCACGGATCGATGAGCTTCGTGAGCTGCGGATGCTTGACCGCATCCGCGGGCGGCTGCTTTGCCGCTTGGATATGGCTTGTCGCGCGGCCCGCGGCATCGGTGATGGCCTTCGGCAGCTGACCGGGGCCGGCGGGCATCGTGCGGACGGCACTGATGCCTCCCCAGACCATGCCGCAGGCAAGCACTGCGATCAGGGCGACGACGAACTTCTCGACGTGCCGCAGGAAGAAATCGAGGATCGCCTCCTTATTCACACTGATGCTGGGGCGCTTCATGCCGCTGGCTCCTGGACGGCGGGGGCCGGCTCTTCAGGCTGCGGCCCCGGCTCGGCCGGCGGCGCTGCTTCGGCCGGCGGCGCTGCATCGGCTGCTGGCTCCACATCGGTTGGTGGCGCGGGCTCGGCGGCCCGCGGCTCGGGAGGCGCCTGTTCGGGCGGCGCATCTTCGGCTGGCGCGGGCTCGCCTGCCGCAGGCTCTGCCGGCTCTGGTTCGGCCGGTTCCACAACTGGTTCAGACTCGATGCCGAGCAGTTTTTCGTCCGGGGGCGTGGCGAGCGCCACCGTGCCACGGATTTCCACGACGACATCGTGACGGCGACCGGTCGTCGCCGTCGCGGACTGCCCCGCGGGCCCGACTTCCGGCATCGCAAAACCGGTCTGCGGAGGCCCTCCTGTCGTGCCGGCATTGATCCGCACCTGCCGCACGTCGATCGGCACGGGCGAGCGAGCGAGGTCGACGAGCCACGCGTCAAGATGGCGCTCATCGACGACTGCGCGGATCGCAAACGGCATCAGATGAACCATGGTTACATCGGGCGAAGCGGCGAGTTCCTGCGCGGAAAGCGGCTTTCCGTTGAAATCGACATAGATCCAGTTTTTGAGCGGGTCGTCCGGCGAGCCGGCAGGCGCCGTGCCACCTTCTTCCGATGGCGGTGGAGGGGGCGCAAAGGCGCCGGGGCCCTGACTGCCGCCTCCGCCGAAACGCGGGTGAGGCGGCCTGGGCGAAATAGCGCCCCCCGCTGCTTCCATCGGAGCCGGAGCGCCGTCTTCCCCCATCGGCATCCCGCCCGCCGCGGGCGCGGCCGAGACGATGATGCGGCCGCCGCGCGAGCCGCCCGGATCGTCTTCGGCCGCGGCGTAACCAATCGCCAGCTGCTGCACGAGTGGAATCGGCGAGTTGTATGGGCCGGCCGCGACCTTGTTCACCCGGGCGATCGAATCGCAGAGTAATCCATACACCCAGAGTTCTTCCTGCGCGAGCACCACCTGCATCGTCGATGGCGGCTTCTCCCAGTCGAACGACGTGTAAATCCGCTGCTGGTCTTCGGGGCTCCAGACGACGAGCTTGTTGGAACGCAACGGCTGAGCCGGCTGGCCTTGCGGACCGCCGGGCCCGGCCGCAGCGGCCACGGGATCGACCATCGATTCGTCGGCGCCCATGCGGGCTGGAATCTGGCGGACGATCGACCGCACCCCATTTTGATAACGCTCGAGCAGCTTGCGGGGCAGCTTGCCATCGGGCTTCAATGTCGCCGCCCGCTGGACGAAGTCATCGCCGAGCGCGGCAGGCCATACGCGAAGCGGACGCTGGCTCTCCCAAAACTTCTGCCATTCCGCGAGTGTCTCGCGCTTCACGGCATTCGTGCGCTTGTTGATCTGCTCCGACCACGACTCGTTCGGATGCGGCTGCACTCCCTGAACGCTCTGGAGCGCCGACAGCCGACTGTCGATCTGGCCGCGGGCAGCCACGATCTGCTCCCCAAGCGAACCCTTGGCCATGAAGAGGAGCGGCAGCACCAAGAGCGGCACGAGCGGCATGAGCAGCCAGAAATGCTGCTTCACGACGAAGTCGAGATACGGCCGGACGTTGTCGGGGATCTGAACCATGGATTGCGGGTGGCGGGCGGGTGTGTCAGAAGGTTTCGGCGCCGGGGCCGGGCGGGGGCGGGGCGGCGGGGGGTGGCTTCGGGGCTCCGGGGGACGTCGGCTGCCAGCTGAACTGCAGCGTGAAATCAAACCGCCTGAGCGTGAGGTCGGGAATCTTTTCAGGCTCCGATTCCGCCGGAGCCTGAGGAGCCGGTGCAGCGGGATTTGCCACCGCATCGCCCCCCCGCGGGATGCGAACCGGCTTCACCGGCGATGAAGCGACGATCACGGGAAAGCCGATGCCGATGTCGGCAGGGCTCACGAGCTGGCCGGCGAGCGGCCCGGCCGACACCGCCACCTTTTTGCCTTCGCCGAGCAGCCCTTTCACGATCGTCGAGCGGACGAATTGGGCGCTCTCCTCCGGCTTGTGATGATCCTCGTTGTGGTAGTGGTAGCCGCTCATCTCGACCACCCAGCCTGGTCCGGTCGGACCGGTCACCGCCGGCGGGGCAGCCGGGGGTGCTCCTTCGCCATCGACGGGCGGCGGGGCTCCTTCTTCACCGGCGGGGGGTGGTGGGGCAGCTGCGACGTCGCCGTCGTCTTCGCTCGGCTCCTCGGCGGGATGCGTCTCGTCCCACTTCGCCTTCACGCCGGTGAACCAGGTCGCGAGGTCGGGAAAATACTGGCAGTCGATCCGCTCGATGTGGAGCTCGTTGCGGTCGGCGGGGTTTTCCGGCACCTTGCCCGGGTCGTCGCTCGGCAGCAGCGTCTCGACCGCCCGCAGCATGTCGATCATCTGGAATCGGCGGTCTTCGATGCGCAGCAGGTATTGCTGCTGCGCAATTGCTTCCTCCTGCTTGCGTTTCACCTCCTCGAACGCCGAGATCGCGGCGCCCGATTGGTTCTTCGCGCCGTCGGCCTGCGCGAAGGCGGCGGCGTAGAGATCGGGGGCATAGGTCGTCCACGCGAAGAAGATCCCGGCGAAACTGATCGCCGCGGCCGCGAGCAGCCCGGCGGCGGCACCGACGGCCCACGGCTTCTTCGCCTCGATCAGCCGATCGACCACGATCTCACGCGGCAGCAGGTTCGAGCGAATAGCCGCGCTGCCAGCGCCCTGCAGCGCGAGGCCGTAGGCGGTTCCAAACGCGAGCCGGTTTTCGCGGAAGGCCGGCGCCGACGTCACCGCCGCGCCTTCCAGGCCGCGATACGATTCGAGCTTCTGCACGTCGAGCTGCAGCTGCTTGGCGACGAAATCGGAGAGGCCCCGCAGCCGCGTGGCATTGCCGAGCAGCAACACCTTGCCGATCGTCGCCGTGCGGTCGGAACCGGTGAAATAGTTGAGCGACCGCTGCAATTCGGCGGCAAACTCGTTGAACACCGGCCGCATCACCTTGAAGACCATCTTGGGATCCTCAGCCCGCACGGCATTGCGCTTCAGGTGCTCGGCCTTGGCGAACGTGAGCTTCATGCCCTGCACGATGGCCTTGGTGAAACTACTGCCGCCGATCGGCATGCTCCGCTGCCAGATCCGCATGCCGTTGGTCACCACGAGGTCGGTGGAATCGACGCCCATCGACACGAGCACGATCGAGGCCGGAGGCTTCTCGGGATCGACCGTGGCCGGATCGGGCAGCTGGTCGAACATCACCATGTTCGCCAGCGCGACCGGCGAGAGCTGCACCACGTCCACCTCGATGCCCGCCTGCGTGAACGGCGCGAGCGCCTTGAAGACCTGTTCCCGCTTCATCGCGAAGACTGCCACTTCAGCATCGATGACGAAGCCCCCCTCCTCCATGCCGCCCGGCAGCCGCTGCCAATCCCAAACGACCTGTTCCAACGGAAAGGGAATCTGCTGCCGTGCCTCGTATTTGACGATGTCGGGGATCTTCTTCGCCTCGATCGGAGGGAGCTTGATGAATTTCGAGAGGCCCGACTGGCCGGGCACCGAGATCGCCACCCGGGTGCCCTTGAGCTTGTTGCGGCCGACGAATTCGGCGATGGCCGCCCGCACCAGTTCGACGGGATCAGCCTCCGGCTGCGTCAGCAGCATCGGGTATTCGACGTAGTCGAACGCGTCGGCGTTTATCTTGCGCGGATCCGACGATGCCTGGCAGCGAACCGCCTTCAGCGCGCACTTCCCGATGTCGATTCCCCAGCAGGGCACGCTGCGAGCCATGTCTTGATCCAGAGGGAGCGTCGAGGCCGGCGGCAGCGCAGCGGAAAACGCCGCAAAAACCGCCCTCTCAACACTTTACGAACGGCTCTCGCGGTGTGTCAATGAACTGCAGCCATTGTGCGCGTTCGGCAAAAAGAGGCCATGCCCGGAGGAGGTCCCTCGGCAGCATCCGTGCTGATGGGGCCCGTTCCTTGGCGTTCGTGTTTCCTGGCCGGATGAGACCGACAGGTCAAACCGCTCCTCTCATCCGGGCATGGCCAAAAATCGTCAGGCCGTGAGTTCGTCGATCCGTCGCCGAAACTCTTGAATCTCGCTCGAAACGAATGCTGTCCAGGCGGCCGGTTGCCAAAGCTCCACACACACCGCCGCTCCCACCACGAGCAGGTCGCCCCCCGGCTCCACGCCGAGAAAATCCCTGAATCCCTCGGGCACCACGAGCCTCCCGCGGGCCGCGAGCGACACCACCTTGTGCCGCGTCGAAAGCAGCCGGCCGAGATCCTGCAGCTGCCCCACCCGCTGGGCGAGCAGCCCCGCCTGCAATTTGCTGCGAACCACGTCCACGGCCGCATCGATCCGCGGCTTCCAGATCGCGGCCGGCCAGAGCGAAAGACAGCCGGCCCGCTCCTTTGCGAGCACCAGCCGTGCGCCCGACGCCAGGAGCGGTTCGGAGAGCTCCGGCGGAATCGCCAGCCGAAATCGCTCGTCGAGCGTGCGAACGTGCTCGCCGATCAGCAATTCCGGGGCGGCAGACATGCGAGATGAATCCGAAAGATCGCATCATTCGTGGCCGCCCAGCGAAAAAAGGGCCGAAAACCCACGAGTCACTGATTGTGACTCATAAAAAAGGGCCGTCAACCCACGGGCGGCGAGTTTACGCGCGGACGGCTGGCATGACAAGCGGCTGGCTGAAGGGGGTCAACTCGCCCAACCGGCCCGGGGCTGCCTTTACCCTCTCGGCGGACGTTCGCTGCGGACATCCTGTCCTCCGCTCACTGCATGTCCGCTTCGCTTCGGCATCCTGCCTGCGCTCGCTTCCATAGCCCGCGAGAAGGTACAGGCAGCCCCGGGCCTCCCCGCATTCCGAAATAAACCGCTGGAGGAGGCTTCGGGTGACCCGTGCCCCAGGAGCCGGCGTATGCCGCCGAGCGCAGCCAGGATGGCGAAGCGCGGGCGGCATCCGAGCGAGCGGAGGGCATGGATGCCCGAAGCGAGCGTCCGGCGATGGGGTACGGGTCACCCGAAGCCGGCTTGGGCGAGTTGACGGCTGATGACTCGCGGGAAGACAGACAGGCACGGAGGCCTGTCGTACGGAGGGCGGAGCCCGAAAAGCAAAAATCGCCTGGATGGCGATGTTTTGCGTGTACCTAGCCATGACAGGCTGAAGCCTGTCCTACCGGCAGGTCTTGCAGCCGTCGTTCTCGGCCAGTTCCTTCTTGTAGGCCTTCTGGGCGGCGGCTTCCTTCGCGAGTTTGAACTCGGGGCCGGCGGGGAAGTATTGGATGTCGTCCTGCAGGTAATAGGCGCTCGGGAGCGTCTGGCCCCCGACGTCGACCTGGCAGCCCGTGAGCGAGAGCGCGGCGAGCCCGAAAGATAGGAGGGCGACCGCGGTGGTCGCGTGCCGTTCGTTGTGAGTGCGTGCCGTGGGGGCCATGGTCGTGCCTCTGCCTCGTGTGCCCGAACCATTCGTCGGGCTCGACATCGCTATCGACCGTCACGACCGCGAAACTTTGAAGAACCGTCACAGTCGGGCCAGGCTCGCATCCGGCATGTTGCCCAGACTGCCACCGCCGCGGCCCAGGCTTCCCAGACCGCTGGCGTGGTCATGCGACGTTGCCGGCGCTCGATTGCTGCTGCTTCGGGTACAACTTGGGCATGAGCGGCTTGAAGACCGTCCGCCACGCGTTGATCGTTGCCCTGCTTCTCTGGCCGGCGCCGCGGGCTTTCCCGCAGGGCGCCGAGGCCGGCCCGATCGTTTTGCAGCCGGGGTTGGGCGGGCTGCCCGGCGGCGACACCGTTCCCGGGCCGGGCTACGACCAGTCGCTCGCTGCACTCGCGATGGGAGATTTCGCGGCGGCGCTCGACATCGCCTCGCGCGAGTATCGCGGCGGCATCCGCGCCGGCGCGGTCCGCTGGATCGATGCGATCGCCAACGCGGCCGTCGTCGGGGAGGCGCAGTTCGAACTCGGGCGGTTTCGCGAGGCGGTGGCCGCCTACGACGAGGCGTTGCTCCTCGCGGCGACCCACCGCGATTGGCTCCTCGCGGTCCAGTTTCCGCAGCAGCGGCTGAGGCCCGTGCCGCGGGATCACGAGGCGACGTGGGGCCGCACCCAACGCAACGTGGTGTCGGCCGCGATCCCCGACACGATCTCGATCCGCATGGGCGGGGCCGATCCGCAGCAGGTGCTCAAGCAAGGGGGCGTGCTCACGGCGCCCGCGCTCTATCCGATCCGCCCGCAGGAGATCATGCGGGCACTCGCGATGGCGCTCTATCGACGCGCCGACATCCTCGGAGAATTGTCGCGCGAGGCCACGGCGCTCGACGAGGCGACGAAGGCGCTCGCAAAGCGGCCCGCGGCGCCGAATCACTATTCGCAGTCGTGGATCGACGTCGCGCTCGGCATCGCCTACTGGGCGCAGGGCAAGCCGCAGCAGGCGGCGCCACTGCTCAACCGCGGCCTGCTCGTCGAGAACCAGTTCGATCATCCGCTCACGGCGTGGGCGCTCATCGTGCTCGGCCGGATCGCGCTCGACAGCGACCAGCATGCGGCAGCCGTCAAGTATTTCGAGGAGGCCACGTTTACGGCCGCCGATCAGGGCGATCTGCGGGCGCTCGAAGAGGCGTTTCGGTTCGCCTTCGCCGCGCACATGGCGGCCGGCAATCCCAACGTGGCCGGCGCACTGGCCAATGCCGCCGAATGGGCGCGGGGCGATTTCCCGTCGCTGCGATCGCGGCTGCTCGCGATGCAGGCCGAGGCGGCCGCCGCAGCGGGCAATCCGCGGGCCGCGGCCAAACTGCTCGGCGAGATCGATGGCCGGCTGATGCGGGGCGGGCTGGGGCAAGGCGCGTGCGGCGCGCAGGCGGCCTATGCGGCGGCGCTGGCGGGCTACGCCGCGGGCGACACGTCGAGTGGCGATGCCGATCTCTCGCGGGCGCTGGCGATCGCCCAAGCGCGTTCGCCGCGGCTCTTCCAGACGGCGATCCTCGCCGAATCGCTGCTCTCGGGATCGAGCGACATCTCCGACCGGCAGGCCGACGCGCTCTTCGCCAAGCTGCTCGGCGATCCGTCGCCGCGCGATTTCACGGCCGATCCGCTCGCCGCGCTCGCCGCGGCTTCCGGCCGCCGTCCGGAATCATTCGAGACCTGGGTGGCCGTTGCATCGCGTCGCGGCAAAGAGGCATTGCTGCAGGCGGCCGAGGCGCGGCTCCGCGCGCGGTGGCTCGCCGCCCAGCCGCTCGGCGGCCGCCGCACGGCGATCGAGGCGCTCATCGCCGCCGATGCGAATGCCTTGCCACCCGCTGATGCGGCCCGCCGCGCCGGCCTGCTCGCCCGCCAGCAGGAACTCGCCCGCGTGATCGACGAGATGAATCGGGGCGGGGCACAGCTCACCGCGTCGCTGTTGGAGAAGGGCAAGGTGCCGGCAGACGCGGCCGCGGAGCCGCGGGCGGGCGACGACGCCTGGGCCGCCTACGCGAAGCTCGCGCAGCGCCGCGGAGAGCTCGTGGCCGCGATCGCAGCGGGGCGGGATCCGACGCAGTTCGATTTTCCGCCGCTCACGCCGATGCAGGAGATCCAGCGCAGGCTCCCGCCGCGACGGCTCATCCTGTCGTTTCACTGGACGGCGGCGGGCCTCCTCGGGGCGCTCGAATCGAACGCGCAGTCCACGACATGGCAGGTGCAAAACCCCGCGGCCGTCGCCAAGGAGATCGCGGCGCTCGCGAAGGCGATCGGCCTCGTCGATGCCATCGGTCCGGTGCCGACGGAACGCTTGCTCGAGAGCGATTGGCGGCCGGTGGCGGAGCGGCTCGAACGGCTGCTCTTCGAAAACTCGAAGGTCGCGCTCGGCGAGCAGATCGACGAATTGGTGATCGTGCCGGATGGCCCGCTCTGGTATCTGCCGTTCGAACTGCTGCCCGTCGGGTCGGCCCGCAACGTGGCGGCCGACGATCCCACTGCCGATGCCGATGCGCCCAAAGCGCAGCTGTTGCGGGATGTCTGCCGCATCCGCTACTGCCCCACACGCAGCCTGGCCGTGCTGCGATTCGAAGCGGGGCGGGCCGGCGGCGCTGTCGGTGTGCGCGCGGGCAAAATGTTTCGCGGCTTGAAGCCGGAGGCCGCGCAAGAGGCGATCGATCGCCTCGCGCAGGCATGCGAACGCGTGGTGCCGATCGACGGCATCGGCCGCACCGTGCCCCCGGCGGCCGTCGCCTCGCTCTGCGAGTCGCTCGTGATCCTCGACGAGCTGACCGGGGATGGGCCGATCGCCGGCCGAACGCTCGTGGCAGGAATCGCCGCGAAGGGGGGCGTGACGTTTGGCGATTGGCTCTTGCCACCGCGCAAGCGGCCGCGGCTCGTCGTGCTGCCGGGGTTCCAGACGGCAATGGCCGGCGGCCTCGCGAAGATGCCGCCTCGCGCCGGCGACGATCTCTTCTTCGCCGCCACCGACCTGCTGGCGGCCGGCGCCCGGTCCGCGGTCGTGAGCCGCTGGCGCACCGGGGGGAAACTCGCTGTCGATCTCGTCGAGGAATTCATCCGCGACGTGTCGGTGGTTCCGGCCGACGACGCCGTGCCGCCGTCGGTCGCCGAAAGCTGGCACCGCGCGGTCGAACTCGTCGGCGCCGAGCAGCCCGATCCTGCCCGCGAGCCGCGGCTCAAGCAATCGCCCGGCGCAGTGCTTCCCGATGCGCGGCATCCATTCTTCTGGGCCGGCTATGCCGTGATCGACTGCGGAACCGGGAAGTACGATGATCCGCCGCCGCAGGCCCAACTGCCGCCGCAGGCGAAACCGCTGCCGCAGGCCCAACCATGATCGACGCGGTTCAGGCGGTTGCCGGCCCCGTGGACTGGGGCGGGGCCGCGGGCTTCGCGCTGCTCGCGGCGGTGACGTTTCTCGCCGCGGCGGTGAATTCGGTGGCCGGCGGCGGCACGATCCTCACCTTCCCGGTGCTCGCCGCGATCCTGCCCGCTGAGGCCTCGCGGCTCGTCACGGCCAATGCCACGAGCACGATCGGACTCTGGCCCGGCGCCATCGCCGCGGCCTGGGCGTATTCCGGCGAACGCGTCGGCCAGCCGCCCTGGGCGCGGTGGCTGCTCGTGCCAAGCATCGCCGGCGCCGTGGCCGGGGCGCTGCTCGTGGTGGCCCTGCCGCCGTCTCTGTTCGACGCGCTCGTGCCGTGGCTCATCCTCACGGCGGCGATTCTGTTTGCGGCGCAACCCTATCTGGTGCGCGCCGCTTCGATCCCCGGGCCGCGGGCCGCAAGCATTCCACTCGCCTGCGGGCTGCAACTGCTCGTCGCGATCTACGGCGGCTACTTCGGCGCCGGCATCGGCATCCTCATGCTCGCGGTGCTCGGGCTCCTCGGGCTCGGCGACATCCACCGGCTCAACGCCGTCAAAAACGTGCTTGGCATGGTGGTCAACGGGGCCGCCGCGGCGCTCTTCGCGGCCGGTTCGCTCGTGGGCGGGCACGACGTCTCCTGGCCGCATGCCGCCGTGATGGCCGTGGCCGCGGTCGCCGGGGGGCTCGCCGGTTCCGCCGTGGCCCGTCGGCTTCCGGCCCGCATCGTCCGCCGCGCGGTCGCCATCATCGCCTTCGCGCTGGCCGGCTATTATTTCGTCACCTGACCGCAGCATGCTCGTCCACACCGACCACCTCACGAAGCGATATGGCGCCTTCACGGCGCTCGACGGCTGCTCGCTCGCCGTGCGCGAAGGAGAGGTCTTCGGCCTGCTCGGCCCCAACGGCGCCGGCAAGACGACACTCCTGCGGCTCCTGCTCGGCTACATCCGCCCGACGTCGGGGAGCGCCCGGATCGCCGGCTTCGATTGCGAGCGGGAATCGCTCGCCGTGCGCGGCCGCACCGCCTACCTGCCGGGCGAGGCCAGGCTCTTCCGCCGCATGAACGGCCACCAGGTGCTCGACTTCTTCGCGCGGCTGCGGCCGGAATGCCGCCGCGACCGCGCCGCCGCGGTGGCGGCGCGGCTCGACCTCGATTGCTCGCGGCAGGTGGGCCGCATGAGCACCGGCATGCGGCAGAAGCTCGCGCTCGCCGCCGTGATCGCCACCGAAGCCGCCGTCACGATCCTCGACGAGCCGACGGCCAATCTCGATCCCACGGCGCGGGCCGAGGTGCTCGACCTCGTGCGCGAGGCGCGGGCCGCGGGCCGCACCGTGATCTTCTCGTCGCACGTGCTCTCCGAAGTGGAGACGACCTGCGACCGCGTGGCGATCGTGCGCTCCGGTCGGCTCGTGCACGAGCAATCGATCGCCGACGTGCGACGCAGCCACCGGATCACCGCCCGGCTGACGGGCAGCCTCGGCGGCCTGCCCGCATCGATCGCGCCGCATGCGACGGTGGCCGAGGAGGCCGATGGCACGGTGGTGATCGAGTCGTCGGATTCGGTCACGCCGCTCTTGGGCTGGCTCGCGACGCTGCCGCTCGACGAGGTGCAGATCGAGCCGGTCGGGCTCGGCGCCGTCTACGACCGCTTTCACGGACGAACCAAATCAGGCTGACACCACGCGCAACGCCATGATGAACGCCATGTTCAACACCGCCATCTGGAGAAAGACCTGGGGCGACCAGCGCGTCCTGCTGCTTTCCTTCGCCGCGCTCTGGACGGTGTTTCCCTGGATCTATCTCTGGCTCTCGGCGCAGATTCCGATGAACGCCTTTCAGGAGGTGCTCCTGCGGGCGATCCCCGACGACTGGCAGCGGCTCTCCGGCGTGCCCTTCTCGGAAGTGGCCACGCACGCCGGCCGGGTGGCGCTCGCCTTCGTCGATCCCGTCGTCGTGCTCGCCGCCACGGTCTGGGGCATCACCCGCGGCAGCGACGCCGTCTCTGGCCAGCTGGAGCGCGGCACGATGGAAATGATTCTCGCGCAGCCGGTCACGCGGCTGGCCGTCTTCGTGACGCAGGCCCTTGCCACGACCGCCGGCGCGGCCTTGCTCTGCGGCGTGCTCTACGCCGCCGTCTACACGGCCGTGGCCTTCGGGCCGTGGGCGGGCCTCGTGTCGCCAGCGCGATTCATCCCGGCCGCGGCCAACGTCTTCGGGCTGATGGTCTGCATGGCCGGCATCGCGGCCTGCGTGTCGGCGTTCGACAGCCACCGCTGGCGGACGATCGGCATCCTCTGCGGGTTCTACGTCTTCTCGATCCTCGCGAAGCTCGTCGGCCGGCTGAGCTCGTCGCTGGACTGGGTGGGCTATCTCTCCATCCTCAATGCCTACGAGCCGCAGCGGCTGGTGGGCGATCCGGCCGCATCGTGGCGGCTGGTTGGGATGTATGACGGCGTGCTCTTGGGGCTCGGAATCGCCGCCTATTTTGTCGGCGCCATCGCTTTTGCCCGCCGCGATCTGCCGGCGCCCCTCTGAAACGCGCATAGCCTTTCCCGGGTGGCTTGCCGCATACTATTGCCGTCGCGAGGAGCCCATTCCATGACGAAGCGTCTTTTTCCGTCGGTCCTTCTTCTGCTCGCCCTCTGCGCTGGCGCGGCCCGCGCCGACGAGCCCGGCCAGGCCGATCTCGACGCAGCGATCGACGCCAAGCTCGGCGCCGACAATCTCGACGACTTCGGCACCGTGCTCGAGCGGTGCAAGGCGGCGATCGAGAAGGGGCTCGACGACGAATCGAAGAAGTTCGCGGAAGACCTCTACACGGGCACGCTGATCGACCGCGCCGGCATGGTGGTGGAGGCGATCTTCGACTCCCCCACGCCCGACCCGCAGTGGCCGCGGATGCGTTCCTACGCGATGCGCGACCTCAACGAAGCGATCGAGCGCGACCCGAAACTGGGCGCCGCCCAATTGATGATCGCACGGCTCGAGTCGCTCCCCGGCGGCGACCGCAAGCGGGCCGTCACGGCGGCCGAGAAGGTGGTCGAACTCGGCGGCGATGATCGCCTGCAGATCGCACAGGCACACGTCATCCTCGGCAATCTCGAAGACGCCGACGAAGCGAAGCGGGCCGCCGCCTACGACAAGGCCGTGGAACTCGCCCCGCGCGATGCCGACATCCGCCGCACCCGCGGCCTGTTTCATCTCCTCGACGACGATTTCGAGAAGGCCCGCGCCGACCTCGAGGTGGCCATCGAGGAGAAGCCCGACGACGCCTCGCTGCTCGAGGCGCTCGGCATGGCCTACATGATGGAAAACAAGCTCGACAAGGCGATCGAGACGTTCGACAAGGCGCTCAAGGTCGATCCCGACGCCGCCGGCGCCCTGTTGCAACGGGCCCGCGTGCGGGCGCTCAAGGGGGAGCAACCGAAGGCGATCGCCGATCTCGACAAGGCGATCGAACTCGAACCAGACGACGCGATCCCGCTCGTGCTGCGGGCCCGAATCCATCAACAGGCGGGCAACACCGAGCAGGCCACGGCCGACCTCGAGCGGGTGCTCGAAAAGCAGCCCGACCATCCCGCCGCGCTCGAGCTCCGCGGCCTGATGGCCGCAGAGGCCAACGACTATCCCGCCGCGATCCGCGACTTCCGCATGCTCGTGTCGAAAAACGGCGACGACCCGGTGCTCGTCGGCCAGCTCGGCATGCTCTATCTCGCCGCCAAGCAGCCGCGCGAGGCGATCCGGCGTTTCACGCGGGCGCTCGAGCTCGACGACGAACAGTTCCTCAGCCGCCGCGGCCGCAGCGACGCCGCGATCTCGATCGGCGACCACAAAGCAGCCCTCGCCGACCTCGAAAAGGCCCTCGCACTCGACGCCGACAACGACGGCGTGCTCAACAACCTCGCCTGGCTGCTGGCGACCTCGCCCGACGACGAGATCCGCGACGGCAAGCGGGCGATCGAACTGGCGACGAAGGCCTGCGAGAAGACCGAGTGGAAGCAGGCCCACATCATCAGCACGCTGGCCGCCGGCTACGCCGAAACGGGCGATTACGAGAAGGCCCGCGAATACAGCCGCAAGGCCGTGGAGACGGGCGACTCGTCGCCAGAGGTCAAGGAGCAGCTCGCCAGGGAGCTTGCGAGCTACGAAAAGGAAAAGCCCTGGCGCGAGCGGCAGGAAACGGCGGAGGCGGTGCTCGACGGCGCGAAGGAAGAACTGGCGATCGAAGCGGTGACCGAAGAAGACGAGGAAGAGCCCGCCGACGAGCCGGCCCAAGAAACTGAAGACGACGCTGAAGACGACGCCGAAGAGCCCGTCGTCAAACGCGAGCCCCGCCGCCCGTTCGACTGACGCGAAAATCTCAACTCGCCCAAACCGGCTTCGGGTGACCCGTGCCCCATCGCCGGACGCTCGCTACGGACATCCTGTCCTTCGCTCGCTCGGATGCCGCCTTCGCCAGCCAGAGCGCCTCCGCTTGGCCATCCTGGCTGCGCTTGGCGGCATACGCCGGCTCCCGGGGCACGGGTCCCCCGAAGCCTCCCGTATTGGAGGTGCTCAGTCAGGGATTCGTAGGCGCTCAGCAGTTTCGGCGGAGACGGTCGGTGGGCACGCGCAGAAGAAGGGAGTCGTTGAGGACTATTTTGACTGCTAGGC
>JBKDMX010000065.1:0-5961 GCA_046343855.1 Planctomycetia bacterium
GCTCGCCTACAAGCTCCAGCAGAGCGCGCCCGAACTCATGAACCTGGCCGACGAGCCGAAGGAAGTGCTCGCCCGCTACGGCATCACCGACCCCGCCCAGCCCGGCTACGCCCGCAACTGTCTGCTCGCCCGGCGTCTGCTTGAGCGGGGCGTGCGGTTCGTGCAGCTCTTCCACGAGGCCTGGGACCAGCACGGCGACCTCACGAAGGCCATCAAGAAAAACACGGGCGACACGCAGCAGGCCTCGGCGGCGCTCGTGGCCGACCTCAAGGAGCGCGGCCTCCTGGACGACACGATCGTGATCTGGGGCGGCGAATTCGGCCGCACGCCGATGGTGCAGGGGGGCAACGACGGCCGCGACCACCACAACCGCGCCTTCTCGATGTGGCTGGCCGGCGGCGGCATCAAGGCGGGCCACGTGCACGGCAAGACCGACGACTTCGGCTTCAACGTGGTCGAGGATCCGGTGCACGTGCACGATCTCAACGCCACGCTGCTCCACCTCCTCGGCTTCGACCACACGAAGCTCACCTACCGCTTCCAGGGCCGCGACTACCGGCTCACCGACGTGCACGGCCACCTGGTGAAGGGCATCCTCGCCTGACGGCCGCCCGTGCTGACGGCCACGGGCGGCCGTCAGCTGAGAACGTTCTTCACCACATGGCCGTGCCCGTCGGTGAGGCGAGTAGACGGTGCGGCCGAACTCGCCCCCCCACACCACGAGCGTGTCAACAAGCCGCAACCGGTCGAGGCGCTCGCTGATCGCCGATTTGCTATCATGACGAACATCGAATTCCTCTTTCCATGGGGTGAACGGCGATCGCGCGCCGCTCCCCTCGTGATTTCGACAACGGGAGACGCCCTGATGATGTGCCGCGTTCACCGACCGTGGCTTCTGCGGCTCGTTGCTTGCATGCTCGCGGCATGGTGGGGCGAGGGCGGCCTCATGGCGGTGGCTCAGGCGCCACAGCCCGCCGTGAAGGCCGACCGGGACAAGGCCGGGGTGATGGGCCACTACAAGTGGCTGGCTGAATCGGCCACCTCCTACCTCGTGCTGGAGCCGCCGACGCTGCGTGGGGTGGGCCGGTGGGCAATCGAGAGCCCGCGACACCGCGGCATCATCCACGTGATGGCCGTTTCACCGGATGGAGCCCGTGCGGCGACCGGAGGTGCGGATGGCGTCATCCGCATCTGGAATCTGCAGAGCGGGAAGTTCGAGAAAGCGCTGATCGCCCACCGCTACTACATCTACAGGCTCGACTGGTCGGCCGACGGCCGGCTCATCGCCTCGCACGCGTGGGGCGGCGGCAGAACGAAGGTGTGGGAAGTCGAGACTGGCAAGCAGTTGTTCGAGGCGAAGCCGCTCCCTGAAAGCCTGATGGCGCTGGCGTTCTCCCCCGACAGCCAGCAACTCGCCGCCGGCACCCACGGCAGCGGAAAGCTCTTCCTGTCGAAAAAGCTCGCCGAATACGAGTCTCTGAACGAACTCGGCGCGACGATCGAGCGGCTCGAGTGGTTCCCCGACGGTGAGCGGCTGGCAACGCTGTTTTCCGGGGCCACGGTCTCGGTGCGGGAAGCGAGCGGCGGTCGTCAGCTCTTCGATCTCGACCATCCGTTGGATGAGCGGCCGGTGGCGATCATCTTCTCTCCCGACGGCACGCTGATGGCGACCGCCAGCGCACAATCGTTATCCATCTGGCAGGCCGATGGTGGAGCCCTCGTGCGTCGCATCGAGGCCAAACGGCCGTTCAGCGACGCGGCCTGGTCGCCGGACGGCAGCCGGCTGCTCGCCGCGACGCGCGATGGCAGCGAGTTCTACACGGTCGCGGACGGCAAGCCCGCGGGCACCCATCCGGCGGGGCTGCACATCGAATGGGTGGCGAAGACCAACCAGATCGTGTCGCTCCAGCCCACGCGACTGGATGTCTGGAGCCCCGACGGCAAGAACGTGGTCTCGATCGATGCCGCCGGTACGAAAGCGCCGATTTTCCAGGTGGGGAAGCCGATCATCACCGGCGTCGGCCAGCCCGTGCTCACCACCTGGGATCCGAAGACGCTCGAACGCACGCACCGGCTGGAGGGGCACGGCACGACCGTGATGGCGGCGGTCTGGTCGAAGGACGGCAAAAACTTCGCATCGGGCGGCGCCGACGGCAAGGTCATTCTCTGGGACGTCGTGGAAGGCAAGCAAATGCATGCGCTCACCGGCCACAAGGCGGCGGTGACGCAGCTCGCCTGGTCGCCGCGCAGCGACCTGCTCGCGTCGGCGGGTGGCGACAAGTCGGTGCGTCTCTGGAAGGAAGACGGCACGCCCGGACCCGTGATGGAGGGGCACGCAGCCGGCGTGACGGGCCTGTCCTGGGCGCCCGGCGGCAAGCAGCTCGTCAGCAGCGACGCCAGCGGGACGCTCATCGTGTGGGATGCCGTCTCGGGCCAGAAGGAGAAATCGTTCGGTGGCACCATGGGCATCACCTGTGTCGATTGGGCGGCGATCATGAACACGCCGGCCATCGCCTGCGGCATGGCCAACGGTGGCATCCGCGTGTTCAACGCGTCGACGGGGGAGCAAGTCGCGGTCGTCTCGTTGGAGGAACTCTGGTCTCACCCCGTCACCTCGATCGCGTGGATGCCGGGTCCGAAGCCCCGGCTCCTCACCGGCCGCTACTACCTCACGGAGATCTGGGACGTGGCCCAGGGCGACGCGGTCGCCCGGCAGATCGTGCCGGGCGGCGCGGGCACGGTGAGCTCGGCCGCCGGTGGCGCACTCGCGATCGCGAGTGCGGCCGACCGCACCGTGCGGTTCTGGGAACCCGCCGGCGGCACGCTTCGGGGCACGTTGCTCGAGGAGGGGGATGCGCTCGCCGCAGTCCTCACGACCGGCGACGTCGCCTTCCACAAAGACTCGCCCCCAAACCTGATCGCCGTCGTCGAGACGAAAGCCGGTCAGGAGACCATGTCGCTCGACGAGCTCAAGAAGAAATTCGGCTGGAAAAACAACGGCAAGATGCTGAAGCTGCCCGCGAAGAACTGACGCGGTTCGCATCGTCGGCGGGTATCGATCCGTCGGTTCCTCTTGCCGCGGTCGCCACCGGACAGATGCAAGGACCGGACAGATTCAAGGAGTGGATCTGCCGGCCCACCCCGCGGAGGAGCAGGAGCGGGCCGCCGGCATTTCGCGGCCCCTTCCGCTGTCGTGATTTATTCGTGATCGGCGCCTTTGCCATCCGCCACCTTCGCCATGCTATGATTGTGCCCCGTGCAGCCGAGACTGCGAAAGCCGTTGCTGTAGCGTGAAACGCCAGTGAGCGGCTCATACGAATGCATGCTGCGGATCGAAGCTACCACCAGCCTTTTCGAGGAGCACACTCATGACACTTCCCACGACTCCCGTCCAGTGTAGCCGCCGCGACTTTGCTCGCGGCGGTGCCGCGCTCGCCACGGCAGCCGCGTCGCTCTCGGCAGTGATGGTGCATTCCTCCGTCGCCTCCGCCGAAGAGACCCGGCCCCTGCGGATCGGGGTCATCGGCTGCGGCGGCCGCGGCAGCGGGGCGGCCAATGACTCGCTCTCCATCAATTCGGGCGTCACGCTCGTGGCGGCGGCCGATCTCTACGGCCGGAATTGCGAGCGGCTCTGGAAGACCATGCGGGAACTCCACCCCGACAAGGTGGCCACCACCGACACGAGCCACGAGGGGCTCGACGGTTACAAGCGGATTCTCGACGATCCGAATGTCGACGTCGTGCACGTCACCTCCACGCCCGGCTTCCATCCGCTCCACGTGCGGGCGGCGATCGCGGCCGGCAAGCATGTGTTCGTCGAGAAGCCCGCCTGCGTCGATCCGGTCGGCTACCGCACCTGCCTCGCCGCCCACGACGAGGCCGTGGCGAAGGGGCTGGCGGTCGGCGCCGGCACGCAGTATCGCCACCAGGCGAACTTCGCCGGCGCGGTGGAGCAGATTCACCAGGGCGCGATCGGCGACGTGATCGGCGCCCAGGCCCGCTACTGCTCGAACGGGATCTGGTATCGCCCGCGCACCGAGGGGATGAGCGACGCCGAATACCAGATGAGCAACTGGTATCACTTCGTGTGGCTCTCGGGCGACCAGCTCGTCGAGCAGGGCGTGCACAATCTCGATGTGATCAATTGGGTCATGGGCGACAACCCCGTCTCGGCCTACGGCTCGGGCGGCCGGTTCGTGCGGCCCGACGACAGCGAGCTCTGGGACACGTTCGGCGTCGACTACGAGTATCCCGGCGACCGGTTCGTGTCGTTCCAGTCGCGGCACCTGCCCAATACGCTCTCGGACGTGAGCAACGTGATCCACGGCTCGAAGGGCACCTGCCACATCCTGGGGGCCAACGGCGGCTCGCGGATCGTCGACCGCTCCGGCAAGGTGGTGTGGGAGATGAAGGGCAGCATGGCCGACGCCTACAAGCAGGAGCACAAGTCCCTGATCGATTCGATCCGGGCCGGCAAGCCGATCGCCGACCTGCGGGAGATGGCCGACAGTTCGCTCGTGGGCGTGCTCGGCCGGCTGGCCGTCTACACCGGGCAGAAGGTGACGTGGGATTTCGTGGCGAAGGAGTCGCAGCTCGACCTCTTCCCCAAGGACCTCACCTGGACGTCGTCGCTGCCGAACCCCGGCTTCGCCGTGCCCGGCAAGACGAAGCTCATCTGAGGACTACCGATGGCACACAAGCCCCCCTATTGCGTGGGCGTGATCGGCTACGGCTGGGCCGCCACCGCCCACATCGCCGCCATCAACGCCACCACCCGCGGCCGCGTGACGGCTGTCTGCTCGTCGCGGCCGCTCGACGCCGCGGAGCTCTCGGTGAAGCACGGCGGCCCGATCAAGGTCTACCAACGGGTCGAGGAGATGCTCGCCGATCCGGCGATCGACGTCGTCGACATCACAGGCCTGCCGAGCCTCCACCGCGACCAGGCCGTGGCCGCCGCCAAGGCAAAAAAACACATCATCCTCGAGAAGCCGATGGCCAACTCGCCGGAGGAGGTGGCCGACATCGCGTCCGCCGCCGAGAAGGCGGGCGTGAAGGGCTGCGTCTGCTTCGAGCTTCGGTTCTCGAACCAGCTGCAGGTGACGAGGGCGCTGCTCGACGAGGGGCTCCTCGGGAAACTGCACTACGGCGAGGTGGACTACTACCACGGCATCGGCCCTTGGTATGGCCAGTTTCGCTGGAACACGGGCAAGAAGGACGGCGGCAGCGCCCTGCTCACGGCCGGTTGCCACGCGCTCGACGCGCTGCTGATGCTCATGGGCAATGACGTGACGAGTGTGACCAGCCTGAGCACGAAGTCGGCGAGCCCGATCTTCAAGCCCTACGAATACGACACGTCGAGCGTCACGATCCTGCACTTCAAGAATGGCGCCGTGGGCAAGACGGCCGCGATCGTCGATTGCCTCCAGCCCTACTACTTCCACACGCATCTCGTGGGCAGCGAGGGCAGCCTGCTCGACGACAAGTTCCACTCGATGAAGCTCAAGGCCGACAAGGGGCACTGGAGCAAGCTGTCGATGAAGATGCTCGACTCCGGCGACGTGAGCGACCATCCCTACCAGGCCCAGTTCCAGGCGTTCTTCGACGCCCTCGACAGGGGGCAGGACATGCCGCTGACGAGCTTCCCCGAGGCCAAGAAGACGTTCGACGTGATCTTCGCCGCCGACAAGAGCGCCGCCCAGGGCGGCACGCCCGTCAAACCCTGAATGGTGCCAGCCCAGACGCACGGCGCCCCGATGCATGTGCGCAACGTGTTCATCCGTGAACTCGGCACGCTCGACGGCTCGGGCCCCGGCTGGCGCAACCTCGGCGAGGCCGACTTCGAGAACGTGAACTGCGCAGCCGACACCTGGACCTGGAAGAACGGCACGGCCCGCTGCACGGGCCAGCCCATCGGCGTGATCCGCACGAAGCGGCCGGTCACGAACCTCGAAATCTCGGCCG
>JBKDMX010000066.1:0-8579 GCA_046343855.1 Planctomycetia bacterium
TCGCTCGACCTCACCGGCCTGCCGCCGACGCCCGACGAGCGGGCCGCGTTTCTGGCCGACGAGTCGGCCGACGCCCGCGAGCGCGGGGTCGATCGGCTGCTCGCGTCGCCACGGCACGCCGCGACGATGGCGCGGCACTGGCTAGACGCCGCCCGCTCCGCCGACTACACAGGCTACTACCACGACGTGGTGCGATGGCTATTGGCGTGGCGCGACTTGGTGATCGCCGCCTTCGCCCGCAACATGCCGTTCGACCAGTTCGTCGTCGAGCAGCTCGCCGGCGACCTGCTTCCGTCGCCCACCCGCGACCAGCGGATCGCCACCGCCTTCGGCCGCAATCACGTGCTCACGACGGAAGGGGGCGTGATCCACGAAGAGTATCGCGTCGAGTATGTCGCCGACCGGATCCAGACCGTCGGCACCGCCTTCATGGGGCTCACGCTCCAGTGCGCCCGCTGCCACGACCACAAATTCGATCCCGTCTCGCAGCGCGAATACTTCGAGCTCTTCGCCTTCTTCAACAGCATCCCCGATCCGGAGGCCCGGTACGCCAGTGGCAAGGCGATCAACGTGGTCGGGCCGTTCGTGCAGCTCCGCAGCCACGCCGACGAGGCGGCGCTGATCGCGATCAACGACCGGCTCGGCGGTGAAAAGCCCGACGACGCCACGGCGAAGGAGATCGCCGCCATCGAGGACCGCACGGTGAACGTGATGGTAATGGCAGACCTGCCCGAGCCGCGGCAGGCGCACGTGCTCGACCGCGGCCAATACGACGCCCCCCGCGACCCGGTCGCCCCCGGCGTGCCCGCCTTCCTCCCGCCGCTGCCTGAGGACGGGGCGGCCAATCGCCTCGCCCTCGCCCGCTGGCTCGTCGATCCGCGGCATCCGCTCACGGCGCGGGTGGCGGTGAACCGCTGGTGGGAGATGCTCTTCGGCCGCGGCCTCGTGGAGACGGTGGAGGATTTCGGCACGCAGGGGGCCACTCCCACGCATCCGCACCTGCTCGACCACCTGGCGACGAGCCTCGTCCGCGGCGGCTGGGACGTGCGGGCCCTCCTCAAGCGGATCGTGCTCTCGGCCACCTACGGCCAATCGTCGCGGGCGCCGGCGGAATCCTTTGCCCGCGATCCCGACAACCGACTGCTCGCCCGCGGGCCGCGGCTTCGCCTGCCGGCCGAGATGGTGCGCGACCAGGCGCTCTTCGCGTCGGGGCTGCTCGTCGAGAAGGTCGGCGGCCCGAGCGTGAGGCCCTGGCAGCCGGCGGGCCTCTGGGAGGAGGTGTCGGTGCTCCACCAGGCGGCCTACGTGCCCGATCAGGGCGACGGGCTCCGCCGCCGCAGCATGTATACGTTTTGGAAGCGGACCTGCCCGCCCCCGTCGATGGCGCTCTTCGACGCCCCCGACCGCGAGACCTGCGTGGTCCGCCGCGCCCGCACGAATACGCCGCTCCAGGCGCTCGTCGTCATGAACGACCCAACGTATATGGAGGCCGCCAAGGCGCTCGCCGTCCGCAGCCTCGGCGGCGCGGGGCCGTCGCGATCCCCCAGCGCCGCGAGCGACGCGGCCGTGGTCGACCATCTGTATGGCCTGCTGCTCGCCCGCGAGCCCTCGGCCGCCGAGCGGGCGGCCGTGCTCGAAAAACTCGCTGCGTTTCGCGGGCATTTCGCGGCGGATCCGGCCGCCGCCCGCAAGTTTCTCGCCGCCGGACCCGATACCGATCTGGAGGCGCCTGCCGACCTTGCCGCCTGGACGATGGTGGCCGGCACGCTGCTCTGCCTCGACGAGACGCTCACGAAGGAGTGATAGCCATGCCGCACGATACCGCACGCAGCGATCCGGCCACGCTCGTGGGCCGCCGCGCCTTCCTCGGCACGAGCGCGACGGTCGCCTCCACCGCAGCCCTCGCTGGGCTCCTCGGCCGCGACGGCCACGCCGCGTCGTCGGCGCCGGCATTGTCGCTGCCCAAGGGGGCGGTGCTGCCCGCGCTTCACTTCGCGCCGAAGGCCAAGCGGGTGATCTATCTCTTCCAGTCGGGCGGACCCTCGCAGATCGAGTTGCTCGACCCGAAGCCGGGGCTCGTCTCGCGGCACGGGAGCGAACTCCCCGATTCGATCCGCATGGGCCAGCGGCTCACCGGCATGACGAGCGGGCAGAAGAGTTTCCCGGTGATCGCCTCGAAGTATGGCTTCAAGCCGAGCGGCGAATCGGGCGCGCTGATCAGCGAGCTATTGCCCCACACCGGCCGGATCGTCGACCAGCTCTGCCTCGTGCGGTCGATGCACACCGAGGCGATCAACCACGATCCCGCGATCACGTTTCTGCAGACGGGCTCGCAGCAGCCGGGGCGGGCGTCGTTTGGCGCCTGGCTGAGCTACGGCCTCGGCTCGGAGGCCGACGACCTGCCGAGCTTCGTCGTCATGCTCTCGCAGGGCAGCGGCGAGGATTCGAATCAGGGCCTGCTCGAGCGGCTGTGGGGCGCGGGCTTCCTGCCGTCGAGTCATCAGGGCGTGAAGCTGCGGTCGAGCGGCGATCCCGTGCTCTATCTCAATGACCCGCCGGGCGTGTCGCGGCAGCTGCGCCGCTCGATGCTCGACGGCCTCGCCCGGCTGCACTCGCTGCAGCAGGCCCGCGACGGCGATCCGGAGATCGCCTCCCGCGTGGCGCAATACGAAATGGCCTTCCGCATGCAGGCCTCGGTGCCCGAGCTCACCGATCTCTCGAGTGAGTCGGCGGCCACGTTCGACCGCTACGGCCCCGACAGCAGGAAGCCCGGCACGTTCGCGGCCAACTGCCTGCTCGCGCGGCGGCTCGTGGAGCGGGGCGTGCGGTTCGTGCAGCTCTATCACCGCGGCTGGGACGAGCACAACAAGCTGATGAGCAACATTCCCAAGCAGTGCCGCGACGTCGATCAGCCGCAGGCGGCCCTCGTCGAGGATCTGGCCGCCCGCGGCCTGCTCGACGAGACGCTCGTGGTGTGGGCGGGCGAATTCGGCCGCACGGTCTACGGCCAGGGCGGCCTCATCGAGGATTACGGCCGCGATCACCACGGTCGCTGCTTCTCGATCTGGCTGGCGGGCGGCGGCGTGAAGCCGGGGCTCGTCTACGGCCGCACCGACGACTTCAGTTACAATATCGTGGAAAACCCCGTGCATGTGCACGATCTCAACGCCACGCTCCTTCATCTCCTGGGTATCGACCACGAGCGGCTCACGTACCGCTTCCAGGGCCGCGACTACCGGCTCACCGACGTCCACGGCCGCGTGGTGCAGGACCTGCTCGCCTGATCACGAGGCAACTCACGGGATCGCTTCCATGACACGACACCGGAAACGCGACGGCCGACTATCGGGCTGCCCGGCGGCGACGATCGTGGTCGCCGCTGCGGTGTCGCTGCTCGCGCTGGAGTCACTGGGCGAAGCGCCGTCGTTCACCCGCGACATCAAGGGCATCCTCTCGAACCGCTGCGTGCGCTGCCACGGGCCCGACCCGGAGGGCCGGGCAGGCGGCGGCGACGAGGGCCTGCGGCTCGACACGTTCGCGGGGGCGACGGCCGATCTCGGCGGCCACGCGGCGATCGTGCCGGGCAAGCCCGACGAGAGCGAGCTCATCCGGCGGATCACGTCGACCGACCCCGACATCGTGATGCCGCCGCCGGAAGCGGGCGAGCGACTGCCGGAGAAGCAGGTCGATCTCCTCAAGCGTTGGATCGCGGCCGGCGCGACGTACGAGCCGCACTGGGCCTACGTGCCCCCGCAGCGGCCGGCTGTGCCTGCGGTGAAGCAGGCGGCCTGGCCGAAAAACGACATCGATCGCTTCATCCTCGCCCGGCTCGAAGCCGAAGGCCTCGAGCCGCAGCCGGAGGCCGACCGGGCCACGCTCGCCCGCCGGCTCGCCCTCGATCTCACCGGCCTGCCGCCGACGCCAGACGAGGTCGAGGCGTTCGTGGCCGACCCGGCGGCCGACGCGGTCGAGCGGCTCGTCGATCGGCTCCTCGCGCACGACGGCTACGGCGAGCACATGGCGCGGCAGTGGCTCGACCTCGCCCGGTATGCCGACAGCGCCGGCTATGCCGACGACCCGCCGCGCACGATCTGGGGCTGGCGCGACTGGGTGGTCCGGGCCTTCGACGCCAACATGCCGTTCGACGAGTTCACAATCCGTCAGCTGGCCGGCGACCTGCTGCCGAACGCCTCGCTCGACGACAAGGTGGCCACCGCCTTCCACCGCAACACGCTCACCAACAACGAGGGGGGCACGATCGACGAGGAGTTTCGCACCGTCGCCGTCATCGACCGCGTGAACACGACGATGAGCACGTGGATGGGCACGACGATGGCCTGCGCCCAGTGCCACGACCACAAATACGACCCGCTTTCGCAGAAGGAGTATTTCCAGCTCTACGCGATCTTGAACAACACGGCCGACGCCGACCACAAGGAAGAACTGCCCGTGGTGCGGCTGCCGTGGAAGGAGATCGACGACAAGCGTGCCCCGCTCGAGAAGGAGCTCGCGGAGATCGAGGCGGGCATCCCCGCTCTCCGGCAGCAGCCCGCGAACGATCGGCCCGAGCCCCCCGAGTTTCAGCCGGCGCGGAAGATCGTGGCCGACCTCAAGAAGCAGCTCGACGCAATCCCCGTCGTGACGGTGCCGGTGCTCGAGGAACTCGCCGGCGACAGGCGGCGGATCACGAAGATTCAGCTCCGCGGCAATTGGCAGAACCTGGGCGACGAGGTCCGCGAGGGCGTGCCGGACGTGTTCAACGACGCCGCGGCGGCCGAGGGCCGCGTCGATCGGCTCGCGCTCGCGAAGTGGCTCGTCGATCCGGCCAACCCGCTCACGGCCCGCGTGATCGTGAATCGGATCTGGGAGCGGCTCTTCGGGATCGGGATCGTGTCGACGAGCGAGGAGTTTGGCAGCCAGGGCGACCTGCCGAGCCATCCGGAACTGCTCGACTGGCTGGCCTGCGAACTCGTGGAGAGCGGCTGGAACCTCAAGGCGATCCAGCGGCTGATCGTGACGAGCGCCGCCTACCGGCAGTCGTCGAAGTGCCCGCCCGACCTCGTGGCCCGCGATCCGGAAAACCGGCTCGTGGCCTGCGGGCCGCGGGTGCGGCTCTCGGCGGAGGTGATCCGCGACCAGGCGCTCGCCGCCGCGGGCCTGCTCTCGCGAAAGAAGGGAGGCCCGAGCGTGAAGCCGCCGCAGCCGAACCTCGGCCTGACTGCGGCCTTCGGCGGCAGCACCGACTGGCAGACGAGCACGGGCGAGGATCGCTACCGCCGCGCGCTCTACACGACCTGGCGGCGGAGCAACCCGTATCCCGCGATGGCCACGTTCGACGCGCCCTCGCGGGAGGTGTGCACGGTCCGCCGCCCGCGCACCAACACGCCGCTGCAGGCGCTCGTGACGATGAACGACCCGGCCTTCGTCGAGGCGGCGCAGGCGCTCGCCCGGCGGATGGTGCGCGAGGGGGGCTCCACGGCCGCCGACCGGGCCGCCCGCGGCTTCCGCCTCGTGCTCGCCCGGCAGCCCACGCCCGCCGAGATCGACCGGCTCGTCGGCCTGCACGCCGAGGCGCAGGCCGACTTCGCCAAGGTCCCCGACGACGCCGCGAAGATGGCCACCGACCCGCTCGGCCCCGTGCCGAGTGATTTCCCGGCCGACGTGGCCGACCTCGCCGCCTGGACGGTGGTGGCCAACGTGATCCTGAATCTCGACGAAACCTTCATGTGTCCGTGAGGAAGCCGCTTTTCGGAGACGACATCATGGACCCGATTCTCGAACACAAACTGCTCGCGACGCGGCGGCACCTGCTCGGCTCGATGGCCGGGGGCATCGGCGCGATCGCGATGCACGAGCTTTTGGCAGCCACGAGCGCGGCTCCAGTGCCGGCGGTCGCGGCCGATCCGATGGCGGCGAAGCGGCCGCCGCTGCCGGCCAAGGCGAAGCGGATGATTGTGATCCATCTCACGGGATCGCCGCCGCATCTCGACATGTACGACAACAAGCCGGAGCTCACGAAGCGCGACGGCCAGGACTGCCCCGCCGAGACGATCGCCGGCAAGAAGTTCGCCTTCACCTCCGGCACGCCCAAGCTGCTCGGCACGCGGCGGCAGTGGGTGAAATGCGGCGAGAGCGGCATGGAACTCTCCGACGCGATCCCGCATCTCCATCGCGTCGCCGACAAGCTCTGCCTTGTGCGGAGCATGTTCACGGATCAGTTCAACCACGCCCCGGCCGAGCTCATGGTCTACACCGGCTCGCCGCGGGCCGGCCGGCCGAGCCTCGGCAGCTGGCTCACCTACGGCCTCGGCACCGAGAACGCCGACCTGCCTGGGTTCGTCGTCTTGATCTCATCGGGATCGCAGCCCAACGGCGGCACGAGCAGTTTTGGGTCGGGCTTCCTCCCGAGCGTCTACCAGGGCGTGCAGTGCCGCTCGAAGGGGGATCCGGTGCTCTACGTGTCGGACCCGCCGGGCATGAGCCGAGCGATGCGCCGCAAGACGCTTGACGCCCTCAAGGATCTCAACGAACTGCAGGCCCGCGAGCTCGGCAATCCCGAAACGGTCACGCGGATCGCGCAGTTCGAACTCGCCTACCGGATGCAGACGAGCGTGCCCGACGTGATGGACATCTCGAAGGAGCCCGCGCACGTGCTCGAGGCCTACGGCGCGAAGCCGGGCGAGTCGAGCCTCGCCAACAACTGCCTGCTGGCGCGGCGGCTCGTCGAAGACGGCGTGCGGTTCGTGCACCTCTTCGACTGGGGCTGGGATTTCCACGGCACGCGGCCGCAGGAGGACATCCGCGAGGGCCTCACGCAGAAGGGGGCCACGTTCGACAGGCCGGCGGCCGCGCTCATCGAGGATCTCGAAGCCCGCGGGCTGCTCGAAGACACGCTCGTGCTCTGCACGGGCGAGTTTGGCCGCACGCCCTTCCAGGAGGGGCGGACGGCGGCCAGCGGCATCCTCGGCCGCGACCACTACCCCGACTGCTATTCCATCTGGATGGCCGGCGGCGGCGTGAAGCCGGGCTACGTGCACGGCGCGAGCGACGACCTCGGCTTCAAGATCGCGAGCGACATGGTGCACATCCACGACCTGCAGGCCACGATCCTCCACCTGCTCGGCTTCGACCACACGAAGCTCACCTATCGCTTCCAGGGCCGCGACTTCCGCCTCACCGATGTGCATGGCCACGTGGTCAAGGCGCTGCTGGCCTGAGCGAGAAAGCCCGGGAGTGCCGCAAATGCTTCGCCTTGGGCCGTGAAATGCGGCCCGGGGCTTCATGCCGCCTCGGGCCGCAGTCGGACTGTGTTCCGACTATGTATGGAGAATGTAGAATGAATTCGGGCGATCCGACCTCGTAGCCCACCGACCCCGCCGTATCCGCCCGACAGTGTTCCCGCCCCGGAGCCCGTCCGAGCGGTCCGCCCCGGCAGCCGGGCCCGACACGCAGAGAGCAGGCTTCGCGACGATCGCGGTCATTGCCCCTGCTCCGCAAGCCACCACGGCACGCTCGACCAGGGAAGCGGCGTGTGGGAATGGGTCGAGGCCAGGCGCTCGACCTCTCGGAGGCGCACGTGGAGCGCTACCTCGAAGCCGCGTGGCAAACTCGTGTATTCTGACGCCGCGAAGACGAGGAAGAACTCGATGGGCTTCCTGCCTGGTGATGGCTTCACAATCGAAGGAGATATGAAGAGATGACGAGACGTTGCCTTTCCGTAGCCGTCCTGGCTTTCCTGAATATGGCGGCTCCCGTCATGTTCGCTCTCGCCGCCGAGCCGCCGGCGGGCTTCACGCCGCTCTTCAACGGCCGCGACTTCACCGGCTGGCGGGGCCGGCCGCACTTCGACCCCGCGAAGGATGCCGAGGGCACGGCCGAGGAGCGGGCCAAGCGGCAGGGGGAGTGGAACGCCGACATGGCCACCCACTGGAAGGTGGAGAACGGCGTGATCGTGAGCGACGGCCACGGCGTGTTCCTCACCACCGACCGCGATTATGCCGACTTCGAGCTGCACCTCGAGTGGATGTTTCCGGCTCCCTGCGGCGACAGCGGCATCTACCTGCGCGGGCTGCCGCAGGTGCAGATCTGGGATCCGGCCTGCGAGCGCGACTTCAAGCACGGCTGCCAGAAGGGCTCCGGCGGCCTGTGGAACAGCCCGGCCGGCGCCGAAGGGAAAGACCCGCTCGTGAAGGCCGACCGGCCTATCGGCGAGTGGAACGCGCTCCAGATCCGCATGCAGGGCGATCGCGTGAGCGTGGTGCTCAACGACCAGCTCGTGGTCGACAACCAGCCGATGCCGAACTCCTTCACGAAGCATGCGACGCCCCCGCCCGACCGGGGCCCGATCCAGATCCAGACGCACGGCGCCCCGATGCATGTGCGCAACGTGTTCATCCGTGAACTCGGCACGCTCGACGGCTCGGGCCCCGGCTGGCGCGACCTCGGCGAGGCCGACTTCGAGAACGTGAACTGCGCAGCCGACACCTGGACCTGGAAGAACGGCACGGCCCGCTGCACGGGCCAGCCCATCGGCGTGATCCGCACGAAGCGGCCGGTCACGAACCTCGAAATCTCGGCCG
>JBKDMX010000067.1:0-8764 GCA_046343855.1 Planctomycetia bacterium
CAACAACACCGACGAGCCGGACACCAACCACGTGCATTTCGAGCGCAACATCGTCGCCAACGCGAATCCGAGGATGCTGGGGGGCGGCAACTGGGCCGACGGCAGCAAATTCACGGCGGACTACAACTGCTACTGGAGCGAGGCCGGGCCCCCCGACTTCGACGGACGGTGGCTGGCCGAGTGGCAGAAGGCCGGACGGGATCTGCATTCGATCGTGGCCGATCCGCGGTTCGTGAATCCCCGGGAGCACGACTTCCGCGTCCAGCCGGACTCGCCCGCATTGGCCCTGGGCTTCGTGCCGATCGAGATCGAGGGTGCGGGACTCTGCGGGCCCGATGACTGGCGGAGCCTGCCGCGGGGCATCACCCCGCGGGCTGTGGAGCGGGCCACCGCGCAGCCGACGCTCGTCGAGACCTTCGAAGACTACGACGTCGGCGAAACCCCGCTGGAAGTGGCCGACAAGGAGGGGGCTGCGGAGGCGGTGGTCACGGATCGGGAGCCGGCGACAGGGACACGGTGCCTGCGGTTCGTGGACGCCGCCGAAGCGGCCGTGTGGAATCCGCACTGGGCCGTGGAGCGGACCCCGGCCAGCGGCACGGTGCGGATGCAGTGCGCCCTCAAAAACGACCTCGAGCAGCCGGCGACGATCGGCCTGGAGTTTCGCGACTGGGCGGGCGGTTCGAAGTTGGAAGGCCGGTACTTCATCGGCCCCTCCCTGCGATTCACTGCCGACGGCACGGTGCAGGCCGCGACCCCCGGCGCCGCCAGCTGGATGACCGTGGGCCGCTACGACCTGGGCCGCTGGCTGCGGGTGGAGGTGGAGTTCGAGGAAGGTGCCGGGAAGCCGAAGACATATACGCTGCGGCTCACCGGCCCGGACGGTGCGACGGCCACGAGGGAAGGGCTCCCGTTTTCCCAGCCTGAGTTCGACGCGTGCACATGGTGCGGGTTCGTCGGGATCGACGCGCAGCCGGCCGTGTTTTACGTGGACGACATCCGGCTGGAGTAGGATTCCAGCCGGGGAAGTTTCTCTTCGCAGGGGCGTGCATCCTTGAAGGACTCGACGCCGCTTGCTGTGTGCAGCCGCCGACTTGCCGCTGATCCGCCGTGATCTCTTCGACCGGATTCTCGTGGCCACGGCGATACGCGAGCAGCTGGCCGTGCTCACACCTGACCGCACGATCGCGAGGTATCGGTACCGCTACGGCAGACTGAGTCGGGCACTTCGGTGGCCGCGGCCCGCGCGTGGGCGGCGGCGAGGAGGCTCACGATCGGCAGGACGGCGACGAAAGAAGAGTGGACGAAGGATCGGTGGATTCGCATGAGCACGGGTTTAGTCGCCAGCCGCTTCCAGGGCCGCGACTACAGGCTCACCGACGTGCACGGCAAGTTCGTGAAGGGTATCCTCGCCTGACGTCATGGCCGGATTTCAGCACGGTGTATGATCGTGATATAATGGGAGCACCCATTGCGCGAATTCTTTCGCTTCGGAGCCGCCCCGCCATGCCGCCCCGCCTCGCATCCCGCGCGATCCTTCCTGCCGCCGTCGCCTGCGCGGTGGCGTGCCTCGCGTGGTCGGCCGCGGCGGCCGAGCGGCCCGGCTACAACCGCGACATCCGCCCGATCCTGTCCGAAAACTGCTTCGGCTGCCACGGGCCCGACGACCACGACCGCAAGGCCGGCCTGCGGCTCGACGTGCCCCAGCCCGACACGCCGCCGACCGACTCCGGCCTCGCGGCGATCGTGCAGGGCAAGCCCGAGGAGAGCGAGGTCATCGCCCGCATCCTCTCCGACGACCCCGACCTCGTAATGCCCCCGCCGGAGAGCAACAAGTCGCTCACGGCCGCCCAGAAGGAAACGCTGCGGCGGTGGATCGAGGCGGGCGCGGCCTACGAGCCCCACTGGGCCTATCTCGCCCCGGTGCGGCCCGCCGTGCCCGCGGTGAGTCGCGCCGCCTGGCCCAAGAACGACATCGACCGGTTCGTGCTCGCGCGGCTGGAGCAGGAGGGCCTCGCACCGGCCGACGAGGCCGACCGCAGCACGCTGATCCGCCGCGTGTCGCTCGACCTCACCGGCCTGCCCCCCACGCGGGCCGAGGCCGAGGCCTTCCTCGCCGACCCGTCGCCCGACGCCTACGAAAAGCTCGTCGACCGCCTGCTCGCCTCGCCCCACTACGGCGAGCGGATGGCCGTCGACTGGCTCGACGCCGCCCGCTACGCCGACACCAACGGCTACCAGGTCGATCGCGACCGCGAGAACTGGCCGTGGCGCGACTGGGTGATCGAGGCCTTCAACGACAACATGCCCTTCGATCGGTTCACCGTGGAGCAGCTCGCGGGCGACCTCCTGCCCAGCCCCACCCGCGAGCAGCGGATCGCCACCGGCTTCCACCGCAACCACATGCTCAACGAGGAGGGGGGCATCATCGCCGAGGAGTTCCTCGCGGAATACACGGGCGACCGCGTGGAGACGACGGCCACCGTGTGGCTCGGCCAGACGTTCAACTGCTGCCGCTGCCACAACCACAAGTTCGACCCGTTCACGCAGGCCGACTTCTATTCGCTCAAGGCCTTCTTCAATAACGTGGCGGAGAAGGGGATCGGTGACTATGACGCCCACGTGCGGCTCAACGCGCGGCCGTTCCTGCGGCTCTCGACGCCGGAGCAGGAGGCGCGGCTCGCCGACCTCCAGGCCCAGGTGGCCGCCGCGACGAAGGCCCTCGAGGCGGCGCGGGAGGCGAAGAAGCAGGCAGAGGCCCAGCAGCAGGCAGAGGCCAAAAAGAAGGAGGAGGCCAAGCAGCCGGAAGCGCAGCAGGCCGCTGCCCCGGCTCCCGATCCGGTCGCGGCGGCCGAAGCCCAGGTGAAGGACGCGAAAAAACTCCTCGCCGAGTTCGAGGTCTCGATCCCCACGGCCCTCGTGATGGAGGAGCTGCCGGAGCCGCGCAAGACGTTCGTCCTCATGCGGGGCGACTACACGAACCCGGGCGCGGAGGTCACCGCCGCCACGCCGGGGGTCCTGCCGGCGCTGGCCGCCGACGCGCCGAAGAACCGGCTCGGCCTCGCGAAGTGGCTCGTGGCGCCGGAGCATCCGCTTGCGGCGCGGGTCACCGTGAACCGCTTCTGGCAGTCGTTCTTCGGCACCGGCCTCGTGGCCACGACCGACGACTTCGGCTCGCAGGGCAGCCAGCCCAGCCATCCCGAACTGCTCGACTGGCTGGCCGTCGAGTTTCGCGACACCGGCTGGGACATGAAGCGGCTCGTGCGGCTGATCGTGACGAGCGCCACCTACCGCCAGCGGTCGGCGTTCCCGCCTGGCCTCCAGGAACGCGATCCGGCCAACCGTCTCCTCGCCCGCGGCCCGCGGTTTCGCCTGCAGGCGGAGTTTGTTCGCGACCAGGCGCTCGCCGCCGCCGGCCTGCTCGTGCCCACCGTCGGCGGCCCGTCGGTGAAGCCCTACCATCCCCCGGGGCTTTACGAGCAGGTGGTCACGCAGAAGGACAATCCCAAGGCCACCTACGAGCAGGGCTCGGGGGCCGACCTCCACCGCCGCAGCCTCTACACCTACTGGAAGCGGTCGGTGCCGCACCCGGCGATGCTCGCCTTCGACGCGCCGTTCCGCGAGACCTGCACCGTGAAGCGGTCGCGCACGAACACGCCCATGCAGGCCCTCACGCTGATGAACGATCCCACGTTCGTCGAGGCGGCGAAGTTTCTCGCCGGCCGGATGATCCGCGAGGGGGGCGACGCCGCCGCCGGCCGGATCGCCCATGGGTTCTGGCTCGTGCTCGCCCGGCCGCCGGAGGCCGCAGAACTCGCCCTGCTCACCACGGCGCTCGCGCGGTTTCAGGAGGAATATGCCGCGGCCCCCGCGGAGGCGACGGCGCTCCTGGAGATTGGCGACGCCCCTGACGATGAATCCTTGGCGGCCGCCGCGGCCCGCGACCTCGCCGCCTATACCCTCGTGGCCAACATCCTCCTGTGCCGCGACGAAGCCGTGATGAGAAACTAAGCCACCATGCTCGACCATCCGCTCCAGCTCGCGATTGCCCGCCGCCAGTTCATAGGCGCGTCGTGCGCCGGCGTGGGCACTGCGGCGCTCGCCGCGCTCTTCGGCCGGCAGGCACAGGCCGCGCCCGGCCTGCCGGGCTTCCCCAACTTTCCGCCCAAGGCCCGTCGCGTGATCTGGCTCACGCAGGCCGGCGCCCCGTCGCAGCTCGACCTCTTCGACTACAAGCCCACGCTCGCGAATCAGTTCGACAAAGACCTGCCCGACTCGATCCGCCAGGGGCAGCGGCTCACCGGGATGACGAGCGGCCAGGCGCGGTTTCCGGTGGCGCCGTCGATCTTCCGCTTCGAGCAGCGCGGCCAGAGCGGCATCTGGATGAGCGAGCTCCTGCCGCACACGGCCCGGATCGCCGACAAGCTGTGCGTGATCAAGTCGCTGCACACCGAGGCGATCAACCACGATCCCGCGATGACGATGCTGCAGACCGGCCACCAGATCGCCGGCCGGCCGTCGCTCGGGGCCTGGGTGTCGTATGGCCTCGGCGACGAGAATGCCAACCTGCCGGCGTTCGTGGTGATGATCTCGCGGCCCACCGGCCCCACCAACGCCCAGCCGCTCCACGAGCGGATGTGGGGCTCCGGGTTCCTGCCCACGAAGCACCAGGGGGTGCGGTTCAGCCCCGGCCGCGACCCGGTGCTCTATCTCTCGGATCCGCCGGGCGTGTCGCGCGAGCGGCGGCGGGAGTTTCTCGACGCCCTCGGCGGCTTGAACCGGCTCACGCTCGACGCCTTCCACGATCCCGAGACCGCGGCCCGCATCGACCAGTTCGAGATGGCCTTCCGGATGCAGGCGGCCGTGCCTGAGCTGGCCGACCTCTCGACCGAGCCCGCGCACACGTTCGACCGCTACGGCCCCGAGTCGCGGAAGCCCGGCAGCTACGCGGCCAACTGCATCCTCGCCCGGCGGCTCGTGGAGCGGGGCGTGCGGTTCGTGCAGCTCTACCACCGCGGCTGGGACCAGCACACCGACTGCCCCGCGGGGCTCAAGACGCAGTGCTACGACACCGACCAGGCCTCGGCTGCGCTCGTGAGCGACCTTTCGGAGCGGGGCCTCTTGGACGACACGCTCGTGGTGTGGGGAGGCGAGTTCGGCCGCACCGTCTACTCGCAGGGTAAGCTCACGGCCACGGACTACGGCCGCGACCACCATCCGCGGTGCTTCACGGTGTGGATGGCGGGGGCGGGCGTGAAGCCGGGCATGGTGTACGGCGAGACCGACGATTATTCCTACAACATCGTCAAAGACCCGGTGCACATCCACGATCTCAACGCCACCACGCTGCACCTCCTCGGCATCGAGCACACGAAGCTCACCTACCGCTTCGCCGGCCGCGATTACCGGCTCACGGACGTGCACGGTCACGTGGTGAAGAGCGTTCTCAGCTGACGGCCGGGCCGGATGCCCGGCACGCGACCAGCGACCGGAGGTCGCCAAGCAAATCGCGGCACGAAGCCGCGGATTTGCGTGAAGCATCCCGTGCACGGCCACGTGGTGAAGAACGTTCTCAGCTGACGACGCGGCGCCGAGCCGCAGCTCGTGAAGCGGACGCCGCCATCGGCATCGCCGCCGCCTCGGCCCGCGCCCGGTACCGCCGCCGGAAATAGCGGCGCGGCTCGGGCTGAATTCCCCGGCAGGCAGGCCGCATGGTTCGAAAGGCCGGGCCGGGTTGCCCAAAGTGGGCGGGCGTGGGACGATACGCCCTGTTTCGTCCCCTCCCAGAGGTCCATCTCCATGCCCAGGCCGCTCAGCCGCATCGCCCCCGATTGGTGGGACTACACCACGCTCGATCCCGACATCATCCGCGATGCCGCGGCGCTCAGCGAGCGTGATCTCGCAGCGCTCTCCCGGCCCGGCTTCCGCGTCGTCTTCTACGACACGCTCGAAGACTTCTATCTCGCCGAGGCCCTCGAATACATCACGGCCTGGAAGCAGGCGACGGCCGACGCCCCCGTGGGCATCTGCGGGCCGATCGGCCCGACGGAGCAATTGCCGCTCGTGGCCCGGCTCGTGAACGAGCTCGGGCTCGACCTCCGCCACGCCCATTTCTGGGGCATGGACGAATGGTACGAAGACGGCCGCGAGGTGCCCGTGACGCACCCGCTCTCGTTCGAGCGGGCCGACCGCGAGCTGTGCTTCGACCGGATCCGCCCTGAATTGCGCATGCCCGAAGCAAACCTCCACTTTCCCAAGGCCGACGTCGGCCCGTATGTGGCCAGCTGGAAGACGGCCCGCTGCGCCGTGATGCAGGGCGGGCAGGGCGACATCAAGCACTGGGCCTTCAACGACCCGCTCCGCCGCGAGGGGAAGCACCAAGACGCCCCGCCGTCGCCGGCGGAGTATCGGGCGCTCTCCACCCGCGTGGTCGACCTGCATCCCGTCACGCTTGCGCAGAACGCCCGCACGAGCGGCGGCGGCAACATCACGATGGTGCCCCAGCGGGCGATCACGGTGGGCCCGGTGCAGACCTGGCAGGCGGAGAAGGTGTCGATCTGGCACGCCGGCATGCACGACAACCCGCTCGGCCAGCGGCTCACGGCGCTCATGATCTCGAAGCGGCTCGTGGACAGCGCCGTGCCGATGTCGCTCCTGGCCGACCATCCCAACGTGCAGTTCAACTACTTCCGCGGCGGCCTCGGCACCTGCGCCGTCGAGATGCACTGACGGTCCGTGGGGCACCCGTCCCGCCCGCCCGGCGTGCCCAAAACTTGCAACCCCCGGGCGACCGATTACACTAAAAAAACGGGTGGAACGACTGCCCAATACACCTTTCCTGGAACCGCTACTGACCGCGTGCGACATCCTGCTGCCGCCTGCCCTGCGATGCGTCGCGGGGCGATGCGCCGGGTGACCCGTCAGTAGCCTCTCGTTCCATTCGGCAGACCGCTGACTCGCTCTCGCATCGTGGCCCAACCGGGCCGCATCGGTTTCGCAGGTCGCTCGCACCGGCCGCGAGACATGCCATGCGAACCATCCTCCCCGCGCTCCGCGTCGCCCTCTTGCTCCTCGCCCCGTGCCTCTGCCTCACCACCGAGCCGGCGGGGGCCGAGACGATTCGGCCTGTCGTACGGTTCACGATCAATGGTCAGTATTCGATGGACGTCGAATTGTTCTCTGACCTCGTGCCTGAGACGGTGCAAAACTTTCTCGCATATGTCGCTGACAACACGTATACGAACACAATCATCCACCGAAGCACGACGTACAACTATGTCTTGGACCCAAATTCGGGCGGCCGAATTCCAACATCGCCTTGGATTCTCCAAGGCGGTGGATATGGCCCGGTCTCCACATCACCGCTGACCATGGGGGCAGTTCAGACGTTCGATCCCATAGCCCTTCAGGCCGGCATTCCGAACGTCCGCGGCACAATCGCGATGGCGCGTCTCGGCGACGATCCAGTCCCCAATCCAGACTCCGCTACGAGCGGGTTTTTCTTCAACGTCACCGACAATTCGTCGGTTTTCGACCCCCTGATCGATCAGTCGACGGGCGATGTGACGAGGTACGGCTACGCAGTCTTCGGCCGAATTGTGGAGGGTGTTTTGCCGCCGCTGCATCCTACGTTGCATGGGTATGAGTTGTTGAATGCCCTGGCGTTTCTCGACGTGTCCAACACGAGTCCGCAGTTTCCCGTTCCACCCTTCGGGGAAATGCCGCTCATCGGTTATTCGGCTCAGCCAGTGGTCGCAGAGAATCTCGTGTACGTCACCAGCATCGCCCCCGTGCCCGAGCCGTCGACGCTCGTGCTCGCGGGCGTGGGCCTCGCGGTCGCGGCCGTCGCCGCCCGACGCCGCATCTAAATCGACGGGTTTTTGCCAGTTGACAAAAAGCCCCGGGCGGGAGCCCGGGGGTCGTGGTGTGCGCGGCGTCGCACGCATGGCCCCGTCGCTTCCGCTCCGGGCTTTTTGGAAACCGTCTACAGCCGCTTCACGCGGATGTTGCGAAAATGGACCTCGTCGTGGTGGCCCGCGAAGCCGATGTGGCCTTTCGTGCGGGCCAGGCCGGGATGGGGCTTGCCATCGGGCGTCGACTGGCCGTCGCGGAAGGGGGCCGTGTCGGCGTCCATGATCGTCTTGCCATTGACCACCACCTTGATCTTCGAGCCCTGCACCGTCACCTCTTCCGTGTTCCACTCGCCCGCCGGCTTCAGGCACGCGCCCCGCTCGGCGGCCACCACGCCGTAGATCGAGCCATGGGCCTGCCAGGGCTGGAGGTCTTTGTATTTCTCGTGGCCGTCGTCGAGGATCTGCAGCTCGATGCCGTCGAAGGCGGGCGTGCCCTGCGCAGGCGTCCGGATCGCCAGGCCGTTGTTGGCCCCGGGCGTGAGCTTGAAGTCGAACCGCAGCACGAAGTCGCCGAACTCCTCGGTCGTGAGCAGGTTGCCGCCGACGCCCGGCTTGCTCCGCAGTTCACCGCCCACCACCTCGTAGCCGGCCGTCGCCCCCTGCCAGCCGGAGAGATCCTTGCCGTTGAAGAGCGGCACGAAGCCCGAGCGGGCGTCGGGGAGTTCGCGGATCCTGAGGCGGCGAAACTCGACCGGCGCCCCCTCCGATTCCAAGCACATGAAGCCCGTGGCCGGAAAGCAGTCGGTTCCGCCCGACACCTCGCGGCCGTTCACCCACAGCCGCACCTCGCCGTCGATCGCCCGCACGTAGTAGTGGTTCCACTCTGGAGTGCCGCGCGACCGCCGCTCCGTGGG
>JBKDMX010000068.1:0-9577 GCA_046343855.1 Planctomycetia bacterium
GCTATGACCACCATGGCGTCGACAGGATGATCGCGCAGACCGTCGGCGAGCGGTTGCTTGCGAACGCCGTCATCCACGCGATCCACACCGAGCCCTACCTGCCCGCCGCCTTCGTGACCGGACGGCCGTACACGCTCGTGATCCGCGAAGTGCCGATCACCCGGCTTTCCGACGCCGAGCTCGAGAAGCTCTCGCGCGAAGGGCACCTCTTCCTCTCGCTCGAGGAGATGAAGGCGATCCAGGCCGAGTACCGTCGTCTTGGCCGCGAGCCGCGCGAGATCGAGCTCGAGACGCTTGCCCAGACATGGAGCGAGCACTGTGTGCACAAGACGCTGAAGTCGACGGTGCGCTACCGCGAGCTCTCTCAGGACCCCGCCTTCGAAGGCCAGTGGTCGCTGGTGGCCGACGCGAAGTCGCGCCCGAACCACGAGGTGACCGCCGACGGCACGGTGACGGTGAAGAACCTGCTGAAGTCGACCGTCGCCGCGAGCACGCACGAACTCATGAAGGACGGCATCGACTGGTGCCTCTCCGTGTTCGTCGACAACTCCGGCGTCGTGGCCTTCGACGACACCGACGCGGTCTGCTTCAAGTGCGAGACGCACAACCGCCCGAGCGCGATCGAGCCGTACGGCGGCGCTGCGACCGGCATCGGAGGCTGCATCCGCGACCTCATCGGCACCGGGCGTGGCGCGACGCCGATCGCGGCGACCGACGTCTTCTGCGTGGCCTACCCCGATGTCGCGGAGGTTCCGCAGGGCTGCCTCGATCCGAAGCGCGTGCTGACGCAGGTCGTCGCCGGTGTGCGCGACTACGGCAATCGCATGGGCATCCCCACGATCGCCGGCGCCGTCGCCTTCGACCCCGGCTACACGATGAACCCGCTCGTCTTCTGCGGCACCGTCGGCATCATGCCGCGCAACTCCGCCGATGCGGCGGTGCAGCCGGGCGATCTCGTCGTCGTCGCTGGCGGCCGCACCGGCCGCGACGGCATCCACGGCGCCACGTTCTCGAGCGAGGAACTCTCGAGCGCGAGCGAGAGCCAGTCGGGCGGCTCGGTGCAGATCGGCCACGCGATCCACGAGAAGACGCTCACCGACTTCGTGCTCGAGGCCTCGCGTCAGCGGCTCTTCCACGCGATCACCGATTGCGGCGCCGGCGGGCTCTCGAGCGCCGTCGGCGAAATGGGCGCGAAGCTTGGCGCGACGGTCGATCTCGAGAAGGTGCCGCTGAAGTATGACGGCCTCTCGGCGACCGAGGTCTGGATCTCGGAGGCCCAGGAACGGATGGTGCTCGCCGTGCCGCCGGCCGATTGGGAGAAGCTCGCGCGGATCGCCGCCGACGAAGGCGTGGAGGCAACCGCGATCGGCACGTTCACCGGGTCGGGAAGGCTCGTGCTCCGCTGGGAGGGCCGCACCGCCGGCGAACTCGACTGCCACTTCCTCCACGAGGGCCGGCCGAAGTTGCGGCTGAAATCGCGGCATGTGCCGCCGGCCGTGGAGCCGACCGCCTGGCAGGCAGGCGGACCCGACGACCTCGCCGCCGCGCTCGTCGACGTGCTCGGCTTGCCCGACGTGGCGAGCAAGGAATGGATCATCCGGCAATACGACCATGAGGTGCAGGGGGCGAGCGTGGTGAAGCCGCTGCTCGGCCCCGGCGAGGGCCCCGCCGACGGCACCGTGATCCGCGGCGTGCTCGGCCGCGACCGCGGCATCGTGCTCGGCGTGGGCATCCGCCACCGGCTCGGCTGGCTCGATCCGTATCAGATGGCCGCCGGCGCGATCGTGGAGGCCATGGCCAACTGCATCGCGACGGGCGCCGATCCCGCGAAGATCGCGCTGCTCGACAACTTCTGCTGGGGCGACACCCGCCGCGAGGATTCGCTCGGCACGCTCGTCGAAGCCTGCCGCGGCTGCCACGACACGGCGATCGCGTTTGCGGCGCCCTTCGTGAGCGGCAAAGACAGTCTCAACAACGTTTTCGCCTGGACCGATGCGGCGGGCAAGCAGCACGAGATCTCGATCCCGCCCACCCTCCTCGCGACCGCGATGGGTCAGGTGGACGACGTGCGGCGCACGGTCACGCCCGACCTCAAGCAGGCCGGCAACCGTCTGGCGATCGTAGGGCTTTCGCGCGACGACCTCGCCGGCAGCCAGCTCGCCCTCACCGGCCGCGTGCGCGGCGGCCGCGTGCCGCCGGTCGATGCCGCGGGCATCCGCGCGGTGTTCACGGCCGTCGCCGCCGCGATCAAGGGGGGACTCATCGCGGCCTGCCACGATTGCTCCGACGGCGGGCTCGCCGCGGGCGTCGCCGAAATGGCGCTCGCCGGCAGACTCGGTGCACGACTGGAACTGGCGAAGGTGCCCGCCGAGATCCGCGAGGCCGCCGGCGCCGCACGCGACTTCGCAATCGCCTTCACCGAGACGCCGGGGCGATTCCTCTGCGAGGTGCCGGCCGCCGCGGCCGATGCCTTTGCAAAGGCGGTCGATGGCGTGGCCTGGGCGTGGGTCGGCGATGTGATCGGCAATCAGTCGCTCGAGATCGCGACCAGCGGCGGCAGCACCGCGATCGCCGTGGAACGGCTGGACCGCGCCTGGCGCGGTGAAAGGAAGGAGTCTTGATGCTTGCTCCCCGTGCCTTGATCCTCCGCGCTCCCGGCACCAACTGCGACCACGAGACGGCGCACGCCTTCGAGCGAGCCGGGGCCATCGCCCGCCGGGTGCATGTGCGGGCCTTCGCGGAGAAGCCGTCGATCGCCGACGACTTCCAGATCCTCTGCATCCCAGGCGGCTTCTCTTACGGCGACGACATCGCCAGCGGCCGCATCTTCGCGCTCGAATTGAAAATGCGGCTCGGCGACTCGCTCAAGACATTTCGCGACAAGGGCGGGCTCTTGCTCGGCATCTGCAACGGCTTCCAAGTGCTCCTGCAGACGGGCCTCCTGCTCGGCGACTCCGCCACCGGCCAACCACGGGCCGCGCTCGCTCACAACCATTCGGGGCGGTTCATCGACCGCTGGGTGCCGCTGACAGCTCAAGCCCACAAGTGTCTCTTCCTGCGTGGCATCGAGGGTTCGTTCGATCTGCCGATCGCGCACGGCGAAGGCCGGTTCGTGACGCGATCGCCCGAGGATCTCGCCGCGCTCGACGCCGCCGGACAGCTCGTCCTGCGCTACGGCAAAGACGCCCAAGGCCGCTCGGCGAATCCCAACGGTGCCGCCGCCGACGTGGCGGGCGCCTGCGACGAGACGGGCCGCGTGCTCGGCATGATGCCGCACCCGGAGCGGTTCATCGACGCCACCCAACATCCGGCCTGGAACGGCCGGCTCGAAGCCACCGCCGCCGGCGCGGGTCTGGCGATCTTCGCCAATGCCGTGAAAGCCGTCTCATAAGTGGCGTACGCCTCCAGGCGTGCGTTCCCGTCCGCCGCTCCGCCCGCCGCGAGCCGGCGTTGACTCCCCCGCGGCGCCGCCTCTACCCTCCCCGCCCGAATCGCCCCCTTTCGCGGACACCTGCCGCCATGCACCCGCGCGCAACCATCCGCATCATCCTCGCGCTGCTCTGCACCTGCGCTGCGGGAGGCTGCCGCTTCACGCTGCTCTCGAGCTCCGTCTGGCAGCAGCCCGAGCCGCTCGAGACCGTGCTCGGCGACGACGACCGAGAGCCGTCCGCCACACGGCCCGCGCCGAAGACGATCCCGATCGAGATGGTCTTCGTGCGGACCGACGAGCACGACGCGCAGCTTGGCGAGGAACTTTGGGCATTCGTCGATGAGCAAATCCTCGACGACTCCCTGCGTCGCAGGCTCGCCGCCAATGGCCTGCGGGCAGGCGTGATCACCGGCACGCTGCCGGCAGCACTCGCCGCCCGATTCGAGCCATCGATAGCGCACGAACCCGATCAGCTCCCAGAAGGCCCCACGGCCAGCCCGACCGTGGCGCGACGGATGCTGCGGCTGCTGCCGGGCCGCGAGACCGAGCTCGTGGCCGCGAGCAATGTGGCGGAACTCGTGCTGCTCGAGCACGACGGCGAGGCGGTGCATGGCGGCACCTATCGCGAAGCGAGCACCCACTTCGCGCTCAAGTCGTGGCCCGCCGCCGACGGCCGCATCCGTCTCGAGCTCACGCCCACGATCAAGCACGGCCCCATGCAGCGATCGTGGGTGGGGGAGGAAGGGGTCTTCCGCATGGAGAATGGCCAGCGTCGCCACACGCTCGACCGCCTGCGGTTCAGCCTCACGATTCCCGCCGACGCCCTGCTGCTCGTGGGGCCTGCCGGCGACGGCGCGTCCACGGTGGGAGATGCGTTCTTTCGGGATCGCTCCGCTGGTGAGCCCACGATGCGGCTGCTCGCGATCCGGCCGCAGGCGCGGGCGGTCGATCCGCTCTTCGCGGCAGACGTTGCGGCCGGCGAGACCGCAGGCCGCTGACTGTTCCGGCGGCTTCTTTTGGCGGCAAGCTCGGCAAGGTGCGGCGACCCTGCCGACCGATGCCACGGCGCGACCCCGGAAAATACATAGACCGGGTAAGAGAAGCCTCTCTCGCAATCCGTTCTGGCGGCCACGATCACGCCGTGTCGATGACGACCATGAGGCGGAATGGGCGGAACTGCGGGGCGACTCGAAGGGCCTACGGTCATGAGCACGAACGGACGCACGGCGAAGCAATCGGGCCAATCCAACAAGGGGCACCGGCCCCGCGCGGCCACGGTTTTTGCGGCCGCGTTCATCGCGGGGGCTGCCGCCGCGTTTGGCGTGAACCGGGCGCTCGACGTGCATCTCGCGCAGTCGAAGCCCCGGGTCGAGAGCGAGCCGATCTTCGTGGCGCTGCGTTCGCTGCCGCAAGGCGCGGCCGTGACGGTGTGGGACGTGGCGCTCCGCGACTGGCCGAAGGCGATGATGCCTGCGGCCGCGATGCGGCCGCAGGATTCGTTCGAGGGCGCCGTCCTCAAGCACCCGATCCGCGAAGGGCAGCCGCTGCTCGCCTTCCAGCTCGTCAAGGCTGCGGCCGAGAGCGAGAGCCAGATGGCGGGCGCCGTGCCCGCCGCCCTGCCCGCGACCCAGCCCGTCGATGCGATCCCGCAGCCCGATCTCTGGGCGCCCGGCGAGCAGCCGGCCCCACCGGCAGCACCAGCCACGGCAGCAGTGGAGCCCGTGGTCGCGCCGATCGAACCGGCTACCGAAACCGTGATCCCGCCGACGACAGGCGAGCCCACCGTGGCGGTCGCGACCCCCGCCGAGCCGGTGGCCACCGCCGCCGAACCGGAGGTCGTGTCGGTCGTGCAGGCCGCTCCGACGAGCGACATCGAAGCCCCGCCGACGGCCACCCCGCAGGCACAGCCCGTTGCTGCCAAGCCGGCCGTGCGGTATCTCGTGGTGCCCGAGCGAATCGCGATGCAGGCCGATCGTTCGTTCGTGGCGCCGGCTCCCGCGCAGCCGACGACGAAACCGGTGCCACAGTCACAGCCGGCGGAGCAGGGAAAGCCGCAGCCGCAGCAGGTTGCCAAGCAGCCGCCGCCGGTGCGCGAGGCGCCGCAGTCGATTCAGCAGCGACCGCGGACCGCGCGACAGCCGCGGAGCACGGTGACGCAGCCGCCCGCGCCGCAACGGCCGGCCATGTCCAGCCAGCGGCCCGCGCCGGCGAAGCCGCGCGGCAACACCTCGACGTTCCAGTCGATGTTTCCCAATCTCTCGGCCGGCATGACGGCCGTCGAAGAGCAGTTGCAGAAGATCAAGCGGGATCGCGAAGCCGCCAGCGAGACCCCGGACGAGCAGCCGCAGCGTTCGGCTCGGTCGTTCTAGAGCCGTTCTGGAATACGTGTAGCGACGACTCGGCAAACCACGGACGGAGGCGAAGGGATCGGCTGAAGCTCGACGAGCATTTGGCCGCCGCGGCCACCGCGAGTCGACTTCTGCCGTCCCGAAGCCGGCGATACACGTACGTCCGATGCGCTCTAGGAGACAGGCACGGAGGCCTGTCGTACTGAGGGCGGAGACCGTCAAGCGAAAATCGGCAGGATGCCGATGTTTCGCGTGTATACAGACAGGCACGGAGGCCTGTCGTACTGAGGGCGGAGCCCGTCAAGCGAAAATCGGCAGGATGCCGATGTTTCGCGTGTATACAGACAGGCACGGAGGCCTGTCCTACGTGGGCTCGATCACGATCTTGCCGCCGACGGCGCCGGTTCGACTGATCGTGCTCGACTCCTGCAGCGAGTGAGCCTCGGCGGTGGCGGACAGCGGCAGCACGCGGTCGATCGGCACCCGCAGGCTGCCGGCCGCCATCCAGCGGTTGAGATCCGCGGCCACGGCGGCCTGCTCGTGGCTGTCGGCCTTGAACATCACGAAGCCGAAGAGCCTGCAGCCCTTCACATAGAACGGGCCGACCGGGAACGGTGGCCGGGCGTCGCGGCCGGCCATGATCACCATGCGTCCACCTTGCCCCAGCATCGCCACGGCCTGATCGAACAGCGGCTCGCGGAGCGTCTCCCAATAGACGTGCACGCCCTGGGGGGCCGCCGCCAGCACGGCCTCAACGAGATCGTCGCGGCGATAGTCGAGCACGAGATCAGCGCCGAGCCTTTTCACCCGCTCGCGCTTCTCGGGTGTGCCGGCCGTGGCGATCACGCGGGCACCGAGCAGCTTGGCGATCTGCACCACCGCCGAGCCCACGCCACCGGAGCCGCCATTCACGAAAATCGTCTCGCCCGGCTGCAAAGCCGCGTTGCCGACGAGACCGAGGTGCGCCGTGATCGAGACGAGCGACGCGGCTGCCGCGTCGCGGTCCGAGACGTTCTCGGGAGTGCGATGCAACCAACTCGCATCGACTGCCGCGAGCTCGGCGAACGTGCCCTGCCGGCCCAGCACGCCCTGATTCGATCCCCAGACCCGCATCCCGGGGCTGAGCCGATCCACCTCGCTGCCGACGGCCACGACCTCGCCGGCCAGGTCGCAGCCGACGATGAATGGAAATGTCAGCGGCATCGCGACCGTTCCGGCGCGGACGTAGGTGTCGATGGGGTTCACGGCGCAGGCCCGCACCCGCACGAGGGCCTGCCGCGGCCCGGGCACCGGATCGGGCAGGTCGCCGTGCACGATCTCCTCGGGGCCGCCCGTCTTCCTGATGAACGCCGCCTTCATCGCCCGCCTCCGGCCGCCGGTTGCGAGAGTGCCCGCAGCGCCGCGGCGGCCGCGGCGAGGGCGCCGAGCCCGCCCAGGATTTGCAGCCCGCGCGAGACCCCGATGGAAAACCGGCTCGTGCGGAGCAGCCGCTCCTCGTCCGGCGTTCGCGGCCGGGCCACGCCCGACCGGGCGAGCCCCTGCTTCCACGCCTTATAAATGTCTTGGTTGGGAGCAGCCCGCACGGCGGCCCGGATCGCCTCGAGATCGACCGCAACGTCGGCCCGCGGCAGCACGAGCATCGAGGCCGCCCAGGCAATCAGCGCCAAGGCAACGCCCGCAAGCACCACCGCATGGGCCACGCTCCAACGAGTCTGCGTCGAAACGGTCGCCGGCTGCTCTCGGAGCCGCGTGAGCTCGCGAAACTTCGGAACGTCGATCGCCCGCCCACAAGAGGGGCAGTTGACGCGACCACCTGCCAGCCCCGCCGACACGGGAATGTCCGCCGAGCAGGAGCACGGAAGGAGAAAGGTTTTCATCGGCTGCGATTCCGGACAGACGGAGAGGAACCGAGAGGCTCGGCTCGGCCACCGGTGCCGGCGGCCGCAGAGATTCTCCGGACGGATTTTTTTACCATTTTCAGCGTGATTCGCCGAAAATCGCTCGTTTTTTTCCAAAAAAAAGTTGGCCTTGCGACCGACGCGCCGCCATAATCTTGAGCCCTCCGGAAACCCTCGCCTGAAACGATGGTTCCAGCTCTTCTCACCCCAGTGGCCCCAGGTTGCCCAGCCACATTCGCCGTCCGCCATCCGGGCTGTTTTTTTGAACACTGGAATTGGCGGCGCCTTGAATCACACTGTCGGCCACACGAATGATGGAATCGGATGAGTGACGGGACGTGTCTGGAGCGGCACGCCGAGGACAGAAATGTCCGCTTGAATTGATCCTTGAAGGAGCATTGCCTTGTACGACTCACTGCTTGACGAACTCGAAGACGATGTTGTCTCCAATCCCCAAGAGGTGGAGGACCTGACGGTCAAGGTTGTCGATGCCGAAGAGGCCGACGCCGACCTGCTCGTCGACGATGACGCGGGCGTGCTGCCGGAAGGTGAGATCGAGGCCGAAGCCGAGGCGGAGCTGGAAACGGCGAACGAGTCGGAAGAGGGACTCATCGAGCAGGTCGAGAATTGGTCGGACGATCCCGTCCGCATGTATCTGACGCAGATGGGCGAGATCCCACTGCTCACCCGCGCCCAGGAGATCTTCCTGGCCCGGCAGATCGAGACGACCCGCGCCCAGTTCCGCGCCAAGCTGCTCGAGTGCGAGTATGTCTGCCAGCAGGCTTACAAGGTGCTCGCCCGCGTGCACCGCGGCGAGCTCCCCTTCGATCGCACGGTGCAGGTGTCGGTGACCGACCGCCTCGAGAAGGATCAGATTCTCGGCCGGCTCCCGCACAATCTGCGGACGCTCGACGTGCTGCTCAGGCAAAACAAGGCCGACTATCGGATCGCCCTCTCGAAGAAGCGGAAGATGGCGGATCGCCGCGAGGCCTGGGCCCGGCTCGGCCGTCGCCGCCGCCGTTGCGTGCGGCTCGTCGAGGAGCTCGGCCTGCGGACGCAGCGGATCGAGGCCATGATCCCGACGCTCGAGGGCTTCGTCGTCCGGCTCAAGGAACTCAAGAGCAAGATCGACGCCCATAAGAAGTCGAAGCAGCCCCCTTCGGCCCGCCAGAAGCTGGTCGACGAGTATCGCATGATCCTCAAGGCCTGCCAGGAGACGCCGAAGAGCCTCAAGCGCCGCGTCACCGAGATCAAGCAGATCTACGCGCAGTATCAGAAGGCGAAGCGCGGCCTGTCGGAGGGCAACCTCCGGCTCGTCGTCTCGATCGCGAAGAAGTATCGCAACCGCGGCCTCTCGTTCCTGGACCTGATCCAGGAGGGCAACGCGGGACTGATGCGGGCGGTCGACAAGTTCGAGTATCGGCGCGGCTTCAAGTTCTGCACCTACGCCACCTGGTGGATCCGGCAGGCGATCACCCGCGCGGTGGCCGACCAGAGCCGCACGATCCGCATTCCGGTGCACATGGTGGAGACGATGTCGCGGGTGCGGAATGTCGCCCGCACGCTGCTCCAGGAATACGGCCGCGAGCCGACGATCGAGGAGATCGCCGCCCGGGCCGGCACGCCGGTGGACGAGACGCGTCGCGTGACGGCGATGAGCCGCTACCCGATCAGCCTCGACCGCCCGGTCGGCAACAGCGAGGACCGCCACTTCGGCGACCTGCTCCCCGACCAGGGGGCCGAGAACCCGGCCGTGGGCGCCGCCCAGGAGATGCTCCGCAACCGGATCGCGAAGGTGCTCAAGAGCCTGTCGTACCGCGAGCGGGAGATCATCAAGCTCCGCTACGGCCTCGGCGACGGCTACAGCTACACGCTCGAGGAAGTGGGCCACATCTTCAAGG
>JBKDMX010000069.1:0-47321 GCA_046343855.1 Planctomycetia bacterium
CCCAACCTCAGCCTCGCGGAGCTTCCCGATGATCTGCTCCGCCGTGAACTTCTTCCCTCGTGCCATCTCTCGACCTCCCTTGGTTTGCAACCACCAGAGATTCTCTCTCTGGAAGTGGCGACGTTTAAGGGGGGCAGGTCACTGCGCCAACACGCCGTTTCGCCGCCACAAGACGTGGGTGCACGAGGGGGGCATCGCCACGCCCTGGATCGTGCACTGGCCCAAGGGATTCTCGGCGAAGAACGCGCTGCGCACACAACCGGTGCATGTGATCGACGTCGCGCCGACGGTGCTCGCGTTGGCGGGGGTCACGCCGCCGACGGAGCACGGCGACAAGCCCGTTCCGCCCATGCAGGGCCGGAGTTTTGCCGCATGCCTCGCCGATCCTGCCGCTCCGCCGCCGCATGAGACGCTGTGGTGGTGTCACGAGGACAACCGCGCCGTGCGCGTCGGCGACTGGAAACTCGTGGCCTCGAAGGGCGGTCCTTGGGAGCTCTATGATCTGGCCCGCGACCGCACCGAAACCATGAACCTCGCGGCCGCCCAGCCCGAGCGGGTGGCGGCGCTCGAAAAGGCATGGATCACCGGCAACGAGGATTGCCGCCGGCTGGCCGAATCCGACGGACTCGATCGCTAGGCCCCCGGGTCGGGCGCTCGACGCTGCCACCGGCGATCGGCAGTTCAGCAGGCTTCCGGAGCGCTCGATGAGAGCCGCGCGAACAAAATCCTCATGCTGATCGTAGAGACTGCGACGGTGCCCAAGGCATACACAGGGAGGACGCACATGAACCGGGAGGAACTGCTGGCCCTCTGCGATCTTTACGTCCGCCGGCGCGGGCTCGGCGTGGCGGAAGTGGTCGAGGTTTCCATGCCGCCGACGCTCGAGATCGTCGACAGCTACCTGCACGCGGAGATCTCCGAGAGCGAGAAAAACTCGCTCCTGGCCTACGTTCGCGGAGGCGCAGACGACTCCGAAGACGACGACGTGGGCGGATTCGAGGAGGCGACCCTCGCCGAACTCGACGATCTCGCTGGCTAGCTGTGGATCGCGTGGCCGCTGACGGCCATGGCGGCTTCCTTGAGCGCCTCCGGGAGCGTCGGGTGGGCGTGGCAGACGCGGGCGATGTCTTCGGCCGTGGCGCCGAAGTTCATCGCGGCGGCGGCCTCGCCGATCAGATCGCCCGCAGCCGGGCCGATGATGTGGATGCCGAGCACGCGGTCGGTCTCCGCGTCGGCCAGCACCTTCACCTTGCCGGTCGTGTCGTTGATCGTGCGAGCGCGGCCGTTGGCGCGGAACGGGAAGACGCCCTTCTTGTACTTTGTGCCGGCGGCGACGAGTTGCTCCTCCGTCTTGCCGATGGCGGCGATCTCCGGATGCGTGAAGACGACGGCCGGCACGAGGTCGTAGTCGACGTGCGCCCAGCCCGTTTTCATCGCCTCGACGCAGGCCACGCCATCCTCTTCGGCCTTGTGCGCGAGCATCGGGCCGGGGATGCAGTCTCCGATCGCATAGACGCCGGCCGCCGACGTGCGGAACTGGCCGTCGACGGGAATCCAGCCGCGTTTGTCGGTCTGGATCCCGACCGTTTCGAGGCCCAGATCGTCGGTCGCCGGCCGCCGGCCCGTCGCCGCGAGCACACGGTCGCAGTGGATCGGCTCCTGCCCGTCGCACTCGACGAGGCACCCGCCGCCTGAGGCCCGCGCGCTCTTTACCTTCGCGCCGAGCCGGATGTCGAGCCCCTGCTTGCGGAAGAGCGTGAGCGCCTCGGAGGCGATGTCGGCATCGATGCCGGTGAGGATCCGGTCGGCGTATTCGAGCACCGTCACCTTCGAGCCGAGCCGCCGCCAGACGCTGCCGAGTTCGAGGCCGATGTAGCCGCCGCCGATCACGACCAGGTGCGCGGGCACGGCATCGAAGGCCAGCGCCTCTGTGCTCGTGCCGACGAGTTTGCCGTCGGCCTCGATGCCGGGCAGCACGACGCTCCGGCTGCCCACGGCGAGGATGACCCGACCGGCCTCGAGCGTCCGTCTCGATCCGTCGGCAGCGGTGATCTCCACGCGACCTGGCCCCGCGAGCCGGCCGGTGCCCCGGTAGCGGGCCACCTTGTTCTTCACGAGCAGGGCCTCGATGCCCTTGGAGAGCGTGGAGACGACGTCGTCCTTCCGCTTCATCATGGCGGCCAGATCGAACGACACGCCCCCGACTTTTATTCCGTGCTGGGCGAATTCGTGCCCGACTTCCTCGTACTTATGGCTCGATTCGAGGAGCGCCTTCGAGGGGATGCAGCCCACGCGGAGGCAGGTGCCGCCGAGCTTCTCCTCCTTCTCGATCACCGCGGCCGACATGCCGAGCTGCGCCGCCCGGATCGCCGCCACGTAGCCGCCGGGACCGCCACCGATCACCACCAGATCATGATTCATTTTGTATCTATCTCGTTGGAAAGCCTTGAAAAACCAGAGGCCTGAGGGTTATTACGGAAGCCCGAAGCGCGAGCGAGGAGGATCGGGGTTTTGGGGAGGAGCGGGGCGGATGAACCTTGCTTGCGCTGCGGGCTTTCGTGAGACAGAGGTAGGCGAGGGTGTCGGCGAAAGCTCGACGAGCGTTAGGAACTTTCGACCTTCTGAGATCTGAATCGCCGTAGGTCGTCAGCGGAGAAAGTTTCTCCGCGAGGCGACTTTTGCCGACACTCTCGCCGGCGCCCCTTCGACGACGCTTACGTCCTACACCTCCAGCATCAACCGCGCCGGATCCTCGATCGTCTCCTTGATCCGCTTCAGGAATGTCACCGCCTCGCGACCGTCGACGAGCCGGTGGTCGTAGGTGAGCGCGAGGTACATCATCGGGCGGATCACCACCTGGCCGTTGACGGCCATCGGGCGGTCTTGGATCGCGTGCAGGCCGAGGATGCCGCTCTGCGGCGGATTGATGATCGGCGTGCTCATCATCGAGCCATAGACGCCGCCGTTGGAGATCGTGAACGTGCCCCCCTGCAGCTCCTCGAGCTTGAGTTTGTTGTCGGCGGCGCGACGGGCGAATTCGCCGATTGCCTGCTCGATCTGGGCGAACGAGAGGAGCTCGGCATTCCGGAGCACGGGCACGACGAGCCCCTTGCCGCCCCCCACCGCGATGCCGATGTCGCAGTAATCGCGGTAGACGATGTGGGGATCGCGGAACTCGGCGTTTACCTGCGGCACGGCCCGCAGCGCCTCGACGGCCGCCCGCACGAAGAACGACATGAAGCCCAGCTTCACGCCATATCGCTCGGCGAACGAATCCTTGAACTTCGCCCGCAGCGCCATCACGGCCGACATGTCGACTTCGTTGAACGTCGTCAGCAGGGCCGCCTGCTGCTGGGCCTCGACGAGCCGCTCGGCGATTTTGCGGCGGATCGGGCTGATGAGCACGTAGCGTTCCTCGCGGGGGCCGCCGACGGCAGGCACGGCGGGCAACTGGCTCGGCTTCACGGCCGGTGCGGCGGGCTTCGCCGCCGGTGCCGGTGCGGGCCGCGATACGGCGCCGACCGCATCGGATTTCGTGATGCGGCCGCCGGGTCCCGTGCCGGCGATGGCCGCCGGCGAAACGCCCGCCTCGCCGAGCACCCGTGCCGCGGCAGGCATCACGCGGGCCGGTTGGGCGGGTGGGGATGCGGCGGGCATCTGCACGGAGCCGATGTCGGTGCGGCCTTCCTTCTTCGTCACGCCCACGACCGGCTGCGACGCCGGCGCCGAGGCGGGAGCGGCCGCGGCGGCGCCGGGCTCCATGTAGCCGATCACCTCGCCAACGACGGCCTTCTCGCCCGATGCCTTCAGGATCTTCGTGATCGTGCCGGGAGTAGGGGCGGGCAATTCGACCGTGGCCTTGTCGCTCTCGATCTCGACGATGGCGTCGTCGGTCGCGACGGCGTCTCCCTCCCGCTTCTTCCAGGTGCCGATCATGACCTCGGTGATCGACTCGCCGACTTCGGGAACCTTGAGCTCGAGTGCCATGGCGGGGCGCGTTCTCGCTTTCTTGATGGTGAATCAACTCTGGAATGCGGCTGTGAGCAGTTCGTTCTGCTCCAAATCGTGGCTCTTCTTCGACCCGGTGGCCGGGCTGGCGGCGCTCTGCCGGCAGACGCCGGAGAACGGAAACCGCTCGAGCATTTTTTCGCCGAAGTGAATCTTGAAGAACCGCCAGGCGCCCATGTTCTCCGGCTCCTCCTGCACCCAGACGGCCGGGGTGCCGGGGGCATAGGCGGCGAGCGCCTCTTCGAGAGCCCGCTTCGGCAACGGATACAGCTGCTCCACGCGCACGATGGCGACGTCGCGGCGGCCGAGCTCCTGCCGCCGCTTCTCGAGCTCGTAGGCGATCTTGCCCGAGCAGAGCAGAATCCGACGGATGTCGTGCGCGGGCGTGCCGGAGGCATCGGCGATCACCCGCTGGAACGTGCCCTTCGTGAGCTCTTCCATGTCGGAGACGCAGCCCGGATGCCGGAGCAGGCTCTTGGGCGTCATCACGACCAGCGGCTTGCGCCAGACGCGGAGCACCTGCCGGCGGAGGCAGTGGAAGATCTGGGCCGGCGTGGTGGGCGACACGACCTGGATGTTGTCCTTCGCCGCAAGCGAGAGGAATCGCTCAAGCCGGGCGCTCGAATGCTCCGGCCCCTGCCCCTCGAAGCCGTGCGGCAGAAGCATCACGATGCCCGACAGCCGGTTCCACTTGTCTTCGGCGCTCACGATGAACTGATCGATGACGACCTGCGCGGCATTCACGAAATCACCGAACTGGGCCTCCCACATCACGAGGCCGTCGGGGCAATCAAGGCTGTAGCCATATTCGAAGCCGAGCACGCCCGCCTCGGACAGGGGGCTGTTGTAGATCTCGACCGGCGCCTGGTCGCTCGCAAGATGCTCGAGCGCGCAGTAGGTATCGTCGGTGACCACGTCGTGGATCACGGCATGGCGATGGCTGAACGTGCCGCGCTGGCTGTCTTGGCCCGAAAGCCGGACCCGCAGCCCCTGTGTGGCCAGACTTGCCATCGCGAGCGCCTCGGCAGCCGACCAGTCGAGCGGCTGTTTTCCCTCGGCCATCGCCTGCCGGCCCTCGAGCACCTTCTGAATCTTCGGGTGCGGCTGGAAACCCTCCGGCAGCGAGACGAGCCGGTTGAGCAGGTGCTCGAGCACCTCCCGCTTCACACCGGTTTCCACGTCGGCCGCCTCTCGTTCACGGCCGCCGATGTAAAACGACCAGACGCCCGTCAGGTCGCTCTTGTGGACGTAATCCTCGCTCTTGGCCACCGAGAGCTCGGCGTCGAGCTTGGCCCGATGCTCGTCGGCGATCTGCATCGCCTCCTCGCGGGCGACGTCGCCGAGCTTGAGCAGCTTTTCGAGATAGCTTTCATGCACGCTCGGCCGCCGCTCGATCACCCGGTAGAGCGCCGGCTGCGTGAACGCGGGCTCGTCGGCCTCGTTGTGGCCGCGGCGGCGGAAGCAATACATGTCGATGACGACATCCCGCTGGAATTCGCGGCGGAAGTCCATCGCCAGGTTCACGACCTGCGCCACCGCCTCCGGATCCTCGCCATTCACGTGGAAGATCGGAATCTGGAGCATCTTCGCGACGTCGGTCGCATACATGCAGCTGCGGGCCTCGCGCGGCCCCGTCGTAAACCCGATCTGGTTGTTGACGATCACGTGGAGCGTGCCGCCGATGCGGTAGGCATCGAGTTCGCTGAGATTGAGCGTCTCCTGGATGATCCCCTCGCCGGCAAATGCCGCGTCGCCGTGGATCAGGATCACCATGCCGTTTTGGCGGCCGTAGTCGGCGGAGCGATCCTGCCGCGACCGCATGCGGCCGATCGCGACGGGGTTCACGAATTCGAGGTGGCTCGGATTGAAACAGAGCGTCAGGTGGACGTTGCGGCCGTTGGCCGCCCGATAGTCGGTGGAGTGGCCGAGGTGATACTTCACGTCGCCGCGGCCGACGTGCATCTCCGGATCGAGATCGGCGAACTCGCGGAAGATCCGCTGCGGGCTCTTGCCCATGATGTTGGCGAGCACGTTGAGCCGGCCGCGATGCGCCATGCCCATCACGACGTCGCCGATCTCCTGCGAAGCCGCCCGCTCGATCGCCATTTCCAAGAGCGGGATCAGGCTCTCCGAGCCCTCCAGCGAGAAGCTTTTCGCACCGAGGAACCGCTTTTGGATGAACTCCTCGAAGACGGCCGCCGTCGTCATCTGGCGGTAGATCCGCAACTGCTGGCGGCGGTCGAGCTGGATGCGGTTTTCGCATCCTTCCATCCGCACCTGCAGCCACTGCCGCACCCGCAGGTCGTCCATGTGCATGAACTGCACGCCGATCGCGCGGCAGTAGGTGTTGCGCAGCCGCTTGATGATCTGCCGCAGCGACATCGACTGCGGACCCTCGATCGTGTCGGTCGAGAAGGACCGGTCCATGTCCTCCTCGGTGAGGTGATAAAATTGCGGATCGAGTTCCGGCAGGCCCGGCCGCGGGCGGCCGAGCGGATCGATCTCCGCCATCAGGTGGCCGCGGACGCGATATGCCCGCACGAGCTGATCGACGCGATCCTGCAGGAAGGCGACCCGCTCCTCGCCCCGGGTGCCCATGGCCACCGGCGGCAGCGGCAGCGGCATCGCCTCGCCGGCGGGCGCGGCCGGCAGCCTGACGTCTCCGTTGGAGATCGCGACGGCATGCCCGGTGGCGATGCCGTCCGGCGTGACGAGCCTCTTCGCCGGCGCGTGGGCGGCGGCGGCATGGCCATTGCCGCTCGGCCTTGGCAGCGGCGACACGGCCACCGCGGCTTCCGACCCGAGCGAATCGAAATAGGCCCGCCAATCGGGATCGACGCTCGCCGGATCGGCCTGATACTGCGCGAAAAGCTCCTCGAGAAAAGCCAGGCTGGCGGTCCCGGTCAGATCGACGTCGCCAACCGGACCGTTGGTTTCAGTGGTGCTCATGATCCTCGTCATTCGTGGCTTGTCGTCACATCGCCAGCAACAGCCGGCCCGGGCTCTCGAGATAACCGATCACCTCGTTCAGGAACCGCGCGGCCATCGCTCCGTCGATGATTCTGTGGTCGTACGAGAGCGAGAGCGGCATCATCAGCCGCGGCTCGATCTTGTCTTCGTGGACGACCGGCATCTTCCGCGACCGGCCGAGCAGCAGGATCGCCACCTCCGGCCAGTTGATGATGGGGGTCGAATACGCGCCGCCGACCGCCCCCAGATTGCTGATCGTGAACGTGCCGCCACGCAGGTCCTCGATCCCATACTGCGAGTTCTTGGCCTTCTCGGCGGTATCGGCGATGGCCTGCGCGATCTGGGGGATCGAGAGCTGGTCGCAGTCGCGGAGCACGGGAACGACGAGCCCGCGCGGCGTGTCCACCGCCAGCCCCACGTTGACGTAGTCCTTGTAGACGATCTCCCCCTTCTCGGGGTCGATCGAGGCGTTCACCGTCGGATGCTGGCGGAGCGACAGGCTTACCGCCTTGATCACGAAGGCCAGGGCCGTGAGCTTGAGGTTGCTCTTGGCGTATTCGGCGGCGCTCGCCTTGCGGAGGTGCTCGAGCTCCGTGACGTCGGCATCGTCGAAGTTGGTGAGGTGGGGAATCGTCTGGACGCTGCGGACCATGTTGGACGCGATCGTCTTCCGCATCCGCGACATCTGCTCGCGGCGGATCGGGCCCCAGTCATCCCGCTCGGTGGCGGTGGACTCGCTGCGGCGCAGCGACGGCCCCTGCGCGCTCGCCTGACGAACCGCGGCGACGACGTCTTCCCGCACGATGCGGCCACCGGGACCGGTGCCGCGAACCCTGGCGAGATCCACGCCGAGCTCGCGGGCCAGCCTGCGAACGGCCGGACCGGCCGGCTCGACAGCCGCGACGGCCGCCACGGGCTCCGGTTCCAGTTCGACCGGCTTCGGCGGTGCGGCGACGGCGGCGGCAGCCGGACGGGTGGCCGGGGCCGTCTCGGCCCTCTTGGCGGGCGCCGCAGCTGTGGATGGCGCTGGGGATGGCGCCGGAGCAGCCGCGGCCGGCGCGGGCGCCGCCGGCTGCTTGGCAGGAGCGGCCGGGGCCGATCCCGCCGCACCGGCGGGCTCGATCGTCACGAGCGCCTGCCCCACCTTCACGGTGTCGCCCTTCTTCACGAGCACGCTGGCGATCCGGCCACCGGGAGGACACGGCACTTCGATCACCGCCTTGTCGGTTTCCACCTCCAGCAGCGCCTGCCCCGGCTTCACGACGTCTCCCGGCGCGACGAACACCGTCACGACGTCGCCTGAGGCGATGTTTTCACCAAGGTCGGGCAGCTTGAATTCGGTGGCCATGGTCGAGAGTGGGTTCCAGTGTCAAAAGGGGAGGGAGGAAATGCGGCCGGCTCAGGCGAGGGCCGCATCAATCTTGTCGGGATTCACACCGAGTCGCTTGATCGCGTCGGCCACGACATCGGCGCCGATCGCGCCGGCCGCCGCCAAACGCGAGAGCGTGCCGATCGCGATGCACTCGGCATCGACCTCGAAGTGACGGCGGAGCGGCCCGCGGGTGTCGCTGCGTCCGAAGCCGTCGGTGCCGAGCACGAAGAGTCCGCCGGGAATCCACGGATCGAGCTGCTCGGGCACGGCCCGCACATGGTCGCTGGCCGCAACGAACAGGCCGTCGCAATCGCCGAGCGTCTGCTCGAGATAGCTGCGGCGCGGGGCCTCGGTGGGATGGAGCATGTTCCAGCGACGGCACTCCTGCGCCTCGCGACGCAGTTCCTTCCAGCTCGTCACGCTCCAGACGGTGCTCGCCACGCCCCAGTGCTCGGCGAGCAGGTCGGCGGCGCGAATGACCTCGCGGAGGATGGCGCCCGAACCGAGCAATTGCACCGGCGGCAGCGTGCTCTTGACCTTCGCCTTGGCCGGCACCTCGCGGAGCCTGTAGGCCCCCTTCAGGATGCCCTGCTCGCAGCCCGGCGGCATCGGGGGCATCTCGTAGTTTTCGTTGTAGACGGTGATGTAGTAGATCCAGTCCTCGCCCTTGGCGTACATCCGCTCGAGGCCGTCGAGCATGATCACCGTGGCCTCGTAGACAAACGCCGGATCGAATGCACGCACCGTCGGATAGGCCATCGCGAAGAGATGGCTGTGGCCGTCCTGATGCTGGAGCCCCTCGCCGGCGAGCGTCGTGCGGCCGGCGGTGCCGCCGAGCAGGAAGCCGCGGGCGCGGCAGTCGCAGGCCGCCCAGATCTGGTCGCCGATCCGCTGAAACCCGAACATCGAGTAGTAGATGAACATCGGGATCATCGGCACGCCGTGGCTGGCGTAGGCCGTGCCGGCGGCGATGAAGCTCGAGATGCTTCCCGCCTCGGTGATGCCCTCCTCCAGGATCTGCCCGTCTTTCGCCTCGCGGTAGTAGAGCAGCTGATCGGAATCGACCGGCTCGTAGAGCTGGCCGGTATGGGCGTAGATGCCGCACTGCTTGAAGAGCGGATCCATGCCGAACGTGCGGGATTCGTCGGGCACGATCGGCACGATGTATTTGCCGATGTGCTTGTCCTTCAGGAGCGTCGCCATCAGCGTGACCACGCCGGTCGTCGTCGAGACCTCGCGGCCGGCGCTCTTCTCGATGAAGCTCGTGTAGTCGGCGAGCGACGGGGTCTTGAGCACAGGCGGGCTCTTCGGCCGCATCGGCACCGAGCCACCGAGCGCCTCGCGGCGCTCGCGCAGATAGCGAATCTCCTCGGAATCCTCCGGCGGACGATAGAACGGCGCCTTCGCCACCTCGTCGTCGGAGATCGGGATGCCGAAGCGGCTGCGGAAGGCCCGCAATTCTTCCTCGTTGAGCTTCTTCTGCTGGTGGGTGACGTTGCGGCCCTCGCCGACCTCGCCGAGGCCGTAGCCCTTGATCGTCTTGGCGATGATCACAGTGGGCTTGCCGTGGCACTTCATGGCCGCGTCGTAGGCGGCATACACCTTTTCGGGATCGTGGCCGCCGCGGCGGAGCTTCTTGAGCTTCTCGTCGGAGAGGTGCGCCACCATCTCGAGCAGCTCGGGATCGGCCCCGAAGAAGTGCTCGCGGATGTAGCCGCCGGGCATGACGACGTATTTCTGATACTGTCCGTCCACCACCTCGTTCATCCGCTTGACGAGCAGGCCCTTGTCGTCCTTGTCGAGGAGCGGATCCCATTCCTCGCCCCAGATCACCTTGACGACGTTCCAGCCGGCGCCGCGGAAGCAGCCCTCGAGCTCCTGGATGATCTTGCCGTTGCCCCGCACCGGCCCGTCGAGCCGCTGCAGGTTGCAATTGATCACGAAGACGAGGTTGTCGAGCTTTTCGCGAGATGCGAGCGAGATCGCGCCGAGCGTCTCGGGCTCGTCGCATTCGCCGTCGCCGATGAAGCACCAGACGTGCTGCTTGCTCGTATCCTTGATGCCACGATCCTGGAGATACTTGTTGAACCGCGCCTGGTAGATGGCCATCAGCGGGCCCAGGCCCATCGACACGGTCGGGAATTCCCAAAACTCGGGCATGAGCCACGGATGCGGATAGCTCGAGAGGCCGCCCCCCTCCGCCAGTTCGCGGCGGAAGTTTTCGAGCTGCTTCTCGGTGAGCCGCCCCTCGAGAAACGCCCGGGAGTAGATGCCGGGAGAGGCGTGGCCCTGGAAGTAGACCTGGTCGCCGGAGTAGTCGTCGCCGCGGCCGCGGATGAAGTGGTTCATCGCGACCTCGACGAGCGTCGCCGACGACGCGAACGTCGAAATGTGGCCGCCGATGCTCTTGTCTTCGCGGTTGGCGCGGACGACCATCGCCATCGCGTTCCAGCGGATGATGCTCTTGATCCGCCGCTCGATCTCGCGATTGCCCGGGAACGGCGGCTGCCGATCGACGGGGATCGTGTTGATGTAGGGCGTGGTGGCCGAAAACGGAATCTGCACGCCGAGGCGATAGGCCTCCTGCTCGATTGCATGGAGCAGATAGGCGGCCCGGTCGCCGCCGCGGCTACTGATCACATAGCGGAGAGAGTCCAGCCATTCCCGGGTTTCGGTCGGGTCGGAATCGACTGCCGACACCCCATCGACCCGCTCCGGCTGCCCGGAGGCGGTATCGCTCACCTGGCCGATCGACATGGGGGCATGGGCACCCGGCGGGAGGCCCTGGGCCTGCTCGATCTCGCTCGTGGTCTGGTCGATCTCGGGGCTAGCCATGGGATTCTCCGGAAAGATGGGCGAACTTTTCCCATTATTCCGATGGTTCCGAGCCCCGTAAAGGCCGATTGATTGGCTGCGGACGCTCCTTACATCTCCGCTCTCGGCCGGTAGATTTCCGTCGCCAGGCCGAAGTAGTTTTCCGCGGAGAATGCGACCGTCTCGCCGAGCGTCGGATGCGGATGGATCGTCTCGGAAAGATCGCGGGCCGAGCAGCCCATCTCGATCGCAAGCGCGCCCTCGGCGACCAGCTCGCCCGCCCCCGGCCCCACCATGCCCACGCCGAGCACGGTGTCGGTCTCGGGATCGACGAGGATCTTCGTCATGCCCTCGGTGCGACCGAGCGCCTGCGCGCGACCGCTGGCGGCCCATGGGTAGCGGCTGATCTCGACCGCGCGGCCCTGCGCCGTGGCCTCGCTTTCCGTCAGCCCGGCCCACGCGATTTCGGGATCGGTGAAGACGACGGCGGGGATCGCCCGCGGCGCGAAGAGCGCCGGCTCGCCATGGAGCGACTCGACGGCCACCTTGCCCTGGTGGCTCGCGCGGTGGGCCAGCATCGGCTCGCCGCAGACGTCGCCGATCGCCAGGATCTTCGGGTCGGCGGTCCGCTGCTGACCATCCACCTCGACGAAGCCCTTGGCGTTGACCACCACCTTCGTGTTCTCGAGGCCGAGCCCGTCGGAATTGGGACGGCGGCCGACCGCCACCAGCACCCGCGAAAACTCGCGGCTGCTCGGCCCCTCCGGCCCCTCGAACTGGACCTTGATCGAGTCTCCCTTGTCTTCGAGCTTCACCACCTTCGTGCGCAGGTGGATCTTCTCGAAGAGCTTTTCGAGCCGCTGTTGCAGCGGCTTCACGAGGTCGCGATCGGCGCCCGGCAGGAGCGTGTCGGTGAGCTCCACCACGGAGACCCGCGAGCCGAGCTCTGCGTAGACCGTGCCCATCTCGAGGCCGATGTAGCCGCCGCCCACCACGAGCAGCGACTCCGGCACGTCGGCCATCTCGAGCGCCTTCGTCGAATCCATCACCCGCGGCGTGGGCAGGTCGAAGGCCGGAATCTTCGCCGGCCGCGAACCGCTGGCGAGGATGCAGTGATCGAACGTGATCCGCTGGCTCGCGCCGCCCGGCGCGGTCGGCGCCACCTCGAGCGTCGAGGAGTCGATGAACCGGGCATTGCCGTGGACGATCGTCACGTTGCGCCGCTTGGCGAGCTGGGCGAGGCCTCCGGTGAGCGTGGAGATCACCTTCTCCTTGCGTCCCCGGAGCAGGCTGATGTCGATCGAGGGCTTGTCGAAGTGGATGCCCCAGGCCTCCATCTCCCGCGCCTCGGCGAGCACCCGGCCGACGTGGAGCAGGGCCTTCGACGGGATGCAGCCGCGTAGCAGGCATGTGCCGCCGAGCCGCTCGTCGCGCTCGACGATCGCCACCTGCATCCCGAGGTCGGCCGCCAGAAATGCGGCTGCGTAGCCTCCCGGACCGCCACCGAGCACCACCACCGGAACGTGCATCTTGTTCTTCGCTCCTCTCGCGCCGATCGCGCGGATTCTCGTGCACCCTGCCAGCCACGCGGCCGCCGGGTTCCTCGAAATGACCGGCTTGTTGTAGTTTCGTCGGCTGTTCCCGGCAAGAAACCTCCCGCGGGCACGGACGGCCCGCGGCCCGATGGTGCTCGATGACGCTCGACCCGCGCAGCCTCGCCGCCTTCCGAATCGCGCTCGGCGCGGTCGTCTGCGCCGATGCGCTGCTGCGCACCCGCGACTTCCAGCTGATGTTCGGGATCGACGGGATGTTTCCGCCGGAGGTGCTGCGCCGCCATTTCGGCGACGCCTGGTCCTGGTCGCTCGGACTGCTCCTCGATGCCGACTGGTGGAATGCGGCGGTGCTCGCGCTCGAGGGGATCGCCGGAGCGGCGCTCGCGCTGGGGATCGGCACGCGGCTCGCGACGTGTGCGGCCTGGGGCGCCGTCGTGAGCGTGATGCGGCGGACGCTGCCGGCCTCGAATGCCGGAGACCCGCTGCTCGCCTGCCTGCTCTTCTGGGGAATGTTTCTGCCGCTCGGCGCCGTCTGGTCGGTCGATGCCGCGCGGCGCCGCGACGGTGCTGCGCCGCCCGAGCCCGCGTCGCGGCTGGCATCGAGTGCGCTCGTGCTGCAGATCGCGGCCGTCTATCTCTCTGCGGGCCTCGCGAAGCTCAACGACACCTGGCTGTCGGGCGACGCCGTCTCCTACGCCCTCTCACTGCATGACCACGGTTCGCATCTGGGAAGCCGCCTCGCTGCCCTCACGCCGTTGACACGGATCATGACGTGGGGCGTCGTCGCCACGGAAATCCTCGGCCCCTGCATCCTGCTCGCGGTGCCGACGCCGCGCGTGCGCGCCGCGGTGGCAGCGCTCTTGATCGGCTTCCATGCGGCCGTGGCGGCGCTGATGTCGGTGGGGCTCTTCGCCCCCGTGGGCGTGGCGGCATGGCTGGCCATCCTGCCGGGCGAGTGCTGGGATCGCGCCGCGCGATTCGCACCGCGAGGCATGACAACCGGCGGCCCGCCGGCCACCGGCCACACTCGTGCGCCGGCAAAACGCATGCTTGCGAATGCGCTCTGTGCTGCGGCGCTCTGCATCGCCGCGGCCGCCTTCCTCCATGCAAACACATCGTGGCGCGAGCGGCCGCTCCCCGCCGCCTTGCAGGCGTCCGTGCGCCTGCTTTGCCTGGAGCAGGACTGGGCCATGTTTGGCGACGTGCCGCGGCAACAACAGTGGGTCTACGGCCGCGCCGAGCTCGCCGATGGCCGCGTCGTGGACCTGCTTCGGGGCGGAAGGCCGCTCGAAACGGTGCTGCCGGCCGGCGGCTTCCTGTCGCTGCCGCACCACAGGTGGCAGAAGATCTTCTGGGAACTGCCGAAGCCGACGGAGCGGATCTTTTCGCCGGGCATCGCCAGCGCTCTGGCGCGCGACTGGAACCACCGCCACGCGGAGGGCGAGCAGGTGCGGTCGCTCGAGATTCGATTCGTGCGGATGACGAGCGCCCCCGTTCCCGGCACGCTCCACGAACTGCTGCTGGCGACATGGCCACCGCGAAACGACTCCGGCCGCGGCAGCCTCGACCGCTGGCTCGACCAACGCACCCCCCGGTAGGCCAGGCTTCAGCCTGTCAAAACGCAGCCTGCCGAAAGAGCGCCTGCTCAAAGGAAGCCCGCCAAATGCCTCCCACCCGTTTGCGAATGCGGGCCTGCAGTGGCAGACTTCGTTCGACGTGCCTTCGCGGCACATCGCGAGAGTGGCGAAACTGGCAGACGCGCTGGATTTAGGTTCCAGTGCCGAAAGGCGTGCGGGTTCGACTCCCGCCTCTCGCATCGCGCGGCGTTCGAACTGACTTTTCTTCGCGAGCGAATCGTCGAGCTTCAGCCGATCCCTTCGCCTCCGTCCGTGGTTTGCCGAGTCGTCGCTACACGTTTTCCAGAACGGCTCTAGCGGAGCGGATTGACCCGCGGAGTCGGCTCGCTCGGCGTTACGGGCTCCTCGTGCGCGACCGTCCGCACAGCCGACGGCGGCGTCATTTCGCCCGACGGCGGCACACCCTTGATTGCGTTGGGCTGGATCTGGCGGGCATGCTGGCGAAGCGCCTCTTGTCGGGCGAGTTCCGATCGCATCGCCGACTGCTGAAGGCTGGCCAGGAGTTCGTGACGGCGACGGCGATGCGACGCCTCGTCGAAGAGGTTTTCTTCCGCGGCCGGAGCCGCCGGCTTTTCCAGCGCCGGCTTCTTGTCTGCCGGCTTCTTCACGTCGGGTTCGGCCGCGGGCTCGTCGGCGAACGGTGATTCGAGCGGCTCGGAGCCTTGCTGCTGGGCCGGTTGCTGGGCCGGCGGTGCCGGGGCTTTTGCGGGAGGCAGCGGCTCGGCGGCGGGCCTCTCTTGACGCGATTCTTCTTCGCGCGATTCTTCTTCGCCCGATTCTTCTTCGCCCGATTCTTGCTCCGTCAGCAGTTCGGGAGCTGATCGCGGCGACTCTTCAGCGACGTCCGGTATCTCCGACTTCGGGGGCCGCACAGGCGTCGCCGCGTCGGTGAACGATGCCTGCACCACGCCTTGGCCTGGCCAGACCCGCCATTGGGTGCCGTAGAAGCCGAATCGATCGGGCCGGACTGGGCACTGGGCCGGGCAGCCGGGCTTGCCGCAGTTGCCGTTCGCGCAGCGGCCTTCGCAGCGGTCGGCATGACGATGATGCTGCTTGCCCGCTGCGCAGTGCCCGTTTTGACAACCGCCGCCGGACTGCCGCTCTCGGGCCGGGGGTTTGATCAGCGCCGGCGGGGCCGACTTCGACGGCACGGCGGCCATGATCTCGCTCGCCGCAACCGGCGACGCCACCACGATCAGGATGACGATCGCCAGCCCGTAGGCAGGCGCCAGTCGAGCCGCACGAGGATCGCGGGGATTCGAGAACATGGCTTTCGCTTCAGGGTGGGTCTTCAGGGGGCATCGATCGGGCGGCGTCAAAGTCGACGCAATCGGAACTTTCCAGCCAGACGTTTCTATCGTCCGCGGGACCCCGCGATCTTTGACGGGAAGACGACGAGCAACGTGGTTTTGGCCGCAGGACGGTGATTGGCGGCGGCGAGGAAGGCTGGGCAGGTTCCGCCGGGCAAGACGCGGCTTAGAATGGGAGTCTCGGTGGGCCGGTTATCCGCTCCGTCTCCCCACGACCAGCCTCCCCACGACCAGCCTCTCGAGGAACGGGTTCACCATGAAAGCGATGAAGACGGTCAACATCCGGCTCCTGCTGCTGCTCGTAGCGGTCGTCGTCGGCGGCATCGTGAGCGTCTTCCTGCTGCACCGTTTCCAGGTGAACCGGAATGCCGGCAGCCTTGCGAAGCTCGCCCGACTGAGGCTCTCCGAGGGAAAGAAGGACGAAGCGCTCATGCTCTTCGCTCGCTACGTGAACTTCCGACCGGAAGATGACGAGGCCTACGGAGAGTTTGCGAGGCTCGTGCTGGAGCGGGCGGAGGCGCCGATAGCCAACCGCAGTGACATCTCGCGGGCCTACAGCGTCTTGGAGACCGCTGTCCGCAAGAACCCGGATGACGACGATCTCCGACGGCGGCTCGCGGCCTTCGAGATGAGGATCGGTCGATTCGTCGATGCCCGCCAGCACCTGCAGACGTTGCGCGAGCGACTGCCGACCGAGGCTGCCGCCGCCGCGAAGCCCGCCGACGACGATGCACAAGCGGACGGCGATCGACCGCCGCTCAATCGCACCGAGATCGAGCTCATGCTCGCGCGGGCGCACGCCGGCACGGGAAATTTCGACGAGGCCGCGGCGATCGCGAGCAGCCTGATCGGATTCGACTTGGCGAAGAAATCGTTTGACCCGAAAAAGAAACCGGCCCCCGACAGCACGGAAGCCTTCATCCTGCTGGCCGCCGTCCTCGAGGAGAAATTCAAGGATCCCGCCACGGCCAACGCCCTGCTCGAGCAACTGGTCAAGGCGAATGCCGCCGACCCCAAGGCCTGGCTGGCGCTCTCCAGCTGGCACCGGCAACGCGGCGACCTTGACGCCGCCAAGAAAGACGTCGCGCAGGCCGAGGCGATCGCCCCCAAAGACATCAACGTCGTTCTCGCGGCATTCGAAATGGCGTTGATCGACAAGGATCTCAAGCGGGCTGGCGAGGCGATCGGCCGCGGCATCGAGATCGCCCCGAACGACGAGCGCATCGTGCGGGGGCGAGCCGTCCTCGCGATCCAGGCGCAGGAGCCGGACAAGGCGATCGAGATTCTGGAGCAGGCCCTCGATGCAACCCCCGGCCAGCCCATGCTCCTGCTCATGCTCGGCGACGCCCAGTTGCAGGCAAACCGGCTGCCGGCCCTGGATGTGACCCTCGCCAAGCTGAAGGAGATGATCGGTAAATCGAGCCCGGCCGTCGGCTTGCTCGAGTCACGTTCGCTCGTGGCCCAGGGCAAGTGGCTGCAGGCCAAATCGCGGCTCGAGTCGCTGCGGCCGCTCGTCGCCGGGTCGGACGACCTGACGCGCCAGGTCGATCTGTACCTGGGCCAATGCTACGAGCGGCTCGGGCAGTTCGACGAGCAACTCGAGGCCAATCGCCGTGTGCTCACCGACGACCCGACATCACTCGCGGCCCGCCTCGGCGCCGCGTCGGCCTTGCTCGCCGCCGGCAAGTTGGAGGATGCGACCGAGGAATTCGAGCTGGTGGCCCGGGCCATTCCCAAAGACCGTCTGCCCGCGATCCCGCAGCTCTGGAGCCCGCTTTTGCAATTGCGGGTGGCCGCCCAGATGGAGCGGCCCGTGGCCGATCGCGACTGGTCTTCCGTCGATGAATTGCTCGAGCTCCTGCAACAGTCGCCCGGCATTTCGAGCACGCAAATGGCTCTCTTGCGGGCCGACATTCTCGTGCGCAAGGGGGAGGCGGAGGCGGCGGCCGACCTGCTCGACGATGCCACGAAGGCCGATCCAAACGAGCCGCAGCTCTGGGCGGGGCTGGCCGCGCTCGACCTGCAGCGGGCGGGTGTGACGCAGGCTCGCGCGGTGCTCGCGCGAATCCCGGCCGAGATCGCCGACGCGCCAAACATCCTGCTCATTGCAGCGCAGATCGCGGCCCGCGAGCCGACGGAGACGGCCGCGCAGGAGCTCTCGGCGATCGAAGCCCGCGCCTTGAAGAAGCTGCCTCCGGCCGAAGCGGCCCGCGTGCTCTCCGCGCTCGCCTCGATTCAGTTGGGCATGGGGAAGACCGAGGAAGCCGAGCGGCTCTGGCAGACCGTTGCCGAGAAGGCGCCGGATGACCTCCGCGTGCGGACGGCGCTCTATGAATTGGCGCGCGAGCAGGGCAACACCGCAAAAGCCAAGTCGCGTGCCGACGACCTCGCGCTCGCGGCGGGACCGACGAGCCCGCAGGCCAGGCTCGCCCAGGCGGGCACGCTGGTCCTCGGCGTGCGCGAGTCGCAGAAAAAGAAGACCTCCGCCAGCGATACCGCGATCGAACTCGACGCCAACGAGCGCCGCGATCTCGACCAAGCTCGCAACCTGCTCATCGAGGCCGAAAACGACCGCCCCGGCTGGCATCAGATCCAGCAGCTCTTCGCCGAAATCGACGGACTCCGCGGCGACGTGCCCGCGGCGATCGATCACCTCCAGCGGGCGGTGCGCATGGGGCCCGCCAATCCCGCGGTGGTGCGGCAGTTGGTCGCTCTTCTGTATGCATCGAACCGGCTCGACGAGGCGCAGCAGGCCCTCGCCCGCCTCGGCCCGGACGGCCTCGAAGGGTTCGAGCGGATCACGGCCGAAATGGAAATGCGATCGGGCAAGTTCGACGATGCCGTGGCGCTCGCCGAGCGCTCCGTTTCGAAGGACTCGAAAAACCCGCGCGATCTGCTTTGGCTCGGGCAGCTCCTGAGCCGTTCGGGCAAGGGCGATCGTGCGGCGGACGTGCTGCAACGCGCCGTCGAGGCAGCACCGGAGCAGCCGGAGACCTGGCTCACGCTCTTCTCCCACCAGCTTGCTTCCGGGGAGCGGAAGGCGGCGGAAAACACGCTCGATCGGGCGGCGGACCGGCTCGGCGAGCCGGCCCGGCAGCTGGTGCTGGCGCAGGGCTACGAACTGCTCGGGCGATTCCCCGACGCCGAGCGCGAGTATCGCGAGGCCGTATCGGTGAGCCCGAACGATCTCTCGGCCTCCCGCAGCCTGGCCGCATTCCTCGTGCGCCGCGGACGGCTCAATCCCGCCCGGGATGAACTCCGCAGGATCATCGACACGAAGGCCGACGATCCCTCGTCCCGTGGCGTCCAACGCTGGGCGCGACGCACCCTGGCGCAACTGACCGCCGAATCGGGCGGCTACCGTGCCCTCGAGCAGGCCGTCTCGCTCGTCGAGCAGAATGTCGGCAGCGACGGCAAGCTCGCGCCGGACGACGTCACGCTGCTCGTATCGATGCTGGCCGGAAGGCCTGAACCGGCGAGCTGGCGGCGGGCCGCCAAGCTGCTCGAGACCCTGGCTGTCTCGCAGCCGCTGTCGGCGGGGCAACGGCTGCAGCTGGCGCAGCTCCGTGAGCGGGCCGGCCGCTGGGAGGAGTGCCGCAGCGATCTCGTGTCGCTCGTCGCGGCCCCCAACACGCCGCCGGCGCTCTACGCACTCCTGGTCGAGAAACTGATCGAGCATGGCGAGCTCTCGTCGGCCCGCACCTGGCTCACGAAACTCCGATCGCTCGCCCCCGACGCCCCCATGACGCTCGCCATGGAGGCGAAGCTCGCGATGGCCGAAGACGACCGCCCGACCGCGGTGGCGGCGGCCCGCAAGCTGATGCCCTCCGGCCCGGTTCCGCTCGAGCAGGTGGGCCAACTCCGCGATGTCGCGCGGCTCATGGAGGATCTCGGCTTTCCCAAGGCGGCCGACAAGATCCTCACCGAGTATGCAGGCCGCTCCGTGGACGGCCTCGTGGCCCGCGCCGAATTTCTGGGCCGGCAGAAGCGAGCCGCCGAGGCCATCGACCTGCTCGAGACGGCCTGGAATCGACTGCCGCTCGAGCGGGTGCTTCAGACGGGCCTGACGGTGGTCCGCGGCAAGGGTGACAGACCGAGCCCGGAGATGACCGCGCGGCTCGGGGAGTGGTTCAAGAGGGCGATGCGGGAAGACCCCGACTCAATCGTGATTTCACTCCTGCAGGCCGAACTCCGCGAGATGCAGGGGCGGTCCGACGAGGTGGAGTCGCTCTACCGCAACCTGCTCGCCCGCAAGGATCTCGCACCGACGCAGGCCGCGATCGTGGCCAACAACCTCGCCTTCCATCTGGCCCGGCCCGAGACGGCCGCGGAGGCCATCACCCTCATCGATTCGGCGATCGCCGAACTCGGGCCGCACCCCGACCTGCTCGACACCCGCGGCGTGGTGCGCCTCGCGGCCGGCGATCCCCGCCGCGCCATCGAGGATCTCGAGGAGGCGGCGCTCAGCCCGACGCCGGTGAAACTCCTCCACCTCGCGCTGGCCCAGGCCGAAGACAAGCAGACGCTCGCCGCGCGACGGTCTCTCGAACAGGCGAAGAAGCGGGGCCTCGATCCATTGCTCTTGATCCCCGCCGACCGCGCACGGCTCGAGCGCGTCGAGGCTGCCATCGGCACCAAGGGCGCCTGATCGAGCGTAGACCGCTTGCTCCGCAAGCGGATCTTTTTCCGCTTGCGGAGCAAGCGGTCTCCTTGGGAACCGGAAAGGCGAGGGGATCGGCGGAACTGATGCCCTGACGCATTGGTCGCCGGAACGGCAGAAGTCTCCTTCGCGCTGCAATTTCTCCTTTGACGACCTACGGCGCTGCTGACCTCAGAAGGTCGAAATTGCAGATGCTCGTCGAGCTTCCGCCGATTCCGGCTCCTCAGCATCAAAAACCGCCCTACCCGCCCTGCAGCATCCGCGAGCGGGCGAGCGCATCTTCGGCCTCGGCGATGCGTCCGCCGCGCATGCAGGCCACGCTGAGCGCCGTATAGCTGAAGGGATCCTTGGGCTCCAGTTCGCACACGCGCCGGGCGTGCTTCACGGCCTCCTCGTGCCTCTCGAGGCGGGTGCACCATGCCGCGAGGGCCGAGTGGGCGAGGGCGAAATCGGGATGGTCGGCAACGACACCTTCGAGCGCGGCGACCGCCTCGGCCAGGTTGCCCTGGTTCTTGAGGGCCTCGGCCGCCTCGTACCTCGCTTCGCGGCTCGTGTCCGCTTCAGGAATCGTCATCGCCGTCTCCCGCGTGGGCTGTTCGCATCAGCCGCGGCCCATTGGCCGCGTCACACTGGGGAGTGTAGCGGGTCTCTGCCGCGCTGACGAGGCTTCGACGCCGTGGCGAATCGTGAAAACGCCGCGAAACAGGGGGGCGGGGGAAACTGTGCGTCCGGCGCGAAATTGCCATTGAATCCACCGGTGAGCCGAGCCGATAAACCGCCTGCCGCACAGGCGGCGGGCCGCTGCGCGTTCCCCGCGATGGCAGCATTGTTTCCTCCCTCATTTGGAAGGCATTCCGTGAGCATCCACCCGCTGGCCGCCGTGAGTCCCGAGGCCCGCCTGGGAGTGGGTGTCACGGTGGGGGCTTTCGCCACGGTCGAAGCGGACGTCGAGCTCGGCGACTTTTGCACGGTCGCGTCGGGCGCCGTCGTGAAGACGGGCGTGAAGGCTGGATGCCACAACGAATTCTGCGAGCATGTCGTGATCGGCGGCGCGCCGCAGCACGCGGGAAGGCCGAAGCAGGTCGGCTCGATCGTGATCGGGGACCACAACGTGTTCCGCGAACACGTCACGATCCACCGCGCATTGAAGCCGGGCACCGCGACGACTGTCGGCGACAACAACTACGTCATGGCGAGTTCGCACTTCGGCCACGACGTGGTCGTCGGCAACAACTGCATCTGCGCGAACGGCGCCCTGCTCGGCGGCCATGTGACCGTCGAAGACCGGGCCTTCGTCTCCGGCGCCGTGGCCGTGCATCAGTTTTGCCGCATCGGCCGGCTGGCGATGGTGGGAGGCCATGCCCGCGTCGTCCAGGACATCCCACCCTACATGCTGGTGGACGGGCAGACCGGCTGCATCGTGGGGCTCAACATCGTGGGCCTGCGCCGCAGCGGCCATTCGAGCGACGACATCGCCGAACTGAAAAACGCCTACCGCACCATCTATCGGCGCGGCCTGCCGTGGAAAGACGTGCTCGAGGCACTTCAGGCGGAATTCAAAGGCGGGCCGGCTCGCCACCTCTTCGAGTTTCTCTCGGCCGGCACCCGTGGGTTCGCGCAGGAGCGTCGCTCACCGCCCGCCGCCACGCTCCGCATCCGGGTGCCCGACGAAGACACCGCAGCGGTCAAGGCGAAGGCCGGCTGAGCGCGGAACTCGGACTGCCCCCTCCCCGGAGGCCGCTCACGAAGGCTCGGCGTCGCCTTCGGCTTCGGGCTCCACTGAGGCAGCGGGCTCCGAGCCGGTCAGGCCGTAGCGCTGCAATTTTCTCCGCAGCACCGACCGGTCGATGCCGAGCAGCTTTGCGGCCAACGACTTGTTCTGCATCGTGGCGGCGAGCGTGCGCTCGAGGTGGAGTCGCTCGACGTCGGCGAGCGTGAGCCATTCAGACGACGATTCGCCACCGCTTTCGCCGGGAGCCGTGGGATTCGCTTCCGGTGCCGCGGTCGTTGGGGCCGCCCCCCGCACCACGGGCTCGACCCGGAAAACACCGGGCACCGTCGTGGCCGAGACGATTCCCTCCGCGGCCGCCCGCACGAGCTGCGACGCCGGCCCCACGGCCTGGATCGCCGCCGTCGGCGTGGATGCATCCCCGGCAGCTTCGGGCGCCGCCATGATGCCGGTCAGGGCATCCGGCTCGATCTCCTCGCTCGAAGAAAACATCACGGCCCGCTCGAGCACGTTTTCCAGCTCGCGCACGTTGCCCGGCCATGCATACCGCTTGAGCACCTCGATCGCGGTCGGTGAGAGCGTGCAGAGCGGCAGGCCGTGCCTCCCGGCGAGCAGCGCGAGGTAACGGGCTGCCAGCACGGGGATGTCTTCCGGCCGTTCCTTGAGCGGCAGCGTGCGGATCGTCACGACGTTGAGACGGTAGAAGAGATCCTCGCGAAACCGGCCGGCACTCACTTCGCGGCCGAGATCGCGATTCGTGGCGGCCACCACGCGCACGTTGATCGGGGTCTCTTCGTGGCTGCCCACGGGCACGACCGTCCGCTGCTGCAGCACCCGCAACAGCTTGGCTTGGAGTTCCAACTCCATCTCGCCGATTTCGTCGAGAAAGATCGTGCCGCCGTCGGCCGCGCGGAAGCAACCGAGCGTCGACGACGTGGCGCCGGTGAACGATCCCTTCACGTGCCCAAACATGTGGCTGGCGAAGAGCGTGCCCGTCGTGACCGCGCAGTCGACGGGAATGAACGGCTTGGCGGCCCGCTTGCCACAGGCATGGATCGCGCGGGCGATCAATTCCTTGCCGGTGCCGCTCGGGCCCAGGATGAGCACGCTGGACTGGTGCACGGCGACCAGTTCAATCGCCTTGCGAACCTGCTCAGCCCATGGAGAAACGCCGGCGATCTCTTCGATGCCGTGGCTCGTCGCGGGGCGGTTTTGGGCGGTTCCCATGCGCGTCGGCGGCTGAGCGTGCTTCCTGCCCATACCGGAAAAAGGCCCCCGACCGGACTGCGCTCAGCCGGTTCCGAGTCACCGGATCATAACGCCCGCCCGCTATCCCCGCCAGCGATGCCGGCCGCCCTGTGCCGGTTTTTCCGATCGTGACGGTCCCGGGAAAAATTTCGGCCCCGCCGGTCGCCCGGCGGGGAAAGATGGGCCAAGATTGGAGGATGACCCCCTCTGACCAGATCCCCGATGCCCTTGCCATGACTCGGCGGCGGCGGCTCCGCAATCGTGTGCTCTTTCCGGCGCTCGCCGTGCTCGCCGGCCTCGCCTGGCTTGGCCTCGACCGACTCCTCGTCGACCGCAGCCCGATCGTCGTGGGCATCCTGCATTCACAGACCGGGCCGATGGCCGTGAGCGAACGGTCGATGATCGACGCCGAGGTGCTCGCGCTGGAGCAGATCAACGAGAAAGGCGGCCTGCTCGGCCGGCAGGTTCGCTGGGTGATCGCCGACGGCGCCTCCGACTGGCCGACGTTCGCGCGGCAGGCTGAAAAACTGATTCGCGACGACAAGGCGGTCGTCGTCTTCGGCTGCTGGACGAGCGCGAGCCGCAAGAGCGTGCTGCCGGTCTTCGAGGCGGCCGACCATCTGCTCGTCTATCCCATGGCCTACGAGGGGCTCGAGCAATCGCCCAACGTCGTCTATGTCGGTGCCGCACCCAACCAGCAGATCACGCCCGCCGTGCAGTGGTGCCACGACACGCTCGGGGCCCGTCGCTTCTTCCTCGTCGGCTCCGACTACATCTGGCCGCATTGCGTCAACGCGATCGCCGCCGACCAGATCACGGGGCTCGGCGCGGAGTGTGTCGGCGAGGAATACGTTCCGTTCGGCAGCAGCGCCGTCGATGCGGCGGTGCGGTCGATCGTGGCGGCCAAGCCCGATGTCGTGCTCAGCAGCGTCGTGGGGGATTCAGCGCTCGCCCTCGCGAGAAAACTCCGGGAGGCGGGCATCCGCCCCGACCAGACTCCCGTCGTGACATTCGCGATCGCCGAAGACGAACTGCGTTCGGCGCCCCGCGACGATTTCGCCGGCCACTATGCCGCCTGGAACTATTTCCAGAGCATCGACCGACCGGAGAACCAGGCGTTTGTCCGCGGTTTCAAGGCTCGGTATGGCAGCGAGCGCACGACGTCCGATGTCATCGCGGCCGCCTTCACGGGCGTGAGGCTCTGGGCGCAGGCCGTGGAGGAGGCCGGCACCACCGACGTGCGCCAGGTGCGCAACGCCCTCCGGCAACAGAGCCTCGACGCGCCGGAGGGCATCATCGCCGTCGATGCCGCCACGCAGCACACCTGGCGGCCGGCGTCGATCGGCAGGATCCGGCCGGATGGCCAGTTCGACATCGTCTGGTCGAGCCGGACGGCCGTGCGGCCCGTGCCCTTCCCCATCTCGCGCTCGCGCGAGGAGTGGGAGCGATTCGTCAAAGATCTGCACGATGCGTGGGGAGGCCAGTGGAGCAACGCCTCAGGAACGCCGACACCCGCCAGGAGCACCGCCCGCCCGCAGGAGCGGCGTTGACACCGACATGACAAGCGAAACTCCCTTCGGTGAAGCCGCGATGCAGCGGTCGATCGCCGGCCGGTTGCTCTTCTGGTTTCTCGTGATCGCGCTCATTCCCTGCGCGATCCTCACCGCGATCACGGCCCGGATCGCCACTCGGGCGCTCGAAAATTCCGTCCGCAGCAACCTCGTGAAGATCGCCGCGGCCAAGGCGGGCGAAATGGAGGCCTATGCGCTCGAGCGCGTCCGCGACGGCACGGCGCTCGCCCGAGGCCCGACGCTCGTCCGCGCCGTCCGACAGCTTTCGGCGGCCGTCGACGAGAAGGCGACCCCCGCGGCACAGGCGGAGGCACTGGCCAAGGCCGGGCCGGAATTCGAGCCGTTTCTCCGCTATGTCTCGATGTCGTTCGATTATTCACAACTCCTGGTGCTCGACCTGGAGGGGCGAGTGCTCTTCTCCCTCGACCAGACGTTCCCCACCGGTTCCACGATCCTGTCGGGGGCCCTTGCCTCGTCCGAACTCGCGGCCGCCTTCGATCGCTCGCGCACGCTGCTGCAGTCGGAGCTTTCTGGTTTCCAGGGTTACAGCAGCTCACCGCAGCCGCTCGCCTTCGTCACGAGCCCCATCTTCGACGCGGGCAAAGTGATCGGCGTGCTGGCGATGGGACTCGGCCCCCAGAAGGTCTGGCAGATGCTTTCCGACCTCACGGGTCTCGGGGAAACCGGCGAGATCGTCACCGGGCAGCGCACGGGAGAGACCGTGACCGTGACGACCCCGCTCCGGCACGCGCCCGACGCCGCCTTCAAGATGCAGATCCCCCTCGGGAGCGACCAGGCCACGGCGGCACAGCGGGCCGCGAGCGGCGAGCGAGGCTACGGCAACGTCCGCGACTACCGCGGCGAAAACGTCGTCTCCGCCTGGTGCTACCTGCCGAGCTTTCGGTGGGGCATGAACGTGAAGCAGGACGCGAAGGAGGCCTTCGCGCTGGTGAACTTCCAGCGGGCCGCGATCATCGGCCTTTCGCTGGCGACGATCCTGGGCGTGACGCTCGCGGCGCTCGTCGTGGCCCGCACGATCTCGAACCCGATCCGCACCGCCGTCGACGTGGCCAAGCAGGTGGCGGGGGGCGACCTGCGGGCCAAGGTGGGAGTGACCTCCGACGACGAGACGGGTGCCCTGCTCGCCGCCATCCAGACGATGACGAACGACCTCCGGGGCCTCATCGGCCGGATCCAGAAATCGTCGGTGGCGCTCATCTCCACGGCCACGGCGATCCAGGCCACGAGCAGCGAGCAGCAGCAGGTGATCGCCGACTACGGCGCCTCGACGAGCCAGGCGGTCGCGGCCGTCAAGCAGATCTCCGTCACGAGCCAGGAATTGGTGCGGACGATGACCGAGGTGAACGACATGGCGGCCCATACCGGCGCCATGGCCGCCGAGGGCCGCGGCAACCTCGCGAACATGGGCACGACGATGCGCCAGCTCGCGGAGAGCACCTCTTCCTTCGGCGCGAAGCTCGGCGTGATCAGCGAACGCGCCGCCAACATCAACCTCGCCGTGACCACGATCACCAAGGTGGCCGATCAGACGAACCTGCTCTCGATCAACGCGGCGATCGAGGCTGAGAAGGCGGGCGAATACGGCCTGGGCTTCCTCGTGGTGGCCCGCGAGATACGCCGCCTCGCCGACCAGACGGCCGTCGCCTCGCTCGACATCGAGCGAATGGTCAAGGAGATGCAATACAGCGTCTCCGCGGGCGTGATGGAGATGGACAAATTCGCCGAGCAGGTCCGCGGCGGCGTCCGCGAGATCGCCGACATTTCCGAGAAACTGGGGGATATCATCAACGCCGTGCAGGGCATCTCCGGCCGCTTCGGGCAGGTCACGGAGGGAATGCGGGCGCAATCGCAGGGGGCGGAGCAGATTCGCGAGGCGATGGTGCGGCTCGCGGAAGGCGCCTCGCGCACGGCATCGTCGCTCAACGAGTTCAACACGGCCACGACCCACCTGCGCGAGGCGGTCGGCGACCTCAAGCAGGAGGTTTCCCGCTTCACCATCTGAAACCGGGCAGCCATGCAAATCCTCACGTTCACCGTGGCCGGCGCGGCCTTCGCCATCCCGTCACGCACCGTGATCGAGGTGCTGCCGCTGGTGCCGGCGCGGCCGCTGCCACTCATGCCTGATTTCGTGCGCGGCATCTTCACCTACCGCGGCCGCCTCGTGCCGCTCGTCGATCTGGGCCGCCGGTTTGCGGCCGGCGATGCGGCGGAGCAGCAGCCCGACCGGCTGAGCACGCGGGTGATCGTCGTGGAGTTTGCGGCGGGGGGCGAGGCTCCGTATCCGGTGCGGCTGGGGCTCGTCGCGGAAAACGTGGTGTCGATCCGCTCCACCGAGGAGGCCGACAGTTCGACGCCAGAGATGTCGCTGGGCCACGCGCCGTTTCTCGGGCAGGTGCTGCGGCTCGGCGGACAGACGGTGCAATTGATCGCCGTGGACCGGCTCCTGCCCCCCGATCTCCTGGCTGGGCTTTGCCCGGCCCCCGGCCGGCCGCTGGATGCCTCCCCCGAGGAGGCGCCCGCCCCATGAAGCGACCGCACCCGATCCATCCGCTGCCGTCGCATCCGCTCGCCGGCGCCGAGGCGATCCTCGAACGCTGGCTCGGCCTCGATCCATCCACGATCGGCTCCGCCGCCATCGAGCGCGCGGTGCGGCAGCGGATGAAGGCGCTCGGCCTCGACGACGCGGCAGTCTTCGCCGACCGTGCCGCCAACGATGCCGCCGAGCGCGACCGACTCGTCGAGGAGGTGATCGTCCCGGAGAGCTGGTTCTTCCGCGATCCGCAGGTGTTTCAATTCGTGCGCCGGTTTGTCGCCACCCTCGCCGCCCTGCCGGGCCGGCAGCCGGTGCGGATCCTGAGCGCCCCATGCGCCGCCGGCGAGGAGCCCTACTCCCTCGCGATGGCACTCCTCGACGCCGGGCTCGCGCCGGAGCAGTTCTCGATCGACGCGATCGACGTCAGCCATGCGGCGCTCGCCCGCGCCCGGCAGGGCGTCTACTCAGCCAACGCCTTCCGCAATGCCGACCTCTCGTTTCGCGATCGCTGGTTCCGCAGCGATCGGGGCGGATCGTTGCTCGACGAGGCCGTCCGCGGCTGCGTGCACTTCGCCTGGGCCAACCTGCTCGACGACGCATTCGTGGCCGAGAACCTCGGCTCGGGCCGCGGCCCCTACGACGTGATCTTCTGCCGCAATCTCCTCATCTACCTCACGCCAGCCGCCCGGACCCGCGTCGAGCACTCGATCGACCGCCTCCTCCGCCCCGACGGCCTGCTCCTGCTCGGCGCTGCCGAGCCGCCGATCATGAAGGGCGACTGGATCCCCGCCGCCGATACGTCGGTCTTCGCGCTGCGCCGCGGCGTGCGCGAGATCGTTCGCACCGCGGCCCCCGCCACGTCGCCCCGCGTGACGGCCCGCCACACGGCGGCCGCGCGGCCGGCCGCCACGAAAAAACCCGCGCCTGTGACGGCTCCCGAGGCCCCCGCCCCGCTTCCCACCCTCGACGACGTGCTGCGCGAAGCGGGCCAGCTCGCCAACGCCCGGCGGTTCCGCGAGGCGCTCGCGCATTGCGACGAACATCTCAAGCGTCTTGGCCCCGAGCCTTCGCTCTTCTTCCTGATGGGAATGCTTCATCAGTCGGCGGGCGATCTCGACCGCGCGGAAGGCTGCTTCCACAAGACGCTCTATCTCGACGCCGCCCACGAGGAGGCGTTGCTCGCACTGGCGCTGCTGGCCGCGCAGCGTGGTGACACGGCCATGGCCGCCACATACCGCCAGTCGGCAGCGCGGGTGCTCGCGCGGAAGGAGTCGCCATGAGCGGATCGCTGCCGGTGATCGAGGCCCCGATGGAGGAATGCTGGCGCCGGATCGGCGTCGCCGGCGACCGCAGCTGCCCCGAGCTCGAGACGTTCATCCACTGCCGCAATTGTCCGGTGATGGCCGAAGCGGCCCGCACGTTCTTCGACCGCGAGGCGCCCGAGGGCTATCTCGAGACATGGAGCCGCATCCTCGAGCAGCCTGAGGAGACGATCGACCCCGACTCGACGAGCGTGCTCGTCTTCCGGCTCGACCGTGAATGGCTCGCACTGCCTGCGACCGCGCTCATCGAGGTGACGACGCTGCGGCCGCTGCATCGGGTGCCGCACCGCACGGGCGGAGTGCTCGAGGGCCTGGTGAACATCCGCGGGCAGTTGCAGCTCTGCGTCTCCCTGCACGGCCTCCTCGGCCTCGAGGGCAGGCCCACCCTCGTGCCGTCGACAGCGGCCGACTCGCCGCTGACCGCGGCGCGGCTGCTCGTGATCGAACGGTCGGGCGAAGAGGAAACCGAGCGTTGGGTCTTCGGCGTGGACGAGGTGGCGGGCGTGCACCGCGCCATCACGTCGAAGCTGCGGGCCGTGCCCTCGACCGTGAGCCAGTCCGGTACGCGTCATTGCCAAGCCCTCTTCGACTGGCAGGGGCGGGCCGTCGGGGTGCTCGACGAAACGCGGGTGTTCGACGGGTTGCGCGACGCGGTCGGCGGCTGAAGGAAAGGAGGTTTCTCGTGGCGGAAGACCTGAGCGGATTTTCGATGCTCGAGCTGTTTCGGCTCGAGGCCGAGAGCCAGACGGCGATCCTTTCGGCAGGCGTGCTGGCCGTTGAGGAATTCGAACGCTCCCCCGAGACCATCGAGTCGATGATGCGGGCGGCCCATTCGCTCAAGGGCGCGGCGCGGATCGTGGGCCTCGATCCCGCGGTGCGGGTGGCCCATGCGATGGAGGATTGCTTCGTGGCGGCCGGCAAGGGCACGTTTCGCGTGCGGCCGGAGCACGTCGATCTCCTGCTCGCGAGCATCGACTTTCTCTCGTCGATCGCCAAGTCCGACGACGCGATCTCGCCGACGAGCGCCTGGCCCCGCACGGCCGACACGCTCGTCGCCGAACTCAGCGGGCTGTTGACGGCGCCCGGGGCGACGACCGCCGTTACCACACCCGCTGCCGCCCCAGAACCAGCTGCTGCCAGAGAGCCATCCACCCCGGAGCCGGTCGCCACGCCACCGGCTGCTCCCGAGGAAGCCGGTGCCGCCCAGACTCCCGCCCCTGCTCCCTCCGCGGCCCGGGCGCTCGAACAGGCCGATCGCGTCGTCCGCGTGTCCGCCGAGAGCCTGACGCGGCTCGTGGGGCTCGCGGGCGAATCGCTTGTCGAGACACGCCAACTCCGGCCGTTCGTCGATTCGCTGCTCACGCTGCGGGCCGCGCAGGTGGATCTCTGCGACAACATCGCCGCGGCCGAAGAGCGATTCAAATCAGATGACGTCTCGGTGCCGCCGCCCCTGCTCGGCCTCCTGGCCCGCGTGCGCGAGCGGGCCGATGCCTGCCTCGCGAGCCTGATGCAGCAGGTGGAGGATTTCGAGAGCTTCGCGCGGCGCAACGAAGACCTGTCCGGCCGGCTCCACCACGAGGTCATCGTCAGCCGCATGCGGCCGCTGGCCGACGGCATTCGCGGCTTCCCCCGGCTTGTCCGCGACGTCGCCCGCACGCTCGGCAAGCAGGTGCGCTGGGAGGTGCGCGGCGAGCAGACGGGCGTCGATCGCGACATCCTCGACAAGCTCGAGTCGCCGCTTTCGCACCTCATTCGCAACGCCCTCGATCACGGTCTCGAAACCCCGGCCGACCGCGAGGCCGCCGGCAAGCCGTCGGTCGGCACGATCCGGCTCGAGGCCCGTCACCGCGCGGGCATGCTGCACATCACGCTCACCGACGACGGCCGCGGCATCGACGTTGAACGGCTGCGGGCGAAGGCGGTCTCCCGCGGCCTCGTCGCCCGGCAGGTCGCCGACCAGCTCACGGAGCTCGAGCTGCTCGAGTTTCTCTTCCTGCCCGGCTTCTCCACGAAGGAGGAGGTCACCGAGATCTCCGGCCGCGGCGTCGGTCTCGACGTGGTGCAGAGCATGGTCAAGGCGGTGGGAGGCACGGTGCGGGTGGCGACCCAGCCCGGCCGGCAGACGGTGTTCACGCTGCAGCTGCCGATCACGATGTCGGTGATCCGGGCGCTCTTGGTCGACATCGGCGGCGAACCCTACGCCTTCCCCCTCACCCGCATCGACAACATTCTCTTGTGCGCCCACGCCGACGTCCGCACCGTCGAGGGCCGCCAGTATTTCGAGCGCGATGGGGTCTCGATCGGCCTGGTGATGGCCCCGCAGATCCTCGACCTCGGCGGCGAGGCCACCCCGGCCGACCCGATGCCCGTCGTCGTGATCAGCGACCGCGGCCAGCAGTTCGGCATGATCGTCGATGCCTTCCTGGGCGAGCGCGATCTCGAGGTCCGGCCGCTCGATCGCCGGCTTGGCAAGGTGCCCAACATCAGCAGCGCCTCGCTGCTCGAGAACGGCAATCCGGTGCTGATCGTCGACGTGGAGGACCTCGTTCGCTCGATCGACAACGTGCTGATGGGTCGCCGTCTCTCGCGGGTGGAATTCGAGAAGATTTCCGAGCAGGCCCGGCAACGCAAGCGGATCCTCGTCGTCGACGATTCGATCACGGTCCGCGAACTCGAGCGGCAACTGCTGCAATCGCGGGGCTACGCCGTGGACGTCGCGGTGGACGGCATGGACGGCTGGAACGCGATCCGCGGCGCCCACTACGACCTCGTCGTCACCGACGTCGACATGCCGCGAATGGACGGCATCGGCCTGGTCTCGCTCATCAAGAACGACCCGGCCCGCAAGGACATTCCGGTGGTGATCGTTTCCTACAAAGACCGCGAGGAAGACCGCCTCCGCGGCCTCGATGCCGGCGCGAACCGCTATCTCACGAAGAGCTCCTTCCATGACGAGACGTTCGTGCATACGATCACCGACCTGATCGGAGAATAGCGCGGCACGGGCTCGCGCCCTGCGGGAGACCTGGCGATGCGGATCGGGATCGTGAACGATATGCGGGCCGCCTGCGAGGCGCTGCGGCGGGTCGTCGACAGCCTGCCCGACCACGAGATCGCCTGGACGGCCAACGACGGCGTCGAAGCGATCGCGATGGCGAAGCGCGACCGGCCCGACCTCATCCTGATGGACCTGATCATGCCGCACCTCGACGGCGTGCAGGCCACGCGGCAGATCATGGGGTTGGCCCCCTGCGCGATCCTCGTGGTCACGGCCACCGTGAGCGGCAACATCTCGCTCGTCTACGACGCCATGGGCTACGGCGCCCTCGATGCCGTCGACACGCCGATGCTCGGCCCGGCCGGCGAGGTGAGCGGCGCCGGCGCCCTCGTCGAGAAGATCGGCGTGATCGCCAAGCTCGTGGGCGCCACGGGCGAATCGCGGAAGCCGGTGCGGCCGGCCGCCAGCGCCGGCCCTCCACGGCTGCTCGTCGTCGGCGCCTCCACCGGCGGCCCGAAGGCGATCGCCGACCTGCTCCTGCCGCTGCCGCGGGATTGGAACGTCGCCACGGTCATCGTCCAGCACGTCGATGTCGCCTTCTCCCAGGGCCTCGCAAAATGGCTCGGCGACCGGACGGGCCGGCCGGTGCGGGTGGCCGAACACGGGCAGCAACCGCAGGCCGGCGACGTGCTCCTGGCCGGCACCAACGACCACCTCGTGCTCGGCAAGGGCCGCGCGCTCGAATACTCGGTCGAGCCGAAGGAGGTCTTCTTTCGCCCCAGCGTCGACGTTTTCTTCGAGAGCGTCGCCGAACACTGGCCGCAGACGGGAACGGCGCTCTTGCTGACGGGCATGGGGAAGGATGGCGCGAAGGGGCTGCTCAAGCTCCGCACCCGGGGCTGGCACACCATCGCGCAGAACGAGGCGTCGAGTGTGGTCTGGAGCATGCCGAAGGCCGGCATCGACCTCGGGGCCGCATGCGAGGTGCTCGGCGTCGAGCAGATCTCCCGCTCGATCATTCAGCGCATGGCGTAGACCGCTTGCTCAAAGTAGACCGCTTGCTCCGCAAACGGATCAGCACCGTGTCGCGCCGGCTCGCGGCTGCCCACGCCCCGTCGCCGGACGTTCTCTGCGGGCATCCTGCCCTTCGCTCACTCGGAGGTGACTACGCTCCGGCATCCTGCCTGCGCTTGTCACCTACGCCGGCTCCTGGGGCATGGGCAGCCCCGAGCCTCCCGTTCACAGCCTCCAAATCGATGCCCCTGCAATCGAAGCAGCAATTTGATCCGTCCCTCGTTGCGGGAGGCTCGCGGGTCGGCTGAAGCTCGACGAGCGTTAGGAACTTTCGACCTTCTGGGGAATGAATCGCCATAGGTCGTGGAAGGAGAACGTTTCTCCGCGACGGAGACTTCGGCCGCCCGCGCGCCGGCGCCCCTGCGCAGACCGCTTGTTCCAGAAGCGGATCTGATTCCGCTTGCGGAGCAAGCGGTCTACTTTTGAAGCGGTCTACTTGGCCTCGATCAATCGCATCACTTCGATCGCGGTCGCTTCGCCGCCGGTGAGTGCGATCACCTGCACGCCCACCGGCAGCCCGGCGCTTCCGCGATCGCATTCGATCGCGGCGCGGACGACCGGATCGCGCGACCGGCCGCGACCGGTCTCTTCGCCGGGCCGCACGGTCGTCACAGGCACCGTGCCCGCCGCGAGGTCGAGGAGGTTGGCCAGCAGGCAGGGCGCGGCGGCCACGATCAATTTCGCGGCGGTGCCGTGCCGCAGCGCGGGCAGGGCCGAAACGGGGCAGACGATCGCGTCGTAGTCGGCGGCGAGCGCCGCCACCCGTGTGGCAATCCTGGCCCGCTCGTGCAGAAGTTGCTCGAAACCGGCGCCGCGGCGTGGGCCTGTCGCCAGCAGCCCCTCGGCCTCGATCTGCCGCCCCGTCGCTCGCACCAGTGCCGCGAGCCACGGCCGCGCTGCCCGCGGCACGCCAGCGAGCCGCAAGAGCCGGGCGACGGGCCAGATCGGCCGCGAGCCGGCGAAGAGTCGGCGCACGTCGGCGCCGCCGTCGGCCGACAGGATGGCCAGATGCAGCCAGGCTGCGTCGCGGGCGATTCCGCCGTCGCACTCACGGGCGACGGCGCCCGCGGCCTGCAGCCGCCCCACGGCCTCGCGCACCGCCCGCCGTACGGCCGGCGACGGGTCGAGCGGCCCCGCATCGTCCCACCAGGCGATCCGCAAAGGGCCGCCGCGTTCTGAAGGCGAGGTCTCCACGCCGACGGCCCCGAGCGCCCGGGAGAGATCGTCTACCGAACGGGCGAGGAAGCCCGCCCGCGGCCGCACGACCTTCAGGTGCGGCATGGTATCGAAGGCGCCCCCTTCGCCAAGCACGGTCGATCGCGGCATGATGCCGGCGATGCCGCAGGCGTGGGCGGGCTGGCGAATGCTGCCGGCCAGATCGTTGCCGAGGGAGAGCGGCACGACCCCCGCCGCCACGACCGCTGCCGCGCCGCCGCTCGAACCGCCAGGCCCGCGATCCGCGGCATGCGGATGATTCGTCCGGCCCCAGACGGGATTGTCGGTCTCGTGGAGATACATCGCCTGCGGCACGTTGTCTTTTCCCACGACCACGGCGCCCGCCGCCTGCAACCGCTCGACGAGCCAGGCAGTGGCCTCGTCGCGGGCTTGTCGGCGCGACTCGATGCCGAGCGTCGTCACGAGTCCGCGAACGGGAAAACACTCCTTCACGGTCAGCGGCACCCCCGCGAGCGGCCCTGCACACCCCGGGGCGATCCGGGACGCCTCGGCGGCCGCCTCGTCGTGCCGCGGCTGCACGAGCGCGTTGAGCCGCGCATGGGTCGATTGCCAACTGGCGACGTGGGCGGCCAGCGCGTCGCTGGCACGCAGGCTCCCCGCGGCGACGGCCTCGGCGATCTCCGCGACCGATCCGCTCGCGTCAGCCACTCAGAAGAGATCCTCCGCCGCCGCGGCCTGTGCCACGCGGCGGCAGTCAGCCGCCCAGAGCGCGTCGCCGTCGAAGAGCACGCCGGTGACGAGCACCTGGTCGCCCGCCGCGGCCGAGGGCTCACGCCGCGAGATGATCGCGACCGTCTTCGGCTCCTTTCCGGCGACCGTGATCGACGACGACCAATACGGTCCCACCTGCCGCGCGCCGTTGAATGTGGCCACGAGCACGGCGCCATCCACGGGCCGCTTCTTCGACGACAGCCACATGCCGCTGAGCCGGCCAAGATCGCCGACCACTGCGTCGCTGGCCATGAGTTTCGCGATCACCGCCTCCATCTGCTCGGGGGCCTTCTCCAGCGGCCTTGCCGAATCGGCTGCCGCGTTCTCGAGAAAGACCATCTGCTCGGCCACGGCGGCGAGATTCTTGTACCAGCCGACGAGCAGCTTCTTGCGGGCTGGAGCCTCGGGATCGTCGATGGCGGACAGTTCGTCGAATGAAGCCTCGGCCTTCGCAATCGCCGCCTCGAGCGCCGAGTAATCGAGCGGCTCGGGCTCCGGCACGGCGGGCGCCGCCGGCTTATTCGCAGGCTCCTCGGTGAAGAGATCGTCTGCCGGCGCGGCCGGCTGTCCTGCTGGTTCGGCCGGCGAAGCGGCTGTGGCGACGGCTTCGTCGGCTGGCGTCGCAGCGTCCGACTCTTCGACGGGTGGCTCTGCCTCGGTCGCCATGGGGGCCTCGACCGCTTCGGCTGCCTTGGGAAGCGAGTCCAGCGAGGCGGCCTGATCGAGCTTCGGGAGGCCTGCGCCCGAGGGCTTCCTGAAGCCGGGCTGAAGCTTCTCCGGCAACAGAAACGCCACTTCCTGCGGCACCATCTTCGTGAACTTGAACGGATCCTTCTGGAAGCCCCAGATGAGGATCGCATAGGTGATCGGCAGCGCCATCAGGCCGCCGAGCACGATGCCGATCATCTGGCCGATGCCTCCGCCGCTCGACTTGGCCGGTTTGGCGGCTTTCTGCTTCTTTGCGGCGACCGGCGCGGCCGCCACGGCTTCGCCCAAGACTTCTGCGCCAGCCAGCGCGAGCCCGCCGCCAACGGCCGCAGCCGCCTCATCCATGCCGAAGCCTGCGTCGCTGAACTCGGTCTGGCCGTCTTCGGCAATACCGAAGGCGGGGGCCTCTTCGGACTGCTCCTCATCGGCCTCGACGTCACCGAAACTGAATGCCTCCTCGGCTGGCTCGTCTGCGGAATCCGCGGCGGAAGGTTCGCTGTCGAGCTCGGGCATGCCGACGAGGGACGTCCCGCCGGCATCGGCCCAATCGTCGATCGGAATCACGTCGCTCGGCGACATGACGCCTGAGTTGCCGGTGCCGATTTGAATCGCCGACGTCACGATGGCCGATTCGCCCGCCTCGCGATCCTGCCCAAGCTCATCGCCGTGGTCGTGGAGATCGCCGGCCGGAAAAACGGCCAAGGGTGTCTCGGCGCCGGCGTCGGCAGCCGGTTCCTCGGTGAGCCACTCATCCACGAGCCCGGCCTCGTCTGCAGCATCCACGTCGCCGCTGCTGGCCAGATCTGCAAACCCGGAGCCCGCGTCTTCGAGGGACGGCAGATCGGCGTCGAGAGCAGGCATTTCGTCTTCGGCGAACGGGAAATCCTCCCCTCCGCTTCCGGTACTGGCGGGAAGCGATTCCTCGACGAATTCCTCGAATACCCCCGCGATGTTTTCCGGAGCGGCGTCGCCGGCTGCGTCGAGCACGGGTGCCTCGAAGACACCGGGAAACCCGTCGTCAGCGGAGGGTTCGGGGGCACCGGCATCCTCGTCGAGGGAAAAAGAAAAATCCCCCTGCGGCTCGGAGGTATCTCCGGCGTCGATTCCAGCCCATGGATCGTTTGCGTCGTTGTCCTTGTCGTCCACCATGCGTCCCTCCCGAAGGATCTGCTCTCGACGGCCTGTGCGGCCAACCCTGTTGTGTGCGCCACGTCCGATCCGGTCCGGGGAATCCGGTCCCGCAAGAAAGTGTACCATCGCCTTTCCGGCAGGGGCCAACGGCCCCGCAGACCGCGCCCCGCGGACAATCAGGCAAAACCGTGGGCGGCCCCATAGCGGCTGCGAAGGCTGTCGAGGAGCCATTTCTCCGCGGGCGGGCTGCCGGAGGCCTCCTGAACGAGGGCGTCGGATTCGAGCATCCGGCCGCGGCGATGGACATGCTCCCGCATCCAGCCAAGGAGGCCCGCAAACCGCCCTGCCGCCATCTCCGCATCGAGATCGGGGAGGGCCCGATCGGCGGCCGCCATCAGCTGTGCGGCGTGCATATTGCCGAGCGTGTAGGTCGGAAAATAGCCGATCAGCCCGGCGCTCCAGTGGATGTCCTGCAAGACTCCCTCCGCGGCCGACGGCGGACGAATCCCGAAATCCTTCGCGAAGCGATCGTCCCACGCCTCGGGGAGATCCGCCACGGAGAGCGTTCCCTGGACCACGGCCCGCTCGAGATCGAACCGCATCATCACGTGCAGGTTGTAGGTGACCTCGTCGGCCTCGACGCGAATGAACGACGGCGCCACCGTCATGAGCGACCGCTGCACGTCGTCCGCCGTCGCGCCGGCGAGCGTCTCCGGAAAGGAACGCCGCGCCAACGGAAAGCACCAGCGCCAGAACGCAGCCGATCGGCCCACCATGTTTTCCCAGAGCCGGGACTGCGATTCATGGATGCCGAGCGACGCCGCTTCACCGGGCGGGAGCCCATACCACTCGCGCGGCAGGCCCTGCTCGTAGAGACCATGCCCCGCCTCGTGCAAGACGCCGAAGAGCGCCGTCGGGAGGAAGTGCTCGTCCCAGCGGGTCGTGATCCGACAGTCGTTCGGGCCCATCGTGGAGCAGAAGGGATGATCGGTGGTGTCGATCCGCCCGCGGCCAAAGTCGAAGCCGATCTGCGCGGCCACCTGCTGCACGAACGCCTTCTGCGCATCGACGGGATAGCGTCGCTTCAGCAGCGCGTCGTCGGGCCGCTGCCGGGCGCCGACGCAGGCGTCGACGAGCTGCACGATGCCGCCCCGCAGCCGGTCGAACCGCTCCGCCACGGCCGGCCAGCGGGCCCCGGGCTCGTAATCGTCCATGAGCGCGTCGTAGGGATCGCGATCCGGCAACTGGCAGGCGGCTTGTTCGCGCTTCAGCGCGAACACCCGCTCGAGCCACGGCGCGAGCTGCGGCCACGAGGATTCCGCGCGGGCCGCCGTCCAGGCCTGCTGCGCCTCGACGCAGGTCTTCGCCATCTCCTTCACGAGTCGGGCCGGCAGCCGGGCCTGCTTGTCGTAGTCGTGTTTCAGGAGCCGGATCGTCGCGGCCACATGGGGCTCGCCGCCGCGGGCGAGCGGTCCGTCGGCGAGCTTCGCCAGCCGCTCACCCTGCCGCGGGCTCGTCCGCTGCTGGTGAACGAGCGTGGCCAGCGCCGCCATCTGCTCGGCTCGGTAGCCCCCCGCCTCCGGTGGCATGAGCGTGCGCTCATCCCAGCCGAGCAGCGATTCGACCGACGCGAGCACCGCCGCCTGCCGCACATGGTCGCAGGCCGCGGCAAACAAGCCCTCGGGGGTGTTTTCATCGGGGGCCGTGGCCGGGGCAAAGCTCATCATGCGGGAGAGTATGCTGGACCGGCCCCGGAGACGCCAGCATGCTCGATGCACTCGTGATCGCCCCCCATCCAGACGACGCCGAACTCGGCATGGGGGGCACGATCGCGCTGATGCTGGCGAAGGGGCTGAAGGTGGGCGTTCTTGACCTCACCGACGGCGAGCCCACGCCCCTCGGATCGCCCGAGATCCGGGCCCGTGAGACGGCGGCCGCGACGGAGATCCTCGGCATTCCCTGGCGGGAGAACCTCGGCCTGCCCAATCGGCGGCTGCGGGCCACGCTCGCAGCGCGCGGCACACTTGCCGGCGTGATCCGCCGCACCCGTCCCCGCTGGCTCTTCGCGCCGCACTGGGTCGATGCCCACCCCGACCACACCGCCGCCACGCGTCTCGTCGAGGCCGCGCGATTCTGGGCGAAACTCACGAAGTGCGAGCTTCCCGGCGCCCCGTGGCACCCGGAGCGGATCTACCATTACGCCTGCGTGCACCTGAAGGTCGTGCTGAAGCCCGCCTTCGTGGTCGACATCTCCCCCACCTGGGACCTGAAGCGACGAAGCCTCGCCTGCTACGCCAGCCAGTTTCCCCAGACCGCGCCGCAGCCGACGGTGCTCGAACGCGTGGAAGCCTCGGCAAATTGGTGGGGCGCCATGATCGGCACAACCCACGGTGAGCCGTTCACCGCGCGAGAGCCGATCGGCCTTCGGGGGTTTGCGGACCTCTTCTGATCCGCCTGCTTCACCCAATCCCCGGCCCGCTTCCCCCGTTCCCCGCTGGAAAGCCCCGTGCCCGGCGCATGGCTGGCCCGGTCGCGGCGACTTGGGGGGGCAGCGCGTGGAAGTCTGCTGCCGCGGCGGCTCGCCGGCCGATACCTCCTCCTGCGGCACCCGTGCGGACCACGCCGCCCGTCCGGTCCGAGACTTCCAGGAATCCAAGCTTCAATGGCTTCCCGCGACATCAACGTCATCGCGCTCGTGAAGGGCGGAGAGCGCTACGTATTCCTCTACGATGACGAGAGCCGCGAGGAGACGCTCCGCACCCTCGGCCGCTATGCGTCGAACCCCGACCTGAGCTTCTCCTGGTACGACGCCTCGGTGCTCGGCCAAAAGGTGCGGCAAAACGCCCCGCGTTCGAATCGCGTTCGGTTCGTGCCGCCGGCCGATCGCGCCGCCTGACGAGGGGCCTGCCGATGGCCTCCCGGGAAACCTTCGCCTCTGGGATCGAGCGATTCCTGCGCTCCCTGGCGTCGGAACGAGGCGCCTCGCCACTGACGATCAAGAGCTACCGCGAGGATCTCCTGCAGCTCGAGGAGTTTCTCGTCTCCGCCGGCTGCCGCGGCCCGGGCGATGCGTCGAGCACGCTCCTGCGTCGCTTTGCCGGCGGTCTGCACGCCGCCGGCTACGCGCAATCGACCGTCGCCCGGAAGCTCGCCAGCATGCGAAGCTTCTATGCCTTCGGCCAGCGCGAGGGCTGGGTGCAGGCCAATCCCGCCAAGCCGCTCCGCAGCCCGAAGCGGCCGCGGAAGCTGCCGAAGTTCCTCACCGGCGACGAGATCGCCAAGCTGCTCGCCGCACCACAGCCCGGTGCCCCCGGCGGGCTGCGCGATCGAGCGATCCTGGAACTGATGTATTCATCCGGCGTGCGCGTCCGCGAACTCGTCGGCCTCGACGACGGCGACCTCGACCTCCGGGCCGCCACGATCCGCGTGCGTGGCAAGGGCCGTCGCGAGCGGCTCGGCATCGTGGGCTCACACGCCCAGGCGGCGCTCCGCCAATGGCTCGCCGCCCGCCCGAAGCCGGCGGTCGGCATGACCGCGAGCCGATCGCAGCCCCTGTTCACCAATCGCTTCGGCGGCCGGCTCTCCGTCCGAGGGGTGGCGCGGCTTCTCGAAAAACACCTGGCCACGGCGGGCCTCTCGAAGCGCGCAAGCCCGCACACGCTCCGCCACAGTTTCGCCACGCACCTGCTCGACGCGGGCGCCGACATCCGCAGCGTGCAGGAACTGCTCGGCCACAAGAGCCTCGTCACCACGCAGATCTACACCCACGTGACGACGACACGGCTGCTCGACGCCTTCGACAAGGCCCATCCGCGTGCCCGTTGAAGAAGGAGACAGGCACGGAGGCCTGTCCTACGGACGGAGGCGGGGGGATCGGCGGAAGCGTGACGAGCTTTTGGACCGAGTCCGCGAGGGACAACGCGAGGAGCCTTCTGCCGTCCCCGAGCCGGCGCGACGCCGGTTGAGATCCTCTTGCAGAGCAAGCGGTCTACTCTGGCAGCGGTCTGCGGGGATTCAGACGAGGCCGCGGCGGACGGCCCAGACGGCGGCCTGCGTGCGGTCGGTCACCGCGATCTTGCGCAGGATGTTTTGCACGTGCTCCTTCACGGTCTCGACGCTGATCGTCAGCGACTGCGCGATCTCCTTGTTGGAGAGGCCGAGGGCCATGTGGCGGAGCACCTGGGTCTCACGCTGCGTCAGCGGGATGTCGGGATCCGGGGTGGCCACCCGGTTGGCCATGGTCGTGGCCACTCGGCGAAGCTCACCCGCACGCATCGGCAGCTGGCCGGCGGCGGCACCCGTGATCGAATTGATGAGTTCGGAACGGGTGGAACCCTTGAGCATGTAGTCGTGGGCGCCGGCCGCGACGGCCCGGGCGACGTAGGTGGGATTGTCGAACGTCGAGAGGATCACGACCCGCACGTTCGGCATGTCGGCCCGGATCTTCTCGAGCGCGGCCAGGCCGTCCTTGCCCGGCATGCGGATGTCGAGCAGGACGACGTCTGGCTTGAGTTTGCGGGTGAGCTTGATGGCCTCGTCGCCCGACGAGGCCTCGCCCACGATCTTCACGTCCGAGCCGGCCAGCAGGCTGACGAGCCCCTTGCGCACCACCTCGTGGTCGTCCGCGATCACCACTTTTACGGCCATTGCTGCGTGCCCTCTGCGGCTCCTGCCGCGTCTCAAGTCAATCCGTTCACTGACGCCAGAAATGTAACACTTCAATTTTATTGAGACAACCCACCCGAGGGGGCGGCGCTATCACGTCTCACGGTCTCGAGCCGCATGCTGCCGCATTCGAGCGAGCATCGCATCGGCGCCCTGCCGCCGCAGATCGTCGGCCACACGCCGGCCGAGCACCTCGGGAGCGCCGCCGGACAGTTCGCTCGCGGCCCGCGCCAAGATCCGCTCCACGGCGCCCCCGCGTTCCTCGAGCACGCAGCCGCCGAGTTCGAGCCGACCGTCAACGCCCACGTGCGCCCACCCGCCGATCGGGGCCAGGCAGCCGCCGGCGAGCGTTGCGAGGAAGCTCCGCTCGGCTCGCACGGCATCGTGCGCCGCGCGGTCGTCGAGCGCGGCGACCGCAGCCGCCATCGATTCGTCGTCGGCTCGAATCTGCACGACGAGCGCTCCCTGCGCGACGGCCGGCCAGAAGGCGTCGGGGCGGAGCAGTTCCGTGATGCGGTGGGAGAGACCGAGCCGCTCGAGCCCCGCCGCTGCGAGGATGATGGCGTCGAACTCGCCGTCGTCGAGCTTCTTCAACCGCGTGTCGACGTTGCCGCGGACGGGGCCTACGACGAGATCGGGCCGCGCGGCCTTCACCTGCATCACGCGGCGCACGCTCGACGTGCCGACCACGGCCCCTGCGGGGAGCGCCGCGAGCGTCGCGGGGCCGCGGGCCACGAGGGCGTCGAAGGGCGTGGCCCGCCGCGGCACGCAGGCGAGCGAAAGGCCCGGCGTCTCCGCCGACGGCAGGTCCTTCAGGCTGTGCACGGCCGCATCGATCCGCCGTTCGAGCAGGGCCCGCTCGAGTTCGCGGACGAAGACACCGTCGCCGCCGATCCGCGCGATCGGCATGTCGGTGCGGGTGTCGCCGATGGTGTTGATCGTCACGACCTCGACGGCGTGGCCGAGCGACCGCAACTGCTCGACCACCCATTCGGTCTGCGTGCGGGCCAGGAGGCTCGCGCGAGTGCCGATGCGGATCGTGTTCGAGTCGTTCATGTCAGGCTCCGTGGTGGGACGCACCGTCGACCATGCGATCCGCCCTGGCGATCGCCGCTGCATAGACGGCTTCGGCACCGCCCGCGGCGAGCGTGCGGCGGCAGGCCGCGAGCGTCGAGCCGGTGGTGACGACGTCGTCGATGACGAGCAGGCGACGCCCCGTCACGGGCCGCCGCACGCGGAAGGCCGTCGCGACGTTGCCACGGCGCTCGCTCACCGGCAGCTCATTCTGCATGGTCGTGGCGGTCTGCCGCGAGAGGGCCCGCAGGAACGGCACTTCCAGCAGGCCTGCGACCCGCCGCGCGATCTCCTCGGCGGCGCTGGTACCACGCGACAGGCGACGCAGCCAGTGCATCGGCACCGGCACCACCCCGTCGATTCGCCAGCCGACGAACGTCGTCCGGTGCCGGCCGACGAGCAGCGTTGCCAGCGCGCGGGAGACCTCGTCCCCGGTCGGCCTCTTGCACCGCAAGACCGCCTCGCGGAGCCGGTCGCCGTAGGCGGCGAGGATGGCGATCCCGTCCCAATCGGAGCACCGCCCCCGGCACCTGCGGCAGGAGCCGTCCGCACCGGGCTCGCCGCAGACGATGCAGCGGCCGACGTCGGCCGAGAGATCGCGAGCGCATGCAACGCACAGATCGCCGGGAGCGGCCGGATCGGAAGCCGCTCCGTCGCCCGCCGAAGGAAGATCCCGTCGGCACAACGCGCACCGCGGCGGAAAGAAAAGGTCAATACCCTCTCCCATCCAGGAGGCGGCCCCCCGACGCAATCGCTCCCCCCACGTTGTCATTGGCCGGCTGCTCATGGGATCGTGGTGGTGAATGGGCTGTGGAGCTCGGCTTTTTCGCTGCTTCGGAGTCGCGCCCGGCCACGATTGACGGTGTCGCCGGACCTTCCTATCCTCCCCGGCCCTCCAGACGGACCGGCCGCCCCGCGCACGCGGAGTGGCCGCGCAACCGGAGCAGAGGGCGAGAACGACGGCTTCCTTCGCTGGTGCGACCGATGCTCATCGACCGCTACATCACCCGCGCCCAGTTGCAGGCGTTCGTGATCGTGTTCGTGAGTCTCGCAGGGCTGACATTCGTTGTCGATGCCTTCACCAACATGGAGGAATTCATCGCCCATTCCGCCGAGGCGGGCGGGCTCTGGAAAGTGCTCGGCACCTACTACGGCTGCCGGCTGATCTCGTTTTTCGACGCCACCAGCGGCGTGATCGCCCTGGCCAGCGCGATGTTCGCCCTCTCCTGGCTGGAGCGGCACAACGAGCTCACGGCGCTGCTGGCGGCCGGCATCACCCGCTGGCGGATCGCCCGCCCCGCGATCGTGTTCGCCGCGATCGTCGCGCTCCTGGCGATGGCCAACCGCGAGGTGGTGTTGCCCCGCATCCGACATGCGTTTTCACGCAATGCGCAGGACCTCCGCGGCGACGCGGCCCACCCGTTCGAGGCCCGTTACGACCACGCCACCGAGATCCTGTTTCGCGGCCGCACGGCCCAGGCCGGCCCCTGCCGGATCGAGGCGCCGAGCCTGCTCATGCCCCCCTCGCTCGCCGACTTCGGACCGCAGATCGACGCGGCCGAGGCCTTCTGGCGGGCGGCCGACCCGCAGCATCCCGCGGGCTACCTGCTCTGCGGGGTGCGCGAGCCGGCCGATATCGATCGTCTCGAGCCGCTGCATTCGGGCGACCGCCCGATCGTCCTCACCCGTGCCGCCGCTGATTGGCTCGAGCCGGGGCAGTGCTTCGTCGCGAGCGACGTCTCGTTCGAGCAATTGATCGGTTCCTCCAACTGGAGCCAGTACTCGTCGACCGCCGATCTTGTCGGGGCGATCGCCAATCCCAGCCTCGGCGTCGCGGCCGACGTGCCGCTGCGGGTTCATGCCCGATTCGTGGCGCCGCTGCTCGACATGTCGCTGGCGCTGCTCGGCATCCCGCTCGTCGTCGGACCCAACCGCCGCGGCGTGTTCGTGGCAGTGGGCCTCTGCGTGGCGATGACGGTAATCTTCTTCCTGGTGGTGCTCGGCTGCCATGGCCTCGCGACGGCCTACGTGCTCAGCCCTTCGGTCGGTGCGTGGCTGCCGCTGCTCGTCCTCGCGCCGCTGGCCGCCTGGCGGGCGCAGCCGATGTGGCAGTAATAACCGGCATATTCCGAATGGTGCCCGGGATTCGACAGAGCCTCCGCACACATCCCCAAACCCCTGCGCCGCAAGGGCTTCCGCACCCTCCTTCTTTCTCCAAGCCTTTTTTCTCTACCCCGACCCCCCGAAGTGCCGATGAATGGTGCACGAACGGGAGTTCGGTTGGACAGAAGGATGTTCGGGCGAGAACCGCCCAGGCAAAGGAGTGCCACGGCCATGCGGATCAATACCACCAGATTCGGACGCATCGACGTCGAGAGCGCCGACGTCCTCACCTTTCCGAGCGGCCTGCCGGGCCTCGAGGATTGTCGCGAGTGGGCGCTGCTCGCCGACGCGACGAACGACTCGCTCGGCTGGCTGCAGAGCACCTCGCGCGGCGACATCGCCCTGGCGGTCGTCAGCCCGCGCCGGTTCGTGCCCGACTACCAGGTGCGCATCCCGCGCAGCGAACTCACGCCGCTGGCGATCAGCGACATTCGCCAGGCGCAGGTGGTGGTGGTGGTGGGCCAGAACGGCAAATCCCTCACGCTCAATTTGAAGGCGCCAATCGTCATCAACCTTGAAGCCCGCACTGGCCGTCAGGTCGTTGCCAGCGGCGAGCTGCCCATGCAATACGAACTTACGACCCACCAACCCACACTCAAAAAGAGTGCATAATAAGAGTGTCCTCCGACATCGGATTGTCGGGGCCACGAAAGGATCAGGAAGGAGCCAGCGATGCTCGTACTCTCCAGGCAACGTGACGAAAGCATCATGATCGGCGACAACATCGTCGTCACGATCGTGGATATCCGGGGAGACAAGGTCCGCCTTGGCATCAACGCTCCGGCCGAGATCCCGGTGCACCGCCAGGAGGTCTACGAGGCCATCCAGCGGGAAAACCTCCGTGCTTCGCGGCTCGAGCCGGGCGACACGCAGGGCCTCGGCAAGCTCGCCGGCCGCGGCTCACTCGGCGGCCCGCAGAGCAACGGCCAAAAGCCCGGCGACGCCCCGCGCCGGTAATCGCCCGCGCCTGGTGGGATGGGCTTCAGCCTGTCATGCCCTCTCTCGCTCAAACCGGCTTCGGGTGACCCGCACCCCGTCGCCGGACGCTCGCTTCGGGCATCCATGCCCTTCGCTCGCTCGATGCTGACTGCGCTCTCGGCATCCTGCCTTCGCTTGTCAGCAACGCCGGCGAGCGGGGTACGGGTCACCCGAAGCCTCCCGTTACCGTACGACAGGCGTCTCTGCCTGTCTGGAACAGGCACGGAGGCCTGTCCTACGTTTTGCAGGTCAATCAGGTCCAGCAGTTTCGGCGGAGACGGTCGGTGGGCACGCGCAGAAGAAGGGAGTCGTTGAGGACTATTGGCTCCCGAACAAAACCCACGAGACTGAAACTCTCAACACGACCGGATTCGAGCATGCCTCCCTTGGCTCCGAATGCGGGTCGTTTGCACCTGCGCACCGGCCAGCGCCAGGCCATGACAGGCTGAAGCCTATCCCACCAGGGAATGCTAGTACCGCGCCTCGAAGCCCGCGAAGCCGCCGTGGATGATCGTGCTCGATCCGGCGGCGATCCCTGAGAGCGATTCGTTGGTGATGAGCGTGGGCCACTGGCCGTCCGCCTGGGCGATGTTGCCGACGCCCACCACTCGATAGCCGAGCGAGAGGCTCCAGTGGTCGGTCACGTCCCAGGCGACGCCGGTGTCGATCGAGCCCAGCCAGGAGAAGACGCCGAGCGTCGAGTGCACGTTCACCGGGGCGCCCGACGCCGTGAAGACGGCCGGCGTGCCCGCCGCGGTGGCGAGGGTCGACGTGTTGGTGATCGAGTTGCCGGCGAGCATGAATTTCGGCACGGCGTTGAACCGCAGCCGGTTCGCGAATCGCCAGTCGAATTTCGCGCCCACCTGGCCGCCGTAGAGGTTGTTGTTGGAGGCGACGTTGAAGTCGAGCGGGCTGCCGGCGGTCGCCGAGCTGGTGCTGGCCGTGAGCACGTCCTCGAGCTGGAAGAACCGGAAGCCGGCGAGCCACATGAGGTTGACGCTGCGGCTCGGTGACGACGGATCGCGCGACGCGAACTCGGGGCGGTCGCCGAGCGAATAGAGCCAGTTGATCTCGATGTCGTTGACCAGGTCAGAACGCGTGATCTCCTGGCCGGTGGCGCTCGTGAGGTAGTCGACGGCGGGCGTGCTGCCGACGGTGGCCGCGGCCTGTGGAATCGCGACGATGCCGCTGCCCGCGACCGAATCGGTCGAGCCCATGCCAAACGCGCCCCAGTAGATGAACTCGACGGCGTTCTTTTGCCGCGCTCCAAACCAGCGGCCGACATGGAGATCGACGCCGCCGGGCCACGACAGCCCTCCCGAGGTCGTCGTGAGCTGCGTTCCACCGGCCGGCCTCATCACCGGCACGCCGGTTGGCAGCGTGCGGGTCATCACGAGGCCGGTCGCGCCGGCGAACCAGCGTGGCCAGTCGGGAAACGTCTCCGGCACGACGCTCGGGGGAAGGCCGGCAAACTCGTCGGCCTCGAGCGGGTCGGGCACGTAGAGGGGGGGCGCGGGCTCCGGCGTCGCCGCTGGCGGCGCGATCGCCTCGGGCGCGGGCTGGGCGAGCGGCGCTACGACGGGGTCGGCTGCCTGCAGCTGCGGCACGCAGGGCGCCAGCACGAGGGCGAGGCCGCATGCGAGCCGCGGCACGACGGACTGCGAAAACGCTCTCGATGATGGCGCGGGCATGGCGGAAACAATGGGGCGGCAGGGGCGGTCGAGGCGGGAGGGTCTGGAAACGGCCGCGGGGGGTCAAGGCCGCTTTGCCCGGAGGATTCGCCGCCGCGATACACTCGCTCGGGCGGCGGCGGCCGGCCTGGAAACCTGAGCAAG
>JBKDMX010000070.1:0-16902 GCA_046343855.1 Planctomycetia bacterium
GCACCAGCGCCCGGGGCACGACGATCTCGTACTTCGCCACGTAGGCGCCTTTGGGGACGATGCTCCGGGCGCCTCTGCCAAGGTCGATCCGGTTCCGCGCAAGCTTTGCCACTACCGGCAGCCCAGCCCGCTCGGCCAAGAACATGAAGAGCCTCTTCACTTTGACCGAAGAGCATGCCTCCAGAAGCGACTGCATCACCTGGGGCCGCAGCGTCTGCAGATTCTCGAGCCGTCCGTGGGTTTCCACGAGATCCGTCCGCTCCGGTGCCAAGAACAGGCATTCGAGGATCGCCCGTTCCGGGGCGGAAGCCACGAGTGAGAAACCGCCGAAATCGCGTGCGCGGACGGCGGCGCCGGCCGGCAGGAATTTCGAAGTCACATGAGTCACCTTCTCGGGCCAGCGATGCCGCCGAAACCAGAGAGGCGGTCGCACGCCAGGCGCCGAGAACAGCCACACCTGCTCCCGCCCAAGCCGCACGAACTGGCCGGCTCCCTCGGCGGCAAGGGCGGTGAGACCGCCGACGTGAACGGCCAGTCCGTCCTGTGCTTGGAGCGCGTGGAGCCCGCCTTGCCAGGTCGGGCAATCACCGGCCCGCTTGAACACCCCGACCCCGACCGACTCGAGCCAGCCGCTGGCCACATACTTTTGGGTGTGCTGTGGCGTCACTCCCAGGGCCGCCAGCGCAGACCTGGTGACCACCCCATGCCGAGGCAGGGAATGAACGAGAAGCTTCAGTTTGGATTCGCTGGATATACCCACGGTATTTTTCTAGCGCGCAAATCAAAGAGCGTGCAACAAACAAGCTGCGGTGCGGCGGCACAGAATCCGGCACAGTCAGTGCACGCAGAGAGCCGCAACGACTCGCACCAGAAAAGCGAAACGGCCGCGCCACTCGCATTCGCGAATGACACGGCCGTTCAAGTACCCCCACGGGGAGTCGAACCCCGGTTTTCGGACTGAGAACCCGACGTCCTGGGCCACTAGACGATGGGGGCGGGTAGTCTCTGAAACTGTAAGAGTGTCGGACGGGGTGTCAAGCAAACTTGAACACCCCGCTCCAAACCGCCGCAAACCGTCCTTCACAGGCAAAACAGCTACCGCGGCGGCCGCATGCGGGCTGGAATCCGCGGTCGGGCGCGGCCGGCCAGAAACCCCGCAATCGTCGCCGCGATGGCCGCCGCAGCCGTCGCCATCCAGATCCTGCGCGACGAATCCCGCTCGAGTTGCTCCCGTTCCATCGCCGCCTGCAGGCGCACCGTCGCGTCGCGGAACTCCTGCGTGCGCACCGGCTGCCGCGGCTGCCCCATGGCACCGCGCGCCGGGAGCGCGGGCGTGCCCCATTCCGACTCCGCCGACCATGCCAATGGTGAAGGGCGATGCCGGGAGCCCGCTTCGATCGCGGCCTCGCAGCGTTCGACCGCCTGCAACAGGTCGCCCGGCGACTGAAACCGCGCCGCAGGATCCTTGGCGAGCAGCCGGTCGACGATTGCAGCGAGATCGGCCGGCAGATCGGGCCGCAGTGCGGCGATCGACGCAAGCGGCTCCTTGATGTGGGCCATCGCGACGGCCAGGCTCGTCGCGCCGGTGAATGGCGGCCGGCCGGCGAGCAGGTGATAGACCGTGGCCCCGAGCGAATAGAGATCGCTCCGTGCATCGACCGCCTTGCCCTCGGCCTGCTCGGGGCTCATGTAGAGCGGCGTGCCGAGCGTGGTGCCGTGTTGCGTGAGCCCGAGGCCGTCGGCGGCATCGAGCATGCGGGCGAGCCCGAAGTCAGCCACCTTCACCTCGCCGGCCGACGTGACGAGCAGGTTCTCGGGCTTGATGTCGCGGTGCACCACCCCCTGCTCCGCCGCCCGCCCAAGCGCCGAGCCGACATGCACGAGCACGGTGATGGCCTGCGCGGCGTCGAGCGGGCCGCGGGCCTCGAGCCAGACCTTCAGAGTCGGCCCCGCCACGTATTCCTCGGCGAGAAAGTGGAACTGATCGACGCAGGCCACCTCGTGGATCTGCACGATGTGGCCGTGGATGAGCGCGGCGGCGGCGCGGGCTTCCTGCGTGAAGCGGCGCACGGCGGTCGCATCGGCGGCCGTGTGCGGCGCGAGCACCTTGAGCGCCACCTGCCGGCCGAGCGATTCCTGCTCGGCCAGATAGACGTCGGCCATCGCGCCACTTCCAAGCCGGCGCAGGAGCCGGTATCCTCCGAGCCTGCGCCCGGAGAGATCGCCGTCGGTGAGGGTGCCGGAATCATCAGCTCGCATGCACGTCGAGCCTAACAGCCCCAGGAGGAGTTTTCATGCCCAAGCCGTCCGCCGCCGACCTGCAGAAAGCCGCCAAGGCCCTCGATCTCGATGGCTTTGACTACGAGGTGACGCTCGACACGAGCGCCGGCCCGATCCGCCTCGCCCTCGACTCCAAGGTGGCCCCCGGCCACGTCCGCAACATGGTGGCGCTCGCCGAGAGCGGCTTCTACGATGGCGGCTGCTTCCACCGGATCATCAAGGGCTTCATGATCCAGGGCGGCTGCCCCGAGGGCACGGGCACCGGCGGGCCGGGCTATAAGATCCCCGCCGAGTTCAACCGCACGCCGCACGAGCCGGGCGTCTTGTCGATGGCCCGCACCAACGATCCCAACTCCGCTGGCAGCCAGTTCTTCATCTGCCTCGAGCGGGTGCCGCATCTCGACAACCAATACACCGTCTTCGGTCGCACCGCCGATGCGGCGAGCCTCGACGTGGTGAAGGCGATCGGCAACGTGAAGACCGGGGCGGGCGACCGGCCCGTCGAGCCCGTGACGATCAAGAAGGCGACGGTCACGAAGAAGGCCCGGTAGGACAGGCGTCTCCGCCTGTGTGAGACAGGCACGGAGGCCTGTCCTACGTTCTCGGAGGCCTGTCCTACTTGTAGAGTCGTAGGTCGTCGGCGGTGCGGATGATCAGTTCGTCGCCAATCGCGATCGGCGATGCCATGATCCGCGCTGCGAGGTCGCACTTGGCCACCTCGCGGTAGGCGGCGGCCGGCTCGATGACGGTGACCACTCCCTCTTCACTCGCGAGGAAGATCTTCCCATCGGCATAGAGCGGTGATGCGGAGTAGTTGCCGCCGACACGATGCCGCCAGCGTTCCTTGCCCGTGCGGGCGTCGAGGCAGGTGGCCACGCCGCGATCGCTCAAGACGTAAAGCGCATCGCCCACGATGAGCGGCGAGGGGTTTGCCGGAATCTGGCTGCGTTCCTCCCAGGCCACCGCGTCGGCGGCCAGCCGTCCCTCCCCTCCCTGCCGGATCGCGAGCAGCCGCGGCGTGTTGAACCCCGTGCACACGAAGAGCAGGCCGTGGGCCGCGACAGGCCGGGGCACCACCGAAAAACCCTCGTAGTCGAGCTGCCAGAGTTCGCGGCCGGTGGCGGGATCGTAGGCATAGACGTGATCCGCCGCGGGCGTGACGAGCTCGTCACGCTGGCCCACGCGGAAGATCGCGGGCGTCGCAAAGCTCTTGCGCACGTCCGGATCGGCACGGAGCTTGCCCGATCGCGCGGTCTTCCAGACTTCCTTGCCCGTGCGTTTGTCGAGCGCCACTGAAAACTGCACGTCGGCGCCGTCGCAGGTGAGGATGAGAAGATCGCCGTAGAGCACGGGCGAGCTGCCGGGGCCGACATAGTGCTCGAGCGGATGGGCGGTGTCGCGCCAGAGGACGGCGCCCGATGCCGTGTCGATCGCCGCCGTGCCGTTGGTGCCGAAGTGCACATAGAGCCGTCCAGGCTCGATCACCGGCGTGGGCGAGGCGTGGGAATTCTTCTTGTGGATCTCGATCGGCTTCTCGACATGGAAGACCTCGAGATCGCGCTCGATGGCGCCCGTGCGGCGATTGACGCAGACGGCGCGGAGCGACGTGCCGTCGGGCGTGGCCGTCGTCATCCAGATCTGCTGGCCGAACACGACGGGCGTGCTCCAGCCGACGCCGGGGATCGGCGTCTTCCAGGCGAGGTTGCCCGGATCGTTGAGGTCGAGCGGAAGATTCGCGGCCGCCGCATGGCCGTCGCCGGTAGGGCCGCGATAGCCGGGCCATTCGGCAGCCTCTTCAGCCATCGCCGAGGCCGAGCCGGCGAGGAGCAGGAGCGTGGCGAAGAGGGAATGCAGCCGCTTCATGCCGTGCGTTGTACATCAGCCGGCAGCATCGCCCAACTCCCGCCGGCGGCCGCCGAAAATCGTCCGGAGGCCCAGGATCGCCATGGCGAGGCCACCACCGGCCGAGAGCATCGCGTCTCGGTTGCTTCGCGGGTCGAGCAGGTCGGCGAGCGCGGGCTCCTCGGCCTGGCTTTCCCATGCCGGTGGCTCTCCAGGCTTCTGGCCAAACGGCGGCGCGGCCGGTGGTGAGAGCGGCGCTGCCATGTGCGTCGAACGCTGAACCACATCGGGCAGCTCGGCATCGGTGACCGATGCCAGCCGCGTGGGGTCCTGCCTGGCTGGTGTGCCAAGGCTGCGGGCCAGCGCCGGCTCGCGTGAGAATTCGGCGATCGGCAGCGCCTGGAAACCGCGGGAGCCCACGCCCGCAAGAAACGTTCGCAGCCGCGTGGAGCAGCTGCCGATCGTGCGGCCGTCGTTTTGCCCGAAGAGCACGCCCGCAAGCTGCCCCTGCGCATTGAGGATCGGCCCGCCGGAATCCCCCTGCCTCGCGGTGGCCGAGAGTTCGACGAATTCGAGCGGATAGCCGGAGCCCGGCGCGAGGTATTGCGTGCAGGGGCCCGTCTCCGCTCGGAATGGCCCGCGGCCGTAGCCGGCGATCGTGAGCGGCTCGCCCAGTTCGGGCTGCTTGTCGGCCAGAGCGATCGGCGTGGCGTTTGGCTTCCAGATCACGATCGCGGCCAAGTCCCAGGGCTCGTCCCAGCGGACGACGGTGCCGGCCGACTGAAAGCCGTCAGGAAATTGCACGAGCACGGCGGAGCGGCTGTCGCGGATCACGTGCCAATTCGTGAGCACGAGCCCCTGGTTGCGATTCACGTCGACGAGCACGCCCGAGCCGAGCGAGGTGCCCGAGTCTTCGGGCGCGACGATCCGCGCGACGGCCGGATGCGGCGATTGCCCCGTGCCGATGTAGTCGGCAAAGAGTTCAGGCGACCACTTGGCATTCGCCGCCGGCTGCGTGGCCCAGCCCCAAAACGGCTGCTGGCCCCGGGCCGGCTGTGATGCAAACCCGAGGATCGCGAGGGAGGCCGCCAGGATGATCGTGCCGCATGTGTTTCGCATACGAGTGATCTCCTGATAGGGCTCCGGGGGTCATTGCGGCGAGCCGCGAAGGGCTTGCCGCCTCGTCTCCCTGTCGATGATCCGACGCAGGAGCTCGCGGCGCAATTGCTCGCGTTCCTGGTTGGGCCCGGATGTGGATGTGTTCTGGCGGGCCGGCTCGACCAACAGGCTGCTCGAGTGAGTGACCATGAAAGAAGTCTCCTACTGGAGCGTTCCGGCCGAACGCACCATCGGAGAGGTATCGGCAGCAGCCCCCGCGCGAGAACAGCGGAAATCCCTCCCCCCGCGCAGCTTGCCTGACCGGCACGTACGGCAGGCCTCCGTGCCTGTCCTACTTGACCGCAAACCCCTCGGCCTCGAGGCGGCGGGCGAGGGCGGCCACATGGTCGCGGTCGGCCGTCTCGACGGTCACCTGCACGCTCGTCGAGAAGACGTCCGGCCCGGAAAATGCCCGGTCGTGCACGATCTCCTGCACGCTCGCCCCCGCTGCCGCGATCACAGCCGTGAGCTTGGCGATACCGCCCGGGCGATCGCTCACCTGCGTGGTAAACCGCCAGCGGCGGCCGTCGGCGGCCAGGCCGTGGTCGATCACGCGGTCGAGGATCGAGAGATCGATGTTGCCGCCGCAGAGCAGGAGCACGACCTTCCGGCCGCGCAGGTCATTGCAGTCCTCGGCCACGAGCTGCAAGACGCCCGCGAGCGATGCCGCGCCCGCCCCTTCGACGACCGTCTTCTCGAGTTCCAAAAGCCGGAGCACGGCGAGCGACAGGCCTTCCTCGCCAACGGTGACGACGCGATCGACGAGCGGCGCCGCGATCGGAAACGACGTCTCGCCCACCTTCCCGACTGCCAGGCCGTCGGCGAGCGTGGGGCGGATCGCCACCTGCACTGGCTTGCCCGCAGCGAGCGACGCCGAGAAGCTCGGCGCGGCCGCCGGCTCGACCGCGATGATCCTGATGCCGGGCCGCAGCGCCTTGGCTGCCGTGGCCACGCCGGCGAGCAGGCCGGCCCCGCCGCAGGGCACGACGATCGCATCGGCATCGGGCACGTCTTCCAAGATCTCGAGGCCCATCGTGCCCTGCCCCGCGATCACCCGCAGATCGTCGAAGCCGTGGATGCGATTGAGCCCGTCGCGTTCGGCGATCTCCACGGCCAGCCGGCGTGCATCGTCGAATGTCTCCCCTTCGAGGATCACGGTCGCGCCCAGCCGGCGGCACGTCGCCACTTTCACGAGCGGCGCGAACCGCGGCATCACGACGGTCACCGGGATGCTCAGCAGCCGGCCATGGTAGGCGAGCCCGAGGGCATGGTTGCCCGCGGAGGCCGCCACCACGCCACGGGACTTCTGCGCATCGTCAAGCAAAAGCAACGCGTTGCGGGCGCCGCGTTCCTTGAACGATCCCGTCCGCTGCAAGAGGTCGAGCTTGCAGAAGATCTCGGAGCCCGTGAGGTCGGAGAGCGGAATGCTCGGCGGGCACGGGGACCGGTAGATCCCCGAGCGGATCCGCTCATGTGCCGCACGAATATCAGCGATTGAAAATGTGTTCATCGGTCGTGCATCGGTGGGATAGGCTTTCGCCTGTCATGTCACCCTGTGACCCGTTTCGGCCTGTGAAACGCTCGCACGTCGATCCACTGCATACCGCCCGCGCGGGCAGCCGCGATGCCGAGGTCGCTGTCTTCCCAGACCACGCACCGCTCCGGCCGGGCGCCCAGCCTGCGGGCGGCCTCGAGGAATGGATCGGGGTCGGGCTTGTGCTTGTCGGTGTCTTCGCTGGCCACGATCGTGTCGAAGCAATCGGCAATCCCCACCCGTTCGAGGATCTGCAGGCAGACGTTTCGATAGCCCCCCGTGACCACCGCCATCGGCACGCGGCCGCGCGACCGCAGCACCACGTCCACCACGGGATCGATCGCCTCGATGCGATCGAGCTGGGCGAGGAACGAGGTCTCCTTCATGTGCACAGCGTGGTCGACGTCGATCTCGATGCCCCGCTCGCGGGCGAGCGTCGCGACGATGTCGCGGGTGGGCCGGCCGCCCATTGAATAGAAGCGGTCTTCATCGAAGGCGATGCCGTGGGCTTCCGTCACGTGGAGCCAGGCCCGGTAGTGGGCGGGCATCGTGTCGGCGAGCGTGCCATCGCAGTCGAAGAGGAGGGCGTCGTGGTCTTGGAGCTGCCAGGCGGCGGGCTGGGGCATGGCGGGAAAGGGTTGTGCGGGTTTTCCGGGATGGACGGGCCCTTTTTGGGCCGCACGCGGCTGCCCCGGAAAGTAACCTATGGTTGCCTCGGAAAACAGGCCTTTCCCCGGACCTCCACCATGCAGTTCCCCGCCATCGGCATCCGGCTGCGGATGCTCCTGCTCGGCATCCTGCCGGCGCTCCTCATCTTCGCCACGGTGCTCTGGCTCAACTACAGCCGGATGCAGTCGATGCTGCTCTCCTTCGGCGAGGAGGTGCTCGTGGAGCGGGTGCGGCGAATCGCCGGCGAGTTCGACCGCGAAAGCCCCGACCATGACAAGGCTACGGCCGACACCGTGGCGGCGCGGCTCCAGGCCGACAAGCGGGAGCAGCAGCGGGCCGGCTGGCATCCCGAGCTCTTCGTGATCGACCACGATGGCCGGGTGCTGGCGGCGACGGTGGCGACGGCCGACCTCAGGGGCAAGCCGATCGCCGACACTCCGTATGCGCAGGTGCTTGGCGACTTTCACCGCGCTGCGACGACGACGCGGATCGTGCGGGCCGCCGATCCCGTGACCGGAAGCCCCCTGCTCTACGCCGCGGCGAAACTGCCGGACCGCTCGTGGACGGTCGTCTTGCAGGCGCCGCTCGATGATGTCTTGAGCCGCGTTCGTCGGCCGCTCCTCGTGAGCGGAGCCGTGGCGGCCACTGGCATGGCGGGTGTGCTCGGCCTGCTTGGCTGGCTCACGACCACGCTCACCGGCCGAATCGCCAAGGCCGTGGAGGCCTCGCGCCGCGTAGCCTCCGGCGATCTCACCGGGGCCCTCGACATGCGCGGCAGTGACGAGACAGGCCAGCTGCTTCGCGACATCGGCAGGATGACGGCGAGCCTGCGGGAGATCGTCTCGCAGGTGAAGCAATCGAGCCTCGACCTCAATGCGACGGCCAAGCAGCTCTCGGCCGCGGGCCGCCAGCAGGAGCACGCGATCAGCTCGCTCGGCGCGAGCACGAGCGAGGCGGCGGTGGCCAGCCGGCAGATCGCCGTGACGGGCCAAGAGTTGCTCGGCACGATGGACGAGGTGGCCGGCGTGGCGGCGGAGACGGCAAACGTGGCCGACGCGGGCCGGGAGAATCTCGCCGGGATCGGCGAGACGATGGCCCATCTCGAACAGTCCACGACCGACTTCTCGGAGCGGCTCGCGGCGATCCGCCAGCGGGCGGAAGACATCAACATGGTGATCACCACGATCACGAAGGTAGCCGACCAGACGAACCTGCTCTCGATCAACGCGGCGATCGAGGCGGAGAAGGCGGGGGAATATGGGCAGGGCTTCATCGTGGTGGCCCGCGAGATCCGCCGGCTGGCCGACCAGACGGCGGTGGCCACGCTCGACATCGAGCGGCTCGTGGAGCAGATGCAGCAGGCCGTGAATGCGGGGGTGATGGAGATGGACCGGTTTGCGGCGGAGGTGAAGACCGGGGTGGAACGGGTGAATGGGATCAGCGCGCAATTCGCCGACGTGATCGAGAAGGTGCACGGCCTGACGGGCCGGTTCGAGCACGTGAATCAGGGGATGAAGGCCCAGGCCGCCGGGGCCGCCCAGATCACCGAGGCCCTCATGACGCTGAAAGAAGGCTCCCACGCCGCGGCCGAGGCCCTGAAGGAATTCAAGGCCGCCTCGCAGCACATGGGCCACTCGGTCGAAGGCCTCACCGACACCATCAGCCGCTTCCGCGTCGAGTAGGACAGGCTTCAGCCTGTCATATCTTCCGACAGGCTGAAGCCTGTCCTACCGCCCCCTGTCAATCTGGGCAATTTCCGGTCTATCTATCGGAAATTCTCATGGATCCGGTCGCGGCAAGTCGATCACTCCTGACGATCATGCCGGTTTTTCCGCGCGGGGACCGCCCCGTTCGACAAACCGGCGAACGCCAGGGATGCGACTCCGATGAGCAAAACAGCCGCCACCCGCTTCGGGAAAAAACGAGCCATAGCCAGGCTGCGGGCGATCAAACGCCGAGCCGCGGCATTCAAGCGCGGCTCGCGCAAGCTCCTCACGATGATGCTCATCGCGGCCTTCGCCGTGGAGGGGCCGCTCGTGAGCCATGCCCAGGTGGGCAGCGGCATGATCGGCGGGGCCACAGGCCAAGGCGCCATGGCGCCCACTGGCGGCCTCGTGAATAGCGGCATCGCGCGGTTTCGCGAGCTCGAAGCGAATGGGCCCGGCTGGATGTATTGGGGCCTCAACGCTGCCGACCGCGGCCTCGGCTACCAGGGCAGCTACATGACGCTCGGCGGCTTCATCCCCTATGCCGAAGACGATCTCGGCGGCATCTGGTCGGCCGACCTGCGCAGCCATCTCTCGAACTACGGCGGCTTCTTTTCAAACGTCGGCCTTGTCCGCAAGCAGTTCTTCGGCGGGGCGATCGGCGGCATCGGCGTCTACTGGGATTACGACGGCGACCAAAACCAGTATGCCGACACGACGATCACCGACACGAGCGGCAGCTACATCTTCGCCGGCGGCCAGAGTTACAACCAGGTGGGCGTCTCGGGCGAGTTTCTCACCGACTACGGCAACCTGCGAAGCAACGGCTACATCCCCGTGGGCACGACGGCCCAGACGATGGGCCCCTTCGTGGGCAATTCGCTGCTCTGCACGCCGGGCATCAACGCGGCGTTGGCCGGAGCGGATCTCGAAGTCGGTGCCTATATCCCCGGCCTTTCCGACTGGGCCGGCATGGTGAGCGTGGGCGGCTATACGTTTGGCAATGCCCGCTACAACCTCGCCAATGGACAAGACGTGGTGCCGTTCTTCGGCGGTGTCTACACCCGCCTCGATCTCACGCTGATCCGCAACTGGGATTTCTCGCTGCAATACAACAACGATAGCTTCTTCGATTCGACCGGCTTCGCGCGGCTCACGTATCGCATGGGCGGCAGCCGCCGTCGCAACGTGCCCGACCAGATGGAGCAGCCGATGATGCGCAACGAGCACATCGTGCGGGCCCACCAGGCGCCGGTGCAGGCGTTAAATCCGTTTAACGTCGTCGGCGGCAAGGCGCAACCCTGGCGGGTTATCCATGTGGATAACTCCACCACCGATGCCCCTCGTGGCAACGGCACGGCCGAATCACCGTTCACGAGGCTCGCAGGGACTCCGGGCACGGCAAATGCCAATGCCGCGGCAGATAAGCCGTATGACATTGTCTACGTTCACCAAGGCAACAGCCTGAACTCCCCCTACGTAGGCACGTTCACATTCACTCAAAGCAATCAATTTCTCGTAGGCGAGGGCACTTCCCTGCAGATCCCCACGGTGGACTGCGGTTTCGTGCAGCTTGGCGCGTCATCGAACGCCTACCCAGTCATCACGACTCTGCCGGGCGTCGGCGGCGCTGCAATCGAACTGACCAACGGAAACGCAACGAACACCCAGGTCAATCATCTGGCCATCGTGGGCGCGGAGGTGGGCATCGCTGACGGCAACGGCCTTCCGACCGGCGGCCTTGCGACGGTCAAAGACGTCCGGATCACCGGGAATGGCCCCGGGCAAACCGGTGTTCTCATTCGGGATCAGCAGGGCAGCACGACGAATCCAGCAACCTACAACTTTTCCGACATGGCGCTTTCGAATCTCACGGCAGACGGCTTCGTGATCGATGGCCAAAACGATGCCGGAGTGGCCGTCGGAAATCCCATCGTGAACATCTCCAACACGACCATCAAGAATACGTCCGGCTCAGCGGTCATTGCCAATGCATTCGCCGGCGAGGGCCGCGTGCGGCTGGCAAACAGCACCATCGAAGGCACAACGGGCTCGGCGGTCTTGGTATCCGGCGCAAACGCCATCGTGGAATCCTCGACTATCAAGAATGTCGGTGTGTATGGCGTCCAGGTAACCGGAGCACCGGTGCTCCTGGGAGTGACTGGCACATCGGGCACGTCCACAGTCCAAGTTGCCCGATCTACGATTACAGCACAGATCGGCGTTCAGGCCTCCGCCGCCGAGTCCGGAGAACTCGTCAATCTGACGGTCAACCAAAACACACTCAACGCGCCTCAAGGTGGCAATGGCATCAATCTGGCCGTCGGTGGCCCGAATCCGACTGCTTCGCAGGGATCGATCAATGCCAATCTTGTGGGCAATAGGATCCGCGTCGCCGCCACGACTGCGGTGGCAACCGGAACTGCCGGAGGAATCACGAGCCCGACGAGCGTCGCTTCAGGGATCTACATGACGACGTCAAGCACGGGGGCCACCCTTGGCACGATCAACGTCAAGGCTGCGAGCCAAGACAACCTTACCGCTCTCAACCAAAACGCAACGGTGACGACAAACCCGATCTTCAACCCGACCAATACTGGGACCACGTCGCCGCTCGTGCCTCCGCCCCCGCCGCCGACCTACAACCCGGCAGTGGTAGTGCCGCTACCGGCACCGTGACGATGGTGCCCCTAGCCTTCACTCCTAGCGGCGAGCCCTCCACGGCCGCCGCACTGAGTTCTGCCTCGGGCCAGGCGTCGACGTTGACCGAAGGCCGTGTTGATTGCCGTTATCGTCGAGGGCAGTGGTACCGTTCGGCGAATAAGGCTTGCCCGCCTTGGCACCGTTGAGTCCGATATTGCCGCCCGTCCTACTTCCGCCGTTATCCTGCTTGGTGGTCTGGGCCGGGTCAGAGCCAAAGATATTGCCGAAAACACGCTGTAGCGACCGTGTGGCGGTTGACAGAATGTTCAGCCCCCATCGGCTGTTCGAGTAGATGACATTGCTGTCGCCGCTGACCGTCGACCTGGCTGCCGTGCCGATGGTGTTGCTACCTCCCTCGATCGAAATGCCATCGAAGGAATTGTTGGAGACAACAGTGTTTGTCACCGTGTTGCTGCCAGCCCTCAGAACAATTCCGTTTCGATTGAATTGCACGAAAGTATCCGCCTGACCAGCCGCACCGATAGTGGCTCCGCCCGTGCCATTGATTTCAATGCCGTTGATGTTCGGCAGCGCCTGCGTCCCCACCACTGCGCCGACAACGCTCACCGCGCCATTCATGGCCGTCCTGATCCCGGCCACGGTGCTCGAGGTTATGGTGCCCCCGGTGATCGCTGCGGAGCCGTTGGCGCCCGTCACGAAAACACCGGCTTGGCTGCCCAACCGTCCGCCCGCTCCATCGGAGCCAACCGTCATCTGCTTGATCGCGATGCCCGACGTCTCCACCTTGATCGCCGACCCAGTCTCAAACCCGCCGACGTTGAGATTGGCGACCTCACCACCCGCGGAACCATCAACGAAATGGAACCCCGTCAACTCCGTGGCGAACGTGACCGACAAGCTTGCCGATCCCGTTCTGCGATTGAAAATTGCCTCCACCGGGCTATCCAGCGTGACCACCGCCCGGCCTCCAGTTGTTGACAGCCCGCTGATGGTCGTACCAGGCCGAATCCCAATACCTGAGACCGACATGCCCTGTCGCAGTTCAGCTGACTCGGTAAATGAAGCAGAAAGCGTCAGCTGTTGGGGGGCTAAGCGATTCACTGTGGCCCCGGCAGTGCCTCGGTAAAGCGAGGCCCCGAAGGAATCCTGGCTGATCAGCTGCCCGTTGACGGTGACGGGCCTGCTTGCCGGCGTGAAACCGGCAGGAGTAAATCGCTTCAAGCCATCGATCGAAAACGCCTTCGTGAGTTGCGGCAATTCCTGACGCAGCGTGATTGGCTCGGAAATCAGGCTCGAGAACGCGAAATTCTGCACCTGTTCAGGATCGACCGGCTCGTTTCGCTGGCGGAGCGAGATCATCTTTCCGAGCGAGCCCGCGCCGGGGTTCGTGCCATTCGTCGAAGACACGACATATTGGATCGTGTTTTCCGGCGTAACGAGACTGGAGCCGATGATCGTGGTCGGCTCAAACCCGTCGTCAGCGCCTTCGACCAAGATATTTCCGGTGCCAAATTGGCTGCTCGTCGTCATGCCATGGCTGAGCCGCACAAACTCGTTCTTGTCGGTGTTGTAGACGACGGTGTTCGTGGGCAGTTCATAGAGCGTATCGGAATCGGCGGCTCGAACGAGCTCCCATTTTTGCCCCGCACCACCAAGGCGAGAGACAAAATAAACGCCGTTTGCTCGTGAATCCGAGCCTGGATTCCCAGCAACTCCGTTTTTCACCAATACGCGATCGTTTACCCGCAGGACACGGGTAACGCCGTCAAGTGCTCCCCCAAGGGACCGCAGTTCGTTGATCGAGCCATTTGAGTCAGCGGTAATTCTGCTGGCGAACTCCCCTGGGGTGCGAGGGTCATACGCACCGGGTAGTGTTCCAACCGTTGCTGCGGCAACTTGCCTTGCCCCGCTGCCGGCAACAGGAGCGTCAAGGATGTCAAATCCTCCGGCTGAGGAAATGATCGTCACATTGCCCGACGCCCTCATGCTTTCGGCAGTGCCCTGCTGGATCGCCAATGGCATCCCCATCAGCAACCGCTGGGCCGTATCATTTCGCAGGTCGATCGAGCCGTTTGGCGCCGTGACAAACAGGTTCGTGACGTTCAGCAGATTAGCCGAAAGAGCAAGGTCGTTCGGGCTGCCTGGCCGGCCATCGGTGCCGGCGGCGCGGATGGCCACAAGCCCGCTCGGCGACCGCAACTGCGTGATCGCGATGTCGTCCTTTTCATCGATCGCAGCGCCATTCACGAGATCGGCGGTCAGCGAATCGACGTCGGTCCGCAGATAAAACAGCCCATCCGTGGGAGTGCCGCTGGGGTTACCGATGGCTACGGCGTTGATCGCTAAATCTCGCGTTTTGATCCTGCCCGCGCCTGCAACGCGGCCGCTCTTGCCACCGGGCGTCGACTGCACGAGAGAAACACGGTTCGGCGAGGACACGAGCCCCGTGAGCGTGATGTTGCCATTATCTGCATTCAACGAGATGTCGGTACGAGTCGGGTCGGGCAACGCGTCCGTGACAGCCAAGGTGCTGCCCGCGGAGATTTCGCTTGCCGTGATCGATATCTTGCCGAACTTGGTTTCGATCGGGGCCGTGGACACAAAAGATCGGAGCGCACCGGAGAGGCGTTCCGTGCGGATCGAAACGTCACCAAACGTGCTAAACGCCGCGGTCCAGGTCATTGTGCCATCAGATTCTATGCTGATCGGCAGCGTAGAGGCGGCGACGGCATCGATTGCGATGGCATTTTCTTCACGAATCGAAAGGTTGTATGGAAACGGTCCGGACGCAGACGTGTCGACCCCATTTTGCCGAACGCTCGCGCGAACCCGAAGGGAATCAACAGCCGTCGTCAAATCGACAGTGTTGTAGGCGATCGAAAGGTCGAGCGGCGTTGAGGCATCGTTGGCAAGAATCACCTGCAGGGTATTGCCACGGATCTGCCCAACGTCGGCTCCGGTTCTGGCCGATTTTGTAGACAGAATGAATGGCAGTTTGGCCTTTTGGTCTGCGGTAACCGGATTCGGAGACCGCATCAAGTACGACTGGCTGGAGCCAAAGATTGATCCCTCAACAAAAACGTCGGACGACTCCGCGGTGACGAGGATCTCTTTGGTTGGCACCGCCGCAGCCCCTCGCACGGTGACGGTCATCCGATAGGATCCGAGCGTTGAGCCAAAGGAGTCAGCTGCGATGTAGACCAATCGGTCCGTAGGCCCATTTGTGTACGTGAGCAGCGAATTCAGCCCAGAACCGGAGTCATCGTCCACGCCTAGGGGCGCCCCCGCACCATCAAAAAGCCTCACGAGCGGATCTGAGAGGGAGATTCCGTCCAGCCGAATCTCCAAGACGTCGTTGGCTCGGAGCGGAACCTTGTAGAAATCCTGCTTGCCGTTGCCCGCAGCGATTGAGCCATTCACGGTCGACTGAAAGGTGTTGTCGCCAACGCGATTGAAACTTCCGCTGAGATCTTGCGCGAAAGGCAGGTCGGCCGCCGAAGCTCCCGCCACGCCATCGTCGTTCGGTTCGGCTTCTACAGAAATAGGCCGCACTGCCGAGTCGCCGAATGGAGGCGCGTTCGTGAAGAAAGAGGCAGCGATTGAGCCGCTCTGCGAGACGAGCAACTGACCGCGTGTCGTGGCGTTGGTGGCAGGCTCATCCGCGATTGAAAACGACGCCCGGTTCGGAACGAGGACATTCGCATTCAACGTGACAGTCTCGACGACCGCCCCTGAACGGCTGGCGCTGACGTTAAGGCCATCAGTGCTGGCAACGCGGGCATTGAAGTTGATCTTCGTGGCACGCAGATCGATGTCTTCGGCCGCAGCCGAGTCTGGATCGCGCGGCTGCTGAACGATGACGGGGCTGTCGACATTGATCTCGGAGCCCGGGCTGCGCAGGTCCACCCACAACTGCGACGGGAGGTCATATCCCGCAAACAGCGTGAAGTCATTGGGAAGCGCGGGGGTTACGTAAGTTGCAAAACTGACGTCGCTGAGCGTGACGGGCCCGGGCCTGACGACGTTGCCAACGTTTCTATCGCTGCCGTCTCCGTCGTAGCGACTCTGAAATTCGAGTTTGATGGTCCCGTCTGGGGCATAGACACCGCGCACCCGAAGCCAGTCAACCTCACCGTATTCCTGCTCGCCCACCCCAGCTGAAAAAGGATTTTCAAAGTAGAGTTTGATGCCTGTAAACAGCGGCTCGTTGCGGACGTCACTCCGCAGGTCGGTCCTGAATCGAAACACAATGTCTTCTGGACTGAAATTCGAGTCACCGATTGTCACCGTTCTGACTGTAACTTTGCCAGACAACGTTCCTGGGATGATTCCCCCGGCACCAGCGTCGAACTGGAACTCGGGCCTTGCAGCAGCGCTCGGCTTGATGCTGAATTCCCGTTGCGACGGGTAGTCAGCCGAAACCCGAAAAGCCAAGCCGTTTGAATTCGCCTGCTCACGATCGGCCGTGTACGTAATCTCCTTTAGGATTGCAGGAAGTTGAACCTGCCCATTCTTTTGGTGCTCGACCGTGGCTACTGGGGTGTTCCAAATTATTTCAACACCACCGCGCTCGCCACGGCCACGACCATTATTCGGAAGATCTGGCGCAGCATCAGAGTCGCGGGAATCTTGATCGCCCTGCACCAGACCTCCACTTACTGGGGCTAGGCCAACCGTGGCGGGTGCACTGTTTTGCTTGAAGAAAAAATTGCCGCTTGGAGCGACTTCAAAATCCCACTCGCCCCCGTCGTACGAGAGCTTGCCGAAAATCCTACCGTTGATCAGCCAGCCCAGCTCGTTAGTCGTATCAGTCGCGGCATAGGGATTTGGCGTTACTGGGACGCGAGACAAAACCTCAGTATTGTTCACAAAAATTCGGGTTGTGTCATATTCCGGCGAGTTGATCGCCCCATGTCTCAGCGTGAAGAACGTCGAGCGGTTAAGCATCGCATCTTGCTGGTAGTTTGCACCGCGATTATCCCCCGGCTGCATTGGGCCGGGGCCACGCTCGAGGACACCATTCGTGACAAAAAGGATGTCGGGCGTGGA
>JBKDMX010000071.1:0-16614 GCA_046343855.1 Planctomycetia bacterium
GTCCAAATGCTCGTCACGCTTCCGCCGACCCGCGAGCCTACCCCAATCGGCAGGGGAGGCTTCGGGTGAACCGTGCCCCGGGAGCCGGCGTTGCTCGGGCACCGATCCGCGTGAGCGGATTGGTCGTACGAAGCGAGCGTCCGGCGACGGGGTACGGGTCACCCGAAGCCGGATTGGGCGCGTCGGGCGAGCGGAGAAGATTACGTCCGTTCCTGAAGGTTCGTCTCGGCGAGGATCGGCTCGAGCTCGTCGACGAAATCACGGACGTCCTTGAACTCGCGGTAGACGCTCGCGAAGCGGACGTAGGCCACCTGGTCGATCGTGCGGAGCAGCTCCATCAGCCGCTCGCCGAGCACGCGGCTGGGCACTTCGCTCTCGTAGTTGCCGTAGAGCTCGGCTTCGAGCGACGTCACCGCGCCTTCGATGTCTTCCTCAGTGACGGGCCGCTTCCAGCAGGCCTTGGCGAGCCCGCGCTTGATCTTGTCGCGATCGAAGGGCTCGCGGACGCCCCCCTTTTTCACCACGGAAAGCAGCTGCCGCTCCACCCGCTCGTAGGTCGTGAACCGCCGCCGGCAGGCGACGCATTCGCGGCGGCGACGGATGGAGGTGCCGTCGTCGCCGGCACGCGAATCGATCACACGGTCGTTGTCGGTGCGGCAGAAGGGGCAGCGCATGGTGGGCAGGTTCTCGGTGGAGGCCAGCATCCTACGAGCGGCCGCGGAAAACCGGCAAGTCGGCGCTACTCGGCCTGATCGGGCTCGGGCCGGGCCGGCTTCGCCTTGCTGGCGAGCTTCCAATCCCGGCGCTGGCGGGAACTCGGAATGTTCATCGCCTTGCGGTACTTCGTGACCGTGCGGCGGGCGACGGTGATCCCGCGCTTGCCCAGTTCCTCCACGAGGGCGTCGTCGCTGTAGGGGTCGTCCTTCGGCTCGGCGTCGATGATCTCCTGCAGCTTGATCCGCACGGCGTCCCAGGCCACCTCCTCGCCGTCGGCGCTCGTCGTGCCGCCGACGAAGAACCGGCGCAGCGGGTAGAGCCCACGCGGCGTCTGCAGCCACTTGTCGTCCACGGCCCGGCTCACCGTGGTGACGTGCATTCCGATCCGGTCCGCGATCTGCTGCATCTTCAGGGGCTCGATCGCCTCCGGGCCGTCGGCCAGGAACCTCGTCTGATGATCCACGATCGCCTGCGCCGTCTTCAGCAGCGTGCTTCGCCGCTGCTCGATCGACTCGATGAGCCACTGCGCCGAGTTGATCTTCCGCTTGATGTATTCCCGCGTGTTCGGATCCGTGTCCGGCGAGAGGAGCATTTGCCTGTAGATGGGGCTGATGCGGAGATTCGGCAGGTCCACCTCCTCCAGCCGCACCTTCCACGTTCCATCGGCCTGCTGCTCGACATAGACATCGGGCTTCACCCGTGGCACGACGGGCATGATGAACATCGCGCCGGGCTTCGGATGCAGCGAGTGCAACTGCTCCCGCAGCCGCTCGATCTCGGCGATCGAGAAGCCGGTCTTCTTTTCGATGAGCGGCAGGCGATTGCCGGCGAGGTCTTCGAGATGGTCGCTCACGAGCCGCCGCAAGTGCCGTGCACCGGGCATCTCGGGGCGGATCTGCAAGAGCAGGCATTCCTTCAGGTCGCGGGCGGCCACGCCGGCGGGCTCCATCCCCTGCACCACGGCCAGCGCCCTCTCGAGCACCGCCAGCTGATCCTTGGGGCCGTCCGGATCGACGAGCTCCTCGAGCGGCATCGGCAGGTAGCCGTTGGCGTCGAGATTGTGGATCACCTTGTCGGCCGCCTGCCGCTCGGCTTCGGTGAGGTCGTAGTTGGAAATCTGCTCGTGCAGGTGATGGAAGAGCGTCTCGGGCCGCTCCTGCATGTTGGCCATCGAGTCGAGGTAGCGATCGGAGGCCTCGTCGATCCGCGAGGCCGAAGGCCGGCTGCGGTCGTCGTCGGAATCGGGATATTCGCTGGCCCAGTCGTACGACCGCTCGAAATCGGCCTGGTTGGCATGCTCCTGATCCACCACGAGCGGCTTCTCGTCGAGCGTGCGTTCGACGGCCGTGGGGGCCGCCTCCGCCACCGGGCCGCCGGGCTCGCCGCCGGCCATCTCCCCGTCGGCCTCCTCCACCTCGAGCGTCTCGTTGTTTTGGATCTCCTGCTCGATCCGCTCCTCGAGGGCGAGCTGCGGCAGCTGCAGGATCTCCATCGACTGGATCATGCGCGGCGCAAGCATCTGCTTCTGCGCCATCCGCATGTCCTGTCCGAACGACATCCGCATCGCTGGGGTTCCTCCGCGCCCGTATCGGCTCCTGCCGCTCCTCGGGCACCCTCAAGGATACCGTGTCGTCGGGATTCCGTTCACAGCCGCTGCCGGCCGGCAAAGGCGTCGGCGAGCATCTCGCGGTTTGCCTGCTCCAGCGACGCGCCGACGGTGAGACCGCGGGCCAGCCTGGTGATCGTGACGGGCAGGCCCGACAGGCGCGACGAGACCTCGAGGGCCGTGGCATCCCCCTCGACATTCGGCGTCGTTCCCATGATCACCTCGCGGATCCCGCCCCCCTTCACGCGCTCGACGAGCTGTTGGAGCGCGAGCTTCTCGGGCCCCATGCCCTCGAGCGGCGAGATCCTGCCGCCGAGCACGTGGTAGAGGCCGCGGTAGTTGCCCGCCTGCTCGAGCGCCAAAAGGTCGCGCACCTGCTCGACCACGCAGAGGATCGAACGGTCGCGCCTGCGGTCGAGGCAGATGTCGCATTCGTCCTGCTCGGCGAGGTTGAAGCAGGTCTTGCAGGGATGGAGCTTTTCCTTGACGGCGCGGATCGCATCGGCGAAGGCAAGCGCCTCCTGGTTTGGCATCCGCAGCACGTGGTAGGCCAGCCGCTCGGCCGACTTGCGGCCGATGCCCGGCAGGTCTGCGAAAGAATCGACGAGCCGGGCGATCGCCCCGCGGGTTTCAGCCATCCGTGCCTCCCGTGTAGCCCGACGCGGCGTCTTCGCCGGCCGCTGTCTCGTCATCTGCCGCGACGGATGCCGCCGGCACTGTCGTCATCTCCTGCGGCCGCGGCGGCTCCACCTTGCGCACCGCGGCGTCGAAGAGCGTGCGGGCATGGGTCACGAGCGGGTGATCCATCACCTCGCGCAGGAGCGCCGCCTGCGAGTGGACGGCGCGGGGCCGCTCCGCCGCCGCGGGCTCGGCAGCGGCGCTATTGGCACGTACGGCGGAAGCTGGTGCTGCGGCCACCGACTCGACCACGATCGTGTGCTTGAGCGGGCGACCGGCGATCTCGCCAAGCACCCGCGCGAGGCTGGCGGCCACTTCCGGCCGTCGGAGAAACGAGACGGCCGTCGTCGCATCGCCGGGCAGCGCCACCTCGAGCAGCTCGTCGCGCCAGGATGCCCGCGACGCCATCGCGGCGAAGTCGGCCACGAGTCCGCCCACCGCTTCCCCCGCCTGGAGCCAGGCGGCATGGGCATCCGCCGGGAGCGTCGGGGGAGCCGCTGTCACCACAGGCTCCGCGTCGGCCTCCGCGAGCGACTCGCGCGTTGCTTCACTGATCGCTTCGATCACCGCTGCGACCGGTGCTTCGACCGGTGCTTCGTCAGCCAACGGGGCGGCGGCCACGGCCACCGGCGTCAGGTCGGTCGTTTTTTTTTCGCGCTCGCCCGCGGCGGCGGGGGCCGAGGGGGCCGCCGGCACCGCAACCGCGGCCGGCAGCTGCCGCGCCGGGGTCGGCTTGTCGGCGGGAGCCGCGTGCACGAGCGCGACCAAGTTGTCGAGGTCTTCGAGCTTCGCCAGCCGCACGACGGCCATCTCAGCGAGCACGGCGGCGTGGCCGCTCGTCCGCATGCGGGCGAGCGCGTGGTCGATGATCTGCAGCATCGCCAGGAGCGTTTCCGTGCCGAGCGTGCGACCAAGCGCGGCGAGATCGACCCCGAGGCCCTGCCCCTGTGTGAGCGACTCCGGACCACAGCCGACGCTCGCGAGCAGGCAGTCGCGCAGGGCGGCGATCACCTGTTCGAGCACGCCGCCGGGATCGGCGCCGCCGGCGAGCGCCGCATCGAGCGCCGCGATCGCCCCGCGCGGATCGCGGGCCGCGATTGCCACGACGAGCGTGCCCACCTTCTCCTCGCGGCCTGTGCCGATCACGGCGTGGACCTCGTCCACACCGACCGGACCGGTCGCCGCCCCGAGCAGCTGTTCGAGCAACGACTGGCTGTCGCGCATGCTCCCCGCCGCACGCCGGGCGATCAGGTCGAGGGCCTCCTGCGCCACGCTCGCCCCTTCGGCCGACACGATCTGCGCGAGGCGGCGGGCGATCGCCGGCGGGTCGACGGTCTGGAAATCGAACCGCTGGCACCGCGAGAGGATCGTGATCGGCAGCTTTTCGGGTTCCGTCGTGCAGAGCACGAACTTCACGTGCGCGGGCGGCTCCTCGAGCGTCTTCAAGAGCGCATTGAACGCCTCGCGCGTGAGCATGTGCACTTCGTCGATGTTGTAGATCTTGAAGCGGCCGCGGGCCGGCCGCACGGCCACGTTCTGCCGCAGCTGCCGGATCTCGTCGATGCCGCGGTTGCTCGCGGCGTCGATCTCGACGACGTCGACATCCTGCCCCGACGAGATCGCCCGACAGGATTCGCAGGCGTTGCAGGGCTCGGCGGCCGGCCCCTGCTCGCACTCGAGCGCCTTGGCATAGATCCGCGCCGCGCTCGTCTTGCCCACGCCGCGGGCGCCGGTGAAGAGATAGGCATGGCCGATCCGCCCCGTCTCGATGGCGCCGGAGAGCCCGCGGGCCACGTGCTCCTGCCCCACGAGCTCGTCGAACCGCTGCGGGCGGTAGCGGCGGGCGACGACTTGGTAGGCGGCCGGCTCAGCCATGGCGTTTCCGGAGGATCGGCAAGGGCGGCCGGATGCCGATGAGAGGCCCACCGCACAAAGAGACGACTGCTTATGGCTGCTGCGGTTAGGCCCTGACCAGGTTCACAGGTCCCCATCGCAGGGGCCTCTCATCGGCACCCGCACCGTCCGATGTTTTGTACGCCCCGCGTGCCATGCGGTCAAAGGCTGCTACATTTCCCGCCATGGCGTCCCCGATGATGCAGCAGTTCGAGGCGGCGAAGTCCCGGTGCCCGGGGGCGCTCGTCCTCTTTCGCATGGGCGACTTTTACGAGCTCTTTGGCGACGACGCCCGCGAGGCGGCCACGCTCCTCGACCTCACGCTCACCAGCCGCGACAAGGGCCCCGACGCCCTGCCGATGGCCGGCTTCCCGCACCACCAGCTCGACGTGCAGCTGGTGAAGCTCGTGGCCGCAGGACGTCGCGTGGCGATCTGCGAACAAATCGATGGGCCAGCTTCGTCGGATGGAAAGTCGGGCCGTGGGCTGCTTCGCCGCGAGGTGACGCGGATCGTCACGCCCGGCATCGTCGCCGATGAATCGCTGCTCGATCCCGCCCGCCGCAACCATCTCGTGGCGGTGCTGCCGCAGGCCGTCGCCTCTCGTGAGGCCGACGAGGTGCTCCTCGGACTCGCCTGGATCGACGTGGCCGCGGGACGCTTCGAGTGCGCCGTGGTCTCCCGCGACGATGTGGCCGACCACCTGCTCCGCCTCGATCCCACCGAGGTGCTCTGCGCGGAGAAGGATCGCGAGCCGGTGGAGGAGATCGTCCGCACGACGGGCGGCCGCCGCGCCGTGACGTGCCGGCCCGACTGGTGGTTCGACGACGCGACCGCGCGGGCTGCCGTGGTGAAGGCCCTCGGCGGCACGCGTCTCGAGGGGCTCGGCTTCGATCTGCCCGCCGACCTGCCCGGCGTTCTGGCGGCAGGCGGCATCGTCGCGTATCTCGAGGAGAACGAGCCTTCGGCGATCGCCCGCATCGACACGCTCGCCGCCTGGCGGCCCGGCCACCGGATGGAGATCGACGAGGCCACGCGGCGGAGCCTCGAGCTCGTGCGCGGTGTCGCCTCCGGCAGCCGCGAGGGCTCGCTTGCCGGCGTGCTCGACCGCACGAAGACGCCGATGGGCGCGCGGCTGCTCGTCGAATGGCTCTCGGCGCCGCTCGTCGAGAAGCCGCGGATCGACGAACGGCTCGATGCCGTCGAATCGCTCGTCGGCGACGAATCCCTCGCCCGGCGGCTCGCCGCGACGCTCACCGGCGTGGGCGACCTCGAGCGGCTCACGAGCCGCGTCGTCTCCGGCCGCGCCGGGCCGCGCGACCTCGAGCGGATCGGCCGCGCAATGGCGGTGCTGCCCGAGTTGGTGGCGGCGCTCGCATCATGCGGCGGCCTGCTCGCCGACCTGCGCGACGCGCTCGATCCCTGCGACGATCTGTCGGGGCGGATCGGCGCGACGCTCCGCGAAGGCTGCCCCGTCTTCGCCCGCGACGGCGGCTTCATCCGCCCCGGGTTCGACGCCCGCTACGACGAGCTCGTCGAGATGGCCTCCGGAGGCAAGGCCTGGATCGCCGAATATCAGGCCCGCGAGATCGAGCGGACCGGAATCCCCACGCTCAAGGTCGGCTTCAACCGGGTGTTTGGCTTCTTCCTCGAGGTGAGCCGCACGCAGGCCGGGAAGGTGCCGGCCGAATACATCCGCAAGCAGACGGTGAAAAACGCGGAGCGCTACACCACGCCCGAGCTCGACGAGCGGCAGCGGCAGGTGCTCGGCGCCGAAGACGAGGCGACACGCCGCGAGATCGAGCTGCTCGAAGCGCTGCGGCTCTTCGTCGCCGAGCATCGCGCGCGGCTCGACCGGGCGACGGCGGTGCTCGCCGAGATCGACGTGCTCGTGGCGCTCGCCGACGTGGCGCGGAGCCGCGGCTGGGCGCGGCCCGAGATCACGGATGGCACGGAACTCGTGATCGAGGCGGGCCGCCACCCGGTGCTCGAGGAACTCCTGCCGCCGGGCACGCTCGTGGCCAACGACATGCTGCTCGAGGCCATCGCCTCCGGTGGCCGCCGTTCGCGCTCGCCCCAGCCCGCCATCCTGCTCGTCACCGGCCCCAACATGGGCGGCAAGAGCACGTTCATTCGGCAGGCCGCGCTCGTCGCCGTGCTCGCGCAGGCGGGGAGCTTCGTGCCGGCGAAGCGGGCCGTCGTCGGGATCGTGGACCGGCTCTTCGCGCGGATCGGCGCCGGCGACGACCTCGCCCGTGGCGCGAGTACCTTTCTCGTCGAGATGGCGCAGACCGCCCGGATCCTGAATCGCGCCACGCCCCGGAGCCTCGTGATCCTCGACGAGGTCGGCCGCGGCACCAGCACCTACGACGGCCTGGCGATCGCGCAGGCCGTGATCGAGCACCTACAGGCGGGGCCCGGCTGCCGCACGCTCTTCGCCACGCACTATCTGCAGCTCGCCGCGCTCGAGCGGCTGCCGGGCGTGGCCAACGTGCAGGTGCTCGTGCAGCAGCACCGCGACCAGCTCGTGTTTCTCCACCGCGTGGCCTCCGGCGCCGCCGACAAGAGCTGGGGCGTGCACGTGGCGCGGCTGGCGGGCGTGCCCGGGGGCGTCATCGAGCGGGCCCGTGATCTCCTGCTCGAGTTCGAGTCGGGGACCGCCGCCGCGCCGAAGCCCCGCAAGAAGCCCGAACCGGCGGACCAACTCCCGCTCTTCGAGTAGGACAGGCTTCAGCCTGTCTCGCACCCCTGCGTAGGACAGGCGTCTCTGCCTGTCTTGCACCCGATTGCGACAGGCACGGAGGCCTGTCCTACGCTACCCGCACTGGTTCATCTTGTCGCGGGGCGTGCCGGCGGCCACGAGCTCTGGCTCCTGCCTCCCGAACTGCACGAATGCCACGTCGGGCTCGACGGTGACGGCGATGCTCTTGTAGGCCGGCGTCCGCGAGAGCGGGTCGGCCGACTTCGGCACGAGCACGTTGCTCTCGGGGTAATACATCGCCACGTTGCCCGGCCGGATCTGGTCGAAGGCCGAGACGATCTGCCCCCGCATGCTGCCCGCGGCGCTCGTGATGCGGCAGCGGCCGCCATCCTGCAATCCGAACTTCGCTACGTCGTCGGGATGCATCATCACGATGTCGCGCCGCGTCTGGTTGCGATAGAGATCCTCTTCTTCATACACGACGGTGTTGAACTGCCCCTCGCTGCGGATCGTCATCAATTGCAATCCGGTGGGCGCGGGAGGCAGTTCGTGCACGAAGAGGTGGGCCTTGCCGTCTTCGGTGGGAAACCGCGGCCGGTCGATCGCCCGGCCGGGGATGGAGAATTCCTTCTTCGTCTTGTCGATGTCGGCGATCTGCTCGAGCCCCGGCACGATCTGCGCGATCGCCTGCCGGATCGTGCTCGTGTGGCTCATCGCCTGCCAGTCGATCGGCGTCTGCCGGCCGCTCTCCGCGCCGCCGAGCACCCGCTGGGCGAGATCGGCGATGATCTCAACCTCGCTCCGCGGGCCCACGTGCCGCGGCGTGCCGCCGTCGGAAAGGCGGACGTAACTAAACATGCTCTCCTGCGTGGAGGGCTCCGGCTCCTCGTCGCGGGCGAGCACCGGCAGGATGATCGTCTCCTCGGCGCCGAGGCCGCCGGCGTGGCCCGTGTTGAGCGACGTGCTCATGTAGACCACCGTGTCGATCTTGCCCATCGCCCGCTTCGCGTAGGCCGCGTCGGGGCTCGCACCCCAGAGGTTCCCGCCGAGGCACATGGCGAATCGCATCCGGCCGGCGTCGGCGGCGTCGAGACATTCGAGCGTGTCGTAGCCCTTCGAGGTGGGCAGGCCCACGCCGAAGTGGTTTTGCAGCCGATTGAAGACGGCGTCCTTGAGCTTCGGAGTGACGCCCACGGTGCCCATGCCCTGGATGTTGGAATGACCGCGGATCGGCTGGAGCCCCGCGCCGGGCCGGCCCACCATCCCGCGGGCGAGCGCCAAGGCCGCGATGGCCTGCACCGTGGCGGCGCCGTGGAGGTGGTGCGTCACGCCCATCGTCCAGGCGAAGACGGCCCGCTGGCTGCGGGCATATTGGCCGGCGATGTCGTCGATCTGTGTCCGCGACACGCCCGACTTCTCCACGATCTCGTCCCAGGAGAGCGCGTCGAGCCGCGCGGCGAGCTCCGGCCAGCCGACCGTGTTGGCCGCGAGGAAGGCCTCGTCGCAGGCGCCGATCTCGCGGATCCGCTTGAGCAGGCCATAGACGAGCGCCAGATCGCCGCCGACGTGCGGCTGCACGTAGGTGCTCGCGATCTCGGCCCCGAAGAGGAGCGCCCAGGCATCGCTCGGCACGGAGAAGTTCACGAGTCCCGTCTCGACGATCGGATTGATCACCACCACCTTCCCGCCGCGGCGGCGCACCATCATGAGCGTGCGCATCATCCGGGGATGATTGCTCGCGGGGTTGCCGCCGATGAGCATGACGAAGTCGGAGTTTTCCATGTCGTCGAGCTTCACGGTGCCCGCGCCCGTGCCCACCACGCTCGCCAGCCCGACGCCGCTCGCCTGATGGCAGTAATAAGAGCAATTGTTGACGTGGTTCGTGCCGTAGATCCGGGCGAAGAGCTGCAGCAGGAAGCCGGCCTCGTTGCTCGAGCGGCCGCTGAAGTACCAAAAGGTCTCGTTGGGATCACTGCGCAGGAGCTTGGCGGCGATCCGCTCCATCGCGTCGGCCCACGAAATCGGCTTGTAGTGCTGCGATCCCTTTTCGAGCACCACTGGTTGCACGAGCCGGCCGGAGTGCTCCATCTGGTAGGGCGTGAAGGCCTGCAGCTGCGGGATCGAGTAGGTCTCGAAGAACGTCGGCTTCACGGCCCCCTGCATGTCGGCCACCATCGCCTGAAACGACTTCTTGCAGACCTCGGGGAAGTGGCCCGCCTCGTTCACCATGCCGCCGGCCTGCCCGCCCATGCCGAGCGCGCAGGTCTTGCAGGCGTTCTTCGACCGCATGGCCTTCCAGAATTTCCAGAGGCCGCCCGCCTCGCGGGATTTCTTGAACGTATACATGACCGCGCGGAAGCCGCCGCCGGTGGTCACCTTGCCGAAGAATCGTCCCATGAAAGCTCCTTGCCCGCGTTGACGCCTTGATTCCTCGCGGAATCCAGAGCCGCAGAGGCTCGCCGACCAAAAAGTTGCCTGACAAAGCGTACCTGCGATAGGCTCAGCGACTCAAGTTGATCCCGCCGGCGCGTCCTTCGGCGCCGACTTTCCCTCCCTGTCGGTCCTTCCAGGAGTTTTAACGATGCGTGCAGCATGTGTGATGGCGGTGGCCTTGGTGTGTGGCATGGCGGTTGTCGCCTCTGCCGAGATGACGAGCGGCCCGCAGGTGGGCGATTCCGTCGGCGCCTTCACGGTGACGAAGGTCGCCGGGAATCCCGACGACGGCTTCCCAATCGGCCGCTCCGGCTGCTACCGCTGCAAGACGGGCGCGAAGCCCGTGGTGATGGTCTTCGCCCGCTCCGGTGACGAGAAGCTCGCCAAGCTGCTCAAGAAGATCGAGGAAGAGGTCGAGGAGCATGCCGACGACAAGATGATGGGCTTCGTCAACATGATCGGCGCCGACGCCGAGAGCCTGAAGAAGGCGTCCGAAGACTTCGCGAAGAAGCACGGGATCACCCGGCTCGCCTTCGTGGTGCCCGAGGATGCCGAGAACGGCCCGCCCGATTTCAAGATCGCCCCCGACGCCGACCTCACGGTCGTCTGCTACAAGGAGGGCAAGGTAAAGGCCAACCACGCGTTCGCCAAGGGCGGCCTCACCGACGAGAAGATCGACGCCGTCGTCGAGGCTTCGTGCAGCCTGGTCGAATAACCCGGCGGCCCGCACCACGTTCAGCCAGCGGCCCGGGGCCCCGCGCCCCGGGCCGTTTGCGTTTCCAGAACCACTCGCCGCCATGATCGCCTTCCTCTGCTCCCTTCCGACCCGGCTCTGGCGGCTCGTGATCACGCCCTACGAGCCAGACGCGCGGTTCGACGCCCACCTCGCGCGGACCCTCACGCAGGAACACCCGCAGGCGCGTGCCACGGTCGCCGTGCTGGCCGCCGACGAGAGCCGGCGGCTCTTTGGAGTCGACCTCGCGCGGCGCGGCATCCAGCCGGTGTTCGTGCGGATCGAAAACCGCGGCGCCGAGAGCGTGCGGCTGCAGCCGGTGAACATCGACCCGAAGTATTTCACGCCGCTGGAGGCGGCGGCCGTGAATCACTTCTCGATCGGCCGCCGGCTCTCCGCCTTTGGCGCGATGGGCTGGGTGTTCGTGCCGCTCTTGGCGCTCGTGCCGCTCAAGCTCGTCACGGCCTGGCTCGCCAATAGCCGCATGGACGATTTCTTTCGGGCCCGCGGGTTTCCGCTGGTGTCGATCCCGGCCGGCGGCGTTGCGCAGGGCTTCGTCTTCACAACGCTCGACCTCGGCACGAAGTCGGTGCACGTGCGGCTGGGCCGCGGCGGCGGCCTGCGGCAGACGTTTGGCCGGCTCATGCACGCAGGCGCCGCGCCGACGGCGCCTGCGGAAGACATCGAGTTTGTCTTCACGGTGCCGGTGCCCGGCATCGCCGCCGACTATCTCGACCGCGACTTCGCCACGATCCGCCCCGCGTCAACCGTCGAGGCCTGCGATCTCGACACGCTCGTCGCGCGGCTGGAGGCGCTGCCGCCGGCGACGACCAATGCCGGCGGCACGCGGTCGGGCGACCCGGTGAACCTGGTCGTGATCGGCGAGTTCGAGACGCTGCTTTCCGCATTCGCAGCCCGCTGGGACGAGAGCGAGACGATCACGCTCGCCACTTGCTGGAAAACCGTGCGGGCGTTTCTGCTCGGCGCGAACTACCGGTATTCCCCGGTCAGCCCGCTGCACCTCTTCGGCCGCGATCAAGACATCGCCCTGCAGCGGACGCGGCACTCGATCAACGAGCGGCTCCACCTGCGGCTCTGGCTGACGCCGCTCACGTTCGAAGGCAAGCCCGTCTGGGCAGGCCAGGTGAGTCGCGACATCGGCGTGCGGTTCACGACGCGGGCCTGGAACCTGACGACGCACCGCATCGATCCGAATGTCGATGAATCCCGCGACTACGTGATCGAGGATCTCGTGCAGGCCCGCCGCGTGGTCGCGGCGGGCTACGTCGCGGGCGTGGGCGGCTGCCCGGCCACGGCGCCCAAACGCAACCTGACGGGCGACCCCTATTTTACCGACGGCAATCGGGCCGTCATTCTTGTCTCACCAAGCCACATGAGCTGAAACCCATGAGCGATGCATCGACGCACGTATTACACGACCTGCTGACGCACAGAACCGTTGCGGCGCTGGCCACGCTCCATGACGGCCGGCCGTTCGCCTCGATGATCGCGTTTGCGGCGCACGTGGCGGCGGGAAGGCTGCGGCTGATCACGCATGTCAGTGGTCTTTCGGCCCACACCCGCGACATGCTCGCCGCGCCGGAGGTCTGCCTCCTGATCACGGCGGCCGACGCGCCCGACGTGATGCCGCAGGCCCTGCCGCGGGTCTCGATCCCGGCGGTGGCCGAGTTCATTCCGCCCGAGCATCCCGACCATGCGACGCTCAAGGCCGCCTATCTGGGGAAGTTTCCGCAGGCGGCCGACTTCTTCCTGCTCGGGGATTTTTCACTCGTTGCCCTCGAGCCGACCTCCGCGCGGCTGATCGCCGGCTTCGCCCGCGCGCAGACGCTCTCGGCCGAGTCGCTCGCCGCCGCAATCGTAAAGTGACACACCGACACCCGGCTTTTGAAGCCGGGTGTCGCACGCAAGACGGCCGTTTTCGAGCCCCGCTGACGATCGCGGCTTCACGGGGTATATTTCTCGCATCAGGGCAGCGTAGCTCAGTTGGTTAGAGCACCGGCTTCATAAGCCGGGTGTCGCCGGTTCAAGTCCGGCCGCTGCTATTTCGTATGAACCAGCCGCCGTCTACTTCGACGGCGATGACTGGAAGGACCGTATCAATGCGTCCTCACTCGAGGAGATAGACGCCTCTCCGGTCGCATCCTACCGGCGGTATGTCGCGAAGGGCGCCCCGGAGCGCACCGACCCTGCGTTCGACTACGGCAAGACCCTACACACTTGGGGTGAACTGCTGGATGGGACGGACGCCTCACGGTTCTGGTCGCGGGTGGCCGTCTGCCCGCTCCACCTGACCACGGCAACGGGACAGTTGGGCAAAGCCGCCGACTCATGGCTGGCCGACCAAGCACCTGACGCTATCCCGATCTCCCCCACAACAGAGAAGGTGCTGCGGGACCAGACCAAGCAAATCCTTGAGAACCCCGCTGCGGTGGACTGCCTGATGGCGGCTACCCACACGGAGTTCAACATCGCCTTTGAGGTCGATGGCCTGCCGTGCAAGTGCCGGGTGGACGGGGCCACGCCCGACTTTTTCTACGACTTCAAAACAACGCGGGACGCTGATCCCGACGAGACGTTTCACCGTGCCTGCCTCGACTTTAAGTACGAGTTGCAGGCTGCCTTCTACCTGATCGGTGGGATGCAGGCCGGTTGGCCTCGCCACCGAATGCAGTTCATCGCGACGTCCACCACCTACCCGTACCACTGTGCGGTGATGGCGTTGCCGGAGAGCGTTCTGCAAGAAGCAGAGGCTCGCGTCTACGCGCTGCTGCGCGAACTGGAGCACCGTCGGGCGTTGGATTGGTGGACGCCTCACTACTACGGAAAGGTGATCGAGATGAACGCCAAGTATTTCCAGAAAGGGAGGGGATGGTGAGCAATAGGCCGTATCTGTATCGCGAGGCGTCGGCTTCTACCGAGTTGCTGGACACCGCTCTGGCCAAGGCCCAAGCCGAATTCAAGCCAGTCAAGCGGAACCGCAAAGGTCCATACGGGATGTTCGCGGACCTGTGTTCCATGCAGGAAGCGACCGCCGCTGCGCGTGCCAAGTACGAACTGGCCGTCAACCCGCTCGGCGTGCTTCACCAAAAAGTCTCCGGCCCCCTTGTATTCGACAGTCGACGTGATGAATTGCGAAAACATGTCACGGCCAACATCGGCCGCGCTGACAATGCGGTCGCTGTACACGATGTCGATGCCGAGCATCGCCACTCGCATTTCCCACATAGCCATCTCATATAACTCGATGTCCTGTGGACGGGCCATCCGATCTCGTCGCACACAAAACACGCGGCGAATCGTCTCGTTCGACTGAAGCTCCCTGCACATCTCCGCGAAGGCAGGCCGCTCCAGATCGTCGCCCTTCAGGCCATCATCCACATACAGGCCTTTGTAGTGGTGCAAGCGATTGTCGAGCATGTAGTCCAGGTCAGCCAGCGTGATGTCGAGCGGCACGTTCAGTTCCGCGGCGCGCCTCAGGACAATTCCGAGTTGCTCGTGCAGTGACAGTTCCTGTCTGCTTTGGCTCCGACGTATGTACGTGCGTGACTCGTAGCGTTCCGTGGCTTCCATGATTTATTCCTTTCCGGATTCGATATTCGGATGACGCAGGCTCCACGCAAGCCTCGCCAATTCGTCTATTACGTCATTCGTGACGCTGCCCCGCACAAGGACATCCGTATCCAAATGCTCCGGGGCGTGCCGGGCGCACTTCTCGTACCACCAGAAAAACATCGCACCGATGGTCGGGACCAAGGCTTCCGAGGCGATATATTCCTGCCGCGCCTCCCTCATACGCTCGATCAGATTCGTGATCATGCCATGAGGCGCTGGCACGCCTATCTGCGAAAGGTCAACGAGTCGGCCTCGCTGCCATACGTGAAGCTGCACGATGATCCGCAACTCGGCCACGTACGCCGCGTGCACGTCCCGCATCATGCGTGCCGAGCCGCGGCCCACGAATTGATAGCGTTCAAGGATCGGCTGCGACGTCCGCAGCACGTGCGATTCGAATCGCCGCCGCGCATCCCGAAGATCGGCATCCTCGACCAGCGGCACTGACAACGAAGCGAGACAAACCATCATGAGCCTCCATACTCGTCGGTGTTCTGATAGCCGCCGGTTTCCCGACAGCCCGCGGCCTCCTGCCACGGAAACCCTCGCCCGGAAGCCACATCGGCCCCAGTCGGCACGCCGCCGGTTGTGCCCACCGCGATCGCAGCTATGCGACCCGTCGACGGAGTCGCCTGCCATTCAGCCGACGCGCACGGTGCTGCAGCCGAGAGTCATCGGCGGCATCCCAGTCGATGCCATCCATCGCGAGATCGAGGACGTCGTCGCCTTCATCGGTGGCCCGTCGAAACCGCGAGCCCGCCAGCGGCACCTCGCTACCACCCAAACGGCTATCGATGTGGAAGCCGCGGCGACGGACGAGGGCGATTGTCTCGCCAAGAGCAGCCGCGACGGCGGCGAGCGTCGCCACCAGCGAGAGAACCAGTCCAGCGAGACACCTTGCCTGCCGGACAAAGAGAGGCCCGGCCGCTACGCCGCGGCCGGGCGGGAGATACGCAGGCCCGGCATTACCGAGCCAGCACGTGGAAGCATGAGAGAAGTTCAGCAATGAGCTTCGGGGCAACGCCCGGAATCATTGCCCGCACGATTGGCGGAAGCTTGTCGTACACGACGAAGCGCTCCCGCAGCACCGGCGGCTCATGGTGCGAGTCGCCATACCGCGTCGCGTAATCGTCGTCACTCCAAACCGTGCAGCCGAGGCCACCGGGCATCGTGAGTGCTGCTGCGAAGATAATCTGCTCGTCGTCGAATGCGGGCGACCAGCCTGCCGTGCGGGAATAGATTCGCGGCCCCTCGAGTTCGAGGTTGTCGAGCCCCATCTCAGCGAGGGAATGCAACTGCTCGTTGAGGAGAGGGATCGCCGTATCGGCCAGCGAGAGACTGGTGCGGATCAGATCGGTGAGATGGGCGAGCTCCGCTGCTCGCCCAGAAAGGTTGTCGTGCATGGGCATATCCAGTGTGAGTGAAGGCAGCCGATACCACACGGCTGCTCACTGGATATGCCAGGTTTTTGGCGATTATTTAGGCGGGCCGACGCTTGCTCGACTGAAGATCAGTGAACGGAAAGGGCACGACGACCACGTCGCCGCCTACAAATTCCGCCACGCCTCATCCTCTTCAGGAGTATCCCAAACCACCGCCCAGGCTGACTCCGCGAGCGGCAGCAGGGCCTGCACGTCCTCGCTCCCATCACTGCCGGCGCCGCGTGCCCGCAGGTGCCGCAGAAAAGCGAGCACCTCCCGCTGCACACTCTCCGGGGCGTGCTCGAGTTCCTCGATCAGGGATTTGGTTATCGGTGACATGCTGCATAAAAGGACAGGTCGGCCAATGGCACTTCGACAAGCGTCGGCCGAGCGGGGCGGATCATGAGGAGCAACCGCCGGAGCTGGTCGGGCTGGATGCGGCCCGATCGTGGATGTGCCGAAGAGCGTCCTATCCACGCTCAAGGCCGGATTTGTCTCGTCGGCTCGAGCCCGTCTTGAAACCGCCCTTCTCGCGGGCCGTCCGCACCGTGGCATGGAATGCCGTCAGAGGATGTGGATGTCGATGTCGGGCAGCTCGTCGGGCGACGCCTGAAAGATTGCCCGGTCGTCGTGGCCCTGAACGCGATCAGCCGGATGTCGCCACCACACCCAAGGGCACGCAACAGGAAACTCCTCGCCCACCCGGGCCATGAGTTTGGCCTTTGGCGTCGCGAGGTGTCGTGGGAGGGTGGTTTGTCGCATGAGTCGCAGCAGTCGCCGGTGGCATCTCCGCCCGCCGCA
>JBKDMX010000072.1:0-2577 GCA_046343855.1 Planctomycetia bacterium
ACCGCTCACGATCGCCGTCGCGCTGCCGAAGGGCGACCGGCAGAAGTGGCTCGTGGAGAAACTGACGGAACTCGGCGCGAAAGCACTGGTGCCGCTCGTGACGGCGCGGGGTGTCGCGGAGGCGACGGCCTCGGCGCAGGCCCGGCTGGCCCGCGGCGTGATCGAGGCCTGCAAGCAGTGCGGCCGCAACACGCTCATGGAGATCGCGGCGCCGGCCACGCTCGAGGCGGTCGCCGACCGGCATGCCGGCGCCCTGCGGCTCATCGCCCATCCGGGTGGCCGGCCACTCGACGACGTCCTGCGAACGAACGCGGGCGATGTCGTCGCCGCCGTCGGCCCCGAGGGGGGCTTCACGCCCGACGAGATCGCGGCCGCCGAGCGGCTGGGCTTCGAGCGCGTGTCGCTCGGTCCGCACATCCTGCGGATCGAGACGGCGGCGATCGCGATCGCCGCGAATCTCGCTTCTCAATCAGCTTCGTAGGACAGGCTGCCAGCGGAGGCGAGGGGGTCGGCGGAAGCGTGACGAGCATTTGGACCGAGTCCTCGAGGGCCACCGCGAGGCACCTTCTGCCGCCCGCGAGCCGGCGCGATGGACCGCGCCCTACTCCTCGCAGCAGGCGCAGCGCTCTGGCACGTTGAGCACGAGCGTGGCCGCATAGGCCGTCTTCTCGTAGCCCTCCCCCTGCTCCTCGGGTTTGACGTGGTGGGTCACAACGAGCACGAAGTTGCCCTCCTTCGGCGTATAGCTGCATCGCCCCTCGGCGTCGGTCTTCCGTTCAAACTCGGGATCGAAGCCTGCGGCGAGCGTCGCGCCGCGCGGGATGAACGAGACGACATGGTCGGCCAGGGGCTTTCCCTTGAAGAGCAGCTGCACGGTAATCGGCTTGCCCGGCCCGCAGCCGATGACGGGGTGCGTCTCGAGGACGAACTCCAGCGGATGACCGAGCGGCCCCGGCAGCGGCGCTGGCGGCGGTGCTGGCGGCTTCGCCGGTTTGTCGAGCGACTCCGCGACGAGGAAAAACGTCTTGCCCCCTTTGAGTCCCATCGACCCGTGACGAATGCCCTGCCGGAAGTGGCTCGCACAATGCAGCCCCGCGGCGGCCGGCACGAACCGTCCCGACCAGAAGCCCTCCTTCGGCGCGTAGCCGAGATCGACCATGTCGGGCACGAGGTCGGTCTTCCGTCCATCGGGGCCGATCACCTCGAGCTTCACCTCGTCGAGCGAACCGACCTTGCCGGCGATCTTGAAGTCTCGATGGTCGTTGCCGTGATTGCCCAGGAACAGGTCGACGTGGACGACGTCATCCGGCCGGACGGTATTCGCCGAAACCTGCACCCAGGTATCGTGGGCGCGGGACGACGCCGGCATCATCGCGATGAACAGGGCTGGGAGGCCGTGAATCCATTTCCGCTCATTCATGCGAAACCACCTCTCCGCCATTGGTGCTATGCAGGGCCCGGTGCAAAGACGCATCGGTGCCTTCGGTGAGAAACGCCACGTGGCCGTCGGCAAAAAGCACGTTGGCCCCGCCCGAATGCCGGCTCTTCGGCCCGAAGAAGCCCGACCAGTGGACGACGTAATCGGGAATCGGACTATTGGGGGGCAGGAAGCCGTTGGTGAGACTGTTGCCCGCCGTCGTGGCGGCCCAGGCGAGCCCCCGACCGCGCATCGCCGGGCTGCTCGCGCCGCGCCAACTCGTGAGCGACATCCACTGATTCACGGTCGTGTCGATGCTTTCCGTCGTCGGCGTGGCGCCGCTCGGCGGCACGAGCGTGGTGCTGTTCCAGCCCGTCGAGCCGTTGAGCGTGTACTGGTAAGGAAACGGCGGCGGCGACCCGGCCGGAAAGGTCGTGTCGCTGCCAATGCTGCGCACAGCTTCGCTGCCGATCACGGTCTTCGAGGTGCCGTCGCTGATCTGCGAGATCCGCACCTTCGAATTCTCGTAGACGATCCCGTCGGTGGGCTTGGCGAAGTTCCAGTACATGCCACCGCGGCCGTCGGCCGTGGCACTGCCGATGCTCACCATGAAGTTGTTGCCGCCGTACGAATAGCCGTTCGACGACTGCACGGCAGGGGCGCCGTCGCTCGGGCAAAGAAGCATGGGGATCGGCGTGGCGAACAAGGCGGCGAAGGCCGGATTGGGTTCCTGTGACGAGAAATTTCCGCGAAACGCCGTCTGCTTGAAGTCGAAGCGGTCGGCCAGGGCCATCTCCTCCATATAGGGCAGCACGCGTGCATGCAGCGACCATCCGCCACCCGCCGTCCATGCGGCGGTGCCGGATGGGCGGACGTCGGTCGATGGAAACCGCCGCTGACCGCTCTCGAAGTTCAAGAGCCCCAGGCCGAACTGCCGCAGGTTGCTACCGCAGGCCATCCGCCTGGCCGCTTCCCGCGCCGACTGCACGGCCGGCAGCAGCATGCCGATGAGCACGCCGATGATCGCGATCACGACGAGCAGCTCCACGAGAGTGAAGCCTCGTCGTCTTGCCGAAGAATGCATGACGACTCCCTCTGGTGATGGCGGCGCACGCACGCGCGAGGCCCCGGCATTGCACGCTGCGATGCCGGAAAAGGCC
>JBKDMX010000073.1:0-4512 GCA_046343855.1 Planctomycetia bacterium
CCACGCGGTTTGCCCCCGGGCGCGGCCGACCCGGGTCGGCCGATCGGGTATCATGCCGCTCCACTACGGAGGGTCGTGCCCATGGGAGGTCGTGCCATGAACGCCATGCGTCTGTTCGCGTTGTTCTTCGTCGTCGTCGCCGTGTCGGCGCAAGCCGAGCCGCCTGCCGCCGTCGCCCCGCCGGCGTCCGCTGCCGCCCCGCCGTCGCCCGCTGCCGTGAAGACGCCCGCCCCGGTGCGGATGGGCTGCGGGATCATGACGTTCGACACCGTGCCGGGCTGGGGGCTCGACGACCGCGGCCTGTCGCAGATCGGGCCCACGCACGGCGGCGTCGCCGTCGACAGCCGCGGCAACATCTACACGAGCGCCGACGCGGGCCTGTTCGTGTTCAGCCCCGACGGCAAGGTGGTCCGCCGCTTCCTCGGCGGCGACTACACCCGGCTGCACGACATCGAGATCCGCAGCGAGGCCGACGGCGACTACCTCTACGGCGCCCGCAACGCCAACGCAGAGGGGATCAAGATCCACGCCGAGACCGGCGCCATCGCGCTGCGGCTGCCGTTTCCGGAGGAGTCGGGCCTCGCGCTCAAGAAGTTCGCCCCCACGGCGATCACCGTGGCTCCCAACGGCGACATCTTCCTCTCCGACGGCTACGCCAGCGACCACATCTTCAAGTTCGACAAGACGGGCAAGTATCTCAAGCACTTCGGCACGAAGGGCAACGAGCTGAAGCAGTTCAGCACGGCGCACGGCATGACGCTCGACACCCGCTACGACCCGCCCCGGCTCCTGATCTGCGACCGCAACCACCAGCCGAAGGGGCGGCTTTTGCACTACGACTTGGAGGGCAATTTTCTCGAGGAGGTGGCGACGGGCCTGGGAATGCCGACGTCGGCGGCGGTGCAGCGGAACTACGTGTCGGTGCCCGACCTCCACGGCCGACTCGTGATCCTCGACAAGACCAACACGATCATGGCCGTGCTCGGCCACAACCCGGATCCGGCCCAGGGCCGCAACTACAACATCCCGCAAGACAAGTGGATCGAGGGCGTGTTCAGCGGCACGCATGGGTCGGCCTGGGACGCGGAGGGCAACCTCTATGTGCAGGACTGGAACGTGGCGGGCCGGATCATGAAGCTCGCGCGGGTTCGCTGACCACCCATCGCCGCCGCCCGGTCGCCCGGTCGCTTCCGCTCTCCCCGCAACAAGCCCCGGGTGGAAACCCGGGGATGCCGCGGTTTTCCGCGATCATTGCAACGCCCGATCGATGCTATAATTTGGAAAGCCCGAACGACCATCTCCCCCCGGGAGGAGTGTGCCGTGCTGCATCCCCCTTCTGCCTTCTGCATCCCCCTCTTCAGCGGCCTCGCCGCAACTGCCGCGGCGATCGCCTGCGCCGGCCCCGCCGCCGCGGCCGGCCCCGACTTCCAGCGCGAGATCCAGCCGATCCTCGCGGAGCACTGCGCCCACTGCCACGGGATCGACGAATCCACCCGCCAGGGCGGCCTGCGGCTCGACATCCGGCAAAACGCCCTCGAAGGGGGCGACTCTGGCACGCCGGCGATCGTGCCGGGCAACCCGGAGGAGAGCGAGCTGGTGGCCCGCATCCACTCCACCGATCCCGACGTGATCATGCCGCCGCCGCACGAGAAGAAGCCGCTCTCGGATGCCCAGAAGGCGCTGCTCGAGGCCTGGATCGCCGACGGGGCCGGCTACCATCCACACTGGTCGTTCGTGCCGCCGAAGAAGGCCGTGGTGCCGGCCACGCCCGGGGCCGCAAACCCGATCGACGCCTTCGTGGCCGAGCGGCTCGCGGCGAAGCAGATGCAGCCCGCGCCTCCGGCCGACGCGGCCACGCTCTGCCGCCGGCTGTATCTCGACATCATCGGCCTGCCCCCCTCGCCCGACGACATCGCCGCCTTCGAGCGCGAGGGCTCCGAGAAGACGGTCGAGAAACTGCTCGCGAGCCACCACTACGGCGAGAAGTGGGGCCGCCACTGGCTCGACCTCGCCCGCTACTCCGACTCCAACGGCTATGAGAAGGATCTGCCGCGCGAGATGTGGATCTGGCGCGACTGGGTGATCAACGCCTTCAACCGCGACCTGCCCTACGACCAGTTCGTGATTGAGCAGATCGCCGGCGACCTCCTGCCAAACGCCACGCAAGACCAGATCGTGGCCACGGGCTTCCTCCGCAACAGCATGCTCAACGAGGAGGGCGCGATCATCCCGGAGGAGTTCCGGATGGCCGAGATGTTCGACCGCATCGACTGCGTCGGCAAGGCCGTGCTCGGCCTCACCACGCAGTGTGCCCAGTGCCACACGCACAAGTTCGACCCGATCACACACGACGAATACTTCGGCCTGTTCGCCTTCCTGAACGACACCTACGAGGCCCGGTCGTACGTCTACACGCCCGAGCAGCTGCAGGCCCTCGCCGCGATCCGGGCCGACGTCGCCGCCGCCGAGGAGGAGATCCGGCGAATGCGGCCGCAGTGGCAGGCCGAGATAGAGGCCTTCGCCGCCGACGCTGTGGCCAAGGTGCTGCCGTGGACGACGATCACGATGGAGGAGATGCACAGCGCGAGCCTGCTCACGCATCCCACGCAGCGGGCCGACGGCTCGATCCTCTTGATCGGCCACCGCGACCGCGAGCACTTCTTCGAGAGCGCCCCCGACCTCGCCGGGGCCACGGGCCTGCAGCTCGAGGCGCTCACCGACGGCGACCTGTTCATGAACGGGCCCGGCCGCGACGGCCTGTGGGCGATCGGCCAGATGCAGGTGCACGTGAAGAAGCCCGACGCGAAGGACTGGGAACAGGTGAAGCTCGTCAACGCCACGGCCGACTTTTCGGAGCCCGAGTCGACGGTGCCGCGGCCGGGCGTCGATCCCGCCAAGCCGGCCGCAGGCCCGGCCAAGAAAGACGGCCCCCCGCCCACCGTGTCGATCGGCCCGGTGGCGAACCTCATCGACGCCGACGAGCATTCGGCCTGGCGGGCCGATCGCGGTCTGTTGCTCCGGCATCAGCCGTCGGTGGCGGTGGTGCAGTTCGAGAAGCCGCTCGACTATCCCGCCGGCACGAAGCTGCGGATCTCGCTCCGCTGGTCGAGCGGGGCGGTCGTGCACAGCCCGGAATCGATGCTCGGCTGCTGCCGCTTCAGCCTCACGAAGGCTCCGGCGCCCGCCGCGGTGCCGATCGACTACGGCGCGGTCCTCGCCGCCATGAAGCCCGCCGCCGACCGCACCGAGGCCGACCGCGGCGCGATGTTCACGGCGTGGCGGAAGACGATCCCCGAGTTGAAGCCCTTCAACGACACGATCGCGGCCTCCTGGGCGAAGGCGCCAAAGGCCCCCACCACGGTCATGCACGCCGCATCGCGATCGGTGGCGCAGCGTCGGCCTACGCACCTCCTCGACCGCGGGTCGTGGAACCAGCCCAAGCACGAGGTGCAGCCGCACGTGCCCGCCGGGCTCCACGCGCTTCCTGCATCGGCCGACCCGCCGCGGCTGGCCTTCGCGAAGTGGCTCGTCGATCCCCGTTCGCCGCTCTCGGCCCGCGTGGCCGTGAACCGCCTCTGGCAGACGCTCTTCGGCCAGGGCCTCGTGGAAACGCCCGACGACTTCGGCACCCGGGCCCCCGTGCCCGAGCACCGCGATCTGCTCGACTGGCTGGCCGTGGATTTCATGGAGAAGGGCTGGAGCCAGAAGGAGGCGATCCGGCAGATCGTGATGAGCGACACGTATCGGCGGTCGTCGGCCGCCTCGCCCGAGGCGCTCGCCAAGGATCCGAACAACCGCCTGCTCGCCCGCGGGCCGCGGTTCCGCCCCGATGCGGAGGTCGTCCGCGATCTCGTGCTCGCGGTGTCGGGCCTGCTCACGGAGAAGGTGGGCGGCCCGAGCGTCTATCCGCCGGTGCCGAAGAACGTGCTCGACTTCAACTTCGTGGTGATCGATTGGCCCGAGGCCACGGGCCCCGACCGCTACCGCCGCTCGCTCTACACGTTCCGCCGGCGGTCGATGCCCGATCCCGCGCTCGGCAACTTCGACGCCCCGTCTGGTGACCTTTCCTGCGCCCGTCGGCTGCGGAGCAACACGCCGCTGGCGGCCCTCACGGGGCTCAACGAGCCGATCTTCGTGGAGGCGGCGCAGGGTCTCGCCCTCCGCACGCTCAAAGAGGGCGGGGCCGACGACGCCGCCCGGGTGGAGCGGGCCTTCTTTCTCTGCACGGCCCGGCAGCCCACGGCCGATGAGAAGCAGGAACTGCTCGCGTTCCTCGCGGCCCAGCGGAAGCGGATCGCCGACGGCTGGCTCGACCCGCGCGAGATCGCCACGGGCAAGCCCGACGCGCTCCCCGCGCTGCCGCCGGGCACCACGCCGCAAGACGCCGCCGCCTGGACGCTCGTGTCGCGCGTGCTGCTCAACCTCGACGAAACCGTCACGAAAAACTGAACCACACCTCGAGGTGCGTCATGACGCTTGATCGCCACATCCACGAAGCCCGGGCCCGGCTCC
>JBKDMX010000074.1:0-17233 GCA_046343855.1 Planctomycetia bacterium
GCGGGTATCACGGCGGGTTCCCCTTCGGGGCTCCTTGCATTGGCAAGGCCCCGAATCACCCTTGGAGGAACCCATGAAGACCCGTTTCCAAGCAATTGGACTGTTTGCCGTGACCGCCCTGGCCACGCTCCTGACCAGCCCCCTCGACGCCCGCGAGCCCTCGATCGTGGTCGCCGGGCGGCCCGTCATCGAGACCTCGTCGCCCGAGATGTCGGTCATCTCCCAGGCCAATGCCCAGCGGGCCCGCCACGGCCTGCCCCCCCTGGCCGTCGATTCCCAGCTCATGAGCTCGGCCAGCCGCCATGCCCAGTGGATGGCCTCCAGCCGTAACCTCTCCCACGGCAGCGGCGTGGCCGAAAACATCGCCATGGGCCAGACCTCGGCCAGCGAGGCGATGCGGAGCTGGATGAACTCGAGCGGCCACCGGGCCAACATCCTCGGTAGCGGCTACACACGCATCGGCGTGGGCGTGGCCTATAGTTCCAACGGCACCCCCTACTGGTGCCAGCAGTTCAGATAGGCCGCCGACCACGCTCGGCGGACATTTCACCATGCAGCAGCGCAGCCAGTTCCCCGACTTCCCGCAGTTTCCCCGGTTGCCCGCCGGCGGCGGGGGGCTGCCGCTGCCGCTGGTGCTGACGGCCCTGCTGGGCCTGCTCGTCGTGGCAGGCCTGGCTCGGGGCGTCTACACCGTGGGCCCGGAGAGCGTGGGCGTGATCCAGCGGTTTGGCCGGTTCGTCGGCACCGCCGGCCCCGGCCTGCGGTTCAAGCTCCCCTTCGGTATCGACACCGTCACGATCCTGCCGGTGAAGCGGCAGTTGAAGATGGAGTTTGGGTTCGGCACGCCGGGCGCCATGAACCCCGATCAGGCGTCGCACGAGCAGAAGGCCGAGAGCGACATGGTCACCGGCGACCTCAATGCGGCCCATGTCGAGTGGGTGGTGCAATACGAGATCAGCGATCCCGAACAGTATCTCTTCAACAACCGCGAGCCGGGCCCCACCCTTCGCGATCTCTCCGAATGCGTGATGCGGGAGGTGGTGGGCGATCGCACGGTCGACGAGGTGCTCACGATCGGCCGCCAGGGGATCGAGAACGAGGCGATCGCGAAGCTCACGTCGCTCGTGCAGGAACTGAAGATGGGGCTGCGGGTGCAGCAGGTGCAGCTCAAGAACGTGCATCCGCCGCAGGCCGTGCAGCGGTCGTTCGAGGAGGTCAACCGCGCCCAGCAGGAACGCGAGCAGATGATCAACCAGGCCAACGGCGAATACAATAAGGTCGTGCCGCGGGCCGCCGGCGAGGCCTCGAAAAAGATCAGCGAGGCCGAGGGCTACGCCACCAAGCGGGTGAACGAGGCCGAGGGCGACGTGGCCCGCTTCCGCTCGCTGCTCGAGCAGTATGAAAAAGCCCCGGAAGTGACCCGGCAGCGGCTCTATCTCGAGACGCTCTCCGAGGTGATCCCGCAGCTCGGCGGCAAGGTGATCCTCGACGCCGACGCCAAGCAGTTTCTGCCGTTCATGAACCTGCAGCAGTTCGACCCCCGTCCGGCCACGAGGCAGGTGAACCCCTGAACGTGAATCCATGAGCCAGTTCCCCATCAACCATCCCCTGCTCCAGCTGCTGCGCCGCGCGTCCGACTTCCTCTTCTCGCCGCTTGGCGCGGTCTTCGGCGTGCTGGCCGCGATCGGCATCCTCGGCTGCGCCTACACGGTCGATCAGACCGAGCAGGTGGTGCTCACGCAGTTTGGCCGGCCGATCGGCCAGCCGATCAACGCGACGGGCTCGTCGTCGGGCGCCGGCCTCCACTTCAAGCTGCCCTTCATCCAGACGGCAAACCGGTTCGAGAAGCGGATCCTCGAATGGGATGGCGCCCCGAGCGAGATGACCACCCGCGACAAGCTCTACGTCGTCGTCGACACGTTCGCCCGCTGGCGGATCGCCGACCCGCTCAAGTATTTCCAGAGCCTCCGCGACGAGCGCAGCGCCCTCTCCCGGCTCGACGACATCATCGGCAGCGAGACGCGAAACGTGGTCGCCCGGCACGACCTGATCGAGGTCGTCCGCTCCGACAAATCCCGCAAGCCCGAGCAGGATGCCACGCTCGCCGAGAGCGGCGGCACGATCGGCACGCTGCCGCCGATCCGGTTTGGCCGCAAGGAACTCGAGCGGGAGATCCTCGCCGCCGCCTCGCAGAAGGTGGGCATCTGGGGGATCGAACTGCTCGACGTGCGTGTGAAGCGGCTCAACTACAAAGCTGGCGTCATCGAGAAGATCTACGACCGCATGATGTCGGAGCGGCTCCAGATCGCCGAACGCTTCCGCTCCGAGGGGGCGGGCGAGGCGGCGAAGATCGAGGGCCGCAAGGAGAAGGACCTGCGGCGGATCGAGTCCGACGCCTACCGCAAGGTGCAGGAGATCAAGGGCACGGCCGACGCCAAGGCCTCGGAGATCTACGCGAAGGCCTACACGGCGAGCCCCGCCGCCGCCGACTTCTACACCTTCCAGAAGACGCTCGATACCTACAAATCGACGCTCGGCCGCGACTCGACGCTGATCCTCACGACCGACAGCGACCTCTTCCGGCTCCTCAAAAAAATCGAGCCCCGGTAGGACAGGCTTCAGCTTGTCTTGGTACGACAGGCCTCCGTGCCTGTCTCCACAATAGCCCCGTGGTGCCCGTTTCCCCCACCCGCCATACTCAAGGGGCTTTCCTCACCCTCCCCGAGGCCGGCCCCATGACGTCGCCCCTGCACATCACTCGCCTACTCGCGATCCCGCTCTGCCTCGCTGCCTTGCCCGTGCTCGGCCAGCAGTCCACGGCCAAAGGCAAATCGCGGCCGGCGAATCAGCCGGAGCTCAAGCGGCTCGATGCGAAGGTGGAGGAGGTTCGCGACTCGTTCCTCCGCGAGACGACGAAACTGATCCTGTCGTTCGAAGACGCAGGGCAATACGATCGCGCCAAGATGCTGCTCGAATCGCTGCAGAAGCTCGACCCGAAAAACCAGGTGGTCAACAGCAAGATTGCCGAACTCAACCAGCAGATCCTCGACGCCAGCGAGTTCGAGATCGACATCGATCCCGGCGAATCATGGCAGCCAGTCGGCATCGTGACGAGGGGCAAGCCGCTGCGGATTCTCGTCACTGGCGACTACAAACTGCTCACGTCGATCACGGCGACGGCCGACGGCGCGCCGAGCGACAACCCCACGGAAGACATGATTCCGCACGTGCCCTTCGGGGCCGTGATGGCCGTGATCGCGAATCCCGCGGCCGCGGGCGGCCCGAATGGCAACGCACCAAACGCCCAGAAACCCAAGCCATTCACGGTGGGCAGCAAGTACGAGCGGCCCGCGGATCAGGACGGCCTGCTCTATCTGAAGGTGAATGTGCCCCCCGGCGCGAAGTGCACCGGCCGGCTCGAGGCCAAGATCAGCGGCGCAACGCAGCCCTGACGGCCACGCCACCCTTGGTAGAATCGGGGCATGGACACACCAGCCTCGGCAACGTCCGTAGACATGGCCGCCCGCGATCGCCACCTGCGGCTGAGCATGAACGCCGCCACCCCGGCCGAGCGACTGGCGGCGATGCGCGTCTTGATCGAGCGCTCCTGGGACATGCTGCGGCGCAATCCGGAAAGCCTCGCCCATTTCCGGCGTCGGAATTACAAGGCGCGGGCGATTTCGCAGCCGGACGGGCGGATGCCGCATGACGCCTGACTTTCGACTGTTCGAGGTTCTCTTCGACTACGTGCCCGGCTATCCGGTTGAGTCGGTGGCGACGCTCTTTGAGTCGAGCCGGGAGGTCGAGGGCATACGGTTTGTCTCACTCGGGTGGCTGCGGCGGCTGAAGGCCGCCGCCGGCAGGCCGAAGGATCTTCTCGACCTCGAGAATCTGCCCCCGGCCTGAGTCGGCGGCATACGCTATAAACCGTGCCGTCGGGCCCGTAGCTCAGTGGTTAGAGCAGGGGACTCATAATCCCTTGGTCGTGTGTTCGAATCACACCGGGCCTAGTTGTTTTTTGCTGGTCGGAGGGGTCGCTGTTGCGCGTTTTGTTGCGCGAGGCGTCCAGAACGGCCTCTCCGGTAGGGGCGGGCGGTGAAACCTGCCCCTGCTGCTGGAAGGCGGCCCAGATCGACTGGGCGGTCCGCTGGGCGTTCGCCCCGACGTAGTACCGCAGGGTCGTCTCGATGTTCTTGTGCCGCATCAGCTCCATCAGTTGCACGGGCATCAGCCGGGCTGGAGTTCATTGGCCGAGAATCAATCGCGGTGTTTGACCGGGTGAGCCTGCAGGATTCTCGGCGAACACGTGAAGACCCGTTCTTCCATGCGTTCGACTGGGGTGGTCAAGGCAGCCCCTCGATGAAGAATGCTCGACTGGCAGCGGAGGCTCGTTATCGACAAAGCGTGAACGGAAATGGCACCTGACGCGTCCATCCGCGAACCTGAGCAGATTCATCTGGTCGTCTAACGCAACGTCCCGGTCGCCGACTACACCACCCCCGACTGCACCGTCCACACTGCCGCCTGCGTCGGGTCATTCACGGCCAGTTTCCGGAGCAAGTTCTGGACGTGTTCTTTCACGGTCTCGACGCTGATTTCGAGCGACCGGGTGATGTTATTTTTATGAGGCCACAAGAAGGCAGAGAAAAAAGTTTGGTTTACACGGGTCGTCAGGCCGGCCTATCTCCAACAAACCGCGATAAATGAGAGCGTGAAAGCTAAGTTCGGCCAGCCACTTTCAGGATCGAATTAGCCAGCCAATAACTCGATCTATTTTCCTATACATTACCCATGACGCTAGAAGGCCGAAAAAAAATATAGTCGCGTCCCCAACTGCATGAGTGAACAGGTTCGGAGCTGCTGGATCGCGTCTGAAAGCTAGTGTGGGCGATGAGATAACAACTGAGACCTCTTTAGTAGCCTCCTGAGCAGGCTCGCCTCGCATTAATTCAAGTGACCTGTCCGCTTGCTCTCGAAGCGTTTTAACGCGATCACTCTCTGGGATTGCCCGAGCTCTTGCTTTTGCCACAATCCGCCACCTCCTTTTCGGTCCATCGGCACTCGATAACCGCATGCGTGATGAAAGTTTAAAACTGGGGGGGGTGCTTATTGGCATGGCTTAAAGCAGCCCTAAGAAACCCGCATGGCTTTCCCGTCTTGATTGCTCGGCCGAGTGAATTTGGAACGGGGGCGGCTCAACTGGCCGTCGCGTGACATTGGAGGTAGGCATACCCCCTAAAGGGGCGGCCGCTTAGCAGCCGATACTACTGGAGGGTAGCTGTCGCAATATCCTGCCGTTTGCGGTGCCATATGCTGTTGATTGAAGTTGCCTTAGTGCTACTTAATGTCCCTGTTGTGAAATATGTGGCGGCACTTCATATCGCATTATTCTCATGCATGGCAGTTGTCATGCACTTTTCATATGGGAATTACGTAGGCGCTGCCATCTCTGGCGGTGTTTTGGCAGCGGTGTTTACTTCGCTGTACTTCGGTGGAATTCGCGGCATGTTTGGCTTTTCCGTAAATGACACGTTGCGTTGAAGCATCGAACAGCAACGTCGGATGGCCCAACGCTTTGCTAGTAAGCTGCTCGCATTACTTCGCGACCAAACTGCTATAAAACAATTCGGCTTGTCGCGCTATGAGTGGTATTGGTGCCGGAGCGCTAGAGGCCACGACTTGTTAACAAACGTAGGGCGGCTGGAAGTTAAATCACACTCGAATTAACCGCCCGGAGTGCCATGTGCGTCCTGTCCCGCGCGCCAATTTTTCGCAGCAAGTGGTAGATGTGCGACTTTACGGTATCGAGGTCTATCCCGAGCGACTGGGCGATCTCCTCATTAATGAGCCCAAAGGCGACGTGAGCGAGCACCTGTAATTCCCGGGGTGTTAACTTTGCCTCCTCTGTCATCTTATTTGGCTTGCCCATGATGGCTGCGCTGACCTTAGCGAATAGCTCCGGCGGTTTGGCAGACTTTCCGGCAGCCACATTCTCGATAACTGCGACCAACTCTCTCGTGGCGACGGACTCTAGCAGGACGTTCGAGGCACCAACGGCTTTTGCTCGGGCGCAGTACGTTGGATTTTCTACCGCCGCGAGAAAGACGAAATTCGCCCCCGGAACAGCCTTACGAATGTCCCGCACGAACTTGTACGCCCTCCCGCCCGAATCAATTGCATCCAGAAGCACGACGGCGGGCTTGTGCTTTGTGGCGAGTGACAGCGCGCTTGTGACGTCATCAGCCTCGGCGACGATCCTTATGCCAGAGCCGGCCAGCATCACCCGTAAACCTGCCCGGATAACTTCCTTGGGGTAGGCAACGAGCAGGGTTATTGGGGCTGGCATGGCAGGTGGGAGGTCAGGCCGGGGGTAAAGATAGAAACATCCCCGGCCGGTCACTTTCCAGCCACCAGCCTGTCTTTCTCGGCCCGGCGCAGCTTCTTGATCGCCACCTCCCGCTTCAGGGCCGCCGATTTGGACCGCTTGGGCTCGCTGTAAGCCAGTTTCACAGGAAGCCGGCTGCGCGTGTACTTCGAAGCCTTGCCGGCAGCGTGGGCCTTCAGCCGCTTGGGCAGGTCGTTCGTGATACCCGTGTAGAGCGAGCCGTCCGAGCAGCGCAGCAGGTAGACGAGCCAGCGTGAGGAGGGACGGCGGCTGGTGGGCATGGGTAGCGAGTCCGAGTTCTGTTGCGCGATCTGTTGCGCATCGCCGCGCCGAACAGGCATTTTGGCCCCCGCCCTGCTCTCCCGGAAATGCGTTTCGGCCGGGATTAACGCACAGTCGGGACACTATGAGGACTGGCTGTCCGGACTCATAATCCCTTGGTCGTGTGTTCGAATCACACCGGGCCTAGTTCGCTGACGAGACGACGTTGATCGACCGCGGCAGACTCCGGATAATGCATCGATGGTCTCCATGAATGCGATCGAAGACGTCGGCCGGCGCATCGGCAGCAAGTTCAGGCCCGATCGCGTCATCCTTTTTGGATCGCATGCGGAGGGACGAGCCACGGCAGACTCCGACGTCGACCTGCTCGTCATCATGCCGACGGACCGCAGCCCCGTGGACGAGTCCGTTGCGATCCGCTTGGCGGTCAGGCCCCCCTTCCCCGTGGATGTGCTGGTGCGAACTCCCGAAATGATCGAGCACAGGCTCGCCATCGGGGATCCATTCATCGGAAACATTTTGCGACACGGAAAGCTGCTCTATGAAGCCGCTGACCGCTGAGTGGATCGACAAAGCCGAGAGCGACTTTGCGGTCATGGAACGGGAGGCACGTGTTCGGAAAAATCCCGCACACGACATCGTCTGTTTTCATGCCCAGCAGTGCGTCGAGAAGTACCTCAAGGCGCGGCTGTGCGAGGCCGGCTTCGAGGCGGGCAGGCTGCACGACCTCGTCGCTCTGCTGGAACGCGTGCTTGTGTGCGAGCCGCTCTGGGAGGCGTTTCGTGCTGATCTTGCGTATCTCTCCGACTTCGCCGTGGCGTATCGCTACCCCGGCGAGTCATCCACGCGAGAGCAGGCGCGCGATGCCGTGAATAGATGCCGTCGCTTCCGGCTCGTCGTCCGTCAGTCCCTGGGCATCCCCTGACACCCGCGCACTGAGGGCAGGGGACTCATCATCCCTTGGTCGTGTGTTCGAAATACCGCTCGTGCCGCGGGGAATCACCGGGCAATTTTCGGCTGGCCTCGACCGCGGCTGATCGGCAGAATCCTGCCCCCCGCGCCCCGGCTCGCCGCCGCGGCTTCGTGGGATTCCTGACAAGACACGAGCTGCGCATGAACGCCCCCTCTCATTACCCTCTCGGCATTTCGGCGATCGCGGTCCACCAGCCGACCTGGCAGCTCGAGAACGACTGGTTCGGCGACACGATGCCCCGCAAGTTTTCGCATCACACGGGGATTGAGGCCCGCGGCATCTCGCTCGAAGACGAAGTGACGATGGGCCTGCACGCCGTGCGCAAACTCCAGCGGGAGACGGGCTGCAACCTGGCCGACTGCCGCGGCCTCGTCTTTGTTTCTCCTTCCTTCATCCCGGCATCGGTCGCTCGGCGGCACCTCACCGCCGACGCGGCCGAGCGCGAACGGCCGAGCCACGCCGCGCGGCAACTGGCCCGCAGCCTCGGCATGCGGCAGTGCCGCACGATCGGCCTCAACTGGTTTTGCTGCGGCTACAGCCGCGCATTGGCCATCGTTTCGAGGCGCTGGGCCCCGCGGCTCGGCCTGCGGCGCGACGAATACCTGCTCGTCGTCGCCTCCAGCCGGATCAGCCGGATCACCGACTACAGCTGCCGTCAGACTGCCGGCCTCTTCGGCGACATGGCCTCGGCCACGCTGCTCGCACCCGCGGCAAGCGTCCGCCATCCCGTCCATTTCGAGATCGTCCATGCCGAGGCCGAGAAGCAGCCTGCCGAACGGCCCACGTTCGATTTCCACGTTCGGCCGCAGGTTCCCTTCCCGGCACCCGACGGCGGCCGGGATCACGCCGAAGAAAGGCTCGTCTACTCGCTCGATGGCATGGCGATCGCCGAGATCGCCCCGCGGGCCATGTCGGCCGCCGTCGCCAAGGCGCTCGCCGCCACCGGGCTCGCCGGCGACGCCGTCAACTTCGTCGTGCCGCACCAGGCGGGGTCGGGTATCGTGCGGTTCACCGGCATGAAACTCGACGACTTCTCCGTTCGCGGCGAACTCGTCAACGGTCTCACGAAGCGCACGGGCAACGTCAGCGCCTGCTCGATTCCCCACGCCCTCCACGAAACCTGGGGCCGCCTCTCGGGACTGATCGCCTGCCCCACCGCGGCCGTCGGCAGCCCCGGCAAGCCCGAAGTGCTGCAGGGCTGCATCCTCCTGCGTTCGACGGCCTTCCACGACCGGCAGGCCGCCGCCGCAGCGTGATGCGGAGCAAGCGGTCTACTTTCACGTCACCGCCGGGACCGCATGCTTGCGCAGCTTGTTGCCGGCCGCGTCGGTGACAAGGCCGCCGTAGCAGAGGCATGCATGCGTGGGCGCTTCGAGGCTGCCCGCGCCCGCCTGCGCCGCGGTGAACACGTAAGAGTATGTAATCCGGTTCGTGCCACTGCCGCCGCTGAAGCGGGCCATGATCGTGTCACCGCGAAACGTGAACTGGATGCCGGGCACGGTGCCGTTTTTGGCGGTCACGTACATCGGCTTTTCGAATTCGAGCACCCATTCGATCCGCTGCCCCGCGACAGCCGTGAATGCCCCCGATGACGGGCCCTCGACGCGCACCACCCGCTCGTCGCGCTCCGCATCGACCTCAAACTCGATCGCGACCGGAGCCGATGCATTGCCTGCCAGATCAACCTGCCTGACCCGCCAGCGGTTCAGCCCTGGCTGCGGCGCATACCCGCCCCACACCGCCGTCGCCGGATTCCAACTGCCGTTGTCGCGGCTGTATTGCACCGTCGCATCTTTCTCCCGCCTCGAGACAACGAGTCTCCCATCCGACGAAATGCGATCGGTGGCCGACACGCCCGTATCCCGCCTCAAGGCCACCTGCAGCGGCGTTGCCGAACGATCGAGCTGAAACGTGAGCGCCAGTCCCAAGGTCGTGGGCCTGCCAGCGCCATCCACCACCCGCGCCACCACCCGATAGCTGCCATCGGCCCCTATGCCTTCCGGGACGAAGCGGCGGCCGTCGGTCATCACCGCCGTGCGGAAGGTGCCATTGTTGATGCGGTACTGCAGTTGCTGCCCCGCTGCGAGCGGCCGGCTGATGGCGAGCGTGGCGTCTGACGCGATGCGATCATTTCCCCGCTGGCCGGTGTCGCGGGCGAGCGCAAGCGAGATGCCCGCAGCGCAGGCGAGCCGCGGCTCCATCGCCTCGATGGCAAGTGCGGGCGGCTTGCGTTGGCGGCATGAAAGGTAGCGCATCGATCCTCCCGACCCGACCGACCGGGCACCCCCTCCATAGCGGGGATGCCCTGAGGATACATCGGCATTCCATCTCGCGCGGATACACTTCGATTACGCAGGTTTTCCCAGATTGCCTCTCCTGCGACCGTTTTGACGGAATCCCCATGGCCGGCAGCCTGCTTCTGCTTCTCGACGACATCGCCACCGTTCTCGACGACGTGGCCACGATGACGAAGGTGGCCGCCAAGAAATCCGCCGGCGTGCTCGGCGACGACCTCGCTCTCAATGCCAAACAGGTGACTGGCGTGCGGCCGGCCCGCGAGCTGCCCGTGGTGTGGAGCGTGGCCCGCGGCTCGGCCCTCAACAAGCTCTTTCTGGTGCCGGCGGCGCTCGCCATCAGCTGGGCGGCGCCCTGGGCGATTCAGCCGCTGCTTGTGATCGGCGGCGCCTTTCTCTGCTACGAAGGCGCCGAAAAACTCGTGCACCGTTTCCTGCACGGGAAGGACAAGGCCCACGATGCAGCCCTCGCACAGTCGGTCGTCGCCGACGGGCTCGACCCCGTGGCCGTGGAACGCGAGCGGATCGCCGGCGCCATCCGCACCGACTTCATCCTCTCGGCCGAGATCATCGTGATCACGCTCGGCGTGGTGGCGGGCAAGCCATTCGTCACGCAACTCGCCGTGTTGGCGGCGATCTCCATCGCGATGACACTCGGCGTCTACGGCCTCGTCGCAGCGATCGTGAAGCTCGACGACCTGGGGGCAATCCTCGCAGGATACCGTCAGGCCGCGCTGCGAAGCCTCGGTCGCGGCATCCTCGCCGCCGCGCCCTGGCTGATGCGGGGCCTGTCGTTCGCCGGCACTGCGGCGATGTTTCTCGTCGGCGGCGGGATCATCGCCCACGCACTGCCGGCCGTGCATGCCGCCCTGCACGACTTGGCCACCACCAACTGGCTGCCCACCCTCACGTTCGCGGCCGACGCCGCCGTCGGCCTCTGCGCGGGCTTCCTGCTCGTCGGCGCAAAAAGCCTTATCCCATCTTCGCGCCACGCGCCCCACGCATGAACATAGCCTTCGCGAGATTCCTGCGAGCGTCGCGGCTTGTCTGCCCGCGGTGTGGCGTGGGCCGGCTCTTCCGCGGCGTCTTCACGATGGAAGATGCCTGCAGCCACTGCGGGCTCGACTTCAAGCGCGAGCCCGGTTTCTACCTCGGCTCCATCTATATCAACTACGGCATCACGGCGCTCGGCACCGGCGGCCTCTACCTGCTGCTTGCGCACGGGCTCGGCCTGTCGCGCGACAAGGCGCTCGCAGTCTGCCTCGCCGTGGCCGTGCTTTTTCCCGTCTGGTTCTTTCGCTATGCCCGCAGCTTTTTGCTCGCGATCGATTCCTCGGTGAACCGCGAGCTGCCGGAATTCACGGCTGCCCACGACGGCACGGGCCTTTCTGCCGAGGAGCTCGCGGCGCATCGCTCCGCCGACGGCAGCGCCGGCTGCTTCATGGGAGTCGCGCTCGTGCTCGTGCTGCTCTTCGGCCTGGCGATGGCGATCGCCACGATCGTGTTCACGATGAACGGCGAACCGCCTCAGTGACCCTGCGGCCATGAGAAGAGCCGGAGCGTGTTGCCGTCGGGGTCGTGCGTGACGAGCTCCCGAAACCCCTCGGGATGCACCTTCGGCTCACTGCTCGCAGCACCGGTGGCGGCGAGCCGCACACGGATCGATTCGAATTCGTCCACCTCGAAGCCGAGGCTCCAGCGGCCGCTCACCTCGCCCGGCGTGCCGCGGCGGAGGAGCGCCAACCGCGTGTCGCCCGCCTCGAAGAGCGCGTAGCCGTCGTCCACCACCCGCACGAGCACCCGCAGGCCGAGCACCGAGCGATACCACTCCACGAGTTCCTCCCACCGCGCGGTGCGAAGCTCGACGCTGAAGAGCTGGGGGCGGTGGGGCAGGCTCATGATTGCGGCGTTGTAGAAAACCGGCCGAAACCCGACAATCGTGGCTGCATTCCCCCGGCTCCCAGCCTCTTTCAAAGCCATGCCACACCCGTCCGAGCCCACGCCCACCCACGCCCCCCCCACGCCCGCCGCCGGCCCCGCCGCCGACGCGGCGCAGAAAGGCTCCGGAGCCCTGCTCGAGAAGGCCCGTCGCGACAAACTCGAGAAGCTCCGCGGGCTCGGGATCGATCCCTGGGGCAGCCGGTTTGATGGCGCGCTGCCGATCGCCGATGTGCGCGGCCGCGGCGACACGCTCGACAAGGCGGCCGAAGACGGCCCGACCGTCCGCGTGGCAGGGCGGATCATGCTCCTGCGGAGCGCCGGCAGCCTCGTCTTCATCGACCTGCACGACCGCACCGGCCGGATTCAGATCATGCTCGGCAAGAAGCAGGTCGGCCCCGACACCTGGAAGGTGATCGATTGCCTCGACCTCGGCGACCTGATCGGCGTGGACGGCCGGCTCGGCCATTCCAAGACCGGCGAGATGACGATCTTCGCCAGCGGACTCACATTCCTCACGAAGTCGCTCGAGACGCCCCCCGACAAGTTCCACGGCCTCGTCGATCCGAATCTCAAGCAACGGATGCGGTATCTCGACCTCATCCACGGCGAGGGGGTCCGCGACCGGTTCGTCGCGCGGAGCCGCATCGTCGAGGCGGTGCGCCGCGTCCTCACCTCACGCGGTTATCTCGAGGTGGAAGGGCCCACGCTCCAGGAGAGCGCCGGCGGCGCCGCGGCGCGGCCCTTCAAGACGCACCACAATGCACTCGACATGCCGCTCGTGCTCCGGATCGCGTTGGAGCTGCACTTGAAGCGGCTGCTCGTCGGCGGCATGGAGCGGGTCATCGAGCTCGGCCGCGTCTCCCTCCACGAGGGCGTGAGCCCGCGGCACACCCCCGAGTTCACGATGCTCGAGGCCTACGAGGCCTACGGCGACTACTTCACGATGATGGACCTCACGGAGGCGATCATCGTGGAGGCTGCGAAGGCCGCCGGCTCACCGCTGCGGTTTGAATTCATGGGGCACACCGTCGATCTCACGCCGCCATTCCGCCGAGCGAAATACGACGATCTCCTGCGGGAGGTGACCGGCTGCAACCCCGAAGACCCGGCGAGCGTGGTTGCGGAGGCGGCAGAGCGCGGCATCGAAACGGCCGGCCGACACCCCGATGTGATCAAGAGCGAGCTCTTCGAGGCCACGGTGGAGCAGACGCTCTCCGGGCCTGTCTTCGTCATCGACTATCCAGCGGCGGTCTGCCCGCTCACCAAGCGCAAGGCGGGCCAGCCACACATCGCCGAACGATTCGAGCTCTACGTCGCCGGCATGGAACTCGCGAATGCCTACACGGAGCTCAACGATCCCGACCTGCAGGAGGAGCTCTTCCGCACGCAGCTGGCCGGCCTCGCCGCCGACGAATCGATGGCGCGGATGGACACCGACTTCATCCGGGCCCTGCGGCACGGCATGCCGCCTGCCGGCGGCCTGGGCATCGGCATCGACCGGCTCGTGATGTTTCTCACGGCGGCCCCGAGCATCCGCGACGTGATCCTGTTCCCGATCCACCGTCCGCACGAGTAGCGAGCGGACAGGGCACCACGAAGCACGAGGTATCCGATGAAAGCGGGCTCACCGCCGAATGGCGGACTTGCACGGCGAACCAATCGCGTCGCTGTGATCGCCATCCTGGCAGCGATCTTCGGTGTGATGCGGGGCACGCCGGCCGCGGCCGACGGTCCGCCGCCTAACATCGTATTCATCTTAGCCGACGATCTTGGGGTGAACGACCTCGGCTGCTACGGTCGCAGCGAGCATCGCACGCCGCACCTCGACCGGCTGGCCAGCGAGGGCATGCGGTTTACGTCGGCCTACTCGGCGCAGCCGATCTGCTCTCCCTCCCGCGCGGCCGTCATGACAGGGAAGTGCCCGGCACGGCTGAACCTGACGAACTTTCTACCCGGCCGCGGCGACAACCCGGCGCAGAAGCTTCTGCAGCCGCGGATCGAGGGTTTCCTTCCGCTCGAGGAAGTGACGGTGGCCGAACTGCTCGAGCAGGCCGGATACACCACAGGCCTGTTTGGAAAATGGCACCTCGGCAGGCTCGAGCACTCGCCCCAGCGACAGGGGTTCGCTGTCGTCGAATCGCCGCCCGCAAACACGCTCCCCACGGCGAACGAGGGGGGCAAGGGCGAGTTCGCGATCACCGCCGCGGCGGAACGGTTCATCGACGCCAACCGCGACCGGCCATTCTTCTGCTGCGTGTCGCACAACAGCCCGCACATTCCGCTGGCGGCATCGCCGGACCTCGTGGAAGAGAAACGCGATGGGTTCCAGCCCGTCTATGCGGCGATGATCGAGACGCTCGACCGGGCCGTGGGCCGGCTGCTCTCGACAATCGAATCGCTCGGACTCGCCGACCGCACGATCGTCATCTTCACGAGCGACAACGGCGGCCTGCACGTCTTGGAATTTCCGGGAACGCCGGCGACGCACAACACTCCCTTTCGCGCGGGGAAGGGCTTTCTCTACGAGGGCGGGCTGCGTGTGCCGCTGGTCGTGCGATGGCCGGGCGTCGTTCCGGCCGGCCGGGTGTGTGACGTGCCGATTGTGCTCACCGACCTCATGCCCACGCTTCTCGAAGCGTCTGGCATCGAACCGGCGAAGTCGGTCGGGCCGCTCGACGGCGTCAGCCTCCTGAGTCTGTTCCGCGGCGGCGAACTGCCGGAGCGTTCGCTGTGCTGGCACTTTCCCCACTATACGAACCAGGGCGGGCGGCCCGCCGGGGCGATTCGCCAGGGAACCTGGAAGCTGATCGAGCAGTTCGAGGATGGATCACTCGAACTCTACGACCTCGCGACCGATCAGGGCGAAACGAGAAACCTCGCCGCTGCGGAGCCACGACGGGCGGAACTGATGCTCGCCGCGTTGCAGGATTGGCGGGCGAGTGTCGGCGGCCGGATGCCGGACCCGAACCCCGACTTCGACGCCGCACTTCACCGCCGGCTGTATGTGGATCAAGATCCGTCACGGCTCGCGCCTGCGGCGACGGCGGCCGCGACTGAGCGAGAGTGGCGGGAGTGGCGAAACGCACTCGACACGGCGGCCAAGGGACGCGCGCCATCGGTCACGCCGGCAACGGGTGACATCCGGTTGCACGCCAAGGACGCCCGCGTGCACGGCGAGAAACTGCGGTACGAGCCACAGCCGCACAAGAACGTGCTCGGCTACTGGATCAGTCAAAGCGACTGGGCCGAATGGGAGTTCGACGTGCCGAAGCCCGGCCGCTACGAGGTCGAAATCCAGCAGGGTTGTGGCGTGGGCAGCGGCGGCGCCGAAGTGGCCGTCGAGGTGCGGGGAACGGATGGGGGCACGACCCTCGCGTTCACGGTTCAGGAAACGGGTCACTTCCAGCAGCAGATCCTCCGCGTGATCGGCAGCGTGGACCTCACGGCGGGACGGCACACTTTGGCCGTGAAGCCTCGCACGAAACCTGGCATCGCCGTCATGGACCTGCGGCGCGTCGTCCTGCGACCGTGAGGGGCACGGGCAGCCCCGAACCAGCGCGACCGACGTGCACGAAAAGCCCACCGGCGAACTCGCCCAGGTCTTCTTTTTGGCGTTGGTGGACCTGGGGGGCGTCTGGTACCGTTCCCGCCCCAGGCTTCCCGGATTCTCCACATGTACAAACTCCTGCTCTGCTGGCGGTATCTCCGCACCCGCTGGATCGCGCTGGCGAGCGTGATCAGCGTGACGCTCGGCGTGGCCACGATGATCGTGGTCAACGCCGTCATGGCGGGCTTTTCGCATGAGATGCAGACGCGAATCCACGGGATCCTCTCCGACATCGTCTTCGAGAGCCATTCGCTCTCCGGCTTCCAAGACCCGAAGTGGCACATGGACGAGATTCGGCGGGCGGCCGGCGACCAGATCGCCGGGATGACGCCCACCGTGGCCGTGCCGGCGATGCTCAACTTCCAGGTTCGCGGCCAGTGGGTGACGCGGCAGGTGATGTTCATCGGCATCGAGGAATCCTCGCACGCAATGGCGAGCGACTTCGGCCGCTTCCTCCAGCATCCGGAGAACCGGCGGCAGCTCTCGTTTGACCTCCGCGAAGGGGGCTACGACACGATCGACAGCCAGTCGGAAGGCCCGGGGCCCGCGCGGCCGGCGCTCGAGGGGGCCGGCTGGCCTCACCGGCGGATGCGGGTGGAGCGGGAGCGGCTCTGGCGGGAGCGGCAGGAGCGGCAGCAGGCCGACGGGGAGGCCGGCGGCCAGCCGGTGCGACCGGTCGATCACCAGGTCGATGCGGTGCTCGCCGCCACCGCCCCGGCCGATGCACCTGCGAAGGAAGGCGACGCGAAAGAAGCCGACGCATCCAAAGCAGGCGACGCGAAAGCCGCCGACGCAGCCCGCAAGGATCCCTTCCGCGCCGCGCGGCCCGAGGAGGGCCGCATCATGGATCCTGCCAAGGAACAGTTCACCGGCATCGTGCCGGGCATCGGGCTGGCCAGCTTCCGCGATTCAACCGGTGTCGACCGCTTTCTCATCCTGCCGGGCGACGACGTGAAGATCACGTTCCCCACGGCAGGCACGCCTCCGAAGGCCGTCAGCGACACCTTCACGATCGTCGACTTCTACGAGAGCAAGATGAGCGAGTATGACTCGAACTTCGTCTTCGTGCCGATCGGCGCCCTCCAGCGAATGCGCGGCATGCTCGACCCGCAGACCGGGATTCCGAGCGTCAACTCGATCCAGATCAAGCTCAAGGACGGCGCCGATCTCGAGGAGGTGCGCAACCGGCTGCGGAAGGCATTTCCAGCCGAGCTGTATGCCGTCTCCACCTGGCGCGACAAGCAGGGCCCGCTCCTCTCGGCCGTGGACATGGAGATGGCGGTGCTCAATATCCTGCTCTTCATGATCATCGCCGTGGCGGGCTTCGGCATCCTCGCGATCTTCTTCATGATCGTCGTGGAGAAGACCCGCGACATCGGGATCCTCAAGGCGCTCGGCGCCGGCTCCACCGGCATCGCCGGCATCTTCCTCGGCTACGGCCTGGCGCTCGGCCTCGTCGGCGCGGGGGCCGGGCTGGCGCTCGGCCTGGCGATCGTCACGAACCTCAACCGCATCCGGGCCGGCGTGGAGTGGCTCTCGGGGGCCCGCGTCTTCGACCCGTCCATCTACTACTTCCACCGCATTCCGACCATCGTGGACGTCGGCACGATCGCCTGGATCATCGCCGGCGCCGTGGCGATCGCCGTAGCGTCGAGCGTGCTGCCGGCCCTGCGGGCGGCCCGTCTGCATCCCGTGGAGGCGCTCCGCCATGATTAGTGCTGCCCATCTGCTCCGCGTGCGCGAGCTGCGCA
>JBKDMX010000075.1:0-29724 GCA_046343855.1 Planctomycetia bacterium
GGCCGACTCATAGTTCGTCAGCCCAAGCCCCATCTGCTTCATGTTGTTCATGCAGCTGGCCCGGCGGCCGGCTTCGCGCACCCGCTGCACGGCGGGGAGCAGCATGCCGATGAGCGTGCCGATGATCGCGATCACGACCAATAGCTCCACGAGCGTGAAGCCGGCGGCGGGGCGCGATCGTCTCGTTTTCGGGTTATTCGGCGTCATATTGCAGCGAGCCTTGATCGAGATTTCGGAATTTTTCGAAGCCGAAACGAGCCTAACAGGGGGTTCGAAGGAAGCAACGAGCCGCCTTTGGCCGCAACGTTGCTTCAGGTCTCCTAATCTCCCAATCTCCCTCATCGGCGGGCAGACCACCCAAATAGGGGCTTTCGGTTACGCAATCTACGCAGGGATTAACGGCTGTCAACAGACTGCCTGAGTATTCGATTCCCCATAGGCAGATACCAATTGGATGGGCTCATCCACAATAGGCGTTGACGGCGGAAAATCCGGTCGCGGAAGAACGCAAGTCTCTTGTTCGCAAAGACTTATCGCCTAAATGCACTAGGGCTGCCGCTCCCGTAAATAAAACGGCGACCGCAGCCCGATTTTGAGGGACTTTTTCTGCCGCTCGGCTGCATGTTTCGCCAAGGCGGTCGCCAGGGCCCCCGGACGGCCAGAAAGCCGAACCACGGCCTCCCGCTTGCGAAACCGGCCCAGCCGCTCGACCACCAGGGCCTCCGGCTCAATCGCCTCGACCGTGGTGAGCCGCGGAAACAAGATCGGCCCCCGGTAGCCGTCCTTTCGCCGCCAGCTTCGCACGGCCGACGCATGGTGGTGAAACGACCGAATCGAGAGCGCCGGATTCACCACGATCACGCCCGCCGCCGCCGCCTCGTAGGCAAGCCGGCTCTCGCACTGGGGAATCCCCAATTGAATGTCGGCCGGGAACGTGGGCACCGAGCCGGCCTTGAAGACCCACACATCCTGCGAGTGCGAAAAGAAGTGCCACTGCTCGCCGGCCACGCGGCCCTCCATCGAGGGCGCCGACGGATCGTCCCATCGGGAAAGCGCCACGAGCGCCCCCTGCTCGGCCAACGGCCCGGCCAGGGCGATCGATGCGTCAAACGCGATATCGCTATTGGCAACCACGCAGATCTCGCCGGGATACCGCTCCGCTGTGAGGCGGAAGAAATCGCCGAACGTCCACCGCTTGGCGGCGCCATCAACGAGATCCACGTGAGCGAATGCGTCGAGCCCGCCATTGATCTCCCGGCAGCGATCGAGCTCCGCCTGCCGCTCGGCATTCGGCGATTCATAGCGCTGCTGGACGAGGATCATGCCTGCGGCCACCGGGCCGGTGGGGCTCAGTGCTCAGAACGTGACGCTGACGGCGTTATCCACCAGCAGCGGGTTGCCCGAAACATTATCGATGATACCCGATTTTGCGGCGGCCAATCGAATGGTGAACGTGCCGCCAATCACATCGGGAGTGGACATCCGCAGCCGGTAGACGCGGCCGGCGGAGACATCATGAACCGTGATTCGGCCGACGGTCGCCACGATCCGCCGGTCGGTCAGCGGGACGTCGCGGATGCCGAATCCCGGGGCGGAAATGCGGAAGTCCTTCACATCAACGCCCCGCACCGGGTCCGAAAACTCCAACTCGATTTCGTTGACGTCGGCGACATACCGCATCCCCACAGCCGTGGGGCGAACGGTATCCACGGTCATCGTGAGCGTCGCGGTCGCGCTCTGACCGCCGAAGACACTTTGTGCTTTCACCGTGAACGAGTGCGGACCGTCGGCGAGGCCGGTCGCCCGGTAGGCCCAGACACCCTTGCCATTCACGGCAACACGCTGCTCGGCCCCCCCCGCGACGCTGGGACTCGTGAGCACGACGGTCGTGCCCCTCTGCCCGCGTCCGCTGAGCAGTGGGGAGGGAAGATTCGTGATGCGGTCTCCCTTGAACCCTGAATCGGACGTGGCATCGAGGCCGATCGTGGGGACCGCCGGCGTTGTCGTGTTGATCTCGATCGCGAGCGGCCTCGAGAGTTTGCCGGCCACGTCGTCAACGAACGCCCGAGCGGCGATCGAGTATTTCCCATTCGGGAGCGGGCCAAGCGTGGCCGTCCAGGCGGAGCCATCCTGGGTGGCCGTGCCGACTTCCGTCACCCGCCTGCCGGCGACCGTGAAGAGTGTCACCGCCGTGGCGCCCGGGGCCTGAATCGTGAATGTGGGGGTGGTGTCGGCGGTGCGATTGTCGATCGCAGACCAGCCGGTGTCGCTGGCTGCATCGAGATCGGGCGCGAGCGCCGTGGCGGAAAACACCGCCCGCGTCTCGAGCGATTCGGCGGCGAGACGGCAGCCCTGCGCACGACTCTTCTTCGACTTCGCCACCGTCTTTCGCGACCAGATGGACAACAGCGATTTCATGGCGAGAGCTCTTCTGCGGTTTGGGGGACCGGGAAAACTATACGTGAGTCCTACGGCCGGGGTTCGGCCGGGTCAAGAAACCACGCAAACCCAGCCTTTCAGGCCGCGCGGCGGATCGGCATCGCCGAACGTGCCAGCCGCGATTCGACCATCATCTTTGCCACGTCTGGCATCGCGTACCGAGCCTTCCATCCCAGTTGAATGAAGGCACGTGACACATCTGCCCGGCCCGATTGAATTTCGCTGGGACGCATCAACTTGGGGTCGCGTTCGACGTGCTTCCTCCAATCCAAGCCGACCGCACTGAAAACCTCTGCCACGAAATCTTCGAGGCTGCTGGTGATTCCCGTCGCAATCACGTAGTCCTCCATTGATTCGCCCTGCAGCATCTTGTGCATCGCGACCACATATTCCGGCGCCCAACCCCAGTCGCGCCGTACAGAGAGATCCCCCAGCACGAGCGTCTGCTGCTCGCCGGCCGCGATCCTGCAGGCGCCGGCGACGATCTTCTGTGTTACAAACCGCTCCGGCCGCAACGGGCTCTCATGATTGAAGAGGATACCCGTGCAGGCGGCGATTCCATAAGCGGCACGATACTGGGCGATCTGCCAGAACGATGTCGCTTTCGCGATGCCGTAGGGACTGCAGGGGCGGAGCACGGTCTTTTCGCTCGCCGGCTCGTCTGCCGTGTCACCAAACATCTCGGAACTCCCCGCGTTGTACAGGCGGATCGGCAGCCCGAGCATGCGGATCGCCTCGAGCAGGTTCACCGTGCCGATGACGATGCTCTCGAACGTCTCGACGGGCTGATCGAACGACAGCCCAACCGACGTCTGGCCGGCGAGGTTGTAAATTTCGTCGGGCGCCGTTCGGGAAATCACCTGCATCGTCGATCGAAAGTCGGTGAGCGACATCGACTCGACCGCGACGCGATCACGAATACCGAGACGTTCGAGACTCTCGAACCGACTTGCCTGCGCATCCCGGCTGGTTCCGGTGACACCGTAGCCGAGTCCGAGCAGATGAGCGGCCAGGTAGCCGCCATCTTGCCCACCAATGCCGCAGATCAGCGCAGTCTTGCCGGTTCGTTGTGTCTCCTTCATGCCGGGACAGTAGCAAAAGCCCGTGGCCTAGCGAATGGCTTTTTGCCTGCCAAAAAGCGATCAGAAACGAAATGTTCCCAGGCAAAAGTCGGCCCGGCCTCGATAACACGGCGTGTCTAACGGCGACGGAAAAACCTCGTTGGTACTTTCCATGCGCACGTCACGGGTCCGCGCGAGCGTCAACTCCAGCACCGATGGGATCGGTATGCCACCGATGATGGAATAGGGGCGATGGTTGTTGGCATGAACGTTGATCACCCGATGATCGGCGGTGAGCACACCGACTGCACATTCCACCAGCCGTGCAAACTCGGGATCGGTCAGGCGTTCCAGAAAATGAATCTCGAGCACGATTTGCTTGAATTGCCGCAGACACTCCGGTGGCAGTGCGGCTAGCACCTCCCATTCGCACCCCTCGATGTCGCACTTGAGGAGCAGGTCGCTACGGCCGCGATGCCCGTTCCGTTCGAGGAGCCCGGGCAGCGTCTCGAGGTCGGCCGTCACGCTCGCCCCCAGTCCCTTCTTCTCCCAATGGAAGCGGGGATGCTGGAGCGGCAAGGCGTCGATGGTGTGGTCGTATTGGAAGACCTCGATTCCCCGTTCGGCCATATTGAGATCCCACGAGACCTCGTCGCAGATGCCGATGGAATAGGCGGCCGTGATGCCGCCGAAATCATCGAGCATCACATAGCCGCCATCGCACTCCTTGCCGATGCGGATCTTCTGCAGCTCGACCGCTCGCATCGGCTCCAGCCGCTTCAGGATCGCCAGCACGGTTCGCTGCACGCCTTCTGAATCGTCGTAGACGAAGCCCTCCGTACACATCGTTCTCCGGGTGACATACTCCGGAGTGGCGACGAGTTTTCGCACTAAATCCCGAAAGTCGTCGCAGGATTCGAAGAAGTGATTTGTCTCAGCCGCGGAGTGCGGATGCCTCCCCACGATGTTTGCGAAGCACCAGACGACGTCCGCGTGCGTAAGGTTTTTTTTTCGTGACCGGAATCCAAACATCAAGCACCTTGCCTTCCAATGAGACCGCTTAGCCATTACGACGGCGGCGCTTCGCCTCGCGCAGCCATTCGCGGGCCGTTCGCGCCCATGCAAACTTCAGAAGCGTTTTTTTCAAAACGCTTTGCCTTTTTGGCACCGTGGACGACGGCGATTGAATGGGCAACCGTGTTTCGACATCTCGCTGCGCGAGCCGCAACGTTGCGATCCACCCCGGTGCCCAATCCTGTGCTGTCGAATCCCTGGCCCACTCCTGAGACTGACCGATCTGCTGGAACGTGTCACACAGTTCGTCGAAGAGCGACCGTCGCATCGGCAAGACCTTGCGCTCGAGTTCGCCTATGTGGCTCGCAGCCGCGCCGACCAGCGGCTTGTCTGCCGCCACCCAGGCATCGAGACGTTCGAAAGCCGTCACCAAGGGCTCGACCGAGCTTTCCCATGACGGGCTCTCGGCACGTGCCGTGGCGGCCAAACGACGGCGACGCTCGACTTCCAAGTCCTGATAAAAAACGATTCCTTCCTGGCCGATCAGACGGGGATGCATGGCCGTGAGCACGGTGCGCATGCAGCCGACGCGTCGCATCCGCTCACAAAAGGAACGTGCGGTCATCGGATGGAGGTGATATCCCACCGCATCAGCGAGATACCGCAATTTCAGCCCGCGCTGCGAGAGTCTGTATCCCAGTTCGACATCCTCGTAGGCTGCATAACGGAACGCTTCACGAAATATGTGCTCGAGATCCGCGGTGAGTGCCCGCTTCCAAGAGACGTTGGACGTGTAAAACCTGTCGAAGGGCACTTCCTGCAGATCGCACAGCGCTCGGTAATTGAATTGCTGGCCACCCGCCCCCACGATGTGGGCGGTGAACCAGTCGCGATTCATGTCCGGATGCCAATCGACTTTGCCCACAAACGCCGCTTCCGTTTCAGGGTACCGCCGATGGGCATCACGATGGCGGGCGACGAGGTCTGGGGCAGGGATGATGTCGTCGCCGGTGACGAACAGAATCTCTCCGTCCGCTTCCTCCAGCCCAAGATTCCGCGCGGCGCCCGGTCCCGGGGGGCCGAGATTGTCAATCACCCGCGTTCGCAGCGCCTTGCCAAACGACGCAACGAGCTCGCGAACGGCACTGCCGTCACCGTGATCGTTGATGAGCACGATTTCAAACGACTGATCACCTTGGGCGGCGTAGCCTGCGAGCGTCTTCGCGAGTTCGATCGGCCGATCTTTTGTCGGCATGATGACCGAGAACGGCAACGTCGACGGCCTTCGCCGGTGGGCGCTCTTGGCTTCCGCGTCGTCGCGCCACTGGTGCAACGCCTGCACGAGCGCCCGCGCGGCATTTTTCCACGTGTACCGACCGAGCACGTGGGATCGCGCCACGGCCGCCGCATCATCGGCGATCTGGGGATGAGCGAGATATGACTGTAGCGACTGGACAAGCGCATCCTCGCGGACTTGACACCAATACGCTCCCGGGCCCACGAGGTAGTGGTCCGTATCGTAGCACTTCTCAACGGGGACCTCGTCGAACTCGAGCGGCAAAAAGCCGCCCGCCGGGGCATACTCCAATGGGCCACCGAAGGCCGGCATCATGACCGGCAGTCCGGCGGCCATCGCATCGATGATCTTCATGGCGTAGCCCTCGCCACGATAGGGGGACACCATCAAGTGCATATCGCCATAAAGCCGAATCAGATCTTCTTTGCTGAGAAATGTCTCATGCCATACCACCTTGGGGAATGATGGCTGGGCCGCGATCAGATCGCGGAGCTGTCGCGAGCCGGACGAGGCTCCGTAATCCTTGATGTGGATTTCGACGGGGTCGTCCGGCGCATACGCCTTCGCGAGCGCCGAGATCAGAATGTCGGTCCCGTAGCGGTAGAGATCGTGCGAGTTCGTCACCACCAGAAGCCGGCGCACCGCAGCCTCGACCGATGGTTTTCCGGTTGGAAAAAGCCATTCAATCTCAGGAGAATACCCGGGCGCAATCACCGCACACCGGGGAGCCGGAACGCCCAAGTCTTGCAGGCTGTCGCTGCAAAACGAACTCATGGGCAGCTTGCGAACGCCGTTCGTCACGAGGTTGCGGCTCCACATGTCGAGCGGGTGAATGTCGCCTCGAAATCGATAGTTCGTGACGAACAATTCGGCGTTGATCTCTCCCGACACCTCCTGCATGAGAAACTGAGGCCAGTAGTGATTGAGCTTGATGTGGTATGTCCGGCAGGGCCGGTCGGACATCAACTCCAACAGACGCGGTCGCAGCCGTTCCTCGAGCGTCGGGGAGAGCGTGCTTGCGCGTGGGATGCTCACCCGCTGGCCGATGTCGGCGAGCGCGACGGCCAATTCGCCCGCCACCCAGGTCAGGGCACTCCCCTGCGAAAGATCGATGGCCAGATGAATTCCTTCGTCGCCCGGCGGTTGCCAAGATGCGACGTCGCTGGCGCGTGTCTTGAACAATTGGTCGTTCCTGCCAAGGCCACTGTCGCGAACGGTTGTCAGCACGTTTATCCCGAAAGCCCGATTCGATCGCGGCGGTAGCCGCCGCTGGCGATGTTGGCCACCCACGCGGTGTTGTCGAGATACCAGGCGACGGTCTGCCTGATCGCCTCGTTGAACGAGAGGCTCGGTTTCCAGCCAAGTTCGCTCTGAATCTTGCTGAAGTCGATCGCATAGCGGCGGTCGTGGCCGGGCCGATCCTTCACGAACGTGATCAGCGATGTGCAAGGGGCATGGGGCAGACCCGGCCGCAGCGCGTCGACCGCGGCACAGATCGCATGCACGACCTCGAGATTCTTCTTCTCGCTGTCGCCACCGATGTTGTAGACCTCGCCCAGGCGGCCGCGGGCCAGCACCGTGCGAATCGCCCGGCAATGGTCGCCCACGTAGAGCCAGTCGCGGATCTGCGCGCCATCGCCATAGACCGGCAGCGGCTTGCCTTCGAGGGAATTGAGGATCACGACGGGGATCAGCTTCTCCGGAAATTGATACGGCCCGTAGTTGTTGGAGCAATTCGTGGTGAGCGTCGGCAGGCCGTACGTGTGGTGGTAGGCCCGCACGAAGTGGTCGCTGGCGGCCTTCGACGCCGAATAGGGGGAGTTCGGCGCGTAAGGCGTCGTCTCGGTGAACTTGCCCGTCGGCCCGAGCGATCCATACACCTCGTCGGTCGAGACGTGCAGGAACCGAAACTCGCGCTGCTCGTCCTCGGGAAGCGACTTCCAGTAATGCCTCGCCTCCTCGAGCAGCCGAAACGTGCCACCGACGTTCGTCTCGACGAACGCGGCAGGCCCGTCGATCGAGCGATCGACATGGCTCTCGGCGGCGAAGTTGACGATGGCCCGCGGGCGGTGCTTCTGCAGCAGGCCACGCACGCATTCGGGATCGCCGATGTCGCCCTGGCAGAAGATGTGCCGCGGGTTGCCGGCGATCGAGGCGAGCGAATCGAGGTTGCCGGCGTAGGTGAGTTTGTCGAGATTGACGACCGGAGACGCCTCTTCGGCGATCCACTGCCGTACGAATTCGCCGCCGATGAAACCGGCACCGCCGGTCACGAGAATGGGGTGCATGCTTGCCTTGTCTGGGGATGATGAAGACCGGGGGAAATAGGAAACCGCGACCGCCTTTGCAAGGCTATTTCTCTATCCCGACACGTGAGGTCGCTGCCACGAAGCGCTCGACAGCCCTTTCATACAGCACCCGATCGCGCTCGAGGAATGGTGCGACTCGTGAACTGTATTCCGACAGTTCACCTCCCTCGGGACGGTGCACGACTTCCCGGCGGATGAGCCGCGAAATACCCGTGTGAAACCGCGCGTCGAACACCGCGCACGATTCGGTGAACCGCTCGGTCAACCCCACGAAATCGAGCGTTTGAAGCCTCTCCAGCGCCCGCGCGAGGACGGTGTCGTCGATCGGCCCGACCTCGTGCGGATCACACACCCCATCCGCACCGAGGATCCGCGTCTGAAAATCGGCGATATTCGCTTCCATGAACTGCAGGTCTCCGACCAAGGCGGACACCGGCACCTTCAACGTGCGACTGAATTGGCCCAGCATCGACAGCGACCGTTGGATCGGTTCCCGCAAAAACGTGGCGGTCTGGTACGGCCGTGGGAGCATGTCGGCCATGGCGGCCGTGAAATGGCCGACGAGCACATTGTGGGGGGGCACACTGCCGTAATCCCGAAGCATCTCGCTGCCGAGTGGATACCAGCCGCTGGGCATGTGCTCGAGATAAAAATCCCCCGGGTAGACAAGGCGGGGCCCGTATTCGTCCTGCAGCATCCGCCGCAGCGACGTGCCTGCCGTTTTTGCGATGTGGATGACGAGGATGCGCTCGGGACGCCGGCTGATTGCGACGCGATCCTGCAGGTGGCCAATGGTCCGTTCGAGCCAGTGCTTCAGCCTCGACATCGTTTTGGTTCACTCCGACCCGCCAAAGGCTGTCAATCCGCCGAAAGCCGACACAATACCCATTGTGTCCCCAGCCTCCAACATGGTATTTCCCCCTTCAGATGGACCTCGTCGAACGCCCGCGGGTGCTGAGGCGGGCACACAACTGGAGCAGGCATGAAGATTGGCAGTCGGCTCGGCGACATCCTCATGGCGGTCCCCGGCCTGGAAACTCCCGTCAGCGCGCTGCGGGTGGTGCTCAGGCAGAGCCCGCTGCTCAAGTCGATTCGTCGCGCCCCCGGACCACGGCCCAGCCCCGCCTATTCCACCTGGGTGCGCGCCAACGACACGCCATCGAAGGCCGACATCCGCCGCTGCCTCCAGCAGAGCGCGGCCTTCCCGCGGCGGCCCACGCTCTCCGTCCTGATGCCCGTCTTCGACCCCGAGCCGGTGATCCTCGACAAGGCCATCAATTCCGTCCGCGACCAGGCCTATCCGCACTGGGAACTCTGCATCGCCGACGACGCCTCGACCGATCCGGCCGTCGCCGCCGTCATCCGGCGGCACGCGGCCGCCGACCCCCGCATCAAGGTGCGCTTTCGCGGCATCCGTGGCAACATCTCCGCAGCGTCGAACACGGCGCTCGAGATGGCCACGGGTGATTTCGTCGCCCTGTTGGACCACGACGACCTGCTGCCCCCGCTGGCGCTCCATTGGGTCGCCGAGTCGATCAACCGCCATCCCGACGCCCGCCTCTTCTATTCCGACGAAGACAAGATCGATGGCCGCGGCCGCCGTTTCGACCCGCATTTCAAAAGCGATTTCAACCATGTGCTCCTGCTCGCCCAAAACATGATCTGCCACCTCGGCGTCTACCGCCGCGACCTCGTCATGTCGCTCGGCGGATTCCGGATCGGCTTCGAAGGCGCCCAGGATCATGACCTCGCCCTGCGGTGCGTGGCTGCTGTCTCGCGGGACGAGATCGTGCACATTCCGCGAATCCTCTACCACTGGCGGGCGATCGCGGGCAGCACGGCGGTGTCCTCGGACGAAAAACCCGTCGCCGTCACCGCGGCGCGGCTGGCCGTCACCGAGCACGTGCGGCTTTTCGATCGCGGCGCCACGGTCGAACCGGCAGCCGAGGCCCCGATGTTCCTCCGCATCCGTCATTCACTTCCATCACCGGCGCCGCTGGTGTCGATCGTCATCTGCACCCGCGACCACGAGTCGCTCCTGCGAACCGCGATCGATTCGATTCACGCCAAGACGACCTATCCACACTACGAGATCGCGGTCCTCGACAACGGCAGCCGCGATCCTGCCACGCTCGACTATCTGGCCGCCCTCTCGGCCCGGCCCGGCATCACGGTGGTCCGTGACGACTCCCCCTTCAACTATTCCCGGCTGAACAACTCCGCCGTCAGGCATACCCGCGGCCAGGTGCTCTGCCTGCTCAACGACGACATCGAAGTGCTCACGCCGGAATGGCTCGACGAAATGGTCTCCTTCGCCGTCCAGCCCGATGTCGGCGCCGTCGGGGCGCGGCTCTGGTATCCCGACGGCACACTCCAACACGGCGGCGTGATCATCGGTGCCGGCGGGGTGGCCGGGCATGCGCATCCGCGGCTCGCGAAAGGCAGAACCGGATACTACTGCCGCGCCGTGTTGCAGCAGGAGCTCTCCGCCGTCACCGGGGCCTGCCTCGTGGTGCGTCGCGAGGTCTTCGACGAGGTCGGCGGGCTCGACGAACAGATCGCCGTCGCCTTCAACGACGTGGACCTCTGCCTGCGGATTCGCGCGGCCGGCTACCGCAACATCTGGACGCCGTTCGCCGAGTTGATCCACCACGAATCGGCCTCACGCGGATACGAAGACAACCCCGAGAAGCTCGCGCGCTTTCACCGGGAAATACGCTTCATGCAGGATCGCTGGGGCACAACGCTCGAAACCGACCCCTATTACAACCCCAATCTCTCGATGCGGACGGGTGACTACTCGCTCGCCTTGCCGCAGCGGCATGCGAATGCACTCCAGAGGGCGGCATGATTTTCAAGTCTCGGCATTCACGGAAAATCCTGGACCGGGATGGGATCCTCCTGCGCGGCATCGATCGCCATGCATTGGGCCTCGAAATCGGGCCGAGCCACCGCCCGGTGGCCGCCAAGCGAAACGGCTTCAACGTCCGCATCCTCGATCATCTCGACGCCGCCGGGCTGCGGGCCAAGTATGCCGACCACGGGGTCGATGTCACCGCCATCGAGGAGGTGGATTACGTCTGGCGCGGAGAGTCGCTCGAGGAACTCGTCGGCGGCGAGCGCTTCGCCTGGATCGTCGCTAGCCACGTGATCGAGCACGTGCCCGATTTCATCGGCTTCCTCGGTTCGTGCGAACGGATTCTCGCGCCCGGGGGTGTGCTCTCGCTGGCCGTTCCCGACAAGCGCTACTGCTTCGACTGTGAACGGGAAAATTCCTCGCTGGCCCGCATCATCGACGTCGGCCTCGCGCGGCCGACGAATCACTCCCCCGGCACCGCCGCGGAATACTTCCTCAAGGTGCGCCGCAAGGGGGGCCAGATCTCGTGGCACGAGGGGCACCGGGGAGCCTTGGAGCCTGTGCACGGCCTGCAGGATGCCCTCGCGGCAATGGCCATGGTCCAGCAGGGGCACTACTACGATCTCCACGAGTGGGTGTTCACGTGCGACTCGTTCCGACAGATCATCCGCGACCTCGGGGATCTCCGGCTGATCGGCCTGCGGGAACGATACTTCAGCCCGACCCACGGCTGTGAATTCTTCGTCACGCTCGAGAAGGCGGCCGCCAGCGAAGCGGCCGCAGCCTAGGCCGTGTGCGGCCGATAGTGGCTCCAGTAGGCCTCGTAATCGACGCGATAGGCCGCCTGCACGAGCGGGATCGTCGTGGCGTCGAGCAACACGTCGGCGGGAGGCACGCCAAGCTGCTCCAGCGTCTCGGCAGTCGCTGGAAACCGCGATGCATCGCGTGGCCACTGCTGATGGCCCGTCGGCCGATTGTGGTGTCGCGACTCGCTGAGCGATTGCACGTCGACGGTCGGCAAACCGCACAGCCGCTCCGTCTCCGCGAGGCCGGCGGCGAGATTTTCCAGCGGGACATAGGCGTCCACGTGTGGATCCCACGCGCGATCATACTGCGGCCGCACGTGCGGCTCCAGCGGCTGCCGGCGCCGCCGGAGATCGAGCACATAGTCGACGAACTGCGCGAATGAAACACCCGGCTGAGCACTGAGGCCGTTGGCGGCCTTCCATGCCGTCAACAAGCGCTCCCCGGGCCACAAGGAGCTCGCCGCACGCAGGTAGTGCAGGTAGGCGCTCACGGCCCGTTTGCCTGGGTCGCGAATGACCTTGATCACACGCACTCCTTCGTCCCTGACCGCCCGCCGGCAGCGCCGCTCATACCCAGGCTCCTCGATCAGCCGGTGCAGGCGATAGTCGTGGAGCCAATGGCCATGTCGCATCGCCTCCTCCAGCAGTCCATTGTGCTGGAGAAACCATTTCAGCACGGTCGTGCAGCCGGCCTTCGCGGACCAACAGCACACGACGGGGAACCCTTCCTGGACGAGCGGCAGCGTCATCCAGGCGCGCCGCTGCGGCCCGCGGGTCTTCCACGCACGAATCCAGGCAGACAGGCGGCTCATGCAGACAGGATACTTCTATGGGGGGGACTGCGGCGACAGCATTTCCTGGTCAGTCCGGCGCCATCCCGACGCGATCGAGATGGTCGCGCAGGAGCGGTCCCCATTCCGGCCAGCGGTCCGCCGCCCTGGCAAGGCTTCTGCGCACGTCCACCCGATACGGGTTGGCCTTGAAAATAGCCGCCTTCAGATAGGGCACGCCGGCGTCGCAGACCCGCTCCCAGAACAGCTCGCTTGGATTGTAGGGCGGGCCCATCCGCCCCACCCGCCGCGCATGGCGGCCAAATCGTCGCAGGCGGAGAGGTGAGACATTCCGAAACTTCTCGTGAAGGGTCGGTGGACCGCAGCGCCGCCCGTCGTAGATCGCCGCCACGCGGAGGCCGGCGGCTGCAAACGCCTCGGTCAGCCCGACCTCGTAGCGGTCGACGACCCGCTCCTTCGACGGCTGGGGCGCGACTGACCCCCAAAACTCGCCGAAGGCCCGCGATTCGATCACCGGCCGGCGCATCGCGAAAAACCACGATTGCACATGGTCACCCCGCTGGCCCGACATCACCATGCCCCAGAAATCGGCGGCGGCCACCCGCGGATCAGACAGCATTGGCCGCAGGTCGGAAAGCGGACCGTAGACGCTGTCGTTGGCACAGACGATCTCGTCGAATTGCCGCGGGTCGCCCAAGCGGGCGATGCCGTCGCGCCAGCTGCAGAAGTCGTAGCCAATATTCTCCCGCGGCAGAAAATCATCCACGACGACGGTCAGCTCTGCGGGCAGCGACGAGGCGCTCGCCGACACGAGCACCAGCCTGTCGGCGATCTCTCGATAACTGTGCAGCGCCCGGATCACGTAAGGATCGACGATCCCGTCCTGATCGTAGTGGGCGAGAATGACGGCCCGTCTCATCGCATATGCTCCGCAGCGGCGCGGAGCGCGACCCGCTTCCGTTCCCGCCAGACCGGCGCGAGCTCGTCCGGCTGGAACGCTCTCATCGACAGATGCGGGCTATAGAAGGGATCGCGTGGGAAATACTCCCGCCAGCGGGCGAGATACCTTTCTTTGGCCGTCTCCTTGGGCCGCCGTGACCGGCTCTCCCAGTGGCTCGCCTGCACCTGCGGGTTGTAAACGATCTTGTATCCCGCCTGCCGCAGCCGCAAACAGAGATCGATGTCGTTGTAGTCGTCGGGAAACGCCTCGTCGAAACCGCCGACCTCCTCGAACGCCGATCGCCGCACGAGCATGAACGCCGCCGTCACCGCCGAGAACTCCTGCAGCGACCGAATGCGGCCCTGGTAGCCCAGCGCATCGCGAGGCAGCCCTGCGTGGGCCGCGATGCAGGGCCGCTTCGGCGTGAGAATGACACCGGCATGCTGGATCGCCCCGTCGGGATACTGCAGGAGCGCCCCCACGGCCGCGATCCGCTGGTCGAGCTCCTGCGTGGCGACCATCTGGTCGAGCCACGCCGGCGAGAATCCATCGACGTCGTTATTCAGGAGCAGCACCAGTTCTCCGTCACACTGCTTGATGGCGGCGTTGTTCATCGCGGCATAGTTGAACGGCCCACGATAGGAAAACACCTTGAGCCGTCCTGCAGCCGACTCACTCGCCAAATACTCGCAGAGCCTCGGCTCGTCGGACTCGTGGTCGATCACGACGATTTCGTAGGGCTCGTAGGCCGCCGTCGCCCGCAGGTCAGCGATGCACTTCTCGACCAGCTCGCCGGCGTTTTTCGTGGGGATGACGATCGACACCTTGGGCGATCTCGTGCGCGCGAAAACAATGTCATGGATCGCAGGATCGTCTGACCGGCTGGAAACCCGAGCCTCGATGCCACGGTGGCGAAGCGCTTCGCGGGCCACGTCCGCCTTCCCCGCCTGCGACTCGCCTGCCGCTGCGCCGGCTGCCGTGTGCCAAAGCGGGTGCCTGACATGGAGAATCTCGTCGGCCGCCAGGCCATGCAGCGCCTCGAGCGCGATCGCATAAGCCGCCGCCGCCATTGTGAGCGGCTGCCGTTCCATCCGGCCGACGGCATCCATCGCCGCGGCGAGCAGGCGACGATCGTAGACGACGACGGGCGCGACGAAATCCCGTGCCAAGAGATAGGCCCAGGAGAAGTCTGGCTTGTGGATGGCGATGCCGTCTTCGGCATGGTCCGCAAAGAGCGCCTTGGCCTGCGGCTGACGGGCAAACGCCAACGCCACCCAGAGCGCGGCATCTTCTTCCCATACGGTCGAGGGATCACAGACGGCGACAAGGGGCGACGTACCCGCGTCGAAAGCACGGCGAATACAATCGGGGCTGCCCTCCTGCGGGCTACGCGCAAGGGCGATGACATCGAGTTTCGGCAGCGACGAGCACCGCTCCGCGATCGCCTTGACGTTTACGCCGCGCGCGGCGGCGACGAGCCGGCCTCTGGCGAACGCGACCTGGATATTCCGCCGCAGGGCCTTCGCCCGTTCGCCAAACGACGTGATGGGTCTGCCATTTCGGGCCCGATCCTGTTCCACTCGCACTCCCTCGCCGGTGTAGCCGCCGGGCCGGCTGATGCCGACGGCCGCTGCGGCGGGAGCAGGATACCCGGGCCGGGGAACGCACCGCGAGGTCATCGTCGAGGCCGTATCACACGACCCGGCGGATGGCCCTCGCGCCGATCAGGGTCGACTGGCCCGACACCGGGTCGAAGGCCTCGACCCGTAGTTCATTCCAGCCGCGCTGGAACCTGGCCCGACCCAGGGCGATGCTATAGCCATGGTGCACGCTGCCGAGAGCCCGCCTGAGCCCTGGCCGGTAGAAGCTCGCGGTGTATTCGCCGATCAGCTGCCCGTTGATCACCACCCTCACCTGGATCGGTGCCGCCCCGGCCCGCTCGCTGAACGCCCAGCCCGTCACTCGCGCGAGGCCGGCCGACTGCACCGCGCCGATCGGCGGCTTCACCACCGGCGGTGAGACCACCACCGGCGCGACCGGCTGCGTGACGACCGGGGCCGGAGCGGCGAGGCTCGTGCCGCTCACGCTCGCGAGCGCCGCGAAGACGTTGAGACGTCCGCCCGTCGCCACCCTGCCGGCAAGGCTCGGCAGTTTGTCCACGGTCGCGAAGAGCGCGGTCCGCACCTCCGCGACCGAAATGCCCGGCTTGGCAGCCGCCAGCCGTGCCACGGCCCCGGAGACCTGCGGAGCGGCCTGCGAGGTGCCCGAGAGCGAGCCATACCGGCCGCCCGGCAGCGTCGAATAGATCGCCGCGCCAGGCGCACCGAGATCGACCGTCGTGGCGCCGTAATTGGAGAACCCCGCCAGCGATCCGTCCCAACCGGTGGCAGCCACGGCGATCACGTTGGGCTGGTCGTAGCCGCTCGGGTAGCGGGCGACGGCGTCGTTGTCGGCCCCGCTGTTGCCGGCGGCGGCGACGAACGTGATGCCGGCGTCTCCCGCAGCCCGGATCGCATCCTGCAGCATCGTCGAGGTGCCGGTCGTTCCACCCCAGCTGACATTGATCGCAACCACGTTGACGCCGAAATCCCGCCGCATCATCGTGGCATACTGGATGCCCGCGATCGCCGCACCGGTGAATCCCAGGCCGGTATCGTCCTGAAACTTGAGCGCCATGAGCGACACGTTCCAGCCGATGCCGGCCGTGCTCACGCCTGCGGTGCCGACCGCGGCGACGACGCCGGCCACGTGCGTGCCATGGCCGTAGCCGTCGTGGACGTTGGCCGTGTTGGCGACGAAGTTCCAGCCGTGAAGGTCGTCCACGTAGCCGTTGCGATCGTCGTCGACCCCGTTGCCGGCGACCTCACCCGGGTTCGTCCAGATGCTTGCCGCCAGATAGGGATGCGAGACGTCGATTCCCGAATCGATGATCGCCACGACCGGCGGCTGACTCACCGAAAGCAGCTGCCGCATCTCGAGCGATTCCGGCCCCCCGAGGGCCTTGCCCGCCCGCTGTGGCTGGGCCTTGCACGCCTGCTGCCGCCTGACCAACCGCCGTCCGCCGAACGCATTCCAATCCATGGGTCGCAAAGCCTCCCTGCCTGGCCGATCGCCGTTCGCTGGCGATCGCTCGGACGTTTTTGTCCACTTTTTTCACTCCACTTTTCTTTGTCAGAAAAGCTGACTGACATTCGCATCCTTCCGAGGGGGATTTCGCAAGTCCAACGCTTCCTCGCGGGGAGTGCGAACGGCCGCGAATCACACGCCATACGCGGCGGCCGACAAGATGGGACAGTTGGGCAGCAGGGGAGGGCTGCGGCGGCGGGTGCGCTGAAGTGGCCAACGAAATCCGACCTTTTTGGGAGTGGCCCGGCCGGGTTTTGCCGCTACCATCCCGCCCCTCGCGCGCATGCAACCGCATCGGATAAGCCGCCCCCATATGCCTGATTTTTTCGGCACCGAATTTCCGGAAGACGCCTTTCCGCCAAGACCGGAACTGGCGACGGCCTACCGCCAAACCTGCCAGCGCGGCTATGCCGCCATGGCGGGCATGCGGGTTGCGATCACGGGGCTGGCCCGCAACATCGGCGACCTGCTGCCGCTCACGATCGCGCGGATCGAGCGGCTCGCCGCCCGATTCGCCAACTACCGCGTGATCCTCTACGAGAACGATTCGACGGATACGACCAAGCCGCTCTTGCTGCGCTGGGCGAACGCCAATCCGCGGGTCATCGTCACGATGGAAAACTGTGCCGACCCGACCAATCCCACTACCCGCTGCCTGGCCAGAGCCGAACGCATGGCCCGCTATCGCGAACGATGCCAGGCGCTCGTCCTCGATCACTGCGGCGACTTCGATGCCACGATCGTGCTCGATCTCGATGTGGCCGGCGGCTGGAGCGAGGACGGTGTGGCCAACTCGTTCGGCCAGCGCGACTGGGATTTCATCGGCACCAACGGGCTCATCTACCGCCGCGAAGGGCTCAGCATCAACGCGCTGCGGCAGTACGACATGTGGGCCCTGCGGCTCGACGAGCGGCTCACGCCGATTCCCACCTCCCAGGCCCAACGACACGTCTACCATCGCGGCGAGCCGCTCGTGCCGGTGACCTCGTGCTTCGGCGGCATGGGCATTTATCGCATGGAGGCCTTCCGCCAAGGCCGCTATGGCGCCGCCGACTGCGAACATGCGGTCTTTCATCGCCATCTCATCGAGGCCGGATGCCCCCGCCTCTTCCTCAATCCCAGCCAGATCCTCGTCTACGGCCGCCGCCATCGCTTCGGAGACAAGGCGGCCGCGTCTCTGCTTCGCTCGTGGAACACCTGCACCGGGAGGACCACCGAGCCCTGGCTGTTTGAAGAAGGACCTTCGCTTGGGCGAACGCCGACTGGCGATGCACTTCCAGCCGCTGTGATCCGCGCCCGCTCGGCCTGAGAGTCGGCTTGCTTCAAAGTAGACCGCTTGCTCCGCAAGCGGATTACGGGGCTTCCCTTGCTTGCGCCATATCGCGGGATTGCCCCAACTTCCTGTCCGTCACAAGCCGGGCTGACTGCATCGAAAATGTCGTGCACAGCCCGCACGATCGTGATCGTCGGAAATCTCGGACGATATCTCCCCAGGCTTGGTTGTCACCGCGGTTGGGGGGAACGATTCGTGCTTGCGCCGCATCAGCCATTTCCGAAAATTGCCGCCTACACCGGCGGTAATCGCCCACGCTTTTCGGTCATGCTGCCGACCCACGAACCAGGCGAAAAGCTACGGATGACGCTGCAATCCGTGCTGGAGCAGGCGCCAGCACGACACGCGATGCAGATCGCCGTCGTGGATGACGGCTCGCGTCGATCCGACGTGCGGTCGCTCGTCGCGGCGGTGGACAACACGGGCCGCGTGGAGATCCACGCCGATGGCCCGCGGCTCGGCATCAGCGGCAACTGGAACCGCTGCATCGAGTTGGCCCGCGGTCACCTCGTGCACCTGCTCCATCAGGATGACCTCGTGCTACCCGGCTTCTACGGGAGGATGGAACAGGCTTTCATGAAAGTGCCGCAGATCGGCATGGCGTTCTGCCGCAGCCTGCTGGTCGACGGAGACGGCAGGCGATTGAAGACCAACTCACGGCTGCGGTGGTGGCGCGGTCTGCTGCCGCACTGCCTGCGCACGTTCGCCATTCGACAACGGGTGCAGACGCCGTCAGCCGTCGTGCCTCGTACCACCTACGAAACCCTCGGGGGCTACCGCAACGATCTCTGTCAGACACTCGATTGGGAGATGTGGGTGCGGATCGCGGCGCGGTTTCCGGTTTGGTACGATCCGCGGGTGCTGGCCGTGTTTCGCCGCCACTCGGGGAGCGAGTCCTCGCGGCTCTTGTCGCAGGGCGAAGTCTGGCCGGATCTCGTGCGAGCCATGCACGTCAACGCCATATCCTTCCCGGACGACCACCGCGAGTCGCTCGTGAATGGCGGAGCACAGTGGTATGCCGGATCGGCTCTGCGGGAGGCCAAGCGGCAATTGCTCCGCGGCCACCACGAGGCCGCGAAGCATACGCTCACCCACGCCCACGAACTGATCAAGTTGGTCACCGACTCCGGTCGCCAGTCTGCCTTGGTCAAGCGGGCAGGCCTGCTTGACCATCAGTGCCGAGCGATGCACGACGCGGCCAGCCGCGTTGCCGAACCCACACCGGCTGCCGCGCTTCGCCGGGCCTCATGAGGTTTGGCTTGTTTCACTGCCGGAGCTTTCTGCATGGCACGGGCCATCGTGTTTGTCCACTACGACCGCGATGGCGTCTTCGACGACCATGTGGTCCATGCCCTGCGGCAATATCGACGTCTGGCCGATAGGCTCGTGGTCGTGTCGGCCAGTGCCCGCGCGCTACCGCCGGCGCTCGAGCCGATCGTCGACACCTTCATTCCCCGCGACAACGTCGGCTACGACTTTTGCAGCTGGCGGACGGGGCTCGAATCGCTCGGCGACGTGGCGCAGTTCGACGAAGTGGTCTGCGCGAACGACAGCGTCTATGGCCCGCTCTTCGATCTCGCCCCGGCTTTCTCCGACCCGCGGATCGCCGCGGCGGACTTCTGGGGCATGTGCCTCTCCGATCAGGGTACGAAGCGCCGCGGCGGCAGACCCGAGCCCCACCTGCAATCCTGGTTCTTCGTGATGCGCCGGCCGCTGCTCGAGTCGGCGGCCTTCAGGCAATTCTGGAACTCGGTCATCCCACTCGACCGGAAGGAAGAGATCATCGACCGCTACGAAGTGGGCATGTCGCAGGTTTTCCAGGAGGCGGGGTTTCGGATGGCGGGCCTTTACGACGCCCGCCTGGCCGGGCGATTCTCATGGCGCGAGATGCTGCCGCATCTGTCCCCCTTGGAGCCCGGGCGGTCGTGGCGACTCTATAAGAAAGGGCACCGCCCGCGGACCAATCACAGCGAGCTCGCCTGGGATCGGCTTATCGCCGCCGGCGTGCCATTCGTGAAGGTGGGCGTGTTTCGGGTCAACTACTACGGACTGAATCTGCGGCGCGTCCTCCACGGTGTCGGTGCCTCGACCCCCTACGACATCGGCCTGATCCGACGGCATCTGGCCCGCGTTGGCAGCAAGCCGTTGGATTGAGCGGCCGTTCGTGCCATATTGACGGCCCGGTTTCCCGGACCGCAGCCACGAAAGGCGCACCATGAAAATCCACGAGTATCAGGCCAAGGATCTCCTGCGGGCCGCCGGCGTGCCCGTTCTCGCCGGCAAGGTCGCCCGCACGCCCGAAGAGGCCGCCGCCGCGTTCACCGCGCTCGGCACGCCCGTCTGCGCCGTCAAGGCGCAGATCCACGCGGGCGGCCGCGGCAAGGGCAAGATCAAGGGCTCCGAGCAACGCGGCGTCGAACTCGCCAAGACGGCCGACGATGCGGCCCGCATCGCCAAGGGCCTGCTCAACAACACGCTCGTCACGATCCAGACCGGCCCCGAGGGGCAGGTCGTGCGGCAGGTCTTCGTCGAGAGCGGCTGCGCGATCGACCGCGAGCTCTACTGCGCCGTGCTCGTCGATCGCCGCGTCGGCTCCCCCGTCCTCATCGCCAGCACCGCCGGCGGCATGGACATCGAAGAGGTCGCCGCCAAGACGCCCGAGCTGATCCTCACCGAACCCTTCGACCCCGACCGCGGCCTCGGGGCCTACCAGGCGCGGCTGCTCGCCTCGAAACTCAAGCTTCCGACCGCGAGCTGGCGGCACGCGGAAGCCTTTTTCAAGAAGCTCTGCCAGGCGTTCGTGAACCTCGATGCCTCGCTCTTGGAGGTGAACCCGCTCGTGCTGACGAAGGAAGGCACGCTCGTGGCCCTCGACGCCAAGATGACGTTCGACGACAACGCCCTCTTCCGCCATCAAGACGTCGCCGCCCTCCGCGACGAGGCCGAGGAAGAGCCCGCCGAAACCCGGGCCGCCGCGGCCGGGCTTTCCTACGTCAAGCTCAACGGCACAATCGGCTGCCTCGTCAATGGCGCCGGCCTCGCCATGAGCACGATGGACCTCGTGAAGTATCACGGCGGCGAGCCGGCCAACTTCCTCGACGTGGGCGGCGGGGCCGACGTGAACCAGGTCACCGAGGCCTTCCGGATCATCCTCTCCGACAAGCACGTCAAGGCGATCCTCGTCAACATCTTCGGCGGCATCATGCGGTGCACGACGATCGCCAATGCGCTGGTCGAGGCCTCGAAGACCGTCGGCTTCACCGTGCCGCTCGTGGTGCGGCTCGAGGGCACCGAAGTGGAGGAGGGAAAGAAGATCCTCGCCTCGAGCGGCACGAAGATCATCACCGCCGACGGCCTCACCGACGCCGCCAAGAAGGTCGTCGCCGCCGCCAAGGCTTAAATCAGGAACAACGACCATGAGCATCCTCGTCAATCGCGACACCCGCGTCATCTGCCAGGGGATTACCGGCAAGGTGGGTGAGTTTCACACCCGCGGCTGCCTCGACTACGGCACCCGCATGGTCGGCGGCGTGACGCCGGGCAAGGGGGGCGAACAGGTCGCCGGCCTGCCCGTCTTCGACACCGTCGCCGAGGCCCGCGACGCCACCGGCGCCAATGCCACCATGATCTTCGTTCCGCCGGCCTTCGCGGCGGATGCCATCCTCGAGGCGGTCGATGCAGGCATCGAGCTGGTGATCGCGATCACCGAAGGGATTCCGGTGATCGACATGGCCCGCGTCATGCCGGTCGTGAAGGCCTCGAAGAGCCGACTCATCGGCCCCAACTGCCCGGGCGTCATCACGCCGGGCGAGTGCAAGATCGGCATCATGCCCGGCTACATCCACACGCCCGGCCACGTGGGCGTGATGAGCCGCTCCGGCACGCTCACGTATGAAGCCGTCTGGCAGCTCACGCAGCTCGGCCACGGCCAGAGCACGTGCGTGGGCCTCGGTGGCGACCCGCTCGTGGGCTCCTCGTTCATCGACATCCTCGAGCTCTTCCAAAACGATCCCGACACCCACGCGATCCTGATGATGGGCGAGATCGGCGGCAGTGCCGAGGAAGAGGCGGCCGAATACGTGAAAAAGCACGTCACGAAGCCGGTCGCCGCGTTCATCGCCGGCCAGACCGCGCCCCCGGGCAAGCGGATGGGCCACGCCGGCGCCATCATCTCCGGCGGCAAGGGCACGGCCGAGGCGAAGCTCGCCGCCCTCCGCGACGCCGGCATCGAGGTGGCGGAGAGCCCGGCCGACATGGCCGCAGCCCTCGTCCGCGCCCTCCGGTAGGGTAGGCTTCAGCCTGCCATGGTGGGGTAGGCTTTAGCCTGCCGCTCACGGAAACAGGCTGAAGCCTGTCCTATTCATGCGAATCAACCTCTTCATCCCCTGCTTCGTCGACCAGATGGCGCCACAGGTGGGGATGGCAGTGGCCCGCGTGCTCGAACGGCTCGGCCATGCCTGCGAATTTCGCGCCGGCCAAACCTGCTGCGGGCAGCCGAGCTTCAACGCCGGCTACTGGGACGAGGCGCGGGCGGTGGCCATCCGCGCCCTCGACGTCTTCGAGGGCGCCGAGGCCGTGGTCGGCCCCAGCGGCTCCTGCGTCGCCATGATGCGGGTCTTCTATCCGCAACTGCTCGCGGGCACCGACCACGAGACGCGGGCGCTCGACCTCGCCGCGCGGACGTTTGAATTCGGCGAATTCCTGGTCGAGAAGCTCGGGGTCACCGACGTCGGCGCCCGCTTCCCGCACAAGGTCACTTACCACGACGGCTGCCACGGCCTGCGCGAGCTCCGCATCAAGTCAGCCCCACGGCAGTTGCTTTCCGCCGTGCGCGATCTCGAGCTCGTCGAATGCGACGAGCCGGAGAGCTGCTGCGGCTTCGGTGGCCTCTTCAGCGTGAAGTTTCCGATGATCTCGACGGCGATGGCGGAGGTGAAGGGCGGCTCGCTCGCCCGCACGGGCTGCGACTACATCGTCTCGAGCGACCCGAGCTGCCAACTGCAGCTCGACGGCTGGATCGCCCGCAATTACACGCCGCCATCGGGCCCCAAGCCGCGGACGATCCACCTCGCCGAGGTGCTCGCTACGGCTGCGGACTGACGTCCGGCCCCGCGGCAGGCTCCGGCGACTCCGCGTCCGGCGGCCCTGCCTCGGGGGTCGACTCGATCGGTGGGCGTCGCTTTTCCCAGTCACCGGTCTCGTAGCAGCGCACGAGCCGCTCGCCCAGGTCCTCCTCGCGCACGGAGCGGGCCGCCGCTCGCAAGAGCGGCGTGCCGGCATCGAGCCTGAGCTGCGCTCCCGCGAGTTCGAACGTAGCCGGCACCGGGGCCATCGACCAGGCCACGAGCACGGCCCCGGCAAGCGCGTAGCCCGCAATCGCGCCCGTGACCGCGCCGCCGACCCGGTCGAGAAAGGACGCCAGCCGCACCTGCGTGCCGCGCATGGCCGCCCACGCCACCAGGCGGATCACGAGCATCGCCCCGAGAAACACCGCGAGAAACGCCACCGCGAATGCATGGCGATCCTCGATGCCGGCCTGTGAGACGAGCGGTTCGACGAGGTCGGCGAGGAAGAGCGCCGCGAAGAACGAGCCGAGCACCTGCAGGCCGGAGAGCGTCGCCTGAAACAGCCCTTGCTGCCAGCCATGGAGCGCGAGGCCCACGACCAGCATGATCACGACGAGGTCGCCGAGCGACTGCACGAGCGACGCAAAGACCGCGGGCTGCATCAGAAGCATGGTTTCACACATGGATGCTCACTTCGAGACGCGGGCACACTCGTTCACGCTCGTGACGCCCGAGATGACCTTGTAGAGGCACGATTCGGCGAGCGTCCGCGTGCCGTTCTTGCGGGCCGCCGCCCGGATCGCCTCGATCGACGGCCGGCCGACGAGCAGTTCGCGGATCTTGTTGTCGAAGACCATCAGTTCGTGGATGCCTGTCCGGCCGCGGTAGCCGGTGCCGTTGCAGGCCGCGCAGCCCTTCTCGCGATAGAACACGCCGACCTTGTCCACCGGGATGCCGTAGCGTTTCAGATCCTCCGGCGACGGCTTGTAGGGCTCCTTGCACTTGTCGCACAACACGCGGACCAGCCGCTGGGCGAGCACGGCCGTGACGGCCGCCTGCATCCGCGTGGCCTCGATGCCGATGTCGAGCAGTCGGGTGATCGTCGTCGCGGCATCGTTGGCATGGACCGTGGTGAAGACGAAGTGGCCGGTGACGGCCGCCTCCATCGCAATTTCGGCCGTCTCCTTGTCGCGAATCTCGCCCACCAGGATCACGTCCGGATCCTGCCGCAAGACCGACCGCAGGATCTTGGCAAACGTGAGGTCGGCCGCGGCGTTGACGGCCGTCTGCGAGATGTTTTCGAGCCGGTATTCGATCGGATCCTCGATCGTGAGGATGTTGCGTGAGAGCACGTCGATTTCGCTGATGGCCGCGTAGAGCGTCGTGGTTTTTCCCGATCCCGTCGGCCCGCAGACGATCAGCATGCCGTCGGCACGATGGATGACCGTGCGGAGCGTCTTCAGCATCGACTCGCGCATCCCGATGCCGTTGAGCCCTTCCTTGACGATGCCACCGTCCGCGTCGAGAAGCCGCAGCGACATCTTCTCGCCGAAGTTGGTCGGGCCGGAGGCCGCGCGGATGTCGAACTTCCGGCCATTGTGGAGGGTGGCAAACGCGCCATCCTGCGGACGGCGGCGCTCCGCGATGTCCATGTCGGCGAGCACCTTTGCCGCGGAGACGATCGCCCGGCCGGCATCGGCGGGCAGCGTCGAGACGGTCTGCAGGATGCCGTCGATGCGGTAGCGGATCTGCAGTTCGTTGCCGACCTTCGGCTCGAGGTGGACGTCGGTGGCCCGCATCCGGATCGCCGTCAGCAGGATGCCCTGCACGGAACGGATCGCCTGCGACGTCTCCTGGTCCAGGCCACTCGCATCCTTGCTGTCGTAGGGCTGGCCATTTTTTTTGAGCAGCGTGATGAGCACGGGATCCATAATCGAAGGCTCAGGAGCCCGACGGGAAGCCTTGATCCGCTCGAGCACGTTGCCCAGGCCGAGCTTGCCCGCGAGGGTGCCCAGCCTGCCACCGCCGATCTGCGAGAGAAGTTTGAGCTCGTCAGGGGCAACGAGCTCGCGAAAGACGGCATACGCGACCAGCCCGAGCGGCTCGAGGGCGAGCATCAGGACAACCGACCGCAGGCCGAACTGCCAGGTCGCCAGAAAAAACGCCAGGCCCAACGCCACAAAAAAAGCTTTCCAGACCGCGGCTTTGGGCACGCCCGCGCTGGCATCGCGATCCACCCAGACGCACACAGCCGCCCAGACCGCCGCCAAAACAAGCCAGACCGCGCCCGTCTTGAGAACCTGCTCAAGGGCTTCCGTCGCGACCATCCAAACACCTGCGGGAGTGCCGCCCCAGGGCGGCAAATCATCAAAAACCTTGAACAAAAACCTTGCAACGGCGTGCGGGAGGGCCACGCCCCCGAAACGTTTGTAACCACCCTCCGCTCCCCACGCAAAGGTGGCTCCTCCATCCAGCAGCCCACCCGCGGCGGCTATGATGAAGGCCTCATGATCACGGCAGCACCCAAAAAGCAGTTTCTCCACGACGCGGCCGAGCACGTCCGCGATACCGGCCATCGCTCGTTCGTGCGCAAGGCCCTCGGCGGCTATTACACGAATCGCGACCTGCAGAAGGCCCGCTACCGGGATTGGGAGCATGCCCGCGACGCGGCCAGCCTCGCCAAGTGGTCGGCCGTGAATCGGCTCGACGAACTCCTGCCTCGGTTCGTCGCCACGTTCGAGGCCAATGGGGGCCAGGTGCACTGGGCGCGCAATGCAGACGAGGCCCGCACGATCGTGCTCGACCTCCTGCGGCAGGCCAAGGCGAAAGCCGTCATCAAGAGCAAGTGCATGACGAGCGAGGAGATCCATCTCAACGCTGCCATGGAAAAAGATGGCTACGGTGTGGTGGAAAGCGACCTCGGCGAATTCATCCAGCAATTGCGCGGCGAGCCGCCGTATCACTTCGTGTTCCCCTGCATGCATGTCCGCCGCGACGAGATCAGCGATCTCTTCGGCAAACATCTCGGCACGCCGCCGACCGACAGCCCCGAGGAGTTGACGATGATCGCCCGCCGTCACATGCGGCGGCTCTACGTCGATAGCGACGTGGGGATCACCGGCGCGAATTTTCTCATCGCGGAGACGGGGCAGATCTCGATCACCGAAAACGAGGGCAATGCCCGGCTCACCGCGGCCCTCCCACGGGTGCACATCGCGATCGCTGGGATCGAGAAGGTCATCGAGCATCTCGACGACCTCGCCGTGCTGTTGCCGATGCTCGCCACGGCCGGCGCCGGCCAGCCGATGACCTGCTACAACACGCTCTACGCCGGCCCACGGAAGCCGGGCGAGTGCGACGGCCCCGAGGAGATGCATCTCGTTCTCCTCGACAATCAGCGGACGGCGATCCTCGCCGACCCGGAGCAGCGCGACAGTCTCCATTGCATCCGCTGCGGCGCCTGCCTGAATGTCTGCCCGATCTTCAAGAACGTCGGCGGCTTCACGTATGGCACGACCTACCAGGGCCCGATCGGCTCGGTGATCACGCCGCACCTCCGCGGCTTGGCCGACTGGAATCATCTCTCGGGCGCAAGCTCGCTCTGTGGAGCCTGCACCGACGCCTGCCCGGTGCGGATCGACATCCACCATCATCTGCTCCACAACCGCCGCAACGCCGCCCGCACGGCGCCCAACCGGTGGGAGAGGCTCGGCCACGCGTTTTTCGTGATGGTCGCCCGTCGGCCATGGCTCTTCGCCACGGGCGGAAGCCTGTTTCGCAAGACGCTCTGGCTCGCCAAGGCTCTGCGGCCGCCGCTCTTGCGCGACTGGCTCGCCACCCGTGATCTTCCCACCCCGCCCGCGAAAAGCTTCCGCTCCCAATGGGCACGGTCGAAACCATGAACGCTCGCGACACGATCCTCGCCCGCGTCCGCGAGGCCCTGCGAATCCCGGCGCCCTTGCCGCACCTAAAGTCACACGACGCCGCGCAGGCGACGTCCACCACTGGCCATCCCGCGCTCGCCGTGCTCCCGTTGGAAGTGGCAAAACCCTGGCTGCCCGATGGCGGCGACACGCCCGAGGAGCGGATCGCACTTGTCACCGACAACCTGGAAAAGCTCCGGGCGGTCGTCCGACGCGTGCCCGATCTCCAGGCTGCGGCCTATTTTCTGGGGAGCCTCGCCCGCGACCGCGGCTGGAAGCGACTGGCCTGTCACGCCCATCCGCTCGTCACGCCGCTCGTGAATGGCGTGCCCTGCGCCACCTACCACGTCGATGCGCCGCAGTGCGACAAAAATCACCTCGAGGGCTGCGATGCCGGCATCACCTCCTGCGAGGCGATCGTCTCACAGACCGGCTCGATCCTCGTTTCCAGCAGCACCTGCGGCGGCCGCGGCCTGTCGATCCTGCCACACGTGCATGTCGTCGTCGCCACGCTCGACCAGATCGTGCCGACGCTCGGCGATGCGTTGCACCTGGCGAAAGACCGCCATGCCGGCCGGATGCCGAGCATGCTCTCCTTCATCACCGGCCCGAGCCGCACCGGCGACATCGAGCGGATCCTCGTCCTCGGGGCGCACGGCCCGAAGGAATTGATCGTGATCCTCGTCGATCGGTAAGGCGGACACACGCATGTCGCGCCTGAAGACGCTCGCGCCGCTCGATGACCACGAGCCGATCGGCTGGTGGGAGCCGATGCCATGGCAACGATGGGCAACGAATCCCCGGAAGATACTCCGCGGCCTGCAGCACGCCCCTGTCTCGGTGCGGATCGCGGGGCCCGCCGACCGCGACGGCTGTGCCGGACTCTCCACCCGCTGGACATTCGACCGTCGCCGCCACGGGCCACGGGTCTTGATCACGTTCAGCGAATTTTCCCATCTGGCGTCGCTGACGGCCCGCTGGCGGATTCTGGCTGATGCGATCTGGGAAATCGGCCGCGACGATTCAAGCTTCTCGTTTCACGATGCCGTGATCTCGTTGGCCGACGGCGTCGGATCGGAAACGCCCGCGGCAGAGCATACGTTTGCCAAGCGGCCGGGCAGCCCGGCCCGGCTGATCCCGAATCCGTATCTCCTGCGCCCACGGCCGTGGCTCACGCCGCCGCTCCCCTGGGCGTTGAAAACCAACACGCTCTACTTTCGCGGCTCGAGCACGGGACCACAGTCGATCGAGGCAAACCTCCGGGCGACGTTGTGTCATCTGGCCAAAACGCTCCCCCACACCGATTGCCGGCTTTCGCGGCTGGGCAACTCATCGCCAGCATTCGCCCGCGAGCTCAAGCAGCATGGACTCGTCGGCGGGCGGCATCCGATCGACATGCTCAACCTCCACCGCTTCCTCGCCGACGTGGATGGCCACGGCTCGTCGTGGGATCGGTTTCTCCTGATCGGATCGTTCGGCGGCGTGCCCATCCGCTTCGAGCCGCAGTGGGAGGAGTGCTGGCACCACTTGCTCGCTGACGGCCACAACTGCGTCGTGGCGGATCGCCACACGCTCGCCGACGTGCTCGAGCGGCTGCGGTCGCATCCGGCAGAGGCCCGCCGGATCGCCTCGAATGCCCGCGATCTCGTGCGCACGCACCTCTCCCGCCCCGCCCTCCGCCGCATGCTCGCCGAAACCCTCCGTACGACGGGCCTCCGTGCCTGTCGCTAAGCTATCCCCATGAGCCAGCCCCGCTGCCCTGTCTGCCAGGGTGAAACCTTCGAGATTCGCGCGAAGCTCGTCTGCCGGGCCTGCGGCATGATCCTCGAGACCTGTTGCGAGGGCGGACCGATGGGCGGAAGTGCAGCCTGCCAGCAGCCGGCCGCTTTACCGGCGCAAACGGAACAACCGCGCGATTCTCGCGACGAGTGACTTTTCCGGTCCGGAAAGATCGATCTTCTGCTGTGAGTTTGCCACTCACGCAAACCTTGGCGATCACGGGAACGACGCCACGTTTCCGTTCCGTGACCCGCTGAGGATTCGCGTCGGCAGGCTCGACCGGGCTCGACTGCGGAAAGCCACCGACTGGGGATGGCCTCCTTGGATTGCCTGGAAAGAGTGTTCGCGAACCCTTTTGGCGTGTTCTTTTTCCTTTGGAGGTTTCTGTGAAGAAGCGTTTGACATTCAGTTTCCTGCCGTGGGTTGCGGCTGCCGGCGTGTGCCTCGGCGGCTCGTTTGCCCGCAGTGAGGATGGCTCGGTGCTCGTCGGTGGCGAAGCCGCCGCCGCCCCGGCCCAGGCCGTCGTGGCGGAGGATGCCGCCGCCGACGCCTGCATGAAGACGGTGAAGGTGTGGAAGATGGTGCCCGAGATCCGCGAGGTCGAGGCCACCGAGTGGACAACGGAAGTCCGCGAGCGCTCCTTCACGGTCACCAAGAAAGTGCCGCGAGTCGAGGAGCGGACGCGGAACTACACCGTGATGGTGCCCGAGCACCGCACGAAGACGGTCGAATACACCGTCAACGTGAACGTGCCCGAGACCAAGACGATCGAGTATTCGGTGAAGGTTCCCTACACCGAAAGCCGCGAGGAGTCTTACACGGTGTGCGTGCCGGTCAAGGAAGAGCGGACGGCCACCTACAAGGTGAACGTGCCCTACACGGAAGAGCGGACGGCCACCTACAAGGTGAACGTGCCCTACACCGAGCAGGTCGAGGAGAAGTACACGGTGATGGTGCCGGTGCAGAAGACCGCCACCTACAGC
>JBKDMX010000076.1:0-38722 GCA_046343855.1 Planctomycetia bacterium
ACGCGCCGGCTTCGGGCGACCCGGACCCCATCTCCGGACGCTCGCTGCGGGCATCCAGGCCCTTCGCTCGCTCGATGCTGACTGCGCTCTCGGCATCCTGCCTTCGCTTGTCAGCAACGCCGGCTCCCGGGGCACGGGTCACCCGAAGCCTCCGTTTACCGGTTGAGGGAGGTTCGGGGCTGCACATACCCTCTCGCGGGCTATGGAAGCGAGCGCAGGCAGGATGCCGAAGCGAAGCGGACATGCAGTGAGCGGAGGACAGGATGTTCGCAGCGAACGTCCGCCGAGAGGGTATGTGCAGCCCCGAGCCGGGTTAGTCGCGTTGGCGAACCAGCCAGCACGTTCACCACGGGCTCTCGAACGCGTTTTGGAAGTGCTCGACCACGGGCTTGCCGTCGGGGCCGTCGAGCGTGACGGTGACGACGTCGATCCGCACCCGGCAGTCCTCGAGCCGATTGCGGCGGATGTAGGCGTTGGCCAACTGGGCGATTCGCCGTTGCTTGTGGTAGCCGACCGTCTCGGCCGGATGGCCGTGATTGGTGTCGCTGCGCGTGCGCACTTCGACGAACACCACCGTGCGGTCGTCGAGCGCGATCAGATCGATATCTCCGCGGAGCACCCGCTCGCGGCGGGCGATGATCCGGTAGCCGATGCTCTGGAGATAACGGGCCGCCTGGTCCTCGCCGCGACGGCCAAGCTGGTCGCGCGGCTCCATGGCGGGCTCCGTCGGGCTCAGGCCTTGGCCGCGGCCTTCTTGGCCGGCTTCTTGGCGCTGCCCGCTTCGGCCGCGACCTCTTCGCGCTTCTCGCGGAGACGCACCGCCTTGCCGACGCGGTCACGCAGGTAATAGAGCTTGGCACGACGCGACACGCCCGACCGCTTCACCTCGATCTTGGCGATCTTCGGCGAGTGGAGTGGGAACTTCCGCTCCACGCCCTCTCCGGCCACGATCCGGCGCACCGTGAACATCTCGCGGCTGCCGGAGCCACTGCGGGCGATCACCACGCCGTTGAAGATCTGCACCCGCTCCTTCTCGCCTTCGAGAATCCGCGTGTGGACGTCGACGGTGTCGCCGATCGCAAACGTGGCAACCTCGGGTTTCAGGCTCGAGGCTTCGACATGGGAGAGGATTTTCTGGCTCACGATGCGCTCCTTTGGGAATGGATGGGATGGGCACGCCGCCGGGTCGCGACCACGGCCTGCTCGTGCCGCCACTGTGCGATCCGCGCGTGGTCGCCCGACAGCAGCACGTCGGGCACGCTGAGGCCGCGAAACTCACGCGGCCGGGTGTATTGGGGGCCTTCCACGAGCCGTTCGGCCCCGGAGAAGGAATCCTGGCGGGCGCTCTCCTCGTCGCCGAGCACGCCGGGAACGAGCCTCGCGACGGCATCGACGATCACCATCGCCGCCACCTCGCCGCCGGAGAGCACGTAGTCGCCGATCGAGATCTCGTCGGGCTGGAGCAGATCGCGCACGCGGGCGTCGAAGCCCTCATAGCGGCCGCAGAGCAGGACGATCCGTTCCTGCTTCGCGAGTTCCTCGACGACCGACTGGTCGAGCCGCCGACCGCCGGGCGTGAGCATCACCAGATGGCCGGCGGTTCCCTGGGCCTGCACGCGCTCCACGCACGATACCACCGGCCCTGCCATCAGCAGCATGCCGGGGCCGCCGCCGAATGGACGGTCGTCGACCTGACGGTGCACGCCCTCGGCGAAATCGCGGATGTTCACCACGCGGATGTCGAGCAGCCCCTCAGCGCGCGCCGCCCCGAGGAGGCTTCCCTCGAGGAAGCTCGTGAACATCTCGGGAAAGAGGGTGAGGATGTCGATGCGCATGACGTGAAACCAGCCGCGAAGGTCCGCGGCATCAGGTGGCCGATGCATCCTCGGCAGGAGCCTCGGGCGCCGACTCGGCGACCGCTTCCGCAGGCGCTTCCGCCACGGCCTCGGCGGCCGGTGCTTCGGCGGGCGCCTCGGCAGACGGCTCCGGCTTCACCTCGGGCACGAAGGCCGGCGGGCCCGGATCGGGAACGATCCGCGGCATCGCGAGCTTTGCGCGAGCCTGCTCCATCTCCTTCAGATGGGTGCCATTGGGGCCATACTTCTTGATCAAGACACGAACCGCCTGGCTGGGCTGCGCGCCGACGGAGAGCCAGTGCTGCAGCCGCGGCCCGTTGAGCGTGCAGCGGGCATCGGTATCGGGCACGTAGGGATCGTAGGTGCCAAGCACTTCGATCTCGCGGCCGTCGCGCGGGCTGCGCTTGTCGGTCGCACAAATCCTGTAAAAGGCGCGGTTCTTCCGGCCCATCCGCTTCATACGAATCGCCACAGACACGTTCAGGCACTCCTCGGGGAGGGAAATTCGAGCCTTTGAGCGTACCCGACGCGGCCCCAAACCCAAGCCCACCCGCTGCAGAGGCTTTTTTTAGGGTATTTCGCGGGTGGTAGGACAGGCTTCAGCCTGTCGAAAGCAGACCGTTTGCTCCGCAAACGGATCTCAAATCAGCCCGTCTGGGTGTCGCATCGGCTCGGGGGCGGCAGAAGGTTCCTCGCGGTGGCCCTCGCGGACTCGGTCCAAATGCTCGTCACGCTTCCGCCGACCCCCTCGCCTACGTCCGTCGTAGGTCGCTTCCAAAGTAGACCGCGTGCTCCGCCAGCGGGTCCCGCTCCGCTGGCGGAGCAAGCGGTCTACGCGCAAAGCGGTCTGCGCTCGTTACTGCGCGCCGCGCTTCTTGCGGCGCTGCTCTTTCTCGCGCTGCTTCTTGAGCTTGCGGCGCTCGTCGGCCGTGAGCCGCTTGCCGGTGTCGCCCTTGGGGCGGCCGAGACGGGCGGCGGGATTGGCGAGGCCCGCCTGGAGTTTCTGCACCTCCCGCATGCGGTCGCGCATGCCCAGGCCCGCCATGCCCTTCATCATCGCTGCCATGCCGTCGAATTGCTTCACGAGATCGCTCACCTCGTTGGGCTGCACGCCCGCGCCCGCCGCGATCCGCCGCCGCCGCGATTGATCGATCGACCGCGTGGGATTCCGTCGCTCGTCGGGCGTCATCGAATCGATGATGCCGAAGAGCCGGTTCATGTCTTTCTCGAGGTCAGCGCCGGCGAGCATCTCCTGCATGCCGCCCATGCCAGGGATCATGCCGAGCACCTTGCCGAGCGGGCCGAGGCGGCGGGTCTGCAGGAGCATCTTCTTGAAATCGTCGAGCGTGAATTCGCCGGCCTTGAGCCGCTCCTCCTGCTTCTGCATCTCCTCTTGGTCGAACTTCCGCTGCGCCTCCTCGACGAGCGAGACGACGTCGCCCATGCCGAGGATTCGTCCCGCCATGCGATCGGGGTGGAAATCCTCGAGGGCGTCGATCTGCTCGCCGGTGCCGATAAACTTGATCGGCACCCCGGTGACGTGCTTCACCGAGAGGGCGGCGCCGCCGCGGGCGTCGCCGTCGAGCTTCGTCATGATCACGCCGTTGAGCTCGAGCGCCTCGTTGAAGGCCTTGGCACTCCGCACGGCGTCCTGGCCGGTCATCGCATCGACGACGAGGTAGACCTGGTCGGGGCCGACCGTGCGGTCGATCCGCGAGAGCTCCTGCATCAGGGCCTCGTCGATGGAGAGGCGGCCGGCCGTGTCGAGGATGACGACGGAGATGCCCTCCTTTTTTGCCCGGGCCACGCCGGCATTGCAGACGGCGACGGGATCACCCACCCCGTCGGGCGTGTGCACGGGTACGTCGAGCTGCCGGCCGAGCACCGCCAGCTGCTCGATCGCCGCCGGCCGCTGGAGATCGGCCGCCACCAGCATCACGCCGCGGCCCTGCTCCTTGATCTTCTTGGCGAGCTTCGCGCAGGAAGTCGTCTTGCCCGAGCCCTGCAGGCCGCAGAGCATGAGGATCGTCGTCTTGCCCGCCTCGAGGTGAAGCGAGTGATCGACCGGGCCCATGAGGTTGACGAGTTCGCGGTGCACGATGCCCACGAGCTGCTGGGCCGGGTCGAGCGCTTCGAGCACCTGCGCGCCGACGGCCTCGGTGGCAACGCGATCGAGGAATGCATCGACGACGTCGTAGGCGACGTCGGCTTCGAGCAGCGCGGTCCGCACCCCCGCCAGCCCTTCCCGCATGTTCGCCTCGGTGAGCCGGCCGCGCCCGCGCAGCGAGTTGAAGGCGGACGACAGCGACGCGGTGAGCGATTCGAACATGGCGGCTCCGAAAACGACGGCTCAAAGAGCTGCCGAGTATAGCCGCCCCGCCCGCGGAAAACGCCTCGCCCCCCCGGTGACGAGCCGCTCGAATCGGGAGCGGACACACAGCGTGCCGCTTGCCCGACGCGTGGCCGGCAAGAGCGGCACATCACCGGAGGGGCGAAGGAACGCGGGCCGTGGGGAACGAACGGTCCGCGACGGATCGGGTTTGTGATGAATCAGCTGAAGGTGCCGGGATCGCTCACCACCGGCGCCGACGAGGGAGCCGACATGATCGTGCCTCCCTCCTCGCAGCACGGGGCGGCAGGAGCACCGCAGGGATCGCAGGCCGGAGCGCCACAGGCTGGAGCACCGCAGGCAGGCGCCATCGGCGCGGCCATCGCGGGCGCAGCCCCGCGGCCCAACATGCCGCCGCCGCACGGCTGACGAAACTCCATGAACGACGGGCGGCGGCAGGTGTTGTTGAAGCCGCCAAAACAACTGCTGCACCCGGGAGCCGCCAGGAGGCTGCCGAGCGCGAGCGAGAGGCACAAGAAACGCGACATGGGAACGGTCTCCACCGCACACGCGGCTCGATGCCGCGACGACGTGATGCGTCGTCCGTGACGACGCTATCGAACCCTAGCTCACGATCCGGCGCGCGGCGGCACGGCGTTCCAAAAAATTCCGGCCGCGCGGTGGGGTGGTAGCGGTCGCGCCAGCCGTGCTTCGCGTGCGGCCGCCGCGGCGGAAGACTCGTCGGAAATGTGGCTCTGCCAACGGCAGCGGCGCAAAAACCGCGTGCTAGGGTTGAGCAACGTCGGTCATGGAAGGGCCGACGGATTCGAGGCAGCGTGGCAATGTCGGTTTTGCAGCGGCAGTCTGACGGTGATTGTTTTCCTGGGCACACGCAGCCCGGTTTCGCCAGCATCATTCATGCGATTGCTCGGAGTTGGTGTGCCGCGGCGGCGGTGGCGATCATCGCCATGGCAGCCTTGGCGATCTGGAGCCCGCGGCTCGCCCAGGGCGGAGAGCCGACGCCGGCCATGGCCGTCTCGCAGCCTGGCGCCCGCGCGCTGCGCAGCATCGATCCGACGCCCCATGACGACATGCCCGGGATCGCGGAGCCCGACGTCTGGTGCGTGAGCACGCGTCGGCTGCCCGCCACCCAAAGTGTGCCCCTCGCGCCGAATCTCTCCGTGGAGCGGTTCGTGGAACGGGCGCAGGGAGAGCGCTGCGGTCGCTGGCATTCCGACAGCCTCGCCAGCCTCCTCGCCGACGATTCCGGCAGGCCGCTCGTCTTTTTCATTCATGGAAATCGTTATGACGCCGCGGCGGCCAAGCAGCAGGGGCTCCTGCTCGCCCGGCACTGCGCCGCGTCGTGCCCCGGCGGAGCGGCGGTGCGGACGGTGATCTTCTCCTGGCCGAGCGAACAGCGGGGCATTCTGCTCAAGGACGGCCGCGCGAAGTATGAGCGGGCCTACTCCGAAGGCCGCTACATGGCGTGGCTCCTGGGCCAGATCGAGCCGTCGCGGCCCGTGGGCATCGTCGCCTACAGCTATGGCGCCCTGATCACGCTCGAAGGCCTCAAGGATCTGGTGGCCGCAGAGCGATCGGGTCGCACCGATCTGCAGCCTTGGCGGGATCGCTCGGCGCAGACGAATCTCGTCTTCATCGCGCCGGCGGTGCGGTGCGACGCGTTCGCGCCGCGCGGCCCCTATCGCGAGACGGTCGAGTGCATCGACAGCGTGTCGCTGATCATCAATTCAAGCGACGACGCCCTGCGGTTCTTCCCGCTCCTCGATCGCCGCGTCGGAGCCGATGCCCTCGGCTACGTGGGCATGCCGCGACGCTGGCTGCCGGGCCGCGTGGCGTTTTCGGCAGCGGACGGGGCGAACATCATCGGCAAGAACCATGGCCTGCCGCTTTATCTTGCGTCGCCCTCGCTCACGCAGCGGCTTTGCGCCGCCGCAACCAGCGGCATGTAGGACAGGCCTCCGTGCCTGTCAAAAGCGAGGCAGGCTGAAGCCTACACTACCGGGCCGCGAACCACTCGGCGGTCTTCGCGATGCCCTCCGCGAGCGACACCTCCGGCCGCCAACCCAAAACGCGGCCGGCGAGCGCGGCATCGACGAGATTCGATCGCAGGTCTCCGGCGCGGGCGGGGCCGTGCACGGGCTCGGGCAGGTTCGCCGTGCGGCCGCGGCGCTCAAGCACGGAGCCCACGGCCGTTCTGATCATCGCCTCGAGCTCATTGACATCGGTGCCGATGCCGGTGCCGATGTTGAGGCTCGTGAGCGTTTTCGGCTGCACTTGTGACAGGTCGTGGGTGAGCGCGATGACGTTGGCACGGGCCACGTCGGGGCCGTAGACGTAATCGCGGACGTAGCGGCCGTCGCCATTGATCGTGGCCTTCTCCCCGGCGAGCAGCTTCTTGCAGAAGATCGCCACCACGCCTGCCTCGCCGTGCGGATTCTGCCGCGGGCCGTAGACATTCGAATAGCGAAGGGCCACCGTGGCGAGGCCGTGCTCTTCGGCGAAGAATTTCAGGTAGCGCTCACCGACCCACTTCGTGATGCCGTAGGGGCTCACCGGATTGGCGGGAGTCGATTCGGGGGCGGGCGTCGTCACGTCGCCGTAGAGCACGCCGCCGCTGGAAGCGAAGACCACCCGGCGGCAGCCGTGGTGCGCCGCGGCGTCGAGCACGTTGATCAGGCCGATGCAGTTGACCTGGGCGTCGAAGACCGGCTCGCGGACCGACCGGCTCACCGACATCTGCGCGGCCTGATGGCAGACCGCGTCGGGCCGCTCCGTTGCAAAGACGCCCGCCACCGCCTTGGCATCGACGATGTCGACCACGTGCAGCGGCACGCCGACCGGCAGGTTCGCCCGGTCGCCGCTGGAGAGGTCGTCGATCACGGCCACGGCATGGCCCGCGGCGAGGAGCCCATCGACGATGTGGCTGCCGATGAAGCCGGCACCGCCGGTAACGATGATTTTCATGCGCGAGTCCTTCCGAGACTGGAGCCCCCAGGGGCGACGAAACCGGGACGATTCTAGGGGCGCAGCCTGCGGAAGCGATAGCCCCTGTCGATCTCAGGTGCCGCGAAACGCGAACCACTTGAGCAGTTCGACCGTCGTCACGGGCACGAGCGCGAGCGCCAGCACGAGCAGCCAGTCGGAGCCGAGCGAACTGCCCACCGCAAAGACGCTCTGCGCGTGGGGAAGCGTGACGATCGTCACCTGCAGGAGCGACGAGATGGCGATCGCCGCCAGGAGCGCGGGATTGCGAAAGAATCCGAGCTCGACCGCCGTCGCGCGGTCGCTGCGGCAGCCGATTGCGAAGAAGAGCTGCGCGAATGCGGCGACGCAGAATGTCATCGTGCGGGCGTGCGGCAGCCGGGACGCGTCTCCCTGCCACGAAAGCCAGAAGGCCACGATCATGACCGCCGCGACGAGCGCTCCGTGGGCGAGGATCAACAGACCGCGGCGCAGCGTGATCACCGCTTCCTGGGGCGGCCGTGGCTGCCGCAGCATCAGGTCACGCTCCGGCGGCTCGAGCCCGAGTGCGAGCGCCGGCAGCCCGTCGGTGACGAGATTCAGCCAGAGGATCTGGATCGCCGCCAGCGGAGCGGGCCAGCCGGCGACCGCCGCCGCGAACATGAGGATCACCTCACCCGCGTTGCACGAGAGCAGGTAATGGATGAATTTCTGGATGTTGTCGTAGATGCCACGGCCCTCTTCGACGGCGCTGACGATCGACGCGAAGTTGTCGTCGGTGAGCACCATGTCGGAGGCTTCCTTCGTGACGTCGGTGCCGGTGATGCCCATCGCGATGCCGATATCGGCCGCCTTCACGGCCGGTGCGTCGTTGACGCCGTCGCCCGTCATCGCCACCACGGCGCCACGGCGCTGCCAGGCCCGCACGACGCGGAGTTTGTGCTCGGCCGACACGCGGGCATAGATGTCGATGTCGGCAACGGTCGCGGTGAGCCGGTCGTCCGACATGCTCTCGAGCTCCGCGCCGGTGACGACGCGGCCCGGTGCGCCGTCGGTGATGCCGAGCTCGCGGCCGATCGCCATGGCCGTGGCCGGATGATCGCCCGTGATCATCACCGGGCGGATGCCGGCGGAGCGGCAGCGTTCGACGGCGGCCTTGGCCTCCTCACGCGGTGGATCGATGAGCCCCGCGAGGCCGACATGCACGAGCTCGCGCTCCACGAGCGCCGGCTGCGAATCGATCGATTCGTGCGGCGGCAGCTCGCGGCAGGCGAGTGAGAGCACGCGGAGCGCGGCATTGGCGAGGCTGGCGCCGGCCGCGAGGATTTCGCGGCGCCGCTCGGCCGTGAGCGGCACGGCCGCGCCGTCGCGCCATTCGGCCACGCAGCAGGGCAGCACCGCTTCCGGAGCCCCCTTCGTCTCGAGCAGGCGGAGGCCGTCGGGCTGGCGCACGACGACGCTCATCCGCTTGCGTTCGGAGTCGAAAGGGATCTCGAAGATCGTCGGGGTGGCCGGGTCGTCGATCGCGATGCCCGCCTTCATGGCGGCCACCACGAGCGCGCCCTCCGTCGGATCGCCCACCACCTGCCATCCGTCAGCGCCGGACGGCTGCACCGTGGCGTTGTTGCACCGCGCGGCGATCGTCAGCAGCCGCTCGAGGTCGGGCTCGACGGAGGCCGCGCGGGACGCCATGCCGCTCGTCCGCTGAAACTCCCCCTGCGGCGCGTAGCCGACGCCGCTCACCCGGTAACTCCCGCTTGCGGTGACGATCTCGCGGACCGTCATCTCATTGCGCGTGAGCGTGCCTGTCTTGTCGGAGCAGATCACCGTGACCGAGCCGAGGGTCTCGACGCTCGGCAGCCGTCGGACCAGCGCGTTGCGGGCGACCATCCGCTGCAGGCCGATCGCGAGCACGAGCGTGACGACGGCCGGCAGCCCCTCGGGCACGGCGGCCACGGCCAGGCTCACCGCCCGCAGGAGCACGTCGGCGAGGCCGCCGCTGCGCCAGAGCGCAGCAGGCCCGCCGCCCCGCGCGAGCTCGAGCGCGAAGATGATGCCGACGATCGCCAAGCAGACGACGATCAGGATGCGCCCGAGCTCCGCGAGCCGCCGCTGCAAGGGCGTGGCCTCGGGCGTGGCCCTGGCGAGCATGCCGGCGATCCGCCCGAGCTCCGTCTCCATCCCCGTGGCGACCACGATCGCCACGGCCCGTCCCGCGGCCACGATCGTTCCGGCGTGCACCATCGACCGGCGATCGGCGAGCGGGGTGGCGGCCGGCAGCCGCTCCACTGGCTCCTTCTCCACCGGCGTGCTTTCGCCGGTCAGCGACGATTCCTGCAGCCGCAGCCCATAGCCATCGCGGATCCGCGCATCGGCGGGCACGTGGTCGCCCGCATCAAGCTCGACAAGATCGCCGGGCACGAGATCGCGGGCGGGAATCGCCCGCACCGCGCCGTCGCGGACCACCTTCGCCAAGGGCGCCGACATCCGCTCGAGGGCCGCGAGCGCCTTGAGCGCCCGCTCCTCCTGCAGAAAGCCGATCAGCGCATTGACCAGCACGATCGCCGCGATCGCGGCCGTGTCGGCCCAGTCCCCCATCGCCCCGGCGATGACTGCCGCTACCAGCAGGATCCAGATGACGAGGTCTGCGAACTGCCGCAGGAATTTCCACCACCAGGGGGCGGCGGGCTGTTCGGCGAGCGCGTTGGGGCCGTGCTGCGCGAGGCGTCGGCCGGCCTCGGCATCGGCGAGGCCGCGATGTGGGTCGGTCGCCAGCCGAGCGACGAGCTCGTCGAGCGCGGAGGTATGCCAGGCCGCGTCTGCTTTCGGAGCAGGAGATGGAAGCGGTGCGATCGACGTCATCGGTGTCTCGCTCGCGATCAGGGCGGTTCCATCATCGCGTCGAGCACCTCCTGCAGGGGCACCGTGGCGAATGTCGTCGCGTAGTCGCTCATCGCGTAGGGGATGACGAGCAGACCCTCGTGAACCATCCCCCCGCAACTATAGACGACGTTCGGCACGTAGCCCGACCGTTCATTGCCCGTCGGCGAGAGGAGCGGCGTCGGCAGCCGGCCAATCACCTTCGTCGGATCGTCGAGGTCGAGGAGGGCGGCGCCGATCGAGTATTTCCGCATCGGCCCGACGCCGTGCGTGAGCACGAGCCAGCCGGCTGGCGTCTCGATCGGCGAGCCGCAGTTGCCGATCTGCACGTATTGCCAGGGATGGCTCGGCCGCAGGACGAGCTTCTTCGTGTGCCAGAAGTGGCGGTTTTCCGACGCCATGAAATAGATGTTCTCGCCATCCTGCCGGGAGAGCATGCAGTAATGGCCGTTGATCCGCCGCGGAAACATCGCCATTCCCTTGTTGGCGATTTCGGGGCCGTTGAGCGTGCTCATGCGAAACCGGACGAAGTCGTCGGTCTCCACGAACTGCGGCAGCATCATGTGGCCGTCGAACGCGGTGTAGGTGCCGTAGTAATGGACCGTGCCGTCGTCCTCGACGAACCGCACGAACCGGGCGTCCTCGATGCCGTTGGTCTCGGCGGGGGAATAGGGAAAGATGATCCGCTCGGAGATGTCGGAGGCGGGGTCGCACTCGATCTCGTAGTTCGACCGGGCGAGCACCCGGATGGCGTCGATGTAGGGCTCGAAATCCCGCCGCCTAGGCTTGTGCTCGCGGGTGAGTCGGGCCAGAGTCGTCTCGAGTTCGTCGAGCGTGAAGCGGTCTTCGACGCCCGCGAAGGCGAGTTCGATGATGTTGTCGACGATGCCGAGTTCCTCGAGCTTCGTCCGGAAGAGCGCCTTCTCGTAGCGAATCCGCGTCAGCACCCGCGGCGAGGCAACGAATCCCGTCGGCGTGTTGACGCTCACGATCCCCGCGGCGTCGATCGTGCCCGCGCGGAAGACGACGCTCGAGATGTGCCCCTCGCCGATGGCCCGCAGACTGAGGACGAAGCGGCGCGTGCCCGCCGGGAGGCCGCTCTGATCCGGGTGCCAGACCATCGCGGGATTCGAGAGGGAGGCGCTTTCGAGCGCGTATTCCTGCGTGAAGAACGAGCCAATCAGAAGCTTTCGCGATTCGCTCAGGGAGCGGTCGGTGAGCATGAGGTGCCGCATCGCCTCGTAGCGCTCGAGGAAGAACTGCAGCAGCCGCTGGTGGCGGCCGTGAAACTCGGTGAGCACGTCCTGCAGGAGCGCCTCGACGGCGTCTTCCGCGAGCTCCATGATCCGGCTGATGACCCGGGTGGATCGCTGCGGGGAGGGGGGCTCGAACGGCCGGTAGAGGACCCGCGAATTGACGGGTGGCAGGAAGAGCCCGGTGCGGGTCACCCGTGACGCGATCGGCGCGTGGGCCGCTGCGGACCCGTCATCCGCGGATGCATTCGGCTGGGCGGAGGGGCTCGGCATGGGGCTTCGTCACTGCCATGAGGGGCGGCGTGCGAAAGTCCCTGCACTCGCAGGAAATCTACTCAGCGAGCCAGCGGAAGGCCAACGCGTCGCGGCGGGGCAGGCGGGGACGATGCGTTTCAGGAGCGGACGGTCACGGTGGCGGAGAAAGGCCGGGGGCGGGGTTTCACTCTCTGGTCATACGTCCGGTTGCCGTCGAGCCATCGAGATCGACGAACACGTCCACCTGCTGGCCGACGAAGAGATCCGGCGACTCCTCCTCCACGGCATACACGACCTGCAGGACGCGGGTGTCGACGCGTTCGCGGTTGTCGCCCGTGAGCGACTGCTTCGGAATGACATACGGCTCCACCCGCACGAATCGGAGCCGATAGGATCGGCCGGAATCGCCCCGCGGATGAGCATGCGCAGTCGCAGTTTTGTCGAAGCGAGGGATTTCGCTTTCATCGAAGTCGGCTCGTACGCAGAGCGGCTGCACCCGCCCCAGCACCATGAGCCGCTGGCCGGCTTCCGTGCCCACCTGCTCGCCGGCGCGAACGTCGACCTTCAGCACGTCGCCATCGATCGGCGACGTGACCGTGAGTCGCGCGATTTCGGTGCGGGCCTGCTCCACGTGGGCCCGTGCACGCCTGACGGCGCTCTCGGCGACAGCGACGTCCTCTTTCCATGCGCCGGCCTTGAGCAGCGTATCGTCCGCCGTGGCGGCCGCGAGTCGCTGCCTCGCCTGCTCGAGTTCCGCGCGGCGCGAGATCAGTTCGGCCTCGGGCACTGTCCGCGCCTCGGCGAGCCTGGCCGTTCGGCGGTAGGCATCTTCGGCCGCCACCACGGCCGCCTGCGCCTCGCTGACGCGGGCCTCGCTCGCCGGCACATCTTCGGGCCTGGGGAGCGATCGGAGGCGGTGGAGCTGCGCCTCGGCATCGGCGAGGCCAGCCTCGCGGACGGCAAGTTCCGCGGAGGCCTGTCGTGTGTCGATGCGGAACAGGGGCGCGCCCACCGCCACGTGATCGCCCGCCGACACATGGACTCGCTCGACCACGCCCGAGACGTGCGTTCCCACGACCACGTCTTCGGTCGTCGGTTCGACGATTCCCGATGCGGCGAGCGTGTGGGAAAAAGGGGCGATCACCGGCGGGATCGGCGGCGCGGCCTTCGGGAGCGGCTGGTTGGCCCGGTAGACATGCCAGCTCGCGTAGCCGATGGAGCCAAGGGCCAGCAGAGGCAAAAACAGAGTTCCGATCTTGCCGCTCATGCGTGTGACTCCCGGAAATCAGCGGCGGGGGAGACGCCAATCACGCGTCCATCGCCCATCTCGATGATGCGATCGCCGTATCCGTAGACCCGGCTGTCGTGAGTCACGACGATCACCGCCCGATCCGAGTCCAGGCTCACCCGCCGCAGAAGCTGCATGACGGTGCGGCCGGAATCGGCGTCGAGGGCCGCCGTGGGCTCGTCGCAGACCAGGAGCCGCGGGCGGTGAACGAGCGCGCGGGCGATCGCGACCCGCTGCTGCTGGCCGCCGGAGAGCTGCGCCGGATGCGCGTCTGCCTTGTTGCCGAGCCCGACCGCGGCGAGCATCTCACGGGCCTCCCGGATGGCGTCGCTCCGCCGCCTGCCTTGCACGAGGAGCGGCAGGCAGGCGTTCTCGGCCGCCGTCAGCGCCGGAAGCAGGTTGTATTGCTGGAAGACGAAGCCGATCATCCGCGCTCGAAACGCGACGAGCGCATCCCCGCGCAGATCGCCAAGTCGTCGGTCGAAGATGCGGACGTCCCCGGCCGTGGGTTCGAGTAGGCCGGCGACGATCGAGATCAGCGTCGTCTTGCCGCAGCCCGAAGGGCCGACCAGCAGCGTGATCTCTCCCGGGGCGACCTCGACGTCGACTCCGTGGAGCACCTGCACCCGGGTGTCACCCGTGCCGAAAAACTTCGTGACGCCCGTGCAGGCAACAGCGGAGCGGATGGTGGAAGTGGCTGTCAAGGAAACACCCATGGCTACTTGAAGACGATCGCCGGCTCTAATTTCCAGACCCGGCGGATGCTCACGACGCTGGCGAGGAACATGATCACCACCACGGCACCGGCGGTGCCGAGGGCAACCTGCCAGGGCAGGAAGAATCCGCGGAGGTGATAGACGTCCTTCGTGAACTCGAAGAAGACGCTGGCGGCGCCCATGCCCAGCGCGTAGCCGAGGCCGCCGACGACGCCCGCTTGGAGCAGGATCATGACGAGAATCCGTTTGTTGGTGACGCCCATGGCCTTGAGCGCACCGAACTGCTTCAGGTTCTCGAGGGTGAAGAGATAGAAGGTCTGGCCGGCGATGGCCGTTCCCACGATGAAGCCGAGCGCCACGGTGATCCCGAAATTGACGGGGATGCCGGTGGATCGCATGTAGTAACCGATCGTCAGCCACACGAACGACCGCGCGTCGTAGGCCGCGAGCCGGGTTCGCTCACCGATGCGCCGGCACACCTCGCGCGGATCAGCGCCGGAATGAACGTCCGCCACGATGAAGCCGAGGGTCTTCCGTTCGTGTGGCACATACCGCAGCGCCTGGCTGTAGCGGCAATACATGACGGGAAACGTCTGAAATGGCGCGGCGACCCGGCAGATGCCCACGACCACCACCCGGCGATCGTTCATTTCGAGCGTCTTGCCGAGGGCGACCGGCTCCCCCGGAAAGAGATAGCTGAAACCCGCGTCGTCGAGGATCACCCCATCCGGCCGCCGCAGATCATGCCACGACCCGAGCAGCATCTGCTGCGGGGCGCCGGCGAAGCTGTGGTCATCGAGCCCCATGACGATGGCGGTGCGGTAGCGCCCATCGGCGGTGCGGACGCGGCCGAGCGACTTTGAAAGCCGTGCAGCCCAGCGCACTCCGGGCACGCTCCGCACACGGTAGAGATCGGTGTCCGAGAGCGGCTCGATCTCGTCGACACTCTGCAACTCCGGGTCACAGATCCAGATCTCGGCGTCACGCACGTCGAGAATCTGACTGGCCGTACGGAGCATGAGCCCGCAGAAGATGCTCACCTGATGCGACATGAGCATGCTGGCGAACGCCACGCCGAACACGAGGCCCAGGTATTTGGCCCGGTCTCCGGTCAGCATCTTGAGGGCAACCCAGCTCATGAGGCAGCTTCCTGATCGTTGGTCCGACGGCTCAGCTCGGCGACATGAGCCGGCGAAGTGCGAGCAGATGAATGGCGATGGAGAGCGGCAACTGAAAGAGCGATATGAGCGCCAGCGGATGCAGGCCGATTCGCACTGGGGCCGGGTGCAGGGCCAAGACACCGATGAAGGAGAGCGACACCATGCTCACCGAGACCAGGAAATCGGCGATGCCGATCAGATTCCAGCCGATCGCAAGCCGGCGGACGCCATCGATGTTTCCCGCGACCGCCCACGCCAGCGGAAGCGCCGTGATGCCGATGAACGCATCGGCGCACCCTGCAACGACGCCGATCTGGGGCGGCATCAGGCCTTCCGCATACATCCATAGAAAAACGATGCCTGCCAGCCGATACGCCTGACTGCCGATGAGCGTTGGCAGCGGGATCGACTCCACAAATCCGCGAAATGCCCGTGAGCGATACCACCCGAGTGCGATTGCCCCGAGCGGCAGCGTCATCAAGGTGCCGAACAGAAGAAAGCCCGGAATGTCGGCTACGTTCCACCCGCCGGCATCTTGAAAAAAGCCGCCACACGAAATCGCCCAGGCCGCGGCGCACCAGGCCATCACCGCAATTGAAAACAGGCGCATCCGCGGCCAGCTGTACGTCGCCACGGCAATCGCTATCGCGAACGCGACCGACGAAATCACGCTGCTCCACCATGCCATACGGCTACCCTCTCACGTTGCCTGTCGAGTGTGATCGACCTCTGTCATGCGCAGCCGCATTCGGTCAGTACAGCATTTTGATCTGGACGACCGCGGGCGTTCCCTGCATCTCGAATTCGGCATCCTTGTATCGCGGAGGACCGATCATCGAGTGCGGCACGTTGTTCGACGTTGCGTACCCTTCGAGCGGTATGCCCAGAACATTGCTGTCCATCGTTCCGTTGCCGTTCTCGTCGTGCATCACGGATATCGCCAAACGCTTTTCCGATGCCGGAACCTCGACGTCGACCTCAGCCTGACCGTCCCGGATCGCGACCTCGGCAATCGCGAGCGTCTTTTGTTTTTCCGAAGGGAATCCGTCGCCTTGGTTCCAGATGTAGGCCAGGATTTTTCCGCGCGTTGACCTGAGCCCATCGACACGCACCTTTAGATTCGCCGATCGGCTCGCGGGTTCGCCGGCATGCAGGCCCGATGCGCACGCCGCGATCAGCAGCGCGATTGCGACGCGGGAGATCCGTTTCCAAGACGTCATCACACACTCCTTTGCGAGGGAAAACAGACATTTTCACAGTTCAAAGCGACTCGCATGCCACGCATCACAGGTTAATGTCCGGATGCTGCCGAAGAAATTGCTCGAAGGTGACCGGCTCGCCGAGCCACGCCCGCAGCTGATCCGGCTGTCCGTCGAAATCGATGCGGTTGTGCCACGCCAGTTGCTCGGCGAATTCCTTGTTGATCCACCGCATGACCCAGCGTGGCATCCGATACCACTTCGCCCGCCGGCCTGTCACGCGGGCGTAGACCTGCTTCATCTCGGCCACGGTCAAACGGTCTCCGATCAGGTCAAAGTGCTTCCCGGCGTGGGCGGACGGGGACTGCAGAATCTTCACGCAGGCCTTGCCGATGTCGGCTGTGGCCAGCATTGGAAAGGAAACGTGGCTGGTGAGTGAGCCAGCAAGGATCGGCAGGTTCAGTGATCCGCCCATCTTGGGATCGAGGATGTTGTCCATGAACCAGACCGTGCCGAGTGTGGTGAAGGGAAGCGGTCCGAGCCGCAGCCGATCGGCGATGCGTTGCTTTGACTCGAAGTGCGCGATGCCGTCATACGTGCGTGCCCGAGCCATGATCGATTGCACGACATGGCGGACGCCGTTTGCCTCGGCGGCCGCGAGAAGGTTCTTGGCTTGCTGCAGTTCGCCTTCGGCCCCGACGCCGCGCTCCCAGTAGTTCTGCACGGAAAACACCGCGTCCACGCCCTGCATGATCGGGTGCAGGGAGGCAGGCTGGCTCAGGTCGCCAACGACCACCTGCGCTCCCAGTCGCTCCAGTTCTTTGGCTGCGGCGGTCTGAGGCGATCGCGTCAAAGCAAGCACCTCAAAGCCGTGTGCCAAGAGCGCGCGCGAGACGGCGCCGCCCTGTCGCCCAGAGGCGCCACACACAAGCACGCGGTGAACTGCGGTCATGGGAATCAGCGCTTTCCGAGGCGGGCACAATGTGGACACCGTACACTTTGACAACCGAAGTGGACGGTGTCAACATGAGTGTATGAGCCAGACACGAGAGGCGTATCACCACGGGGATCTTCGCAACGCGTTGATTGCATCCGCGGTGCGACTGATCGAGCAGGGCGGGGAGGCGGCCTTCAGCCTGCGTGAAGCCGCCCGCGACGTGGGCGTGTCCGCGAATGCGGCTTACCGTCATTTTGACGACAAGTCGGCGCTGCTGGCCGCTGCAGCAGCCGGCGGACTCGAGCAGTTGGCAAGCCGCATGATGAAAGCGATGGATCGCGCGGCTGAAAGCGGGAATAAAGAGAGGCGCGCGATCGCGCGGTTCAAGGCCGTCGGGCGTGCCTATGTCGAGTTCGCGATGGCGCATCCAGAACTCTTTCGCCTCATGTTCAGCGGGAGCGGCGTCGCATGCCTGGACGTCGGGGTAGCCAGTGTGGCGACGCCGACGCCGTGGGAATTGCTCGGCCGGTCGCTCGACGCGCTCGTCACCGACGGCCTGCTGCCTGCCGACCGGCGGGCAGGCGCGGAACTGAAGGCGTGGAGCGTCGTCCACGGCTTTGCCTCATTGGCCCTCGCTGGCCATTCCGCCGTTCCGACGGGGCGGCAGCGTCACGCAGCCCTTGAGTCTGCCCTAGAATTCGGGGTGCTTGGGCTCTGTGCGCCGGCGATTCGGCAGGGCTGAGCCTATCGCCGCCGGTCCATCGTCGTGAAGAATGCCCCGAAGACGGGAGGAATCTCCTTGACGACCACCCGTAGGCTGACGCCTTCGGATTGGAGCGCGGCGTCCAGAGAGTCGTCATTGCCGGGCTGGGATCGGAGCACACGGTCCACCAGCGGCAGCCAGCGCTCGCGGAACCTGTCGGAATACGGATGTCGCTCGTCGAGCCAGTGGCGCAGCAGCCGCTCACGCTTGGCGGGATCGCGCCAAAACCGGCGCCCGTACTCCAATCGCGACTCATCTTGATACAGAAGTCTTCGCATGGAACTTCAGGCAGCGTGTTGAGGAGCGGTGACGAAGAGCTTACGCAATGCCAAGCTGGGCGGCCCATTCCGCGTGTAAGCGGTCACGAGGTTCATTGCGCCTCAATTTTGGCGCGAGGATGTCGATGGGGGCCGGCACGACGACCGTCAACCTGTCGTAGGTGCGATGTGCTGCGCGGGACTCCCAGCCTTCAGGAAGCTCGTTGAGGACCGACATGGGCAGCAGGTTCACGTGCCAACCGTGGATTCGCTCGAACTCACTGCCGATCAGGGCGTCATAGCACATCCACGCCAGCGCGTCGGAATCGGTCACCGGATCGACGTCCATGCTATTTTCCGGCAGGGGAGCATCCAGCCCTCGATCCGCGGCATGCCAGAGCAACGCCGCCGAGCCGATCAAGGTCATCGATGCCGGTTCCTCGAGAGCAGCCCCCCATTCCACGAGCCAGTCGAGGATCTGCTGCGGCCGGGAAAGCTCTCGACGAGGCATACGGGCCATCCCTTGAAACGGAGAGGGCGGGATTCGAACCCGCGGTCCAGCTTTTGACCGGACACGTCTTTAGCAAAGACGCGCATTCGACCACTCTGCCACCTCTCCTGGCTCGCGAAAATCCCCATGGACTTCCACGATACTGCGCAGGTCTATTCTTGACCGCAATGCCGAGTCCCGCAAGGAGGCGCCTCGCATCATGTCATTTTTTGCATCTGCGATCACGCCTGCGAGGGCCGTCGTTCAGGTCGCCGCGTCGTGCCTGGCCCTGATGGCCATGGGGCGGGCGGCGGCCGCGGAGCGGATGTCGGCGGCTCACGCGAGCATCCAGGCCGCCGACGCCAGCCGTCACGTGCACGCCCTGGCCGACGATGCCTTCGAAGGCCGCGAAGGAGGCAGCCGCGGCGGCCGCGCCGCAGGCGCCTACATCGTGCAGGCGATCGAAAAACTCGGCCTCGAGCCGGCCGGCGACAACGGCACGTATTACCAAGCCTTCGGCGGCCTGCGCAACATCCTCGCCCTCCTGCCCGGCAGTGATCCGGCGGTGGCGCACGAACTGGTGATCGTCGGCGCGCACTACGACCACGTCGGCTACGGCAATGCGAGCAACAGCTACGGCCCCACGGGCTACATCCACAACGGCGCCGACGACAACGCCTCCGGTGTGGCCGGCCTGATCGAGATCGCCGAGGCCTTCCAGCACATGCCCGGCCGGCCGCGGCGGCCGATCCTCTTCGCCTTCTGGGATGGCGAGGAAAAGGGCCTGCTCGGTTCGTATCACTTCCTGCGGGTGCGGCCCGCGAAAGTGGCCCCCTTCACGATCGTCTTCTCGGTGAACCTCGACATGATCGGCCGCCTCCGCGGCCAGCGGGTGGAGGTCTACGGCTCGCGGACGGCAACGGGCCTGCGGATGGCCGCGCTCGAGGCCAATCGGCAGGCGCAGCTCGAGCTCACCTACGACTGGGAGATCACCGAGGATTCCGATCACTATCCCTTCATCGCCGCCGGGATCCCCACGGTCATGTTCCACACGGGGCTCCACGACCAATACCACCGGCCCAGCGATGACACGCATCTCGTCAACTTCGCCGGGATCGAACCGGTGGCGCGGCTCACGCTCGACTTCGTCGTGGCACTCGCGGACGACCCGAATCCGCCGCGGGCCTTTCGCCCGGAGTGCCGCACCGAAACAGCGGCGCATCGCCGCGTGCTCGAATCACCGGCGGCCGAGGCGCCGATGCCGCCGGGGCAAAAGCCCCGCTGGGGCATGGGCACTCGCAGCGATCCCGGGGAGCCGCAGGCACCGGTGGTCGTGCGGGTCACGCCTGGCTCGCCGATGGCCAGGGCGGGAGTCATGCTCGGCGACCGCCTGATCGCGATCGACGGCGCCTTGGTCGAAAGCCAGTCCGACATGCTCGCCAAACTGGCGGCCGCGGGCGACCGCGTGACGATCGACGTCGATCGGAAGGGGCGGATCGTCAGGCTCGAGCCGATGACCACGTCTGACTGACGACAGCAGTGGCGAACTGAAGATCAGGGACGATCGAGGACGTCAGTCGTCGTCGTCTTCATCCTCGTCTTCGTCTTCGTCTTCCCACTCCTCGTCGTCGTCTTCCCAGTCTTCATCGTCTTCTTCGTCTTCGTCTTCGTCTTCTTCTTCATCCTCGTCGTCGACTTCTTCCCACTCGTCGTCGTCGCCTTCGAGTTCCTCTTCGTCCTCTTCCTCGTCGTCTTCGTATTCCTCGTCGTCGTCTTCGTAGTCCTCGTCCTCGTCCTCGTCCTCGTCTTCGTCGTCCTCGTCATCGTCTTCATCGCGGGCGACGATCGAAGACTCGTCGATGCCGTAGGGGGAAGCGGAGTCGAAGAGCTCCTCCGCGGCCATCAAATCGGGAAGTTCGTTCCAGGAGAACACGTCGGCGGTCATCACGTCCTGCTGCCCTCTGGGACTCGCAACAATCGTCACGGCAAAACCTCCTCGGGACTGGGCCACTTCGAAACCTCGAATCGGAACCTTCTTTCGGCCATTTCTGTACCCGATCGTGCGAAATCGTCCAACTGGCGGGCAAAAAAGTTTTTTCGCCCTGCTGGAATCGGCGATTGCTCAGGCCGGGGACGGGCAAGTTTGGCCACCGGCTGCCGGGAGTGCAAGTATTTCGACGGCCGATTTTTGGCGGCCGTCACGGAGCCGGCGGCGCGGCCTCGGAGTCGAGGGGGTCGCGGGGGTCGGCGGCCCACGCTTCGAGCCTCGGCAGATCCTCGATGCGGGCCAGCCCGAAGGCTCGCAAAAATCGATTCGTCGTCTGGTAGACGTTTGGGCGGCCGATCTCCTCCGTGCGGCCGCCGATGCCCACGAAATCACGATCGAGCAGGTGCCGCAGCATTTCCTCGCAGCCGACGCCGCGGATCGCCTCGATCTCGGCCCGCGTGACGGGCTGCCGGTAGGCCACGATGGCGAGTGTCTCGAGGGCGGCAGCGGAAAGCCGCGTCTCCGGGGGCGTGGCGAGGAGCCGGCGGATCCACGGCCCAAAAGGCCCCCGGGTGAGCAGCTGGAAGCCCCCGGCAATCTGTTCCACCCGAAAGGCGGAGCCCGCCGCCTCCTGCAGTTGCTTGAGCTCCCGCAGGAGCGATCGGGCCCGGGTGCCGTCGTCGAGCCGGGCGAGCTTCGCCAGCCGCCGCGGCGACAGAGGCTCGCGAGCCAGGTAGAGCGCCGCCTCCAGCCGGGCCAATTCCTCCGATCGCAGGTCCGGCCCCGGAGCGATCTCGGCCGGGGTGGCCGCGGCGGTTTTTTTTCGCCGGGGCGGCCGGCGGCGTGGCTTGGCCGGTGGCGCCACGGGGGGCGTCCAGATTCGCAGGATCGGCTTGCCGGCCGGGCTGCCGAGGCGGCGGCTGGGTCGCAGCGATGTCGAGCGGGTTCGTCGCACGGCAACCCTCTCCCTAAAACCGCCTCGCCGGCGACGCTGGCGGGCTCGACGCGATCCGTTCCTTCCAGACCTCCACCTGCTCGAGCAGTTTTCGCATGGCGGCGGCCGGGTCGCGGTCGGACGACTGAAACACACGCTGCAGTTGCCCGGACGGATCGGCCGCCACGCGGCATGAGCAGCGGTGCATGCCGCCGGCGCCCGTGACTGGCACGCACTCGACCGCGAATCCGCCGAGCGCCGCGAGCCGGCTTTCAATCTCGCGTGGACTGGCAGGCGGGGTGGCGGCGGCCCGCGCGGGAGCAGAGGGGTCTGGCCGCGGCTCGGCGAAGGACGGCGCCGGATCGGGGGGTGCAGCATTGGCCGCTACAGGGGTATCGCTGATCGCCACGGTCGGCATCGACGCGACGACCACCGGTTCGGGAGCAGTTTCCCCGCCTGCGAGCGCACGTTGGGCCGGCTCCCAGAGATGGCGCCGCGCGGCCTGCCGCATATCGGCCGGGATCTTGTGCGAAAACATCGCCAAGAGCGGCACCACGATCATGCATGCGAAGAGCAGGAAGGTGCGGATCTTCATGGCGGCTGGTCGGGCGCGAACGGAGTCTCGGAAGCCACGGCGGGCCTCTTCTCGAACACGAGGGCCGGGGAGGGTAGCGGGCGTCCCGGACCCGTCGCAAGGCCTTGTAGACCGCTTGCTCCGCAAGCGGATCTCCTGCCGCGGCCGCTCGCCCGGGCGGCAGAAGTTCTTAGTCCGCCGTTCCGACGTCGGATTGGCGCATCGCGGTGGCCCTCGAGGACTCGGTCCAAATGCTCCGCGAGCCTCAGCCGACCCGTGCTCGCTCGCTCAAGGAGACCGCTACGGCCTACGGTTCGACGACGATTCGGCGATCCGGCTGGCCGTCGAAGTGGGCGACGCCCGAAGAGTAGGTGATGTGCGTCGACGAGCGGCCGCGTTCGAGAAGGCTGCGGATCGCCTGCTGCACCACGAGTTTTTCAACCTGCGGCCGGAGCCCCTCCGCCGATCCGTTGCCCGGCTCGACGCCCGTCACCATAAGGATGTGCACGCCCGAGGGGGTGGCGAACGGTTTCGAGACATCCCCCTTCGCCAGGGCGAAGGCTTCGCGGGCGAAGTCCTCGTGCATAATCCCATGTCGCTGGAAATAGCCGATGTCGCCCCCCTGCCTGCGGCTCGGCCCCGCTGAATGCCTGCGGGCTGCATCGGCAAACGAGATCGTGCCCTTGAGGATCTCGCGACGGATCTCGTCGGCCTTGCGGATCAATGCCGGCAGCGCGTCGGCGCCGCGGGCGGGATCGGGCCGCAAGACGATGTGGCTCGCGCGGAGCCGCGTGCCGTCGATCTCGCGGCGGTGCTTTTCAAAGGCTGCGGCGATCGCTTCGCTCGTGAGTTCTGCTGCGAGCATCTTCTTGAGCGCGAGCTCGAGCTTCACCTGCTCGCGCAGCGACTGCTCGTCGCGGCCGTTGTGCGCGAGGAAGGTGTCGAACTCGATTCGGCGGTCCGACAGCTGCGACCGCATCCGCACGACGATCTGCGACACCTCGTCTTCGTCGACCGCGATCTTCTCCGCAACCACGACCTGCTGGAGCAGCCGCTCGTTGACGAGCTGCTCCAGCAGCTCGGCCTCGAGCCGCTGTCGCTGCTCGGCGGATGGCACCCGCGCGATGCCGATCCGCTTGAGGGCCGCCTCGAACTCCGATCGATAGACCGGGATCTTGCCCACCCGCGCGACGACGCTGTCGCGCACCGGTTCTTCGATGCCGACGGCCGCCGGCTCGTCGGCGCGGGCCGTCGAGGCCGCGAGCAATGCCATGCAGATCGCGATCGTGAGCAGATTTCCCGAGCGGTTCATCGTGGGTCTCGGCGAGGAGGCAGCGGGATCTGACGGATGACAAAATCGACCGGCACTTCGTGAATCGCGATCGGGAGCGTCCACCGCAGCCGCCCTCCGCCGGCATGGGCCGGAAACTCCGCTGTCGCCGTCAGCCCGCGTTCGCTGCGGCTGCGGACGACCTGCGAAAGCGGAGCCACCGGCTGGCCGTCGGCGGCCAGCAGTTCCAGTGGTCGGCGGGTGAGCCACGACCGATGGGATGCAAGCGCCTCCGTCGGCGTATCGTACTGAATCGTCGCCGTCACCAGTAGCCGGTCCTGCCGACGCACAAGTTCGTCGATGCTGACCGTCGCCTGCCCGAGCCGCAGCGAGCGCTGTGGGGAACTTCCGGCGGAACGAGCGTCGAGCCCGCCGAACGTGAAGGCATGTTCCATTCCCGTCAGCCACACATTCACGGTGCCGCGCAAAACGGCCAGTGATTCCAGGGGCGGCGAAGGCTGCCCGAGCACGATCGGCACTTCGACCCACGCCCGGTCGGCCGGAATCACGGCCTCGATCACGGCGGCCCGCTGGGAAGGCTGTATCGCCTCGCCGTGATCCCCTTCGGCCACGACCGACGCGAGCGGCAGCTTCATCACGAGCGGCGGCCGCCCTTCCTCCCAGCCGATGCGCAGGCGAATGCGGGCCCCCGTGGCGGCCTCGCCTCCCGTCGGTTCCACGCCGGCAAGCGTCACCGTCACGTCGCCGCCGGCGACCGCCTCTGCCGCCGCCTGCTCCTCGAGCGCCCGGCGGATGCCGCGCAGGCGAAACGCCGCTTCGCCCACCGCGCCGGCTCCGGCATCCATGATGGCCGGCAGGGCAGCGGGGCCGAGGGCGAGCAGATCACGCTCCGCTGCTTCGCGAACCGCGAGCCTTCCCGAGCCCAGCGCGATCACCAGCCGCGGCACGCGCTCCGCGGGAAACGGCTCGACCGCCGTGGCCGGCAACACCGCCGTGGCCGGCAACACCGCCGCGGCCACGACGACCGCAAGCCGGCCGAGGACGAGCAGCGGGTGTCGGTTTCTGGTCACGCCCTTCATTTCCGGCCACAATTGCGGAGACATTCTTCAGACTGACATTCGACAGACCATTGTATGGCCAAAATCGCGATCAGCCTCTGCGGTGAAGGCCGTGGCCATGCCACGCGGATCGCCACGCTCGTGGAGCGGCTCGAACGCGACCACGAGATGCTGATCTTCACGTCGGCCGATGCGCTCGAATTCCTCGCCCGGCGGTTCCCCCTGGCGGTGCTCCCTGGAAAGAGCGGCTCGTCGGTGCGGCTCGTGGAGATTCCGGGCATCGTCTTCCAGTATTCCGGCGGCCGGCTCGACGTGCCGCGGTCGATCGCCGCCGGGCTCGACTACCAGGCGCGGCAGGTAGGGCCGCTCGTCGATCGCATGATCCGCGAGCTCGATGCCTTCGGCGCCGACCTCGCGGTGACCGACTTCGAGCCCGCGCTCCCGCGGGCCGCCGCCCGCCAGCAGATCCCGCTCGTGAGCGTCGATCATCAGCACTTCCTGTTGGCCTACGACCTCGGCAGCCTTCCGCTCTCGCTCCGCTGGCAGGCCTGGTTCATGAGCCATGCGGTGTGGATGTATGTCAATGACGCCACCGACACGGTGGTGTCGGCCTTCTTCCGCCCGCCGCTGCGCCGCGGCTGGGAGCACGTGGTGCAGACCGGGCCGCTCCTGCGGCGCGAAGTCGTGGGCGCCGAGCCGCGCGACCACGGCTTCGTCCTCAGCTACCTGCGGCGCCACACGCCCTTCGAGGCGATCACGGCGCTGGCCGACTGCGGCATGCCCGTGAAGGTCTACGGTCTCGGCCATCGCGAGCACGTCGGCAACATCTCGTTCCACGCGATCGACGAGCGGCGGTTCATCGAAGACCTCGCGTCCTGCCGCTGCATGGTATCGGCGGCCGGCAACCAGCTGATCGGCGAGGCGCTCCACCTGGGCAAGCCGATGCTCGTGCTGCCGGAGCGGGCGCATGCGGAGCAGCTCATGAACAGCCACTTCCTCGCCGGCATGGGCTGCGGCGATTTCGCGCTGCTCGAGCAGGTTTCCCGCGAGCGGGTGCGCGGGTTCTTCGACGGTCTCGATCGTTTCCGGCCGGCGCTCGACGGCGTGCGCGGGCGGATGGATGGCACGCCGGACGTGGTGCGGGTGATCGAGCATCGGCTCGCGCACCCGGCTGCCGACGAACTCAGCGCGGCCGCGGAGCCAAATGCCGCACGATCGCCGGCATGATCGCCCGCATCGCCCGTGCGCGGTGGCTGATGACTGCCTTCACTGCCGGCGACAGCTCGCCAAAGGTGCGGTGGTATTCCGGCACGATGAAGAGCGGGTCGTAGCCGAAGCCCCCTTCTCCCTGCGGTGCGGTGGCGATCAGGCCGCCGCAGGTGCCTGACGACGTGGCGACGATCGCGCCGGAAGGGTCGGCGAGCGCCGCATGGCAGGCATAGTGGGCCGCGCGGTCGGCCCCGTGGCGGCCGGCGAGCCGTTCGAGCAGGAAGGAGTTGTTGCGTTCGTCGGCGCGGCCGTCGACGTTTCCCGCGCCGGCAAACCGGGCCGAGAAGATGCCGGGCGCGCCGCCGAGCGCCGGCACGACGAGCCCGCTGTCTTCGGCAAGCACCCAGGCCTGCAGCGCCCGTGCCTGCTGGCCCGCCTTGAGCGCGGCGTTTTCGGCGAAGGTCGAGCCCGTCTCCTCCACCTCGACGGCGTGGAGCTCGTCGGCGAGCGACCGGCAGGCGATTGCATGCGGCTCGAGCAGCGCGGCGAGCTCGCGCAGCTTGCCGGCGTTGGTGGTGCCGAGCACGAGCACGGGAGCGGTGGAGGCCATCGGGCTCACCGCCAGCCGTTCGGCGCCCGTGGCACGTCGATCGGCTTCGGCTGCACGTCGAGCATGATGCCGTCGATCGACCGCGGCATGATCGCGCCCGAGGCGAGCTTCGTCGGATCGGGGCCGAGCTCGCGAACGATCCGGGCGAGCTCCGGGTTGACGACGGCCGCGCCGTTGCCCTGCGGCACGGCCAACTGCTGCAGGCTCCCCACGCAGACGATGCTCGATTCGCGGTCGTGGAATTCCCAGGCCTGCCAGCCGGAGCGCCGGAGCGCCTTCGTGAGCTTGTGGGCCTTCTCGGCGGCCTCCATCAGCCGGCTCTCGAGCTTGACCGACTCGTCCCCGCCCTCGATCGCCTTCTGGTCGAACGTGCCGGCGCCGGTGAACGTGGCCACCCGCACCGTGTAGCGGCCGGGGCAGTCGAGCAGGCTGTGCGTCACGTCGGCATTCATCTCGATCACGAATTTGTCGACCTGCTGCCGCGTGAAGAAGTCTTCGGGCAGAAGCGGATTCGGAATCACGAAGGCGAGGTGCATCGGCCCCTTCGCGGCGTTGCGATCGAGGCCGATCATCTTGCGGAAGTCGGAGAACGACTGGCTCTTGCCGCTGTCGCCCGAGAGCGCCTGCGGGTGGAGCCCCTTGATCTTCGTGAGCATCTTCTGGCCGCGCGGATCGTCGAAGGAGGCGAAGTCGCCGACGAGCACGGCAACCTCCACCACCTGTTCTTCCTTCGCATAGCGCATCTTCTTCGGCGTGCCGTCGGGATTGAAGCCGAGGCCCTGCTGCTTGCCGGTGTAGTCGAACGACTTTTCGTGGGTGTAGGCCTTGAGCTTGTGGTCGCGGCGCAATTCCTGCACGAGCGTGCGGGCGTCGGCGCGGGCGCCTTCACCGCGAAACGTGGTCGCCAAGACGAGCCACGGCCCGTCATTCTCGGCCAGCGGAAACATCGCCTGCGGATCGATGTCGGACGTCGAGAACCACGATGTCGGCAGCCAGCCTGTCTGCGCGATGGCGCCGCGCGGGTCGGCGCCGAGCACGAGGATGGCGATGAGGGCCGGGAGGAGTGGCCGAGACGCATGGCGGGCGGGCTTCACGCGGCGGATTCCTTCGTCGCTGGTGGGCAGGGCAGTTTGGGGGTGGGAAGGTAGCAGGGGGGCGGGCGGGGCACCAGACCGGTTGGCCCCCTGGAAAAACAGGAACTAAAAGCCTGGAGACGTGGCAGAATGGGAAATCCAACGATGTCGCCCCGCCATTCCACCCGCGCCACCATCCTGACGATCCTGCTGGTCGCCGGCTGGATCGCTGGCCTCGTCGTGCCGCCGGTGTTCCTGCTCCGGGCACGGTCGGCCTGGCTCGAAAAGCTCGAGGCTCCGGAGGCTCAAGCGCAGTGGGACGAGTTTCGCGAGGCCATGAAGCGGCAGAGCGGCCGCGAAGGGCCGGTGCAGCGGAAGGTGCCCAAGAGCGTGGAACCGCCGCTCAAGGTGTGGCTGCGCGACTACGTCTGGCTGGCGATCGCCGCGTGGGTGATCCTCGGCGGCGTGCTCGGCTTCGTGGCCGTGATGCTCGGCCGCGGCGCGCTACTTGCCCAGGATGAGCCAGCCCGTGGCGGCGACGACGAAAAACAGGATCAGGGTGATGCCGAGAACGCCCAGAAACGAAAACACGGCGGCTGACCTTTGGTGAGGCGGGAAACGGGAAGCCGGTGACCGAGCGCCGGCCTGACGCGGCGATCCTATGCAGAGCCGCCGGCGCGAACAAGGCGGACTGCCCCGGACGCCGCGCAAAAAAGCCGACGGCGCCCCTGAATGCCGCAGGAGCGCCGCCGGAGGAGTGGATCGATCGTTGGCCGGCCCTAGGACCGCGGCCGGCGGAAAATGTCGTCGGGAACACTCGAGCGGGCGGTGCGGCCCACGTCGTCGAGCGTCCGTCGCTGGCCCACCGTGTTCCACGGCGTGACATCCTCAAGTTCGGGCATGATCTCGAGAATCTGCGAGACGAGCATCTCCACCATCTTCCCAACGGGCGTGCCGCCGGTGCGTTCGCGGATCGCCGCCGCCGTCTTCATGAGCTTCACCATCCGCGACCGCTCGAGCACCGGCCCCGAGAGCTGGCCCTCGTCTTCCACGAGCAGTTCGGCGATCGGCACTTCGAGCACCGACTGCCAGGCCATCACCTCGGAGATCCGCAGGTCGCTATCGGCTTGCTCCTGCCGGCGCACGACCGACATCTCGATGCCGAGCCGACGTGCGACGTTGCGGAGCGTCACGCCCTGCCGCTGACGCACCTCGGCGATGCGGTGCATCTTCCGCCGCGACCGTCGGTTGCCCAAACGGTCGGCCTGGCTCGGGCTGCCGTATTCGTCGGCCGCCCGCGCGGCATCCGAATGGCCGCTGTCGGCGACGGCGAACGGGTTGAGCACGCCATCGTCGGAATCGTCGAAGTCGCCGTGGCAGTCGGCTTCATAGTGGACAGTGGCCATCGGAACACCTCCTCGTCGTCGTGCAGCCCGCGGCAGGCGCCGCGGTGAGAAGAAGTACGCAGCGGGTTCAAAGGTCGTTCGCGCGGGGCCACAATTTTTTCTGAGAAGCCCCAAAACCCGCTTCCCGGCGCATTTCGGCCGGCCCGCTGGTACAACGCTCGGCTATGAGTGCTTCATCAGGGAATGCTTCTGCCTTTGCTCCGCCCGCCGGCTACGACGCTCTCCGCAAGGCCGCGGCCTGGGCCGACCTCGGGCCGCGGACCGTGGTTTTCGCGAGCGGCCCCGACGCCGTGAAGTTCGTCGATGGTTTCGCCACGGCGGCCGTGTCGAAACTCGAGCCGGGAGCGGGCACCGAGGGGTTCTTCGCCGACGCGAAGGGCTGGGTGCTGGCGCTGGCGACCATCTTCCGCACCGATGACGGCGTCTGGATCGATGCGTCCGCCGATCTGCCCACGCCGCTTCACGGCCACCTCGATCGCTACCACATTCGGGAGCGGCTCGAACTCGTCGACGCATCGAGCGAGCATGCCTTCCTGCTCGTGGCCGGCCCCGCGGCGAACGACGTGCTCGCTCCGATCGTCGACGCGGCTCTGCCCGCGCGACTGTTCGATCATGCGACGATCCAGCTCGCCGGCATCGACGCGACGATCGCGCGGGTGGACTGGTTGGGCGAGGGTGGCTTTCTGTTGCGAGTGGCCGTCGCGGACCGCGATCGGCTGGCTGCCGCGCTCCGCGCCGCCGGGATGCCCGAGGCCGGCGCCGACGCGCTCGAGGCCGTGCGAATCGAAGAGGGAAGGCCGGCGCCCGCCGACATCGTGGAGAAGACGCTGCCGCAGGAGATCGGCCGCGACTCGCGGGCCATTTCGTTCACGAAGGGCTGCTATCTCGGCCAGGAGACGGTGGCCCGCATCGACGCGCTCGGGCATGTGAATCGTCGGCTCGTGGCGGTGGCCGCGGCGGGGCCGATCGAGCGCGGCGCCGTCGTCACGTGCGGCGGCGAGCCGATCGGCACCGTCACGTCGACGTGCCTGTCGCCACGAGCCGGTGGCGGGCTCGGCCTCGTGCTCGCGGTCACGAAGAAGATCGCCGCCGGTGCGGCGATCGAGGTGGCCGGCGCGCCAGCCCACGTGATGCAGTTGCCCGTGGCCGGATAGTTCGATGATCGTCATGAGGATGGAGGCCACCCCCGATGCCTGATTCCAGCGATCCACTGCCCCCCTCGCCTTCGAATCGCGGTGGCGAGGTCGTCTTCGAGTCGAAGCGGTTTCGCGTCGTGCGGATCGCCGAGCCGATCGGCGCCGGGTCCGATGCAACGCCGCGGCACCGCGAGGTGATCGAGCATCCGGGAAGCGTCGTCGTGGTGCCGATGGTGTCGCCGCGGGAGGTCTGCCTCGTCGAGGTGGTGCGTGTGGCCGTGGGCCGCACGCTCCTCGAACTGCCCGCCGGCACGCTCGACCGCGTGGAATCGCTCCGCGATGCGGCGGCCCGCGAGCTCGCCGAGGAGACGGGCTACCGCGCCGGCCGGATCGAGCCGGTGGCGTCGTTTTGGATGTCGCCGGGCATCCTCCGTGAGCGGATGCACCTGTTCGTCGCGGAAGAGCTCGTGCCGGGTCCGCAGGCGCTCGAGCCGGGGGAGCAGATCACCACCCGCGTGGTCGCGTGGGACGAGGCGATCGCGATGTGTCTCGACGGCCGCATCGACGATGCGAAGACCGTCGCCGGCCTCATGCTCCTGGCGGCGCGGCGTGGGTCGGATGCCGGTCGAGCATGAAGAGGGCGCCGCCGACGAGCCCCATGATGATCGTCGCCAGGAACCAGAGCAGCCCGATCGTGACGGCCTGCTCCGACGAGACCCCCGACGGGGCCAGGAGCATCGCCAGCCCGCCCTCGCGCACCCCCACGCCGCTGATGCTGATCGGCAGCACCATCGCCAGCGCGATCAGCGGCACCACGGCGAACCAGATCGAGAGCGGCAGGTTGACGCCGATCCCGCGGGCCATGAAGGCGACGGCGATGGAGCCCCCCGCCTGCACGATGAGGCTCCATCCGAGCGCCTGCACCATCAGGCTCGGCCGCAGCTGGTAGGGCAGGAGCCGGGAGATGAATTGCCGCGCGGCATGCGGTTCGGGAAAGAGCGAGAGCAGCCGGTCGAGCGATCCGACGCCGAGCCAGATGACGGCGATCGCCGCCGTGAGCAGCCCGCCGCCGACGGCGAACGTCGTCGCCGTGCCAAGCGACGCCTCCTTGCCGATCGCGGCGGCGCCGGCGAGCACACCGAGCGCCGTGAGGCCCGTCAACCGGTCCGCGAGCACCGTGCAGCCGGCCAGCAATCGGCCGTGGGTCGAGTCGGCGAGCCGATAGGCCTTTACCACGTCGCCGCCGATCGTCGTCGGCAGGCAGAGGCTGAAAAACATCCCCTCGAAGAACCGCCAGACGAAGACACCGAGTGAATACGGAAAGCCGATCGGTCGCGCGAGCGCGGCCCACCGGATCGCGCCGACCACCTGCACGAGAGCCCCGGTCACGAGGCCGGCCACCCACCAGCGCCAGTCGATCTGGCTGAAGAGTCCGACGAGCTTGTGCCACTCCACGCTCCGCAAGGCGAATGCCATGAGCGCGGCGGTGGCCGCGAGACGCAGCAGGATGCTCAGCCAACCCGGCAGCCGCCTGCGGTCGGCGGTCTGTCCGCTCCCGTCGGGCCAGGGCTCGGGGGCGGTTTCGTCGGCGAGCATCGGGGGGTTCTGCTGGGAGGTGGCCATACGGGTACCCTACACGAAACCCATCCGGCGTTCACAGACCGCTCGGCTCGCGAAAAAAGCCTTGGATTCCTCCGTCATGCCTGCCGGCCTCGATGCCTGGATCGTGCCCTTCACCGACGCCGTCGCGGTCGTGTTGCTCGTCGCGTTCGGGGCGAACCTGGGCAGTTTTCTCAACGTGGTGGTCCATCGACTGCCGCGCGGCGAGTCGGTGGTGACGGGCGGCTCGCGTTGCCCGGCGTGCGGCGCGGCGATTCGCTGGCACGACAACGTGCCCGTGTTCGGCTGGCTCGTGCTCGGTGGTCGCTGCCGCGACTGCGGCGGGCCGATCTCTCCGCGCTATCCGCTCGTGGAAGCGGCGGCGGCGGCACTCGTCGGGTCCGTCGCGTCGGTCGAGCTTCTGTCCGGCGGCCGCAACCTGCCGGGAGAGATCTTCGCCGGGCGTCGGCCGGGAATGGATGGCCTGCTGCTCGATCCCGATTGGTGGCTCGTGGCCGCCTGCGCCGTCCACTGTGCGGTGCTCGTCACGCTCCTGGCCTGGTCCCTCATCGATCACGATGGCCATCTTGTGCCGTGGCGCTGGGCCGCGATCGCGACGGCGCTCGCCGTGGTCGCGGCGGCAGCGTTGCCCGGCGTGCAGCCTGTCGGCGCGGGCTTCGGTCCGGCGGTCGGCGTGCCCGCGAGCACCATTGCGTCGGCAGCCGGCATCGCTGCCGGCTGTGTTGTCGGGCAGCTCCTCGGCGGCCGCGCGGCCACCTCGATGCTCATCCTGCTCGGGGCGGCGCTCGGCTGGCAGGCGGTCGTGGCGGTCGTGGTGCTCGCCGTCGCCTGCGCCGGGCTGCGGCGGATGCTCTCATGGGCGTGGCCGGCGGTCCGCATCGAACATGCCCGTGCATTCGACATTGTCGTGGCGGCGACGGTGCATCAACTGGCCTGGCGACTGACCCATCAGTTGGGGGGCTGGTGGCATGGGGTATAGTGAAAGCGTCGGGCGGGTAACTTCGAAAGGTCGCGCATGAATCCGAAGCCGGTCGTCTCCGTCGTGTCGAAGCCGAACGTCGCGGTTCGCCCTGCGCCATCGCGGCAGCACGAGCACCAAGACGAAGGGCTCTGGGAAGGAACCCGCCGCAGGGTGTCGGAGTTTCGCCGTGACCTGGGGCGGCCGGAAGATCGCGCGGCATGGATCACGATCGCCGGGCTCACGGCGATGCTCGTCTATAGCTATTGGCCGGGGCTGCTCAACGCCCAGTCGAGCTGGAGCAATCCGCAGTATTCCCACGGCTGGATCGTGCCGCTCTTTTCGGCCGGCCTCCTCTTCTGGTGGCGGCGGCCGATCGAACCGGTGAGCGTGACGGCTCGGCTCGCGGGCCTGGGGTTCCTGGTGGGCAGTTTTGCGCTGCGGCTTCTGGCGGCCCGCTACCGGATCGTGACGATCGACATGTACACGTTCGTGCCGGCGCTGGCCGGCGTGTTTCTGCTGGCCGGCGGCTGGAGCATGTTTCGCTGGGCCTGGGCCCCGATCGCGTTTTTGATCTTCATGTATCCGCTGCCGGACGAGGCCACCCGCTACCTGCTCGGGCCGCTGCAGACGCTCGCGACGATCGTCAGCACATATGCCCTGCAGACGCTGGGGCTCGACGCCTTCCGGGAGGGCAACCAGATCGTGGTGGGGGAGATGCACCTGGGCGTGGTCGATGCCTGCAGCGGCCTGCGGATGCTCACGATCTTCATCGCCCTCTCGGTAGCCCTCGTGCTGCTCGGCGACCGGGAATGGTGGGAAAACGCCGTCATTCTCGCCAGTGCGATCCCGATCGCACTGATCGTCAACTCGATTCGTATTACTGTCACCGGGCTTCTGTACCAGGTGGCCAGTTCCGAGGTGGCAGAGATGGTTTTTCACGATCTTGCGGGCTGGGTGATGATGCCGATGGCCTTGGGCATGCTGTTCAGCCTGCAATGGCTGCTCGCCCAGCTCTTCATGACGGAAGACCAATCGCCGGCGGTGGTTACGGCGCGTGCACCGGTCGCGGGCGGGCCGGTCGGAACCGCCGTACGTTCGCGCCAGCCGCGCCAATCGGCCCCTCCGCGAGGCCCGGGAAACGGCACGGATTGACCCGAAAAAATGGGCTAGAATTGGGGGAGCCCGTCGGGCTGCGGTTGCGAATCAATGAGCGAAACGAGCATAGCAATGGATGCAACGGCTGGCGTGAATGCCTCCTCCGCGACGGTGGCCCCGTCGTTGGGTGCGCTCGTCGTCCGCGATCAGGTGCTCGCGCCTCAGTTGCCTCAGGCCTACCCGCCGTCGTATGGCGGTGAAGATCCGCTTGCAGGCGGGGTCGATTACCGCCGCGTCTGGCACTCGTTTCGCCGGCGGTGGCTGCCGGCGGTGGCGCTTGGCACCCTGCTGGCGACCGCGGCGGCCATCTCCGTGTGGTTCTTCATGCCGCGTGGCTACGAGGCCGTCGCCTGGCTGCGGGTGAGCGCCAAGGCGGGAATGCTCGGTGGCACGGGCCGCGATGGCGGCGAGTATGAGGCCTATCGCAAGACCCAGGTGGCCCTGATCAAGTCGCCCTTCGTGCTCACCTCGGCGCTGCGGCGGCCCGGCATCGCCGATCTCGCCACGCTGCGCGAGGAGCGGGAAGATCCGGTGGGCTGGCTCACGCGGTCGGTTCAGGTCACCGCGCCGATGGAGTCGGAGGTGGTGCAGGTGCGGCTGCGGGGTGAGCATGCCGCCGACATCGCGAAGATCGTCAATGCCGTCACGTCGGCCTACCTCGAAGACATCGTCAACAAGGAACGGGCCGAAAACCTCGGTCGCCGCGACGCGCTCGAGAAGAAGTACAAGGAGAACATGGCCGAGATGCGGGAGATGCGGGAGACGTTCAACACGCTTGCCCGCACGCTCGGCACCCGCGATAGCGCCGAGGTGGCGACCCAGCGAAGCCTCCTGCTCGACCATCTCGGCACGCTGCGGTCGCAGCTTTCGCAGGCCCAGCGCGACCTCATCGCGATCGATGCCGAACTCTCCATCCTCGACGCCAAGGCGCGGGGCGACATTGCGAGCGAAGACGCGCTGCCGGACGAAGTCGTCGAGTCGGCGATCATTCGCGATCCGCAGATCATCGACCTTGGCGAGCGGCTTGCCGCCATCGAGGAATCGATCCTCTTCCAGGAGCAGCGGAGCGCCCGCGGCGGCAACGAGCCGGCCGTGAAGCGGCTGCGGGCCCAGCGGGATCAGGTGGCACGACGGATCGTCGAACGGCGGAACGAACTCAGGCCGCAGATCGTCGCCCAGCTCTCGCTCGAGGGAGCCGGCCGCCGGTCCGGCCAGATTGCGGAAAGCCCGGTCGTGCTCAAGATGCGTCGGGAGATGCTTGCCTTGACCGTCGCGGATATCTCGAAGGAATTCGACAAGGTGGCGAAGGAGGCGACGGAGCTCGGCAAGGCCAATGCCGATCTCGAGGCTCGCCGGAACGAGATCGAGCAACTCCAGCGGGTGACCGACCAAATCGGCATTCAGCTCGAGACCTCGTCGCTCGACCTCTCGATGCCCAGCCGCGTGACGTTGATCGAGGAAGCGGGCGTGCCCGAGGGCAATGACCGCCTGTTTCGGCTGATGCTTTCGTCGCTCGCGGGCCTCGGCGGCCTCGTGCTCGGCGGCAGCGCGATCGTGGCGTTCGAATACCTGCGGGATCGGCTCAGCACGACCGACGAGGTGCCGCGCCGGCTCGGCGTGCGGATGCTCGGTTCCCTGCCGAAGGTGGGCCGTTCGCGCCGTGGTTCCCACGACGGGCTCCTGGCCGAGTGCGTCGACGGCATCCGCGCCCTCGTGATGCAGTCGGGCCGAGAGGCGCCAAAGGTGATCCTCGTGACGAGCGCCGTCGAGCACGAAGGCAAGACCACATTCGCCTCGCAACTTGCCGCGAGCCTGGCCCGGTCTGACAAGCGCACGCTCCTGCTCGACGGCGATCTGCGGCATCCGAACGTTCACCTCGCGCTCGAATTGGAGCAGGGGGTCGGCCTCTCGGAGTTGCTGCGGGGCGAGATCACGGGTGACGAGGCGGTGCAGCCGACGAGCATCGACGGCCTGTTCGCCGTCACCGGCGGCCAGTGCGACTATGCCGCCGTCACGGCGCTCTCCCGGCCGGAGCTCGCCAAACTGATCAAGGGCTATCGCGAGTCGTTCGAACACATCGTGATCGACGCCGGCCCGGTGTTGGCCTTCGCCGATGCGCTCCTGCTCGGGCAGCAGAGCGACATCGCGATCGTGGCGACGATGCGCGACACGAGCCGGACGCCACTGGTGAACTCGGCGATCGAGCGGCTGCGGGCGGTGGGCGTGCGGGTGTTGGGCGTGGTGATGAACGGTGTCGTCGATGCGGGCCCGCGTCGGCTCTATGCGTCGCCGCTGCCGCATTAGCCCTGGCGCCGAGGGGTGAACGATCATGAGATCCGGTTTTTGGTCCGGCCTCTTGCCGGTGCTCGCGGGAGTCGTGCTCGTGGCCGGCGTGACGGCGCTGCAGGGGCTCTGGACCGATCGTTGGGCCGGCCGCAACGTGGCTGCCGATCTGCAGCAGGCCGCAGAGAAGCTCGAGTCGAAGTTTCCCGCTGCCTTTGGCGAGTGGCAGTTCGTGCAGGAACTGGCTTCCGATCCGAAGCAGCTCGAGCGGGCCGGGGCCGTCGGGCACATCTCCCGTCTCTTTGCCAACAAGGCGACGGGCGCGAAGGTGTCGGCGTTCATTGTCTGTGCGACGCCGCACGACGCTTCCGGCCATACCCCCGACCGCTGCTATCCCGGCGCCGGCTTCGAGATCGCGGAGCAGGAGCACCGCCAAAGCATCCCGCTCGCCGACGGCCGCACCGCCGAGACCTTTACGGGCACGTTCCGCAAGACCGGCCAGACGCTGCGGGTCTTCTGGACGTATGGCGTCGATGGCCAATGGATCGCGCCGCAGATCGCCCGCATCGAACTCGCCGGCAAGTCGGCGGTCTACAAGCTCTATGCCATCATCGATGAGACCCGGCTGCCGGGCGGGCAGGCCTCGGTCGTGTGTGCCGACTTCCTCGCCGCGCTGCTGCCGGCATTCGACGAGGCGATCTTCGGTGCAAAGGCCCCGCCGGAGCCGGAAAAAGCGGCCTCCGCCGAGGCTGGCAAACGGGGCTGACCCGGCCGGTGCGGCGCGGTATCGTACCCTCGGTCATTCTTCTTTCGGGAGAACATGCGTGGCAGTTTCATCCAAGCGGGCCCTGATCACGGGCATCACCGGCCAAGACGGCTCCTACCTGGCCGAACTGCTGCTCGACAAGGGCTACGAGGTGCACGGCCTCGTCCGTCGGTCGAGCACGTTCGGCACGCAGCGGATCGAGCACCTCTACCGCGACATCCACGATGTTGACCGGCCGCTCACGCTGCATCATGGCGACATGGCCGACGGCAACGGTCTCAACCGCCTCATCCGCGAGATTCGCCCCACGGAGGTCTACAACCTCGCTGCGCAGAGCCACGTGCGGGTGAGCTTCGATCAGCCCACCTACACCGCCGACGTCACCGCCGTCGGCACGCTGCGGCTCCTCGAAGCGATCCGCGACCTGCAAGACGCGGTGGGCTACCAGATCCGCTTCTACCAGGCATCGAGCTCGGAGATGTATGGCAAGGTCGTGGAGACCCCGCAGCGGGAGACCACGCCCTTTTACCCGCGCAGCCCCTACGGCGTGGCCAAGCTCTACGCCCACTGGATCACGGTGAACTACCGCGAGAGCTACGGCCTGCACGGCTCCTGCGGCATTCTCTTCAACCACGAGAGCCCACGCCGCGGCGAGACCTTCGTGACCCGCAAGATCACGCGGGCCGCCACGCGGATCAAGCTCGGGCTGCAGAAGAAGCTCTACCTCGGCAATCTCGACGCCCAGCGCGACTGGGGCTTCGCCGGTGACTACGTGGAAGCGATGTGGCTCATGCTCCAGCAGGACGAGCCCGACGATTACGTGATCTCCACCGACGAGACCCACTCCGTCCGCGAGTTTTGCGAAAAGGTCTTCGGTCGGCTCGACATGGACTACCGCGATTTCGTCGAGATCGATCCGCGCTACTTTCGTCCGGCCGAGGTGGACCTGCTGCTCGGCAGTTCGGAGAAGGCCCGCACGAAGCTCGGCTGGAAGCCACGGCTTTCGTTCGACGAGTTGGTGGCGCTGATGGTCGATGCCGACCTGGATCTCGCCCGCAAGGAGCAGGTGCTGCTCGCCGCCGGCCACGACGCGTTGATGCCCAATCGCTGAGCCACCCGCCATGATCGACCTCGCAGGCAAGCGGATCGTGGTGACGGGAGGAGCGGGCTTTCTCGGCCGCGCCGTCTGCCGCGTGTTGCGCGATCGCGGCGCGAGCGAGGATCGGCTCTTCGTGCCGCGCAGGCGTGACTTCGACCTCACCTTCGAGGGCGACGTGAAGCGGCTCTATGAGACTGCCCGCCCCGACGTCGTGATCCACCTCGCCGCCGAGGTGGGAGGCATCGGCGCCAACATGGAGCAGCCGGGGCGGTTCTTCTACGCCAACATGGCGATGGGGCTGCACCTCGTGGAGCACGCCCGCCGCCACGGACTCGAGAAATTCGTCCACACCGGCACCGTCTGCGCCTATCCCAAGCACTGCCCGATCCCGTTTCGGGAAGACGATCTCTGGAACGGCTATCCGGAGGAGACCAACGCCCCCTACGGCGTCGCGAAGAAGGCGATCTTCGTGATGCTCGACGGCTACCGGCGGCAGTATGGCCTGAAAAGCGCGGTCGTGGTGCCGGTGAATCTCTATGGCCCGGGCGACAACTTCGACCCGCGGTCGAGCCACGTGATCCCCGCGCTCATCCGCAAGTGCGAGGAGGCGCGGCTCGCCGGCGCGCCGGAAGTGGTCTGCTGGGGCACCGGCTCCGCCACCCGCGAATTTCTCTACGTCGACGACGCGGCCGAGGGGATCGTGCGGGCCGCCGAAACGATGGAGGATCCGGTGCCGATCAATCTCGGCGGCGGCATCGAGATTCCGATCCGCGACCTCGTGGGCCAGATCGCCACCGCCTGCGGCTACTCCGGGAAGATCACCTGGGACACCTCGAAGCCCGACGGCCAGCCGCGCCGCGCCCTCGACATCTCGCGGGCCCGCGAGCTCCTCGGCTGGGAGCCGAAGCAGCCCTTCGACACCGCCCTCGCCACGACGGTCCGCTGGTGGCGCGAGCAGGCCCACGCGCAGGCTTGAGTCGACGCGCCCAAGCCGGCTTCAGGCGACCCGTACCCCGCTCTCCGGACGGCTGCGCAGGTGAAAACTACCCGCATTCGGAGCCGGCGGTAGGCATGCTCGAATCCGGTCGTGTTGAGAGTTTCAGTCTCGTGGGTTTTGATCATGAGCCAATAGTCCTCAACGACTCCCTTCTTCTGCGCGTGCCCACCGACCGTCTCCGCCGAAACTGCTGAGCGC
>JBKDMX010000077.1:0-9241 GCA_046343855.1 Planctomycetia bacterium
GTCGTCTCCAGTTCGAAGGGCGTGCCGATGGCGATCACCCAGTCGCCGATCGAGAGTTTGTCGGAGTCGCCGAGTTTGGCGGTCGGCAGGTCCGCGGCGTCGGCGAGACGGATCACGGCCAGGTCGCTCTCGGGATCGGTCTTGATCTCCGTGGCCTTGAACTCGCGGCCGTCGGGAAGCTCGACGGTGACCTCGTCGGCCCCTTCGACGACGTGGTTATTCGTCAGGACGATGCCGCCGGCATCGACGATCACGCCCGAGCCAACGCCCGACCGCGAGGGCGAGCCGCCCCCTTGGCCGCCGTGAAAGTCGAAGCCTTCCGGCATTCCATCGCGGAAGAAATCTTCGAACGGCGTGCCTTTGAACGGGTTTTCGCCGCCGCCACCGCCGCCGCGACGATCGCCCCGCGGCGGGGCCTTGCGGGCCTTCGTCTCGCTGCGGACCACGACCACGCTCGGCGTCGCGTGCTCGGCGGCATGGCGAAACGCCTTCGACAGGGCGGTGGCATGGGAGATCGCCTCGGCCGTAGCCGCCGATTCCTCAGCGCGGGCGATGACGGCCGTGAGGGCCGCAGCCGCAAAGGCCGCCGACACGGCCAGACCGCCGACGATCCTGCGGCCGGCGGGGCTCAAACGGGACGATTTCGACTCGCTCGACATAAAAGGTTTCCTCCTGTGCCGGACTCTGACCGATCGGTGGATTGTAGGCGCCTGGCTCCCTGACGAAACGGACAGACCAGGAGCCCGGATGCAAGACAATTGGTTCTGATACGGTTCCCGCTGGTGGATGGTTCGAAGGGACGAAAAATGCGGCCGGCCCGGCCGGGCTCCGGTTTGACAGCTGGCCGAAAAAAGCCGTATTTTTCAGGGATTCGACCGTCTTCAGCCATGAGCCGGATTCTCCATGCCCTTCCCGGAACCCCGCGACCGGACCGACGCCGCGATCGACGTGGCCGAGTGCCAGCGGCGGCTCGGGTATGAGTTTCGGGATCCCTCGCTCCTGGTGGCGGCGCTCACCCACGCCTCGGGAGCACAGCACCGGCTGGCTTCCAACGAGCGGCTCGAGTTTCTCGGCGACGCGATCCTCGGCTTCATCGTCTGCGACAACCTCTATCGCCTCTTTCCGGAGTCGCTCGAGGGGGATCTCACGCGGATCAAGTCGGTGGTGGTGAGCCGGGAGACGTGCAGCCGGATCAGCGAGCAGCTCCAGCTCATCGACTTCCTGATCGTGGGGAAGGGACTTTCGGTGAACAGGCCCGTGCCCACGTCGGTGCTCTCCGACCTGTTCGAATCGGTCGTCGCGGCGATGTATCTCGACGGCGGGCTCGAGTGCGTGCGTGGGCTTGTCGAGCGGATGCTCGAGCCGGAGATCATCAAGGTGGCCTCGGGCGAATCGGGGTCGAACCACAAATCGCTCCTGCAGCAATTGGCGCAGCGGGATTTTGGGATCACGCCGACCTACGAGGTCGTCGAGGAATCGGGGCCCGATCACAGCAAGAGCTTTCATGTGTCGGCGCAGATCGGCACGCGGCGGTATGCCCCCGCATGGGGACGCAACAAGAAGGAAGCGGAGCAGCGGGCCGCGTCGAACGCGCTCGCGGAGCTTCGCACCGGCGAGGCGGATGAGTAGACCGCGAACAGTAGACCGATTGCTCGGCAAGCGGTCTACGTTGCGCGGCCGAAGGCGCGATCGGTCGCTTCCCACACGGTGCAACTGGGTGAATAGCCGAGTTCTCGGCGGGCTGCGTCAATGTTGAACCAGTGATCCGTCGCCATCTCTTCCGCGAGAAACCTCGTCAGCGGCGGATCCGACGCGAGGCCACACGTCTTCCAAACCGTCTCGGCAACGGTCGCCAGCAGCTGTGCGGTCGTCGTCGAGAGTCGCCGGCGCACCGGCGGCGCATCGTGGAGGGCCAGCACCCGGCCGATCCAGTCCCAGAGCGAGACGGGCGTGCCTTGGCTCAGGAAATACGCCCGCCCGCCGGCGGCGGGCCGCTCGTTGAGAGCCGCTGCCGCGAGCACGTGCGCCGCGACGCAATCGTCGATGAACGTCAGGTCGACGAGGTTTGTGCCATCGCCCACCTGCACGAGCCGGCCGGCGCGGGCCCGCTTCAGGATCGTCGGCACGAGATTGGTGTCGCCGGGGCCGAAGATGAGGTGCGGCCGCAAGGCGATCGTGCGAAACGCGTCGCCGTGGGCCGCGAGCACTGCCCGCTCCGCGGCCGCCTTCGTTTCGGGGTAGAACGCGCGGTAGCGATCCGGATAGGGCGTTGATTCATCGATGCCCCGCAGGTCGTGATCGGCCGCGACCACGCTCGGCGAACTCGTGAACACGAGCCGGCGGACGCCCGCCGCGCGGCAGGCTGCGATGACGTTTTTCGTGGCCTCGATGTTGCCGCGGACAAACGCCTCGCGCGGGCCCCACATCTTCACGTGCGCCGCGGTGTGAAAGACGCAGTCCACGCCGGCGAAAAGCCTGGTCAGGCCGGCCGCCGCATCCGGTTGGGCAAGATCGTGGATCGCCGTGCGGATCCCCGCGGCATCGAGGGCCGGGGCGGGGCGTCGTCCGAGCGCCGTCACGTCGTGGCCGAGATCCTTGAGCCGCCGACAAAGCGCGCCGCCGACGAAACCGCCGCCGCCGGTGACGAGCGTCTTCATGCCTGGCCCATTTCAGCCGGGCTTCCTGCGAGTGGCTCGGGAGCCGCCACTTCGGTCACATGCTGCGTGGCCGCCCACGCCGCGAGGCGATCGCGAAAGATCTTGGCGTTGTGTCGTGCATCGACCGGAAACGACGGATGAAAATAGATCCGTCGGATCGGCGCCGTCACCGGATCGGCTGCACCGATCGCCCGCAGCTCGTCGGCGAGCCGGCGCCGCCCCGCCGCATCGAGCGCCGGCGACCGCGGTTCGACGACGAGCGCCGGCATGCCGGCGACGCCGATCAAGGCCGTGCGGCTCACATGCGGATGGCGGTTAAAGACGTTTTCCACGGGCACGCTGTGAAACGTGTGCTCGGTCGTCGTCACGACGTGCGCCTGCCGGCCGCAGAAGTAGAGCTGGCCGCCGGCGTCGAGATAGCCCATGTCGCCCATGCGGTGCCATACGCGGCCGTGCTCGCGGATCTTGCTGGCGGCGGTCGCCTCCGGACGGGCGAGATATTCGCGGCTCACGGTTTCGCCGCTGACGACGATCTCCCCGATCACCCGCTCCGGGCAGTCCACAAGCGGGCCACTGCTCGGGCCGTCGAGCGGCTCGACCACGCGGAGCAAAACGCCGTCGATGGCGTGGCCGACGGGCGTGCCCTCTTCGCCAGACAAGGCCAGCACTGGCGGATCCTGGCGCAGTGCGTCGGCGGCGGCGACCGTGACCGGCAGTGCCTCCGTGGCGCCATACGGCGTGAAGCTCTCCGCCTGCGGGCAGGTGGCCTTCACGAGATCGAGCGTCGCCTGCGAGACCGGCGCGCCCGCCATGAACACCCGCTTGAGCTCTGGCAGCGACGTGCCGGTCTGCCGGCAGTATTCGGCGATCTTCGTCCAGAGCGTGGGCGAGCCGAACGACGTCTGATTGCCGAGGTCGCGCATCACGCGAACGATCTGTCGCGGCACGAGCGCGAGCGGGCGGGCCGGGTCGAGCGGCGGGAAGATGCTCCCCACGCCGAGCGCGGAGGTGAAGAGGCTGAAGACCGGCAAGAGCGGCAGATCCTGTTCGCCCCCGCGAAAGCCAAACTGAGTGCGAAACACCGCAAGCTGCTCCGAGAGCATGCGGTTGGTGTAGATCACGCCCTTCGGGCGACCGGTGCCGCCGGACGTGAAGGCCACGAGCGCCGGATCGTCTGCCTGCCGCGAAACGGGCGGGGGCGCGGCGCCCGCGGGCACGAGCAGATCACGCAGCCGCTTCGCGCCGAAGAGGGGCAGCCTTCCTGCGACGACGGAAAACCGCAGCGAGCGAAAAAGGTCCGCGGCCTTGAGACGGAGCAGGTGGGCCTTGGGCACGCCGATGAAGCCGCTGGGGTCGGCCTCCTTCATGCAGGCCACCACCGCATCGACTCCCATGCCCGGATCGATGAAGACGGGCACCGCTCCGCGGCCCATCACGGCGTAGCTCAGCGCGAGAAAGTCGGCACCTGGTGACACGAGCATGATCACCCGCTCGGCCGCCCGCAGGCCGGCCGCCGCGAGCCCGCGCTCGTAGGCCTGGATGCGGGCCGCAAGCGCCGCGAAGTCGATGGCGTCGTACCGCGGCCGGTCGCTCCCGCGTGGAAACGAGACCTTCGTCACGGCCGACACCCACGGCAGCGTTGCCGCCGCGTTCTGCAGGGCGCTATAGAGTCCGCTCGCTGGAGAGGAAAGTCCGCTCGCGAAGGGCGAAGGCCCGCTCGCCGCTGGGTGTCGATCAGCGGTCGCCGCTAGAAACTCCTCCACCGCCGCGATCGACTGCTCGGCGGCATCCTCGAGCACGAGATGCGACGCGTCCTTGATCTCCACGACATCGGCCTGCGGAAACCGAGCGGCCACACGGCGCAGGATGCCGGGATGAAAGCAGGGATCCTGCATGCCCCAGATGATCTTCACCGGCTTGTCGGCAAGCGCGGGCAGCCCGGCGATCATTTTTTGCATGACCGGGGCGGTGGCGTGGGAGCGCGAGAAGGGAATGTCGCGCACAAAGCCCCAGATGGCCCGGCGAGCGGCGGCGGTCTGGTAGGGCCGGTGGTAGCCCTGCTTGATTTCTTGTGGCAGGGAATGGGCGACGCCGAGCGACGTGAGCAGCTTCACGAAGTGCATCGTGTGCTGCGTGAGCATTCGGCCGATCACGGGCGAGGCGGCCCGGCGGATGATGCCGGGGAGCTGGTCCATCTCGGCGAGCGTGGTATTGAAGTAGACGAGACGCTCGACGTCGTGCGCGCGGCGCACCGCGAGGCCGGTGCCGATCGGGCCGCCCCAGTCGTGCATCACCAGCGAAAAACGGTCGACGCCTAGTTGGTCGAGGAGTTCTTCCACGTGGTCGATGCGGTCGGCCGCGCGAAAGAAGATGTCGCCGGGCTGGTCGGAAAGGCCGCAGCCGACATGGTCGGGCACGATCACCCGGAAGCGGTGCCGCAGGCTCGCGACCAGATTGCGAAACAGAAATCCCCAGGTGGGATTCCCATGCAGGCAGACGACGACGGGCCCCTGACCCTCGTCGATGTAATGCATGCGGTGGGCCTGCGAGCCGTTGCCGCCGGCCCGCCTGCCGACGGTGGCGAATCGCGATCGAAACGGATACGAGGGGCCGTAGGGAAACGAGGGCGGCTCGTGATGGGCTTCGTGGGGCACGCGATCGAGGGTGGCGAGTCCGCTCATGGCGGCTACCACTCAAACCCGAGGAAGCGCGTGTTGAGCCCGCTGCCAAACGCGGTGAGCAGCACCTTCTCCCGGGGCTGGATGTCTTTCTCGTCGACGCCGATCGCGAGGGCTGCGGGCAGGGCCGCGGAGACCATGTTGCCGTAGCGCTTGTAGATCGCGAAGTCTTTGTCGAAGTCAAGCCCCATCTCCCGGTAGAAAGCCTCGTTCACCTGCCGGCCCACCTGGTGGCAGAAGACGTGGTCGACATGGTCCTTCGACCAGCCGAGCGACCTCGTGACGTCGGGGAAGGCGCGGCCGCCGAGCTTGGCGGCGGCGACCATCAGTTGCGCCGCGTCGGAGGTCATGATCGGCGCGATCTCCTCTCCCTGGCCGACGCTGAAGTCGCCGTTGCCGATGCAGAGCTGATGATGCTGCGATGCCGAGCGGGCCACGCCGCCCACGAACCGGTGGCCGCTCGTGGCGATGCTGTCGTGGCAGAGGACGGCCGCGACGGCGCCGCAGCCGAGCGTGAGCGTGGGGAGCATCTGCAGGAGCTTCTCGCGGGTGATCCGCAGGTCGCCGAGCAGCTGCTCGCAAGTGGTGTGCACCACCTTCGAGATGTTTTCGCCGGAGCAGATGATGCCCGCCTTCACGGTGCCGGCCTCGATCAGGTGGGCGAGCATGATCATGCCGTCGCTGAACCCGATGCAGGCGTTGGTGATGTCGAGCACGAGCGATTCCTCGGGGATGCCGAGGTTGTGGTGCACGAGGCAGGCGGTGGCCGGCTCGAAGAAATCCCGCGAGACAGAGCAGTTGATCAGGGCGCCGATCTGGTCGGGTTGGAACCCCGAGCGGTCGAGGGCTTCGCGGGCGGCCACGGTGGCCACCGAGCTCGGCGTGACGTCCGTGGGCCACATGCCCCGGGTACTGACGCCGCTGACCCGCTCCAGCGTGCCGGTCGGAATCTTCAGCCGCTCGTAGGCGGGCGCAATCCGTTCCTCGATCTCCGCGGAAGACAGGAGCGTGCTGGGGAAGTGCAGACCAAACGACTCAATGCAGACGTGCTCGAACCGAAACGAAATCATCAAGTGCTCCTTCACTGCTCCGGTCGTCCGTTCGCGGGCGACCGGCCGGGCGTTCCGAAATGCTAATCGATTCCGCCGCCATTCTGGAGATAGCGGCCATTTTGCGGCGGAGAAATCGAGAAGCCGTCCGGGAAGGCCTCGGGATAGAATCCAGCCCCATGGCAACGGACCCCATCTGCGGCATGACCGTTGACGAGCGCACCGCCGCGACCGCCGTGCGCGACGGCGTCACGTACGACTTCTGCGCCGAGGGCTGCCGCCGGAAATTCGTAGGCGGCGAACTGCTCACGGTGCTGTCTTCCGCGGGAGCTCCCGCGCGATCGCCCTGCTGCGGTTCCCGCCCCCCCGTCGCCGGTCCCCCCGACGCCATCTACATCTGCCCGATGCACCCGGAGATCGAGCAGGTCGGCCCGGGCGACTGCCCGAAGTGCGGCATGGATCTCGAGCCGAAGACGTTTCAGGGCGACACCGGGGAGGCGGAGGCCGAGCTCCGCGGCATGGCCCGGCGATTCTGGATCGCTGCCGCGCTCGCGCTGCCGGTGTTTCTGCTCTCGATGCTGCCGATGGCGGGTGTGCCGCTCGATCGCTGGCTCTCGCCCGGGGCAAGCCGTTGGCTGCAGATGGCGCTTGCCACGCCGGTCGTGCTCTGGGCCGGCGGGCCGTTCTTCGAGCGGGGCTTCCGGTCGATCGTGACGGGCCACCTCAACATGTTCACGCTGATCGCGATCGGCACGGGCGCCGCGTATCTCTTCAGCCTCGTCGCCGTGTTGTTCCCCGCGGTCATTCCGCATCAGTTCTCGCACGATGGCGGCGCGCCGGTCTATTTCGAGGCGGCGGCGGTGATCATCGCGCTCGTGCTCCTGGGGCAGCTGCTCGAACTGCGGGCGAGGCACCGCACCGGCGCTGCGATCCGCGAGTTGCTCGCGCTCGCCCCGCCGGTCGCCCGCGTGGTGAGAGACGGCGAGGAGCGCGAGGTGGCGCTCGACGACGTGCGGAAAGGCGACCTCCTGCGGGTGCGGCCCGGCGAAAAAATTCCCGTCGACGGCCGGCTGACCGAAGGCGCGAGCGCCGTGGAGGAATCGATGATCACCGGCGAGCCGATGCCGGTGGAGAAGCGGGCGGGCGATGCGGTGATAGGCGGCACGCTCAACCAGACGGGCTCGTTTCTGATGGTGGCCGACAAGGTAGGCCAGGAGACGGTGCTTGCGCGGATCATCGGCATGGTGGCGGAGGCGCAGCGCAGCCGCGCGCCGATCCAAAAGGTCGCCGACGCCGTGGCGGGCTATTTCGTGCCCGCCGTGCTCGCGATCGCCGGGATCACGTTTCTCGTGTGGGCGATCGCGGCGCCGGAGCAGCCGTCGCTGGCCTGGGCCTTCGTCAATGCCGTGGCCGTCTTGATCATCGCCTGCCCATGCGCGCTGGGGCTGGCGACGCCGATGTCGATCATGGTCGGCATCGGCCGCGGGGCGAGGGAAGGGGTGCTCGTGAAGCATGCCGAGGCGATCGAGCGGCTCGAGAAGGTCGATACCGTGGTCGTCGACAAGACGGGCACGCTGACGGCCGGCCGACCGTCGCTCGCCGACGTCGTCCCTGCGAGCGGCATGGCGATGGCAGCCCTGCTGCGGGCGGCCGCGGGCGTCGAGCAGCAGAGCGAGCATCCGTTGGCCCGAGCGATCGTGGCGGGGGCCGTGGCCGAGAGGCTGGCGGTGCCGGCGGTGGAGCACTTCGCCTCGGTGACCGGCGGCGGCGCACGCGGGACGGTCGAGGGCCGTGAGGTGCTCGTCGGCAGGCGGGGATGGCTCGCCGAGGAGGGCGTGGCCGATCTGGGTGCGCTCGACAACGAGGCCCGTGCGCTCGAGCGGCAGGGACGCACGGTGATGCACGTCGCCGTGGATCGGCGACTCGCCGGGCTGATCGCGGTGTCGGACGCCATCAAGGCATCGGCGCCCGAGGCCGTGGCGCGGCTCCACGACCTCGGCCTGCGGCTCATCATGCTGACCGGCGACAGCGAGGAGACGGCCCGCACCGTCGCCGCCGCGCTCGGGATCGATGAATTCCGCGCCGGCGTCAGGCCGGACGAGAAGCTTGCGGTCGTGCGGCGATTGCAGGCAGAGGGCCGCACGGTGGCGATGGCCGGCGACGGCATCAACGACAGCCCGGCGCTTGCCGCGGCCGACGTCGGCATCGCGATGGGCACCGGCTCCGACGCCGCGATCGAAGCGGCCGGGGTCACGCTCGTGAAGGGCGACCTGGGGGGGATCGTGAAGGCGATCGACCTGGGCCGACGCACGATGCGCAACATCCGGCAGAATCTCTTCTTCGCGCTGGTCTACAACGCGCTCGCCGTGCCGATCGCGGCGGGGGTGCTCTATCCGCTCTCGAGCCACTTGCTGCTCAACCCGATGATCGCCGCGGCCGCGATGAGCCTGAGCTCCGTGTCGGTCGTGACCAACGCCCTGCGGCTGCGGACGATGAAGCTGGGGCGTGCGACAGGCTGAAGCCGAGCGGAATGCCGCGTTGCCTTCACGCATCCCGCAGCAGTTCGGAAACCGGCGTTTCCAGGAAGGTGTCGATCGGCATGCCATCGCCGCCGACGAGTAGGCGCCGCCGGGGACGGAATGCTTCGCTGAAGGCGACGAGCCCCGGGAGCGCGTCGCGGCGACGGCCGCTCTTCACTTCGATGGCCACGAGTGCCCGGCCGTCCGACACCACGAAATCGACTTCCCGGCCGCGATCCCGCCAGTAGTGCACCAGGCAGGTGCCGGCAGCCTGGGCGTTGACGAGGTGACTTCCGATCGCCGATTCGACGAGCCGGCCCCGAAAATCCGGGTCGGTG
>JBKDMX010000078.1:0-28363 GCA_046343855.1 Planctomycetia bacterium
ACGCTGCGGTTTCGGATGACCGTGATTGCCTATGACGGGCGGGACGACTGGGTCGAACCTCACATCATGGCCGCGCGGGAGTGCCTGCTGAACGACACGCCGCCCGCACCTGCAACGAAGTGCCCGCACTGCAGCTTTGCCACCGAACGGCTGGCCCACGCGGCCAACGCCAACTGATCTCACCCCGGGCAGCCGAATGAACGGCCGGCGGCGCACGTCCCGGCGTGGCAACCGCGGGCCGGGGTAGAATCACAGCGGTTGATGCGTCAGCGCGCCCTTGACAAGGAACTATACGACCGTATACTTTGCCTCGGCGAAGTGTTTCTACGGCTAGAACCGAAGGCTTTCGAGACCACGCGATGGCAACTGTTCACGAGGCTCTCACCGACCTCCTAGATCCTCTCGGCGAATGCATGACTCCCGACGTGGCTCGTAGGGTGATCCAACTCCGAGCGTCGGCTGATCAAAACCAGCGTATGCAGGTTCTTGCCGAGAAGTCGGCAGCGGGCACGCTGTCAACTGAGGAACGCGAGGAGTACGAGGCCTGTGTCTCGGCAGGAACGTTCATCGCCATTCTGCAGGCCAAAGCCCGAGGAATTGTTCGCCGCAATGGGGCAGCCTGATGGATGCTCGGCTCCGGACCGAGGTCCGCGGGCGGGCCAGCGGACGATGCGAATACTGCCGAATCCGTGAAGACCAGGACCCATTCTTCACGTTTCCAATCGACCACGTCGTCGCCAAGCAACATGGGGGATTGGAGACGCTCGACAACCTCTGCCTAAGTTGCTTTCGATGCAATGCCCATAAGGGGCCGAACCTTACGAGCGTCGATCCGCAAACCGGCCGTACCGTCCCGCTGTTCCACCCGCGACGCGATACGTGAGGTGATCATTTTCACTGGGATGGGCCACTTCTCGTCGGCGATACCCCGACAGGGCGAGCGACCGTGCGGTGCCTCGCGATCAACCATCCGGATGCGGTGGTGCTCCGCGAACTCCTGATCGCCGAAGGAACTTTTCCTGGCTGAGTAGCTCACAGAGTAGATGCCTTCACGCAGACTCGCTCCGCCTCGGCCGCCTCCAACAACGCCGAACGGCTGGCCTACGCGGCCAAAGCCAACTGATCTCACCGCGCGGAGCCAAATGAACGGCTGGCAGTGCACGACCCGGCGGGGCAACCGTGGGCCGGGGTCGCCTAGGTACGCAGCCAGTTGACAAAAGAGTGTACTTCAGTACACTCTCCACCCTATGCCGTATTTCGAGTTCTTGTGGACGACTGAGAACACCGCCCACATCGCCGAACACGGCGTGTCACCAGCAGATTTCGAGGCGGTTGTGCTGCATTCGGTAAACCGAGGAATCAGTCGTCGCTCGCTACTCCCGGTTGCCTGGGGGTACACTTCTGATGGGCGCTACATCATGGCCGTGTATGAGCCCGTCGACGAAATCACCGTGTGTCCCGTGACTGCCTACGAAGTGCCTGAACCGCGATAGGTGATCCGATGACAACGCCAAACGGAGAGAGACGTAGCCCGGAGCCGACGCCCGCGGAAATCGACCGCCTGCGCATGCTTCGAGAGAGCCTTGCGAAAGAACTGCCCGACCTCATCGCTCGCGACCAACTGCGCAAAGCGGCCCGCGAGGAACGGTCCATCAGCGGGGCCGTCCGAGACGCGATTCACCGTAGCGATCTGCCGCTTCATACCATCGCCACCAAGGCCGGGCTGTCGCCCGTCGAACTCGACGAATTTCTCACGGGCGAACGTACGCTGCGATCAGACACGCTCGACCGCCTGGCGGCGGTGATCGGCTATCAGGCTCCGCCGGCCCGTGCAGGAGCATAAAGCCGCGTCAGGGCGAGCCGCTCCACCGGGCGGTACACTCCCCGGCATGAAGAAACCAACTTCAGCCCGCCGCACCATCGGCAAGAAAATTGATTCTTGGCAGGCGCTCATGGCCGAGGCCCGCCGGTTTCGCGATGCCCGCGACTGGTCGCAATTCCACACGCCGAAGAATCTCGCCGCCGCCATCGCCATCGAGGCGGCGGAACTGCAGGAGCGGTTTCTCTGGAAGACCGACAAGGAGACCGAACGCGACCTCAAGGACAATGCCAAACGCGACGCCGTCGTGGAAGAGGTCGCCGACGTCTTTCTCTTTGCACTCCTGCTCGCAGATCGGCTCGAGATCGACGTCGGCAAAGCGATCGCCGATAAGCTCGCTGCGAATGAGCTGAAATATCCCGTCGCCCTGGCCCGCGGCAATGCTCGGAAATACACGGAGCTCCGCGAGCCGTGATCATCTACGCCGAGACGAAGCGGCAGTTTCTCGAGGACGTGGATCTGAACCGCCTCGAGCGGCGGCTGATCGACGGATTTGAGCGGCAGACCGGGGGCGTGCCGGCGGATCGGCACGTGTGGGCGGATGAATACACGCGGTTCTCAAACGCGCTCCGGCGGGCCGATGTCGATGACGACATGCAGGTGGCCATCGAATACCACATCTCCGCCGCCGGCCGATCCCGGGTGGACGTCTTGCTCGCCGGCAATGACGGCACCAACGACAATGGCCTGGTGCTCGAGCTGAAGTCGTGGAGCGACGCCGATAAGTCGGACGTGCCAGACCTCGTCTGGTCGCCCTACGGCGGCGGCTCGCTCTCGCAGCATCCCTGCGTGCAGGCCCGCAAATACAAAGGCCTTATCCTGCGGTTCAATGCCGACATCGCGGAGAAGAGCGTGGGCATCCACTCGGCCGCCTACCTCTTCAACCTCGTCCGCCGCAAGCCGGAGCCGCTCGAGGATCCCCGCTACCGCCACATCATCGACGACACGCATCTCTTCCTCGCCGACGATGCCGACGCCCTCTCGCGGTATATCGAGAAATACGTGCGGCACCGGTCGCGGCACGACGTGCTCTACCTGCTGGAGAAGGGGCGGCTCATCCCGGCGCCCGCGCTGATCGAACGCGTGGGCAGCATGCTCGACGGCAACGAGGAGTTTGAACTGCTCGACACCCAGAACGAAGCCTTCCAGATCATTCGGCATGCGATCACGGGCGTCGCGACCGCCGCCAAGCGGCAGGTGTTCATCGTGCACGGCGGACCAGGCACTGGAAAATCCGTCATCGCCGTGCGGTTGCTCGCCGAGGTGCTCAAGTCCAAGCGGCTGGGGTTTCTGGTCGCGCCCAACAAGGCGTTTCGTGACACGCTCGCCGAGCAGCTCACGAAGCGGCACCGCGACTACCGGGAGGATGGGGAGGCGCTGTTTCAGTCGTCGTGGAGTTTTCACACGGCCGATTTCATGAAAGACAAGACGCACGAAGTCTTGATCGTGGACGAGGCCCATCGCCTGAAGGACGAGGCCTATCAATACAAGGGCGAGAGCATGGTGGAAGACATGGTGCGGGCGGCCCGCATCAGCGTGTTCTTCCTCGACGAGACGCAGCGGGTGCAGTGGATCGACTCGGGCAGTGAGGAGCGGATCCGCGCAGCGGCGAAGAAGTTCAAGGCCAACGTCCACACCCCCTTTACGCTCACGGCTCAGTTCCGCTGTGGCGGCTCCGACGGTTACCTCAACTGGCTCGACGACGTCTTGCAGCTGCGGCCCACGGGCAACTTCGACAACTGGGCCGACGAGCAGTATGAGTTTCGGGTGTTCGATGACGCCCAGAAGATGTACGCCGCGCTGAAGGCCAAGAACGCCACGAATAAAGCCCGGCTGATTGCGGGGTATTCATGGGAGTGGCCGACGAAGGGCCGGCAGCGGCATGGGCACGTGAAGCATGTGCAGGCCGACGGACTCTCGATGCCGTGGAACTTCATGGGCGAGAACTGGGCGACGGCGAAGGACGGCATTGAGCAGGTTGGCTGTGTACACACCTGCCAGGGCGTGGAATTCGATTGGCTGGGCGTGTTGATCGGGCCGGACCTGCGGTACGAAGGCGGCAAGGTGGTGGGCGATCCGGCCAAGCGGGCGAAGACAGACAGTTCGCTCAAGGGCTGGAAGAAGGCCCTCACGGAGGCCAAGGGTGACGCGGACGCAACCGCAGCAGTGCACGCGAAGGTGCAGGCGATCATCAAGAACACCTACAAGGTGCTGCTGTCGCGCGGCCGCAAGGGATGCTTCGTGTGGTGCGCGGATCCGGCCTTGCGAGACTATCTGCGGGAGCGGCTGCGACTGGCGTCACGGACGTTTGCGCAGCAAGCAGCCCGGCCGACGGAAAGCGACGCAGGCTCGGGCGCGCTTCGGATCGAGCCGGAGCCCCTGGGCAAGCGATATGCAGAGTGGCTGCCGCTCTACGACCTCCAGGCTGCTGCGAGCGAGTTTGGCCCGAGCGTGGCGGCCGACTGCCTTGGGTGGGTGCCGACGCCGGCGGGCATCAAAGCGGACGAGCGGCATTTCGTGTCACAGGTATTCGGCCGATCGATGGAGCCGCTGATCCCCGACGGTTCTTACTGCGTGTTTCGCCGCGACGTGGCGGGCAGTCGCGGTGGAAAGGTGCTACTGGTTCAGCACTGGGCGATCGCCGACCCGGAGACAGGAGGCTCGTACACGGTGAAAAAATACGAATCGATGAAACTCGAGAGCGCGGGGCTAGGGGAAGATCCGCCTCAGCAGCACATGGCCATTCAGCTCAAACCCCGTAACAAAGAATTTCGAACGATTTGGATCAACCCCGACCAAGCGGATGAACTCCGGGTGATTGCGGAATTCATCACCGTCCTGCCGTAATGCCGGCTGGGGCATTGAAGCACGAGGCAAACCATGACCGTCGATATCCCTGCCGATCTCGCACCGTTCGTAAAGCGATTGATTGCCGAGCGACGGTTTCTCACCGAAGGCGATGGGCTCGCGGAAGGGCTGCGGTTGCTGCACCGACTTGCCGACACAGCCCGAGTGACCGACTCGAAACCCCACCTCGCCCCGCGGGGCGCCCTTTAGCGCGGGGTAGAATCGTCGGGCGGAATTCGGCGAACGCCCCGTTGACTAAAATATATACGCCCGTATACCAACGCCTGTTTCGGAGGTTGTCATGATCGTCACGCTCAAAGCCGTCGTTCACCACGGGAAGATCGAGCTCACCGAAACGGCGACTCTCCCTGAAGGAGCGAAGGTGCTGGTCACGTTGCTGCCGGATGACGACCGCGATTTTTGGGTCGAAGCGAGCCAGAAGTCGCTGGCGGAAATCTGGGACAACCCAGAGGATGACGGGTATGCCGAGCTTCTCGAGAAATGACGTCGTGCTGGTTCCCTATTCCTTCCCCGGGTAACAGAAAGTTCGGATGCCCATTGTGGCCAGCCGAGTTTCAACAGGCAGCCAACTCATTGTAAACTAACAAGGTGGACTAATCATTCCGGTTTGGATTTTCTCCCCTATGGAAACCGTCAACATTCATGCCGCGAAGACGCACCTGTCGCGGCTTGTCGACAAGGCGGCAGCCGGCCATCCCTTCGTAATCGCGAAGGCGGGCAAGCCTCTCGTCCAAGTCACCGCGATCCCGTCTCCTCGGCCTGCCGACAGGCTTGGATTCATGGCCGGTCAGATTGAAGTGCCCGACGACTTTGACACGCTGGGCCGCGACGTTATCCGCGCGTTATTCGGACATGAAGACGACACATGAACCTTCTGCTCGACACGCACATGTTGCTTTGGGCGGCCGGGCAGCCAGAGCGACTTTCCTCTGAAGCCAAACGTCTGCTGGTTAATAGTCGGAACACGGTCCACTTCAGCGTTGTCAGCCTTTGGGAAATTGCCATCAAGCGAACGCTCGGCCGCCGAGATTTCAAGGTCGATGCCAGGCAACTCAGACGCGGGCTACTTGAGAACGGATACGCCGAACTCGCTCTGACCGGCCCGCATGCCGTTTCGATCGATCGGTTGCCTGATCTGCATAAGGATCCGTTCGACCGGATGCTGATTGCACAGGCAGAAGCGGAAGGCTTCGTGTTGCTGACAGCAGACGAGGAACTGGAGTCATACGGCGGCCCCGTGCGGCTGGTGCAGTAGGCTGACTCACCCCACGATCCAAACACCCGCTCCTCACGATCGCCCAAACGTCGGCGGATTCTGGTGGGGATGCCCCCGCGGGACAGCCGCCTGACCCGGCAGTATCATGGCGGGCATGGACGCCACGCCCGCGGCCGAGACACCGGCCCACCCCACCCTCGATGACCGCATCGAGATCGGACTGCAGCAAGCGAAGGAACTGCCCGTCGAGGAACTCGGCGACCCGACGTGCCGCAAGAAGCGGCCCGACATCGTGGACGTGCTTCGCGCCGAAGGCCGCGACCGGATCGCCGAACTGCTGCCACTGCGACACGCCCGCATGGCCGTGAGCCCGCTGGCCACGCTGCGCGGCTCGGCGTCGGTGATGGCCGCCGCCCTCGGGGCCCGCAAGAGCACCGATCTCATCGTGCAGCTCTGCGGCGACGCCCACCTCTCCAACTTCGGCATCTACGCCTCGCCCGAGCGGGACCTCGTCTTCGATGTCAACGATTTTGACGAAACACATCCCGGCCCCTTCGAGTGGGACGTGCTGCGGCTGGCGACTTCGTTTGTCACCTGCCTGGAATCGAGAGACGAGCCCGACAAGGCCGCCGCGCTCGCCCGCCATATTGCCGACGTCTACCGCGAGACGATGCTGGATCTCTCGAAGAAGCCCACCGTCGGCGTGCTCTACGAACGCATGACGGCCGCCGACATCGAGGCCCTGGCCGACGAGGCAAATTCTGCCGCCCCCGCGAAAGACACCGAGGCCGCGCTCGAAAAGGCCCGCCGCCGCACGCAGGAACGGGCGATCGCCCGGCTCACCGAAGACGTCGATGGCAAGGCCCGCTTCAAGTCGAAGCCGCCCGTGCTCGAGCGGCTCGAGGACGAAAAGCTGCGGGCCTATGTCGAAACCGGCTACGCGGCCTTCGTCGAGACGCTCCCGCCGGAAAACCAGGTCATCGCCCGCCGCTACAAGGTGATCGATGCCGCGCGGAAGGTGGTGGGCGTGGGCAGCATCGGCACGCGATGCTTCGTCACGCTCCTCGAAGGCCGCGACGCCGACGATCGAATCATCCTGCAATTCAAGGAAGCGACGGCCTCCGTGCTCGCGCCGCATGTGAAAAATATGGGACAATTCGCCCGGATCGAGCACGAAGGGCAGCGGATCGTGCGCGGCCAGAAAATGATGCAGGCCGTCTCGGACCTGTTTCTCGGCTGGGTTGATGGCATGCCCGGCACAAACAAACAGTTCTTCGGCCGGCAGCTGCACGACATGAAGGGCGGCTTCGACGTCGAGAGTGCGAAGCTGGCCACGGTGGAGCTCTACGCCGATCTCTGCGCCCGCACGCTCGCACGGGCCCATGCCCGCAGCGGCGACACCGTGGCGATCGCCGCCTACCTCGGCGACGACAAAACCTTCGCCGAAGCGGTGGAGGTGTTTGCGGTGGCCGAGGCGCATTTCGTGGCCGGCGATCACAAGCGGCTCACGGAAGCGATTGCCGCCGGAGAGCTCGAAGCCGCCGACATCGAAGACGCCTGACCTCACTCCGGCCGCTTTTTGCGTCGCTTGGCATCGCGGCGGGCCTGCCGCTTCGCGTTCATCTCGTCGATCGCCTGCTGGGCGACGCGCTGCATGGCAGTCTCGGCCTCCGCTTGTGAGGCCACGCCCATCTCGATCAGCAGAGTGAGCCACCCAGCTTCATAGTCGTGCAACCGATTCTTCGCCGGCCCGATCATGGCAGCCTCCTTCTGAAAGCGTCGGCATTCTGTCGGCGCCGAGGGACAACCTTGGTCCCGCGGTGACATGCATGGGTTGGCGGCTCAAGACATTCCGCGGCGCCGACGGCCTGTGGGAAGGTCGCCGCGCTCGGCGGATCGACGTGAATCCCGAGGGCGCCTTGCGAGGAGCAACACACCGGCAGTTCCTTTTGGGCAGACTGTGCCGATTGCATGGATTTTCTGGCCTCCCGAGCCGATGAAAATGGCTGAAGGGAGGGATCCATGCGGGGGGATACTCGGTTTATTGCCAGCGCAGTTCTGGCCGCAGCGGCGTTTTGCCTGCCGGCAGCCAGACCGGCGTGCGCACAGTCCGCAGATCAATCGTGGCTCGAGAGGGCCGAAGAACCGGTAGCGGCTGAGCGCATGCTCCCGGATGAAGCGGCTTGCAACCACGGCGTCGGCTGTAGTTGCGACGCGTTTCCGTCCGCAGCCGGTACGAGTCTAGACGTCTTCGTGCCCAACCTCCGGTCTGGCCTCGAACTCTCCGCCGGCTTCCTGCTGCTCCAGCCCGGCGCCGACAACCTCGGCTTCGCCACCACCACGACGTTCCTCCCGATCCAGAACCCACAGTGGGCCGTGCATACGCTGAACCCGGGCTATCAGCCGGGCTTCACCGTCGGTGCGCGGTACACGCGGCCCTGCTCCGGAAAGGACATTCGCACGAACTGGGAGCATCTGCGCACGAACGACTCCACGTTCGTCCCAGTCAGCAATCTCAACACGCAGTGGATATCACCCTTCAGCCAGACGGGGCCGTCCACGTCGGAGACTGCCAATCAGGTCGGCATCTTCCACCTCAAGTCAGCGCAGGGGGAAGTGGCCTTCGACTACGACCTGGTCAATCTCGACATGGGTCAGACGGTCAACATCGGCACGGCAACACAGGTTCGCCTGTTCGCGGGCGTGAGCTGGGTGCGGCTGCAGCAGCAACTGGTTTCGACGTTCTACAACAACCCGAATGTCGATCCGGTGCCACCGGTCGTCGCCCCCGCCAACCCAGACCTCGAGTACATTACGCTCAACAACACCTCGACATTTACAGGCGCGGGGCCACGCCTCGGCCTGACGGCGAACCAGACCTTGCCGCGCGGCTTCACGTTCGTGGGTGAACTGAGCGGCGCGGTCTTGGCCGGCTCGATGCAGCCGGCACAGTATTCCTTCGCGGGTGTGTATGAAAACGCGGTGGATGCCGAGCAAATCAGGAGCCAGCGGGTGACGCAGGTGGTCTGGAACGGCGATACCAAACTCGGCCTCGGCTACAAGCACCGCCTGGCACGCGGCTCCATCCTGACGCTCGAATCCGGATTCAAGGCCGCGGTGTTCGTCAACCCTTTCTCGACCTACGAGACGAGCACCAACGTTCTCCCGCTCGACATCGGCTCGCTGTCGACCAACAGCATGCGGCACACGCCCAGCAACTTCACCCTCAACGGCTGGTATTTGTCAGGCAGCCTCCAGTGGTGAACTGCAAAAGGGGACGCAGCTCTTTTTCGACCCCGACAGGCTGAAGCCTGTCCTACCGGGGGGCGAGGTATTGGAAGCGGGGCGTGGTCGTGCCGCCGATCTCGACCGTCTCGGCGAACATCGCGGCCGGCCGGACCCACAGCCCGCAGTCGCCGTATTCCTGCCGGTAGACCACGACTTCCTCGAGTGTCTCGCTGTGCCGCGCGACGCCGAGGACCGTGTATTCGTTGCCCTTGTAGTGCCGGTAGCGGCCCGGCTTGATCTCGTGCATATGGTGCTCGTGTTTCCTTCAACTGTGTGTCAGACTGTCGTCATGAGTCTCGAGAGCGACGAATTCTACCGGCTGGAAGGACTGATCTACCGGCCCGTCTCCACGCGGCCCGACTGGCTCAAGGCCTGGCGAAACGAAGCGGCCTACCTGCTCGCCCAGGTCCGCCGCGCAGCCGACGTCGATGACGAAGACCTTCTCCAGGAGCTCGAGGACCAGGCCCGCGAAATGGCCGACGTCGTCGAAGCCCGGCTCCGCAGCGAAGGGCTGATGTAGCGAGGTTGCCGCCACGGGACGTCACCAGCCAACGGACGTCACCAGCCAAGCGCCACGCCATCGAGCCGGTGATCCACTCCTGATTCGAGGCACGGCCCTGCGCCGCCCGTGCCCCGCCGCGTGCCTTGATGGATCCGCAGCATCTGGGTGGCGCCCTTGAAGGCTTGGGAGTCGCCCAGCCGGTGGCCACGGGCCGCCAGTTCCTTGCCGATCTGCTCGGGAAATGTCTCATCCAGCTGCACTTCGTCGGTGTTCATCACCACGCGAAACCGCGGGGCATCGCACGCCTCTTGCGGATTCATGCCGAGATCGAGCGCGTCGATGAGCAACTGCACCTGCCCCTGGGGATGGTTGTTGAGCCCGATGCAGCCCAAGAGATATTCCGGCTCGCCGTCGCGCAGCACCATGCCAGGCAGGATCGTATGCCGCGGGCGTCGGCCCGGGGCCAAGGCATTGGGGTGGCCGCGACGGCTCGAGAACTGGCTCGCACGATTGTTGAGGATCACGCCGGTGTCGCCGGCGAGCAGTCCCGAGCCGAACATGCCGCAGATGCTCGACATCAGCGACACGGCATTGCCCTCCGCGTCGATCGCACACAGATAGGTCGTGTCGGACGTGTTGCCGCCGTGGGGACGCACGGGCGCCGTGGCACGAGCGGTGATCCGCCCACGGAGCTCCGCAAGAACGTCGGCCGTGAGCATGCGCCGGACGTTCTCCAGCATGGCATCGCTCGGCTCGCCCACCTCGTCGATCGCGAATGTAAATCCCAGCCGCAGGGCCTCGATCGCGTGGTGCAGACGATCCGATTCACCCATGTCGGCGACGTCGTAGCCTTCGAGAATGCCAAGCGCGATCAGGGCGACTGCGCTCTGCGAGTTTGGAGGGAGCCCGAGCACGTCGCGGCCGCGGTAGCGAACGGAGAGCGGCTCGACCCACGCGGCCTCTTGCTTCGCCACATCGGCGATCGCCGTCGGCACCCCGCCCGCTGAGAGCGTGTCGGCGATCGCCTTGGCCACCGGACCGACATAGAAGGCCTCGCGGCCGCCGCGCGCGACTTGCTCGAGCGTGTCGGCCAGTTGCGGAAACCGGACGAGCTGCCCGGGCACCGGAGGCTTTCCGGCAGGGAGCAGCACCTTCAGCAGGTGTGGCGTCGCGTATTTCGGCAGCAGCGGCGATGCCACCGCCCACATGCCGGCGATCGACTCGCCCACGGGATAGCCTTCACGGGCAGCGGCGACGGCCGGTTCCCAAAGCCGCGAGAGCGACCGGCTGCCGAACCGCTCGAGAAGACGGCACCAGCCGTCCACGGCGCCGGGAATCGTCACGGAGCTCGCGCCATGCTCCGGCATCATCGGCCGATCCCCGATCCGCTCGAGGCTCGCGCCCGAAGGAGCCCGGCCACTGCCGTTCAAACCGAAGACTCGTCGTTCCTTCGCCGACCAGGCGAGGATCATCGTGTCGCCGCCGAGCCCGCTCATCATCGGCTCCACCACCGCCATCATGCCCGCCATCGCGACGGCGGCGTCGAACGCGTTGCCCCCGTCCTCGAGCACCCGCAGGCCCACGCGCGTTGCCAGCGGTGAACTCGACGAGGCCAGGAAGTGCCGCGCGAAGACAGGCGATCGCCGTCCGAGAAACCCCGTCGGGTCGTCGGGCTGGTCGAGGGCCTTCTCCACCGCAATCGTCCGCCCCCCTGCTCCGGCCGCAGCGAGGGCTGCCGAAGCCGTCGCCAGAAATCGCCGCCGATGGATCGCCGGGAGGCTCATCGTGATGCCTGCTTTGCGAAGGGACTGGGTTTGCCTGCCATATTCGCCATCGGGCAGATTATGCGGATTCGAGTCTTCTTGCAGAAAGGCTGTGCCTCATGGGTTCTTCCGATCGCCGCGATTTTCTGACGGGCATGACGGCGCTGGCGGGGGCCGCCGGGCTCTTTGCGGCCTCCGAGCGGGCTGCGGCCGGCGACCCGTCGTTCATGAACAACGTCCCCGACCCGCTGCTCGCGGACAAGGAGCTGCCACCCTTCACCTTCGCGCTCGAGAAGTCGAAGGGCCGCTCGCGCGATGGCAGCTACGGCAAGGAGGCAACCGTCGAGCAGCTGCCGATCTCGAAGGGACTCGCCGGCGTGTCGATGCGGCTCGAGCCGGGCGTGATGCGCGAATTGCATTGGCACGCGACGGCGGCCGAATGGGCCTACGTGCAGAGCGGCCGGGTGCGAACGACGGTCGTCGATCCGCACGGGCGAACGGGAATCGACGACTTCGGCCCCGGCGACATCTGGTACTTCCCCCGCGGCCATGGCCACATGCTGCAGTGTCTGGGCAACGAGCCCTGCCACTTCATCCTCGTCTTCGACAACGGTTACTTTTCGGAGTTTGGCACATTCAGCCTCACCGACTGGATGGGGCATGTGCCGCCGGCGCTCTTGGCAAAAAACCTCGGCGTGCCCGCGGCGACGTTTCAGGGCTTTCCGAAAGAGGAGGTCTACTTCGCGAAGGGGCCGGTGCCCCCCGAGCCGCCGGCGAAGCCCCTTGCCGGCGTACACCCGCCGCCGCTCTCGCACAAGCATTCGCTTTCTTCGCAGGAGCCTCGCGAGACCTTCAAAGGAGGCCGCGAGTGGCGCGTGGAGGCAAAGGACTTCCCCATCTCGACGACGATGACCGGCGTGATCCTCGAACTCGAGCCGGGCGCCTTGCGGGAGTTGCACTGGCACCCGAATGCCGACGAATGGCAGTATCTGCTCACGGGCACCATCCGCGCGACGCTCTTCGGCTCCCGCGGCCGCTACCGGGAGGCGACGCTGGAGACCGGCGACGTGGGCTACATCCCGCAGGGCTACGGCCATTCGCTCGAAAACATCGGCGCCGAGCGGGCGAAAATCCTGATCGTCTTCAACTCCGGCGAATATCAGACCGTGGATCTCTCCCAGTGGATCGCCGGACAGCCCGCCGATGTCTTGGCCGTGAATTTCGGGAAGCCCGCGGCGACGTTCAATTCCTTTCCGAAGAAAGACGTCTTCATGGCCGAGGAATCGCACCGATGAACAACAACAAGCTGCTGCAGCCCTTTCAATCGGGCGACCTCCTGCTCCCCAACCGCGTCGTGATGGCGCCGCTCACCAGGAGCCGCGCCGGCAAGGAGCGGATTCCGAATGCGCTCATGGCGGAGTATTACGTACAGCGGGCCTCGGCAGGGCTGATCATCTCCGAGGCCACCACGATCTCCGAACAGGCCAACGGCTGGCGCGAATCGCCGGGCGTCTACACCGACGCCATGCAGGCGGGCTGGCAGGGCGTGACGTCGGCCGTGCATGCCGCCGGCGGACGGATCTTCCTGCAGCTCTGGCACATGGGTCGGGCCTCGCACAGCGATTTCCACGGCGGACAACTTCCGGTGTCGGCGTCGGCCGTGAAGATCGAAGGCGACGGCATCCCCACGCCATTCGGCAAGAAGCCCTACGAGAACCCGCGGCCGCTCGAGACGCGCGAGATCGCGGGCGTGGTCGCCGACTACCGGCGGGCCGCGGCACGGGCACGAGCAGCTGGGTTTGACGGTGTGGAGATCCACGCCGCCAACGGCTATCTCATCGACCAGTTTCTGCAATCGAAGACGAACCGGCGCACCGACGACTACGGCGGCAGCGTCGAAAAGCGGGCTCGGTTTCTGCGGGAGGTCGTGGAGGCCGTGTCGGCCGAATGGCCGGCCAACCGCGTGGGCGTGCGGATCTCGCCGAACGGTTCCTTCAACGACATGGGCTCGCCTGATTTCCGGGAGCAGTTTTCATTCGTGGCGACGATGCTTGATCGCGGCGGCCTGGCATATCTCCACGTCGTAGACGGATTGGCGTTTGGGTTTCACAAGCAGGGCGAGCCGATGACGCTCGCGGAGTTTCGGCGGCTCTTCCATGGCCCACTCATGGGCAACTGCGGCTACACGCTTGAATCGGCCGAGCAGGCGGTGGCGGATGGCGTCGCCGACCTGATCGCGTTTGGCCGGCCCTACATCAGCAATCCCGACCTGGTCGAACGCTTCCGCAACGGCTGGCCACTGGCCGAGCCGGCTGACATGGCCGCCTGGTATTCCCCAACCGGGGCCACGGGCTACACCGACTTCCCGCAGCACGGCCGCTGAATCCCGCGACGCCGATCAGCCCCGCGGGCGGCCGGTGCCAAACGTGATCATCACGACGGCGTCTTCCTCGTCGTCGAAGGGATCGAAGTCGCCGTCGTACGGACCGAATACGCCTGGATTGCGCGGGGCGGAAAACATGGCTGCGACTCCTGTGGAATCCACTCCACCACCGCGGCGGCGCCGAATCAAATGCTTGGAAACGCCCGGTAAAACCGCTATCGTGGCGGGCCTCGCCCACCCGGGCTCTCCACCCCAGAACCCCCCGAAGAAGGGGCGTCTCGCGCCGACCTTCCCTCCCCGCATGGCCACCACCTCCGCCCCCGCAATCGCTCCCGATCCTTGGTTCCAAGACCGCTTCGCCGACCGCATCGGCGGCGCCACCTACGGCAAGGGCAACGAGATCTACAAGTTCGAGCTGATCAAGCGGGCCAAGCGGAAGGCGATGGCCGATCATCCCGAGCGCCGGATGCTCGACTTCGGGATCGGCGAGAACGACGAGATGGCCCCGGAGAGCGTGCGGGCCGTGATGCGGCGGGAGATCGACCGTCCTGAGAATCGCGGTTACGCCGACAACGGTATCGCCATCTATAAGGAAGCGGTGGCGAAATTCATGCAGCGGGAGTTTGGCGTCACGCTCGATCCCGTCACCGAAGTGAACCACTGCATCGGCTCGAAGACGGCCTACGCGATGCTGCCGGCGGCCTTCATCAATCCCGGTGACGTGACGCTCATGACCGTGCCCGGCTATCCGGTCGCCGGCACGGCCACGCGATGGTTCGGCGGCCATGTGCACAAGCTGCCGCTCGTCCCGGAAAACGACTTCCTCCCCGATCTCGATGGCATCCCCGCCGACGTGCTCGCGAAGACGAAGCTGCTCGTGCTCTGCTATCCCAACAGCCCCACCGGCAAGACGGCCACCCGCGGCTTTTACGAGAAGGTGGTGGATTGGGCGCACAAGCACCGCGTGATCGTGGTGCAGGATGCGGCCCACATCATGCTCTCCTACGACGACCAGCCGCTCTCCTTCCTCCAGATCGACGGCGCGAAGGAGGTGGGCGTCGAGGTCCACTCGATGTCGAAGGGCTTCCACATGATCGGCTGGCGGCTCGGCTGGGTGTGTGGCCACGAAAGAATTGTGCGGGCCTTCGCCGACGTGAAAGACAACTGCGACTCCGGCCAGTTCATGGCGATCCAAAAGGCGGGAGCCGCAGCCCTGGGCGATCCCGAGATTCCGCGGCGGGTGCGCGAGAAATATCGCCGTCGGCTGGAGAAGCTCGTCGGCGTGCTCCGTGCCGTCGGCTTCGACTGCGAGATGCCGGGCGGCACCTACTTTCTCTATACGAAGAGCCCGAAGGGGGCCGGCGACCGCGTGTTTGCGACGGCGCAGGACGCGAGCCAATTTTTGATCCACGACCTCTCGATCTCGACCGTGCCGTGGGACGATTGCGGCGCCTTCCTCCGCTTCTCGGCTACCTACGAGGCGGAAGACGAATCGGCCGAAGACGATCTGATGGCCGAAACCCACGCGAGGCTTTCGCGGGCCCGGCTCAAGTTTTAGATTCCGGTCTTCTCTTTCCCTGGGAGTTTGAGCGATGCGTGTGAGCGGCTGCATTCGTTTTCTGGTGGTCTGCGCCCTGGCGATGACGATCCTGCTCCCGGCCACCGGCTGCGGCACGAAGAAGAAGGGCAAGAAGGGGCTCACGATCGCGCAGCTCAAGGAGAAGGCCGAGAAGGAGTCTTCCCCCGACCGCAAGGCGGCCGCCTATCTGAAGATCGCCGCCCAGCAATTCGGCTCGGGCGACAAGACCGGCGCGAAGGCGTCGGCCAACCAGGCCCTCGACGCGCTCGTCGACAAGGAAGGCAAGCCGGCGGGCGAGGCCAACCAGCTGGCGCCGCGGATCGTCGAAGCGGCTGACTCGCTCGCCCTCGTCGGCGACAAGAAGCAGGCCCGCAAGGCGCTCGAGGCCGCCACGGCCGATGACTTCGTCAACACGATCGAGGACGCGGTTCGGAAGACACAGGTGTTCGCCGAAGCGGGGGGCATCTACGGCGACAAAACGAAGGGCATCGGCGACAGCGGGAAGGCGAAGGAACTCCTCGCGAAGGCAAACGAACTGGCCGGCGCCACCGACGAGCGGTTTCGCGCCGACGCGCTCGCGGCAGTGGCGCTCGGATACACGCGAAGCGGACTCGCCAAGGAGGCCGGCGACATGGTCAACGCGCTCGTGGAGGCCGCCAAGTCGCTCGAGCAGCCCCGCGCCAAGGCCGAGGCCTTGGCCGCCGCCGCCAACGTGAAGGCGCAGACGGGCGCGAAGGACGAGGCGAAGGAGCTGCTCAAGGAAGCGGCCGACGCGGCCAAGAGCGTCGAGCGGGCCGACGGCAAGGCCTTCGCGCTGATCGCGATCGCGATTGCCACCGAGGCCAATGGCGACGTGAAGGGAGCCCTCTCGCTCTTGAAGGAAGCCGACAAGGCGGCCAACAAGGCCAGCGAGCCCGACATGCAGAAGCTGCTCGTCGAGAAGGTCAACAAGCTGACGATGGAGTTCAGCAAGAAAAAGTAGCTTTTCGCCGGCTTTTACATGCCCCATACCACGATCGTCTGGCTTCGCCACGACCTGCGGCTCGACGACAATCCCGCGCTCGCGGCGGCAGCGGCCCGTGGGGCGGTCGTGCCCGTCTTCATCTGGGCGCCCGACGAAGAAGCGCCGTGGGAGCCAGGCTCGGCCTCGCGCTGGTGGCTGCACCAGTCGCTCGAGCGGCTCTCGGCCGCCTTCGAGAAGGCCGGGGCGCCGCTCGTGATCCGCCGCGGCGGCTCGCTCGACGCGCTGCGGTCGCTCGCCAAGGAAGTGTCCGCGACGCATGTGACGTGGAACCGCCGCTACGAGCCGGCCGTGGTCAAGCGCGACACCGGCATCAAGAAGGTGCTCGCAGCCGACGGGCTCGTGGCGGAGAGCTTCAATGGGTCGCTCCTCTACGAGCCGATGCACGTGGCCACGAAGGAGGGCCGGCCCTATCAGGTCTTCACCCCCTTTTGGCGGGCGCTCCTCGCGCGGGACGAGCCCGCCGAGCCGGTCGCGGCGCCGCGAAAGCTCTCGACCGTGGCGAAGCGGCCGAAGAGCGTCGCCATCGAATCGCTCGGGCTTCTGCCGAAGATCGATTGGGCGGCGGGCTTTCGGGAGATGTGGTCGCCCGGCGAGACCGGGGCCGCGAAGCGGATGGACCGCTTCCTCGAGAAGGCGCTCGCGACGTATGGCAGCGGCCGCGATCGCCCCGATCACGACGGCACGAGCGCCCTCTCCCCCCACCTGCACTTCGGCGAGCTTTCGCCGCGACGGCTCTGGCATGCCGTTCGCGAGCAGGCCGGCGGCAAGCCCGCGGCGAAGATCACCGGCAGCCCGGAGGTGTATCTCCGCGAACTCGGCTGGCGGGAGTTTGCCAACCACCTGCTCTTTCATTTTCCCCACACGAGCGACGCGCCGCTCCGCGCCGACTACGCCCGCTTCCCCTGGGCCAACGACCCGGTCGGCCTGCGGGCCTGGCAGCGAGGCCGCACCGGCTTCCCGATCGTGGATGCCGGAATGCGGCAGCTCTGGACGACCGGCTGGATGCACAACCGCGTGCGGATGATCGTGGCCAGTTTCCTCGTGAAGGACCTTCGCATCTCGTGGCTCGAAGGGGCGAAGTGGTTTTGGGACACGCTCGTCGATGCGGACCTTGCCGCCAACACGCTCGGCTGGCAGTGGGCCGCCGGCTGCGGCGCCGATGCCGCCCCGTATTTCCGGATCTTCAACCCGACGAGCCAGGCCGCGAAATTCGACCCCGACGGCGCGTATGTGGCCGCCTGGGCCGGCACGGACGCGAAGGACTACCCCGAGCCGATCGTCGATCACGCCGAGGCTCGAAAACTGGCGCTCGCGGCGCTCAAGACCGTTTCGCGGCCGTCTGCCCGAAAGTAGTGGGTTCTTGCGGGTGTTTGCGGGGATTCGTACAACTGCGGGTCTTCCACGAACGCGTTTCTCCAGGGGCAAACACATGGCCACCGCCACCGCAACCAAGAAGTCCGCCAAGCTGCCCGAGGCGAAGAATGTCGGCAGCGCGCTCGACAAGGCGATGACCGCCGGCAAGGGCATCCTCCGGCTCTCGCCCACGTGGGTGCCGCGGAGCTTCCTCCATCCCGGCAAGCGGGTGCGGCTGCATCCCGACGACTACTACGCCTACGGCCTCGACCGCGGCGGCATCGACGAGCGGTGGTTCGCGAGCACGACGGAAGCGGCCAACGAAGGCCGCGTGCCCGATGAAGGGCTCTCGTGGTGCGTGTTCGACGGCGAGCGGTTTCTCCTCCGCGACGCCGTGAGCGAAGGGGGCGCGAAGCTCGTCGGCAAGCCGATCTGGGACCGCTACAAGAAGTGGCCGGTCTACTCCAAGTTTTTCGACAACATGGGGCCGATCCCCCACCACATGCATCAGTCGTTCGACGATGCGAAGCTCGTGGGGCAGGAAGGCAAGCCCGAGAGCTACTACTTCCCGCCGCAATACAACAATTGCGACAACAACTTTCCCTACACGTTCATGGGGCTCGAGCCGGGCACGACGAAGGACGACCTCCGCCGCTGCCTCGAGAACTGGAACCGCGGCGACAACGGCATCCTCTACCACTCGAAGGCCTACCGCCTCGAGCGGGGCACCGGCTGGCTCATCCCGCCGGGAGTGTTGCATGCACCGGGGTCGCTGCTCACCTACGAGCCGCAGTGGGGCAGCGACGTCTTCGCGATGTTTCAGTCGCTCGTCGAAGGCCGCGCCGTGCCGTGGAGCCTGCTCGTGAAGGACATGCCGAAGGAGAAGCACCAGGATCTCGACTTCATCATCGGCCAGCTCGACTGGGAAAAGAACGTCGACACGCACTACAAGGAGAGCAACTTCCTCTCGCCCCTCGTGGACGAGAAGCGGAGCGCCCCCGGCGCGACCGACAAGTGGATCGTCTACGGCCATGTCGACGGTCGGCAGCTCTTCAGCGCCAAGGAGCTCACGCTCGAGCCGGGCGCGAAGATCACGATTCACGACGCCGGCGCGAGCGGCTGGATCACTGTGCAGGGCGAGGGGAAGGTGGGCGTGCACGACGTGGCCACGCCGACGCTCATCCGCTTCGGCGAGATGACGGCCGACGAGCTCTTCATCTCGGCCGACGCGGCCGCCGCCGGCTACACCGTGGAAAACACCGGCCCGGGCCCGCTCGTGTCGCTGCGTTATTTCGGCCCCGACGTCCATCCCGATCTCCCCAAGCACGGAAAGAAGCGCTAATGCCGCATTCCGCCCCCAAGCTTCATAACGCCATGTGGCCAGGCCTCGTCGGCAAGGGCACCGATCCCGGCCAGGAGCCGCCGATCTCGCTCGATCGGATGCTGGAGCTGACGGCCGCAGCGAACGTGAACGGCCAGAAGTTCGACGGCATCGACTACTTTTTGTTTCTGCCGCACACGAACCCCGAGGCGAGCGACGCGGAGCTGACCGCGATCGCCGACAAGATCGCGAAGCACGGCTTCACGGTGGGGTCGCTCGTGGCCCCGGTCTGGCCGGGCACGGTGGGCGATTCGGCGATGGGCGACGCGGCTGCGAAGGAGAAGTTTCTCTCCGCCGTGAAGATGGCCTGCCGGATCGCGAAGGTCTTCGAGAAGCACGGCGTGCGGAAGTATGGCGTGATCCGGATCGACTCGGCCGAATTCGGCGTGAACAAGTGGCGGGAAAACCCGCAGGCCAACACGGCCAAGATCGCCGCAACCTTTCGCGAGGCGGCGAAGATCGCGAAGGACCATGGCCAGCGGCTGGCGGCCGAGGGGGAGATCTGCTGGGCCGGCATGCACTCCTGGAAGGACATGCTCGACCTGCTCGAGGAGGTCGGGATGCCGGAGACGCTCGGCTTCCAGGCCGATCTCGCCCACACCTATCTCTACCTGCTCGGCTACAACGCTCCGGAGCATGCCCTCGTGCAGCCGGGCTACACCGATGCCGAGTTTTGGCCCGCCTACGAGCAGATGGTGTCGAAGCTGCGGCCGTGGACGATCGACTTCCACGTGGCCCAAAACGACGGCGAAGTGCACGGCGCCGGGTCGCACGACAAGACGGGCAAGCACTGCCGGGCCGACGACCCGCGGGGCAAGCTCGACATCGTGAAGTGCGCCGGCTACTGGCTGAAAGACGCCGACACGCGCGGCATCAAGCACATCTGCTGGGACGGCTGCATGTTCCCCAACGCCACGCTCGAAAACCCACAGACCTGGAACACCATCCTCAAGACCATGATCGCCGTCCGCGACGCCCACGGCTGGAACTGAAGAAAGGATCTCATCGATGGCCAAACCCCTCCGCATCGGCATGATCGGCTACGGCTTCATGGGCCGCGCCCACTCCAATGGCTACAACCGCGTCAAGGACTTCTTCGACCTGGAATACCTGCCGGTGCTGCAGGCCGTGGCCGCCCGCGACGCCGAGAAGGCCAAGGCCTTCGCCGACCGCTGGGGCTACAAGCGGGTGGAGACCGACTGGCGGAAACTCGTCGCCGCCGACGACATCGACGCGATCGATATCTGCACGCCCAACAACCTCCACGCCGAAATCGCGATCGAGGCGGCGAAGCACGGCAAGGCGATCCTCTGCGAGAAGCCGCTGTCGATGGACACGGCCGAGGGGGAGAGGATGTGCCAGGCCATCGAGAAGGCCGGCGTGGCGAACATGGTCTGGTACAACTACCGCCGCATCCCGGCGGTGACGTTCGCCAAGCAAATCATCGATTCGGGCAAGCTTGGCCGGGTGTTCCATTACCGGGCCGAGTTTCTGCAGGACTGGACGATCAACGCCGATCTCCCGCAGGGGGGCGCGGCACTCTGGCGGCTCGATTCGGCCGCGGCCGGCAGCGGCGTGACGGGCGACCTGCTGGCCCACTGCATCGACACGGCCCTCTGGCTCAACGGCTCCGTCAGCGACGTCACGGCGATGACCGAGACCTTCGTGAAGGAGCGGAAGCACCAGCTCACCGGCAAGATGGAGAAGGTGACGATCGACGACGCCTGCTCGTTTCTCTGCCACTTCAAGAACGGGTCGCTCGGCCTCTTCGAGAGCACGCGGTATGCCCGCGGCCACAAGGCCCTCTACACGTTCGAGATCAACGGTGAAAACATGAGCCTGAAGTGGGATCTGCATGATCTCCACCGGCTGCAGGTCTTCGATTACAAGGACGAAGGCCCGATGCGTGGCTGGAAGAGCATCCACGTGACCGACGGCGATCACCCCTACATGGACAAGTGGTGGGTGCCGGGCCTGGCGATCGGCTACGAGCACTCGTTCGTGCACCAGGTGGCCGACTTCCTCGAGGCCTACGCGAAGAAGCAGCCGGCCCACCCGACCTTCCGCGACGCCCTCGAAACGCAGAAGGTCTGCGACGCCGTGCTCCAAAGCGCGAAGACCCACCAGTGGGTCAACGTGTAGGACAGGCCTCTGTGCCTGTCCACAGTGAGGGGCTTTGAAAACAGACAGGCACGGAGGCCTGTCCTACGAGTAGACAGGCTAAAGCCTGTCCTACCCGCAATCCGGCTCGAGCGACGCGATCTTCGCGACGCGACGCGCATGCCGGCCGCCCTCGAAGGGCGTGTCGAGCCACGTGCGGAGCATCTTCTCCTGCAGCTCCTGGCCGAGCATCTCGGCCGAGAGGCAGAGCACGTTGAGATCGTTGTGCCGCCGGCTCATCTCGGCCGTGACCTCGTCGTGGCAGGTGGCGGCGCGGATGCCGTGGACCTTGTTGGCGGCGATCGCCATGCCGACGCCCGTGCAGCAGAGCAGGATGCCGCGATCGACCGACCCCTTGCTCACGCGGGTGGCGACGTCGGCCGCGATGTCGGGATAGTCGACGGCCTCTTCGCCATGGCTGCCGCAATCGACAACCTCATGCCCCATCTTTTCCAAGAGACCGATGATGCGCAGCCGCGCGGCCACGCCACGATGATCACTCCCGATTGCGATGCGCATGATTGCTCCGAGCGAATCCTTCCGATGGCCGACAGCCAATAATCTACCGGCGGGGAAGCACGTTTTCGAGTGTATCCAGTCTGGCGAGCAGATGCTCGCGGATTTGCTGGGCGCACTTCCGATACGTGGCCACCGGGCCGCCGATCGGATCGAGCACGTCGAGGCGGTCGGGCGAAAGCACGGCCACGCGGCCGCCGGCCTCCGGAAACTGCGACAGGATGGCGGCGCGGTGGGAGGCTGTCATCGTCCAGATGATGTCGGCCTGACGGACGAGATTTTCCGTCACCGGCTGGCTGCCGTGGCCGGAGAGATCGCAGCCGATCTCCGCCATCGCCGCCAGGGCGCCGTCGCTCGCCTTGCCGCCGGACCAGGCGGCGACGCCGGCGCTGGCGACGACCACTCCGTGCTCCTCGATCTCGTCAGGGCCGCAGTCGAGTCGCTCCGCCATCAGCTGCCGGAAGATCGCCTCGGCCATCGGGCTGCGGCAGGTGTTGCCGGTGCAGACGAAGAGCACCATCAGGCTCGAGAGGCGGCGGAGCGTTTCCTGCGAGACGATTCCCTGATGCACGACCCGAAAATCCCGCTCGTCCACCTCGATCGTGGAGGCGGGCTGGGCATACCGCGCGCGGCCGTCGTCGATCACCAGCGACACCACCGAGGGCGCCCGAGCCAGCACATCTTCGGCCGTGACGAGCGGCGGTTCCCCCGGTGCGGCGGGCTCGGCGAGCACCACCGGCCCGGCGAGCATCCGCATGCAGTCGGCGAGCATCTGGTGGCCCGGCACCCGCAGCCGCAGCCGGCCGGCGCCGACGACCGCCTCCCGCGCCGCCTGCGGCAGCCGGTGGACGAGGCTTTCCGGATGATCGTCGGCGACGATGATCGACACCGGCCCGGGCCAGCAGCGCCGGGCGATCCGGCGTCCGATCGCTGAAAGCCTGGGAGCCCAGTCGAGGGCCTCGTCGGCGCTTTTGAGGGCGAGGGTGAGCCGCGGCTCCCGCTCGCGGACGGGGGTGAGGCCGACGAGCCTGGCCACCGCGGATTCATCGCGCACGCTCGATGCGATGACGTAATCCGTTTCAGTGGGGAAGGCGACGCTCCGCCCCTCGGCGAGCGTCTGCACGGCGCGGTGCACGACGTCGCGGGCGTCTTCAGTCTTTCGCAAATCGATGACCATCGGCCGCATGGGCAACCCCGGAGGGGCGGATCACCAATCATGACCGGAGCCATGCCCCCGACGCTTCCGTCGGGCCGTGCGAAATCCGCTGAAAAGACGGGCAACCTGGAAAAACTACCGGAGTTTACGGGGGCCAGTCAAGGATCGCCTTCCGGGAAAGACCGAGGCGAAAGGACAGTTTTCGCCTTGTGGCAGCATGGGCTTCGCGGCTATTTCTCCCCGGCTTCCGCGACCGCACCCCGAGCCAGCACCGCCGATGCCCTTGCGCACCACTCTTTCCACCATGCCGCATCCGAGCCGGGTTTTCGTTGCGCTCCTGCTCGCCTCCTTGGCCGCGACGGTGCGGGCCCAGACGCCGCTCCCCGCCGTGCCCGGCGCCCCGGCCCCCGCTCCCGCCGCCGCGACCGACGCGAATCGGATCGTCGAAGTGCGGATCGAGGGCAACCATGCCACCGAGGTCTCGAAGCTGCCGAAGCTCGTCACCCGCGCCGGCCAGATCTTCGACCCGCAGGCGATCGAGGAAGACGTGCGGACGCTCCACCGCTCACGGAAGTTCGTCGACGTGCATCCGAAGTATGTGCGCGTGAAGGAGGGCGTGGTCGTGATCTTCCAGGTGGTGGAGCGGCCGATGCTCCGCTACGTGAAATACATCGGCAACGAGAAGGTGACCACGCGCACGCTGCGGAAGAAGGCCGAGATCGACGTCGGCGACTCGATGGATCCCTATGTGGTCGAGGAGGCCCGGCGGCGGATCGAGGCGCACTACCACGAGAAGGGCTACGACGGAGCGCGGGTCTCGACGGTCGAGGGCAACAAGCCCGGCGACAAGGGGGCCGTGTTCCTGATCGACGAGGGCCGCAGCAAGAAATCACTCTGGACGAACTTCGTCGGCAACTCCATCGCCACCGATGCGCGGCTGCTGACGCAGATCAAGTCGAAGCCGGGCATCTTCTGGCTGCTCGGCGGCGACGTCGATCGGCAGAAAATCGACGAAGACGTCGATGCGATCACCGCCTACTACCGCAGCCTCGGCTTCTTCCAGGCGAAGGTGGGCCGGGAACTCGAAGTGGTGCAGGGGGGCGGCCGCGATTGGACGATGCTCACCTTCGTGATCAACGAGGGCCCGCGCTACACCGTCCGCAACGTCTCCTTCATCGGCAACAGCAAGTTCAAGGGCGAGTTTCTCGCCCGCGATCTCAAGCTCAAGAGCGGCGAGCACTTCAACCAGTCGAAGATGGACGCCGACCTCGGTCTGATCCGCGACATCTACGGCGGCCGCGGCTTCGTCTTCGCCGACATCCGGGCCGACCCACGGTTTCTCGAGGAGCCCGGCCAGCTCGATCTCGTCTACAACGTGGCCGAGGGTCAGCGCTACCGCGTGGGGAAGATCAACGTGCGAATCCGTGGCGAGCATCCGCACACGAAGCACAGCACCGTCTTGAACCGCCTCTCGCTGCGGCCCGGCGACATCCTCGACATCCGCAAGCTGCGGGATGACGAGCGGCGCCTCAAGGCGAGCAGCCTCTTCCTCGCCGACGCCGCCAAGGGGGAGGGGCCGCGGATCGTCTTCAGCAAGCCTGAGAATGCCGCGGATAGCAACGAGCAGATCGCCCGCGAGCCGGGTCGCCCCGGCTTCCGCGGCCAGAGCCCCGATCCCGAAACGGCGGAGGACGCCGTCCTCGATCTGATGCTCGAAGGAGAATTGAAAGAAGAGCACGCTCCTGCTCCCGCTCAGCCCGCGCCCCGCGCGACCACGATCGCCAATGGCCCCGTCTGGCGCGGCCAGAGCCCGCAGCCCATGCCGCAGCAGGCGGCACCCCCGCAGGGATGGGGCGGCGCGCCGCTCGCGCCGACCGGCCCGGAGGCGGTGGACTATTCGCGGATGGCGGCGCCGCAGCCGGCCTACCAGCAGCCGCCGGTGTATGTCGCCCAGCAGCCGGTTGCACCGGGCATGCAGCCGGTGATGCAACCGGGCATGATGCAGCCCGGTCTCGCCCCGCCCGGCATGATGCAGCCAGGCATGGTGCCAAACTTCGCCGCCGATCAGCCGATGCAGGTTTTTCCGGGCAACGAGCCCTACGTGGTCGTCGACGTCGATGCCGAGGAGACGCAGACGGGCCGCCTCATGATCGGTGCCGGCGTCAACTCCAATGCCGGCCTCGTCGGCAACATCGTCATCGACGAGCAGAATTTCGACATCACCCGGCTGCCCCGCAGTTGGGACGACATCCGCAACGGCACCGCCTTCCGCGGTGCCGGCCAGCGGTTTCGGCTCGAGGCGGCGCCCGGCACGCAGCTCCAGCGCTACACGGCCACCTTCCAGGAGCCCTACCTCTTCGACACGCGGATCGGCCTCTCCACGAGCGCCTCCTACTACACCCGCTATTTCTTCGACTGGGCCGAGGCCCGCACCGGCGGCCGCATCGGGTTGGGCTATCAATTCGCCTTCGCCCCGGATCTCTCGGTGAACACCGGCTTCCGCGGCGAGAGCGTGGATGTGTTCAACCCGCGGGTCTTGGCGCCGGCGATCCAAAACATGCTCGGCACCAACGCCGTCTACGGCTTCAGCGGCGGCATCATCCACGACACCCGCGACAGCCCCTTCCTGCCCACGCAGGGCCATCTCGCGAGCTTCGAGTTCGAGCAGGTGATCGGCACCTTCCAATACCCCCGCGGCATCCTCGAAGGGCGGCAATACTTCCTGCTCAACGAGCGGCCCGACGGCTCCGGTCGCCACGTGCTCTCGATCGGCTCGGTGCTCGGCATGTCGGGCCCCGACACGCCCGCCTACGACAACTTCTTCGCGGGTGGCTACAACACGATCCGCGGCTTCGCCTTCCGCGGGGCGAGCCCCCGCCAAGACGGCGCCATCATCGGTGGTCCGTTCCAGTGGCTCAACACGATCGAGTATCTCTTCCCGATCACCGCCGACGACACGCTCCGCGGCGTGGTCTTCACCGACTTCGGCACCGTCGAGTCGACCGTGGCCATCAACCAGATGCGCGTCGCGCCGGGCTTCGGCCTCCGCATCACGCTGCCGGCGATGGGCCCGGCGCCGATCGCGCTCGACTTTGCCTTCCCGGTCGCCTACGCCCAAGACGACAGCCAGCAGCTCTTCAGCTTCTTCGTCGGATTCGCACGCTAGCCCCGAGGGGCGGGCCCTCGGTCCGCCGCACGCATGGTCCAGCTCAGCCCACCGCCCGGCACGGAACGCATCCTCGTCGTCCGCAATCGGTTCATCGGCGACACGGTGCTCGCCATCCCGTTTCTGCGCAACCTGCGGCGGCGGTTTCCCGAAGCGATCATCGATGTCTTGGTGGAGCCGGCCGCGCGGGACGTGCTCGCCGACTGCCCCTACATCGACGAGATCATCACCTGGAAGCGGCCGCACCGCGGCTTCTTCAAACTGCCGTGGATGGTGAAGAGCACGCTCGCGCTCGCCGCGAGGCTCCGTGGCCGCGGCTACACGCGGGCCTATGTGCTCAAGCGATCGCTGGCCGGCAGCCTGCTCGTCTGGAGCGCCGGGATTCCGGCGCGGATCGGGTTTGCCTCGAAGCAATGGGCGGCGCTTCTCACGCGGTCCGTCGCGCTGCGGCGTGAACGCCACGAGGCCGAGCTTTTCCTCGATCTGCTGCGGAGCGACGACATCGAGGTCGATGACGGCCGCAATGAAAACTGGACGTCGCCGGCGGCCGTCGCGAAGGTGGAGAAGTTGCTGTCCGGCGTGGCCCGCGGCCGGAAGCGGGTCTTCGTCGCCCCCCGCTCGACCGACCCGCACCGGGAGTGGCCGATCGACCGGATCGCATGCATCCTCCGCTGGCTCGTCGAGCAGCATGGCTGCGAGATCTTTTTCTGCGGCGCCCCCGACGATACCGTGCGGCATGCGGAGATCCGCGGCCGGCTGGGTGCCGCCGCCGACGCGCATGTGCGCGATCATTCGCTCGATCTTTCGCTCCGCGAAGCGGTGACGCTGATCTCGCGGATGGATCTCTGCCTGGGTGTCGACACCGGCCTGCCGCATATCGCAGCCTCGTTTGGCGTGCCCACGGCGGTCTTGTATGGGCCGACTGATCCGAACAAGTGGCATCCGTGGAAGACCCGCTCGGCGATCGTGCAATCGCCGTCGGGATTGATCGACGACATCTCCGTGGGGCAGGTGGCCGAGGCCGTCGGCGGCCTGCTCGAGGCGATCCCGGCGGCCAAGCCCGCGGTCGCTGCCGCAAGCCGCACAGTCCGCACGCTCGATCTGCGGAAGGGCGGCTTCCGCTACGAGGTGCTCGAATCAAAGCCGTCGGCGGCCGCCGAGCCGGCCACGAATCCGCTCGCCCAGGCCCACTGAAAGTTGAAGCCGCCGATCCGGCCGTCGACGTCGAGCACTTCGCCGGCGAAGTGCAGCCCCGGGCAGATCCGGCTTTCCATCGTTTCGAGCCGCACTTCCGTAAGCGGCACGCCTCCGGCCGTCGCCTCGGCGATCGTGAAGCCGCGGTCGCCCACGATCTCGAGCGGCGTGGATGTGGCGAGTTGCACGAGCTTCTTTCGCGGGTCGCGCGGAATGTCGCCCTGCGGCGGGGCGCCGGAAAGCTCGCAGAGCTTGCGGGCAAGCCGGTCCGGCAGGTGATCCCGCAGGATCGCGACCGCCCCGCGGCCGCGCGGCTCGAGCAAAAGCTGCTCCACGCTCTCGGCCGTGAGCCCCGGCAGCCAGTTCATCGAAAGCCTGACCGACGGATCGGCCGCGCGGGCGATGAGCCAGTGGCGGCTGATGTCGAGGACGCTCGGGCCGGAGAGACCGAAGTGGGTGCAGAGCGTGCTGCCGGTGAAGCCGCAGATCCGCTTGCCGCTCGAGGCCGAGAGGATGATCTCTCCGGGGAGCGTGAGCCCCGAGAGATCGGTGATCCAGTGGCCTGGCGGCAGGACGAGCGGCACGAGCGCCGGCACGACTGGAGCCGTGAGCGAGTGGCCGAGGCTCGTCGCCAGCGCGAAGCCGCCGCCATCGGAGCCCGACTTGGGCAACGATTTTCCGCCGGTGCAGAGGATGATCCGCTGGGCAGCGATCACGCCGTTGTCGGTCGTGACATGAAAGCCCTCCGTGTCGCGCTCGACGCCGGTGACCCGCGCCGGATGCACGAGCGCCGCCCCTGCGGCCTGCGCCTCGCGCACCAGCGCGTCGAGCACGGTGCGGGCCGAATCGGTGACGGGGAACAGTTTTCCGGTCTCCTCCCGCTTCATCTCCACGCCCGCCGCGCGGAAGAACTGCACGGTGTCGTCCACCGTGAA
>JBKDMX010000079.1:0-2420 GCA_046343855.1 Planctomycetia bacterium
TCGTTCGACGAGCGCGAGCGCCCCGCAGACGTGCTCCCAGGCCGCGAGCTGGACATCGGTCGGCGCGCGGTTCACGGCGATCGCCCGGGAGGTGTCGGCGAAGTAGCCGCGGTAGGCCGGGCCGAGGTCGAGGATATACAGTTCGCCCGACTCGCAGGGGCGCCTCCGCGGCGGGCCACCGCGACCCCCGCAGGCGTAGTCGTGGCCGGTGCCGGTGAGCATCTCGCCGCAGGAGGTGACGGCCGCAGTCTGGAGCGCCGAGAAGACATCGAGTTCGCTGACGCCCGGTCGGATGATCTCGCGGGCCTGTGCATACATCGCGCCGCAGGCGTCGATGGCCCGGCGCAGGATCGCCAGTTCGTCGGGATCCTTGCGGCGCCGAAGCCGCCAGAGATCGGGCTCGATGTCGATGCTCTCGCCGACGAGCCGCGAGACGTGGGGCGGGGAGGCGGAGTATTCGAGCCCCACCCGCTTCCAGGCCGACCGCGCCGCGAGCCAGTCGGCGAGCACGGCCGACGAGGCCTCGCGCTGGTCGCTCCGCAACGTCGATCGCCACTTGGCCTCGTAGGTGCGGATGTCGTCCGCCGCGGAGCGTTCGACCGGCTTGTCGGGGCAGACGAGGAGCACGCTCCCCGCGGCATCGATCGCGGCGACCGGCGAAAACCGGTGGTCCCAACGATGGCCGGTGAAATATTCGATGTGCTCGGGCGCGACCAGGATGACGCCGTCGAGGCGCTGCTCCGCCAGGCGGTCGAGCAGCCGCCGCTGGCGTCCGCGGCAGGCTTCGGGATCGAGTAGGATCGTGCCGTTCATGCGGGACGTGCCTCGGCGGTCAGTCGAGCTTCGTGATCAGGCTCGAATCAAACGGTGGGAATCGGGGGTCGAGCCGTTCGAGCGTCTTGCGGACGATCCGGGCCACGACGAGATTGCGATACCATTTCTTGTCGGCCGGCACGATGTGCCAGGGGGCGTGCTCGGTGTTGCACTTCGTGAGCGCGTCGTCGTAGGCCTGCTGGAAGTCGTCCCAGCGCTTCCGGTCCTCGAGATCGTCGGGGCCGAGCTTCCACTGCTTCTTCGGATCGCGGAGCCGATCGTCGAGCCGCTCCCGCTGCTCTTTCCGGCTGATGTGGAGAAAGCACTTCACGAACGTCACGCCGCCGTCGTGGAGGAGCTTTTCGAAGGCATTGATCTGGTCGTAGCGGCCGTGCCAGACCTCCTTCGGCACGAGCTTCCGCACCCGCACCACGACGACATCTTCATAGTGGGAGCGGTTGAAGATGCCGATCCGTCCATGCGACGGGATCGCCGCATGCACCCGCCAGAGGAAGTCGTGCGAGAGTTCCAGGGCGCTCGGCGCCCGGAAGCTCTTCACGTCGAGGCACTGGGGGCTGATGCCGCTGGCGAGCATCCGGATCGTGCCGTCCTTGCCCGACGTGTCGATCCCCTGGAGCACGACCACGACGGCCCGCTTCGCCTCGGCAAAGAGCCGATAGGCGAGTTCGTCGAGCTTCTCGCAATGGCGGCGGGTCTCTGCCTCCGCCTCGTCACGGTCGAGCCCCTCGTGAAAGTCGGGGTCGAAGTCGGCGAGGCGAACGTCGCGTCCGGCGGGAATGACGAGCGGCTGATCCATGGCAGGGGAAGTCTACCGTGGCCGCCGAAAAGTCGAGCCGCGCCGTCTTCTGGTGGCGTTTACTGCCCAGCCGAATAGAACATCGCCCGCGAGCTCACCGCACGATCGCGGCGGCGTCGGGGGCGGGGCGGGGCGATCATCCGCGAGTCGAGCAGATCCATCACCGTTCGAGCATCGACCGGCTCGCCCGCCTCGAATTCGTCCTCGAACTCGAGCACCTCGGAGATCGGGCTCACGGGCGTGACGCGAACCATGCACTCACGGCCGCCCACGGTCACGAAGCGGGGCGTGGTCGCAAACGAGACGTTCCGGGCGGCGGCTGTCATCGTGGTCGCGTGCATGATTGGGTTCTCCGCAGGGGTGTCGTTCCGAACTCCCTGCATGTGCATTCTGCGCGCCAATTCGTGCGCGTGCCGAAAAAAACCCGCGAACCCCCGGCCAATCGCGCCAGCCCGTCCAGATTCACAAAATGCCGGATCCCGCCGTGAACGGTTTGCAGTGTCTGGGAAAGCCGGGCCGGTCGGGCGAACCGGGAGCTTGAAAAATCTTCCACTCTGTGTCGGGCGTTGCGGATCGTGAGTCGACGCGCCCAAGCCGGCTGTGGGACAGGCTTCAGCCTGTCATGCCCTTGGCTGCGCAGGTGAAAACGACCCGCATTCGGAGCCAAGGGAGGCATGCTCGAATCCGGTCGTGTTGAGAGTTTCAGTCTCGTGGGTTTTGATCAGGAGCCAATGGTCCTCAACGACTCCCTTCTTCTGCGCGTGCCCACCGACCGTCTCCGCCGAAACTG
>JBKDMX010000080.1:0-13020 GCA_046343855.1 Planctomycetia bacterium
CCCACCTCCCGACTCCCACCTCCCGACTCCCGACTCCCGACTCCCGACTCCCGCCTCCCGACTCCCGCCTCCCGACTCCCGCCTCCCGACTCCCGCCTCCCGACTCCCGCCTCCCGACTCCCGACTCCCGCCTCCCGACTCCCGACTCCCGACTCCCGACTCCCGACTCCCGACTCCCGACTCCCGCCTCCCGACTCCCGCCTCCCGACTCCCGACTCCCGACTCCCGACTCCCGCCTCCCGCCTGTTCGCCTGTTCGCCTGTTCGCCTGTTCGCCCTCCGTTTTGGCTTTCCGCCCCCGCACCACCCCAGAAAGGTACCTGTCGTGCAACTTTGGAGTTCCTTCACCGCCCCCGTCGCCCCCGCAGTCGCTGCCGCCCGTCGCTCGCCATGAAGATCGCCCCGGGCACGGCGGGTGCCGTCACCCGGCGCACAACGCCGGTCTGTGGCATTCGCTGTGGCGTCGTCGCTCTGTCCATCGCGGTCATCGCCGTGTCCGGCCTGTTCGGCGAATCGCAGGCGCTGGGTCAGACGTACTCCTGAGTCGGTTCAGTGTTTGTGTTTTGCGTCAGTGGCGATGGTCGCCACGCGTCAGTTCTTCCATTCCTTCCGTTTCCAACACTCTCAAGAAAGGGAGCTATTGTGCGTATCCAGAATTCGTGCGCCGTCGCCGTCGCGGCAGCCGTCGCCGCGGTCGTTTTTTCAGCCGCATTTCAGCCGGCCGAGGCCAGTTTGGTCTTTATCTTTGACGAAAGCACTCCCGGCACGATCGTCGTGCGCGGCTCGGGAAGTGTGAACACGACAGCGCTGGGGGCGCCAAACTATCCCGCCGGCACTTTTGGACCAGGCACACCTAGTGGTTGGGTGTATCCCGACTTGTTTGCACTCGGTTCGCCTTATTTGGACGTCAATGGCTGGATTAGTGAACCCCCCTTTTTCAACGTGATCCAAGGTGACGACTACTTTTTCAATACGGTACCTCCGGGCCTCGCTCCTCAAGGCCCCACCTCGGGCTCTCCCATGGAGCTGTCTGCATTCACCCAGCTTCCGCCGGCGATAGCCCTTGACGCCGCGTATGTCTCGGGAAGCCCATTGGCGAACACGACCACGCTGACCGGCTACACCCGCGCACAACTCGGCTACGACCCGTTGAGCACCTGGGCGAATCCGAAGCTCGAGGGAACCTGGACGCTCCACAATCTCCATGACGGGACGCCGACCGGCGACACCATCTCGATCTACTCCGTCCCCGAGCCCTCGACGATGGTGTTCGTGGCCGGTGCGGGCGTGATCCTCGGTGCCTGGCGGATGCGGAAGCTCCGCCGGGGCCGCCCGGCGGCTGGCGAGGCGCTCGCCTGCTAACCCAGGCAGACGGCCGCGGAGTTCCTGCAACAGGCTGTTATCGCACCTGTTACCACCGTGTTTACAAACGCAGTTTCCCTGAACCTGATCGCGACGGAAGCCCGGCCCCGGCTCGAAGGGGCCCCGGGAATGGAAGGCCCGGTGACTCGGCAGAAGGAAGAACGAGACGCAAGCCCGACCGTGGGCGGCATCCAAAGGGGATGCCGCCCGCGGCCTCGGGGCTGCGAATCGAGAACCGGCCGTAACCACACCCACGAATCACGCATCGCACGCACCGCACATCAACCGACCACTCACATGACCACATCAACTTCACATCCACGACGCCCGGCCTCGCCGCCGCCGCCGCGCCCCTCGAGGGTGCGGGCAGGCGGAGCGGCAACCCGGGCCGGCAACGCGGCCCGTCGAGATCGCGACGATGTCGCCAGTGGTTCATCCGTACACCGTACCCAGTACTCAGTGTGATCGAGTTCGTCCCCTCCCCCTTTTTTTTGTCCGACTTCCTTTCCCTTTCTTTTTTTCAAACCGGAGATGCTCATGCGTTCCTTCAAGTCCTTCGCCGTCGCCGTCGCCGCCGCTCTCACCGCGGTGGTTTTCTCTGTCGCCATCCAGCCTGCGAAGGCGGATTTGGTCTTCATCTTCGATGAGAGCACTCCCGGCACGATCGTCGTGCGCGGCTCGGGAAGTGTGAACACGACAGCGCTGGGGGCGCCGAACCACGTTTTCACAGGGCCGTTTACTTTAAACCCCGGAAACATTTGGAACGACTCATTCCAAATGAGTGGCGAAACTGCTGCAACAGCCAACGCCTGGTTGACGGACGGTTCGGGTGGTGGTGACTTCGACGTGATTCAGGGCGCTGACTATTTTTATTCAGGGAACGCGAACGCTCCTTCGGGCCCCGCCACTGGTTCCTATGTGGAGCTGAGTCCAAATCCGGCTCTTAGTACGTACATTTCCTTGAACGGCACGTATGTCTCGGGAAGCCCATTGTCGAACACGACCACGCTCACCGGCTTCACCCGTGCTGATTTCGGCTACAACCCTTTGAGCACCTGGGCGAATCCGACCCTTGAGGGGACCTGGACGCTCCACAATATCTATACCGGGGCGGCGACCGGCGAGACCATCTCGATCTACTCCGTCCCGGAGCCCTCGACGATGCTGATGCTGGCCGGGGCCGGCGTGGGCTTCGGTGCCTGGCGGCTGCGGAAACTCCGCCGGAGCCGCCCGGCGGCCGGCGAGGCGGTCGCGGGCTGAGAAAAAGGTGACAGCCACCAAATCTGGCGAAGCCTTGATGATCGAGTGGTCCACCTTTGCGAACGACGCCTGGCCGGGCGATACGCGGCCCCGGGAGCGGAAGACCCGGTGACAGGAAGAACGTGACGCAAGCGCCCAACCGCGGGCGGCATCCACGAGGGTGCCGCCCGCGGCGGCGTTTGTGGGGGGCACGGAACCTCGTCTTGCCGCCCGTGCGCGGCTTCACACTCGAGCACACGCCGGCGGATTACCGCCGCGTTCCCTCGGTCCGCAGAGGAAGCACAACGTCTTCCATCAATCGCCTGCCGGTCACCCGCAGTTGCTCGATCGTCACCCCCAAGCCGTTGAGAGGGCCGATGTCGGTGGTCGTGTGAGCATCCTCCATCGCATTGTCGTCATCGAGCATTTCCTGTAACCCGGATCCCATGGCCGCGACCAGTTGTCGCCAGCCGGTAGGGAAACACGTCTTGATGGCGGCCAGCCATCGATCCCGCCATGCCTCTGTGCCGTCTCGCCCCTCGAGGCGGGCGAGGGCGATCACACGCCCGAGATCCTTCGCGGATCGCAGGACTCCCCGCAGGTCGCCCGACTCGATGCGGGGCGATCCCACCTCCGGATGGGAGAGGAGGTTCGCCACAGCCATCATCGCCGGATCGGCGTATTCGAGACCCTCGTCGGACGTCTGGCGACCGAGAGCCGCGATTCCCAGGTACCGAAAACTCGGCAGCCCATACCACCCGTCGGCGAGCTGCACGGGAGTCCAGGCGATCGGCTTGCGTTATTGGTTCGCTGGGACGGTCAGAAACTCCACGAAGTAGGCCTTCGACTTCGGAGGATAGAGCCGGATCGCCCGAAGCTGCTCCGGCGGCGCAGGGGTCGCCCGGGAGTGGCAATCGCCGTGCTTGTGCCACCCCGAATCCAGCAACGTCTGGGCCACGATTTGGCATGAGCCCACATCCCCAACGGGATGGACGACGATATCGGCATCCTTGGTGTTGATCCCCCGGCCGCGGAGGACCGCTTCGTAGTGGTATGCGGCGGCGAGGCTGCCCGTCACGAACAGATGGCCCAGGCATTCACGGGGAATGTCGGAGGTAAGGCGGGCGAACAACGTTCGAGCGTCGAGCCGATTCATGACAGGCGAACTTCCGGGCGCAGAGACGAGAGGAGCCGGTTCGCCTGGGGACCGAGCGAAAGCTCGCAGAGATCCAGGGCTGTCTCGACCGGATCGGCCCACGGCAGCCGCCGCCCGTGCGCGGAAAAAAGCGGCGCCGAGCGAACCAGCGGATGAATCACGAGCACGGCGGGTTCGCTCGGATCCTTCGTGAGCGACAGGGATGGATCCAGCTTCTCCACGAAGCCCAGATCGACCGTGCCGTCGGGAGCGTGGCAGACAAGATCGAGCCGCGGCATGCCATGCAGGTTGAAGTCCGGATCCCAATGTCGGGCCGACACGACCCCGCCCACGGCCACGTGCGGCGGAATCGCTCGCTCCAGCCGGGCGAGCAGTGCCTGCGGCGCGGGTTTTTCACCGGAGCGGTCGCAAAACCGCATCGAGGCCCGGAGCGTTCCGGTGAGTGCCACGAGCTCACGCCAGGCGTCGTGCGGAAACGACTTCAGTTCCACCGAGCGATTGGACTGAAAGCGCAACGCAGGCCGCACCGTGGGCTTGTCGAGCGCTCTGCGGACGGTGGGGTAGCTGCAGCCGACGAGGCTGGCGATGGCACTGATTTGGATGGGTCCTTCACGCCTGAGCCATCGGCTCAAAAGCACCTTTACGACTTCGTAGAGTTTGCGTCCTGGAGGCAGCGAAACCTTCGCCTTCGTCTGCTGGCGGCCATGGCCTGTCGTCCGCTCGAAGTGCCGGGCGACGCTCCGCAGGCGCGGATCTTCTGGATCGACCCACGAATCTTCTGCGGCCACCGCCACGAGACCAAGTCGATCCGCGATCGGCCGCCGCAGCGCGTGCCTGGCGGCCGCCCAACCCTCCCGCACGCTCGCCAGCGCCATCCGGCTGCACGTCACGACCAGCAGCCCGCGTTCGACATCCGGATGATCCGCCAGGGAGATGGCAAGTTGCATGATCGCCGCATGGAGATCGCGAAACCCAAGCATCGATCGCGGCACGTAAATGGCCGTTTTTCCGTCCCGACTGAGGTAGTCGAGCCCGGCTCCCTGAGCTGGCACAAATCCGACCGGCGACCCGCCTTCGCGGCGGTCGGTTCCGCGGTGGTTTTTTCAGCCGCAGTTCAGCCGGCCGAGGCTAGTTTCGTCTACTCCTTCGAGCAGACCGGCACCAGCGTGATCGTGCACGGGTCCGGCAGTTTCAACACGACCGCGCTGGGAGCCCCAATCGACACTCTTGCTACTGAGATCAATCTAGGCTCTGTGGGCAACGATGCTGTGGATGGCGGTGTAATTCTTGCTGGCGGTTTAGTGAACGTCTGGTATGGAGAGCCTGGGAATATTCTCTTTGATGGTCCGGGGCTGATGTATCTCACCGGGACGGGCGCCGGTGGCCTCCCCACTGCAGGGCGTGGTTCGTCCGGCCGTGTTGCGTGCTAAATGGTGGGCCGGTCAGCGGGTCAGATGCAGTTCGACCGGCAGGCGCAGCCATTGGCAGGGCGGGCCATCCATGGCCCCTTCCTGCCAGGCAGCCGATGAGAACGCCAAGGGGTCCCATGGCTGCCGAGCCCGGCTTCGGATGCTTCGAAGATCCCAAAGCCGAATCCGGAGCGCCGGCGTCGAGGAGGGCGAGATCGAATGGTCCGGCGGCACGGTGGCCGATCTCAAGGCCGCGCTCGGCCGTCGCTGGCCTGCGATCGCCCCGCTGCTGGCCCGCAGCACCGTGGCCGTGGGTGGACGGTATGCTGCCGATGATCTCGTCGTCGGTGTCGGGACTGCCGACGTGGCCGTGATGGGTGTGGTGGCGACATCCGGCTCATCGCATTCATGACCGATCCGGGGCCGATTCGGAAGATCCTGACCCATCTTGGCGAACCGCTCGAACCTCCGCCCTTCTCGCCGGCCCGGGCCCGGCAACCGTTGCGGACGTGCCATTGGCCGGGCTATTCTCATTCTCGGCCGCTCTTGCTGTTCGTGCTCTCGGTCTTCTCCATCGGCTGCACCGGGGGACTCGGCGACGACGGGCAATACAAGGAGGAGTATTCCCGCGGCAGCGGCCTGCCGACTGGGGATTACAGCATGCAGCTTTCGCCGCCGCCCGTCGTGAATCTCCCCCCGACCGGCCCGCCCGACGATCCCAAGGTGATGGAACGAGGGCGGAAAGTAGTGCTCGACGAACCGCACGGCCCTGGGTTTGAGCCAGCAGTTCGAGCACGGCTTCAAGAAACAAGATTCCTGGAATAGAGATCACCGACACCTTTCTCATTCCACTCATTCCGTACGTTCACAGGAGATCAGAAACATGAACAATCTCATGACCTTCAACAGCGGCCGCTCCTTGCTGGCCACCGTCGTCGCCGCGGCCTTGCTGCTGGCGCCACCGGCTCGTGCCCAACCAGACGCCGCCAGCGGAACGGATTCGAATGCCGCGGCACGGGCCGGTGCTCCGCCTGAGGCGTTTCCCAAGATCGTGGTGGGCTCGGCCATGCTCTGGGGCACGCCGCACTCCGCCCGGTTTCGCCCCGGGTTCGCGGCGCCCGAGTATTCGGGCTCCGGGTACTACGAAAACGCGCCGCTCGTGCCCGCCGACCGCCCCGACGCGGGCGCCGATGCCAATCCCCACTTTCCTCGAGACTGGTTTCATGACGCGGCCCGGGCCGGGATCGACGCCATCGACCACTGCTTCTTCGGAACCAAGAATCTCCCGGTGCTCCTGCAGACCGCGGAGGCGGCCCGCGAGAGCGGGACGGGCGTGAAGGTGCTGCCCATGATCGACACCATGCCCGCCGCGGAGGGCATGGCGTTCCTGGTCGATCTGTGGCGGAACGAACCCCTGCGAAATCATCCGAACCTGCTGCGGTTCGGCGACCGTCCGGTGGTAATGACCTTCGGCGTGCATGGCGGTGACGTCTGGCGGCAGCGGCTCGCGGCCGCGGAGCAGGCCGGGGCCCGATATTTCGTGATCACCGACGTGAGCGAGTCGCGGCTGGGGCGGCCGACGGTGCCGGACGATCACGAGCCCCTCCACGGCCTCTACCGCTTCGTCGAGCTCGACGGCTCCGGCCTGCCCGGCCTCGCGAAGCTCGCCCGCTCCTACGACCCTCCCAAGCTCTTCGGCGGGAGCGTGATGCCCGGCTACATCGGCGCGACGCGGCAGGGGATCCTCCATGATCATCGCGGCACCGACGTGTTTCGCCGGAACTGGCTGCAGATCATCGCCCACGATCCGGCCTTCGTGTATCTGAGCACGCTCAACGACTACACCGAAGCCACCGAGCAGGAATGCTCCGCCAACAGCACCTACGCGTACATCGATCTCAACGCCTACTTTGGCGGCCGGTGGAAGACCGGCGCATGGCCCGCACGGGCCGCCGGCCAGGCATTCCTCAGCTACCGCAAGGCGGTGGCGACCACCGAGGCGATCGAGCTCGAGCTCGTTTTGCTCCGCCCCGAACTGACGGGCAAGGAAGACGCTGCGGGCATCGCCGAACGCTTCCAGGCGACCGCGAGCCTGGCGATGAACGGCGCCCGGCGCGTCGACGTTGCCCCGGTGAAGCCGCAGGTTTTGCCCGGCCACGTCGTGTGGCGATTCTGGGCGCAGGGCCCCCATGCCGACGGGTATGCCGTGCCCGCCGTGAAGATCGAGGTGGATGGGGCAGCGATCGAACTGCCCGACGGCGGTCCCGCGCCGTTCGCCATCGTGCGCCACGGCGAACCGCTCAGCCGCCACTGGCTGCACGTGCCGCTGCACCGGATCCGCCCCGGCGTGGCCGCGCGGCTGGCGGTTGCGCCGACCGGAGACGGCCCCTACCCGCGCACGATCCGGATCGAGGGCCTCCCGTGGGACGACGTCGCCTGCGGCGTGCTCGAGCGGCAGGCCAACTCGCTGTCGCCCGCGCTCGCCCCCGTCCGACTCCGCGACGGCTTCCGCGAGGAGTTCTACGGCGGCCCCGGCTGGTGCCCGATGGAATATCGCGACGGCACCCTCAAGCGGAACATCGTCGACCAGGTCGATCGCTACACCGCCGTGATCCGCATGCACGACGAGACCTTCGTCTATCCCGCCCCCGCGCTCGTGGACCCGCCGCGCACGCTGCCCGAGCCGCCGGCCGTGGATCCCGCCACGGTGATCGATCCGGTGATCGGGCCCGGAAAAAAACTGGTCGATCGCGGCTGGCTGAAGCGCGACCTCGCGCTGCCGGCGGGAGCCCCCCGCCCGACCGCGCATCAGGACGACGACGGCGCGTGGTTTCTGCGGTTCGACGGCGTGGACGACCGGATCATCCAGGGTCCGATCGCCATGCCGCCCGGCCCCGCGACGGTCGAACTGCTGCTGCGGCCGGCCGACACGGAGCGGATGCAGACGGTCGTAGATTCGAGCGAGCCCGTGCTCAGCCTGATGCTCGCGCCCGGCGGCACCCTCCGGCTCCAGCGGTTGAACCAGCAGCGCGAGGTCGTCACGCTCGCCGGGAAGACGCCGCTGCAGGCCGGCAACTGGCACCACGTCGTCGCCGTATTCACCGGCAGATCGCTGCGGCTGTACGTGGATGGCAAGCAGGACGGGCCCGAGATTCCGATCCACGGGCTGCGATCCGACAAGGAGACCGCGATCGGGGGGCCCATCCGCCCCGGGGGATTCCTCAAGGGGGATGTCCGCCAGTTCCGCGTGCTCCAGCGTTCACTCGCGGCAGACGAAATCGCCGCCCGCCACCAAAGCCTGTCGCTGCTTGGCTCCGCCGGCCATGGAGAAAGAGGCTCGTGATGCGAAGAAAAACGATCGGCACGGTGGCGGCCGTGATGCTGGCGCTCGCGGCCGAGACGCCGCCGCCGATGCGGTTCGTCGGGCTGCTTCGCTACCTCAGCTTCCACACCCCCTACCTGTTCCCGGCGGAGGCGGGCCCACGGCCGGCTCAATGACACCGAGCTCGAGGAGGTGATGGTGGGGTTCGTACAGGGCAAGACCGACATCCTGCTCGCCACCACGATCATCGAGAGGGCAATCTTTCAGGCGTCGCCCGACGAACTGCCCGACATCGACATCCACAGCCTCTGACGGGATCCCATGCCACGGACGAATACCCAACTCCGCCTTAATTCCTGGGGGGCATTCCGGTGTCTCCCTGCTTTTCCAACCGGTAGACCGCCACGTTGTCCATGTAGGCAACGCTCTGTTCGTCCTGGTCATCGACGTTGAGAAGCACTCGCATTGCGGTCACGTCGCCGGACGGTACGGTCACAACCACCGCAGCTCTCTGCCAGCCCCACCAGCCGCCGCCGTCCTCCAGGTCCGCAAGCGGAATCGAGAACTCCGCGCCGGCTCGTCCCGCGCCAAAATTCCAGCCGCCCGAGGCCGCGCCCCAGAGCACGGTCAGGCGCGGAGCGCCTTTGCCGTTCTGCTTGGCATACATCTCGACGTAGTATCTTTCGCCAGGACGCACCGGGATGTTCGTGAAAAGCGCGTTGTCCCGGCCCGTGGCGTTTTGAACCATGGCCGAGCGCTGACTGCGATAGCCTATTCCGCTCGCTATGCCGTAACGGGGATTGTTGGCGGGCCAGCTCCAGGTGGTCCAAGTTGCCGGCAGACGACTGCCCGGTTTGGCCATTTCGAAGTCCTCCGCGAAGACACGCACACCGGTGCGCGCCAACTGCGCCAACTGTTCCGGAAAGGCCACCGCGCGGAGGTAATCCGCCGATGCGTACGTCGCGTATTCGTATTCGCCGGTGAGCGGGAATACCTTCAGCGGGCCATTCTTGATCCGTTTCTCGAGTACGGCCTCATAGGTTTCGACCGCCCGCTGCCCGGCTCGGCTTCTGTCCAGTGGCATTTCGAGGTAGGGCCCGTTCATCCGCTGCCGGATCATCGTCGGCCAAAGGGTGAGAATGGCATAGTCATAGGGCATACGCGCATAGCGCACGCGCAGCAGCCGCTCGGCGTTGTCCGCGCAGGCGGCCTCGGCCAGATCGAACGTGGCGCTGACTTGGCTGAGGAATGCCAGGTCGAGGTGAGGCACGTCGACGGGACCACACAGTCCGGCCTTGGCACCGGGACTGGCGTCCAACGCCGCCAGCAGCGCGTCCCAGACCGCCTTGACATGGGCGCCGGCGTCCGGTCCGTAGTAGCCGGTGCAAAATTCGCGCAACAGCGCGTCAGCGTCCTGGTCGGGGTCTTCCATCAGCTTCGCGGTCACCCAGTGAATCGGGTCGTCGAAGCTCTCCGAAACCGCCAAGTGGTCTTCCATCTTTCCCCCGATACAGCGCTTGCTGCGGAAGTAGCGCAGGCTGCGCGCGATGTACTCAGGGTGCGTGTAGGGCATTTGGTTGAACAGATGGTACCAGTAGAAGATGCATTGGCCGTCTCCGATCGCGTCGAACCAGGCTTGCGACGCCTCGCGCATGTTGTGCTGCGGCGAGCCGAACGGCTTGGTCACATCCCAACCGATCAGACACAGATTCAGAATTACGCTCTTGTGCGCCGTGATGTTCCGCGGCGCGGTACTGGTGCCGCCGTAGTTCATATAGGACGTGAGCTTCACGTCCGGGTAGGTCTCCGTGATCTTGGCCGCAAGCTTGTTGACGAACCAGATCACCGTGCCGCTGTACGAGCCGTACTTAGCGTTCAGCACCGCGCACTCGGGACACTGGCAGGTTGTGGTGGCCGGACCGTCCAGCACCGAAACGTCGTACCAGAGCGGTTTGAGCTTGCTGTTCCCGTACGCGGCCTCGTTGGCCTTGACCCGTTCCTCGAGCTTCGCGTACATGCGGTCGAAAACCTCCGGGTTCGAAAGGCAGGGGTTCGAGTCGATCTGCCGCTGACCGTCGGCCATGGCGAACCAGTTCGGATGCTTGTCGAAGACGTCGGTCTTGAACTCCTGCTTGGCGGTTTCCGACAGACGAGAGTAGAAGTATGGAAAACCCATGAGCACAGACATTCCGTGTCCGGAAAGCACCCTGTCCGACATCGAGATGCGCCCGTACTTTTCCCACTCGTTGGGCTGACCGCCACGCCACCAGGCAGGGGCGTTGTAGTGCCAGCGGTTGCGGATGTAGTTGAGCGGCGGGGTGGTGTGGTCGAAGCCCGTGCAGTTGTGCAGCCAGCGAAAAACGAAGGCGGGCTGACCGGCGCGATCCAGGTTCGACACGGCAAGGCTCTCGCGCCGCGGCGTGTCCTCTTCCCATGGCGTCCACCAGCGCACGCCGACAACGTCCTCGAGGAAGTGCCAGACGGCGAAGAGCGTGCCGTTCGGCTCGCCGCCGGTCAGCACGAGGCGCTTCGCGTCAAGGGTGCGCATGACCCAGGCTTCATCGCCGGCCGGCGACGGTCCTTGTTCGCGAGCCAGGCGCGTGTTGCCGACGAAGATGCCGGTCGCGTCAGCCGCCAGCGCGGCTTCGGCAACCGTCTCGAAATCCGCTCCGGTTACCTTCTTGAGGTACGTGCCCAGTTCTTCGCCGGCCGTGCGCTCGTACGGCTTCGGCTCGTCCGGCAGCACGATCTTGGCCTGGGCCCGGCCGTTCTCCGCCAACACCACGGACACGTCCGCGGCATCCGCAATACCGATACTCATCCCGGCCGCCGCCAAGAACGCCGCCGCTGTCATCATTGAGTTCCGCATCGTTTAGTCTCCGTCTCAATGATAATTCATTTTCATCGTATCTTGGCACTTCATCGTATCTTGGCACCAACTTCTTTCAATACAGCGATCGTGGGAGCAGAAAAACGTCCGAGGTGATCTGGCCCTATGTTGAGAAGATAGTTCATTCCCCGTTCTGCCAGATGCTGCTTTATCCGCAATACATCTGCGGTGCTTTTCCAATTCTGATCGAATGCTTTGTAGCCCCAGGTGTCGTTAAGCGTGGCTGGCGATTCCACCAGTTCCTCATTGAAATACGTGTCGGATATTTCATTGTTCCTGAATACCGACCGTTGGATAATGCTTGGAAAGCCGCTTTGCGGCCGCCGCGACGTCGTGGTTTTGCTGAACCGCACACCGAAGTACGAGGTGATGCTGCCGCAGCTCTTGGAGAAGGCGGCTCTGGTGAGAGTCGCTCGCATCGGCCTTGTCGCAGCACTCGTGTGCGGGCGAACACGTCTCTCGTCCATGCCCCGGTGCGCCCATGGTCGCCGTGCTGACTGCGTCGCCGACGCGGTCCAAAGTCCGCCCGCACGTCGGCACTGCGAGTTCCCGCCGCTACGAGCGACGCCGACCGGAGAAGACGCCGCTCTACAAGGTCGTCGCAGAGCACCTCGAAGGCTGGCTCGAGACTCGGGCGGTCGCTGAGCATCCCGTTTCGGCGCACGTCGAACGGGAGCTGCGGTCATACCTTACATGTGGCATCCTCTGCTTCGGATTCGGCAGGACACGCTGTGCGTCGTGCGGGCAGGGTTTTGTCGTGGCCTTCTCGTGCAAAAGAGATCGAGCGGCTGCTCCGTACTGCGGCGGGCTTGACCGGTGACGGTGACAGGCCGTGCCCGGCTCGCCCACGACTCGGTGCCGTGTCCTTGCTGCACCGCTTCGGATCGGCGCTCAATCACCATGTGCATCTCCATGCGTGCGCGACCGACGGCGTCTTCGTGCCAACCGGTGGCGGGCCGCCGGCGTTCCTGCCGGCCCGGCCGATCACCCAGGCCGATCTGGCCGCGCTCACCGAGAAGGTGCGCCGTCGTGTTGTGCGGTGGTTCCGCATGCAGCGGCTCCTCGACGCCGATGCGGCCGCCGACATGCTCGCTCGAGAGAACAGTGGGTTTTCGGTTGACGCCAGCGTCCGGATCACGCCGGACGCCAGCGGCGTCGTCGAACTCTCGCCGTGTGACTTCTTGGACCGGCTGGCCGATCTCGTGCCGCCACCGCGGAAGCATCGGCACCGCCTGCCGACTTGAAACAAGCCAGGGGTTTTCGCCCCGAATCACAAGTTCAGGTCCGCCGTCACGGCCCATGACAAAAGGGAATGCCGGCAAGTGGCGAGATGCCGCGACCGATGAGCATGCGGTCGGCGGACATGCGGCACGCCGAGATACCACTGGAACTCGCGGGAAGCGAACGGCCCGTCGGGGTCCGGGAGCCGGGAGCACGCGGCTCACGAGCAGCTCATCAGTCGGGCCATGCTTGAGGACGTGCCATTGGCGGGGCTCTCCCTCCCTCACACCTGAGTGCCTCATTGTGGACACGAAATCACGGCTGAGTATTTTCGCTCATCCGTGAAATGACTCATGCGGTCGCCTGGCCCGTTCTTCGACGATTTTCACCAGGCGGTTGATGAACGTCTAGAGCTCGATCAT
>JBKDMX010000081.1:0-18986 GCA_046343855.1 Planctomycetia bacterium
CGAAGCCAAGAGGCCTGTCACCACCAGAAGTTCGACGAGGCTGAAGGCTTTGCGGGAGGAAGCGATCATTGCTTGGCCTCCGCGTCGAAGTTGGTGATGTTGTCGTCGGCGCCGCTATTCATTCGGGCACCTGCGTTTGAACGCGGAGCTATTTTCCAATCGCCGCACAGTGCGCCGTATTGATCGGCCGACGAACCCAGCGACGCCATGTCGGCGTTGGAAGTGCTCGAGTCCTTTACCCGATCGATCGAGTATTGGCCGTCTGGGCCAGCGGAATAGATCAGAGGCCGCATGCCCAGCGTGGGGCGGACGCTTGCGGCGCCATATGGATCGTTCAATGGATCGTCAAACTGGTTTTGAAAAAAAAGCGTGCTACGGCCGGTTGCCTGAAACGCGCAGGGCCAAAGAAGGTAGTCGATGGGATTGCCCCACGCATCGAGAAATTCCATGTAGCCATCGCTGTCTTTGTCACCCACGGTTGAAGTCGTCATCGAGCCGCAATCGAGGCAATTCGCAACGCCGCTTTGCATCACGATCATGAAGAGGCACTCGGCGCCACCGAATTGGTCAGTCGGAACTGAGCCGCTCTTCGATCCGGCGTCCCACATGTCGATGTAGATGCGCTGGAAGGTAGAGCGACGGGTCCACTTCGGAGTGGGAGCCGTTGCCATTTCCGTCATGTATCTGACGTCTGACCATCGATCCGGGATGTCGGCGGAGATCAGATTGCGACGGATGTGCCAGGCGCGAAGGCTGGTGTGGTATTTGAAAACCAAGTCGGTGGGAAAACTGGGGTTGTCATTGCCGTTTGGAAGGCGTCTGGAAGGTAGGTCGAGTTTTGTCGTATCAGTGGTGTCGACCGGCCGCGAATCGTAGGTTTCGATCTGGGCCGAAATGATTCGGTCGAGCTTTGCGATCAGGTCGCGGGTGGCATTGGCTTTTTGCGTCACGCGGACGTTTGACACGGCGCCGGCGAGCAGCGCCATGAGCCCCAGGATGATCGCGACGACGACCAAGAGCTCGGTGAGGGTGAAGGCAGGGCGCGAAGGCATGACAGGCTGAAGCCTATCCCACCGGGGAGGCATGACAGGCTGAGGAGATGACAGGCTGAAGCCTGTCCCACCTAGGGGGCGTGACAGGCTGAAGCCTGTCCTGCCGTTTGTGGGTTTCGGGTCTCTCATGAGAGATCCTGGATCAGCTTGATCAGCGGGAGGAAGAGGGCGATCACGATGAAGCCCACGGCGCCGCCCAAGAAGATGATGAGCAAGGGCTCCATCAGGCTCGTGAGGCTCTCCGTGAGCACGGCGCATTCTTCGTCATACGTGTCGGCCACCTTGTAGAGCATCGTGTCGAGCTCGCCAGACTCCTCGCCCACGTCCACCATGTTGACCACGAGATCGTCCACGACGGGCTTCTTGTATTTCGTCATGTAAAGGAGCGCGCCGATGCCCGGCACGAAGACCGTCCAGAAGAGCATCGCCACCAGATTGAACGGCGGACTGGCAAACTCCTTCAGCGGCTTCGCGATCGCATTGCCGTCGCGGATCGATTCCGAGACCTTCGAGAAGAGCTTCTCGAACATCATGTTGCCGGCGGTCTCTTTCGTGATATTCAAGGCCTCGAGAATCGGCACGCCGCTGGAAAGGAGCGTGCCGAGCGTGCGCGTGGAACGGGCCATGATGTTTTTCTCGACCAGCTGGCCGAAGATCGGCGCCTTGAGCGTGAAGAGATCCCAGCCCATGCGGCCATAGGGCACGAGCTTGATCGCCTTGATGATGAGATTGATCCCGAAGGGAATCGCCGGGATCAGATACCAGTAATTGGCGATCCAGTTGGAGGTGTCGATCAAAAGCTGCGTCATCGGCGGCAGTTCGCTGCCGAAATCGTCGAAGATCTTTTTGAACTGCGGCACGATCTTCAGCATGATGAACGTGAGGATGCCCACGGCCACGCTGATCACGACGATCGGATAGACCATCGCGCCCTTCACCTTGCGCTTCAAAGATTGCGCCCGCTCCATGAACTCCGACAGGCGCCGGAGGATCACTTCCAAGGCACCGCCCGCCTCGCCCGCGCGGATCATGTTTGTATAGAGCCGGTTAAACGCCTTCGGGCTCTTGGCCATCGCTTCCGAAAGCGTGGAGCCGCCTTCGATCTCGTCGCAGACGTCCATGAGCGAGTTTTTCAGGCGGCCGGGCTTCTGCATCTCGGCGAGGATCTTGAGGCTGCGCAGGATCGGCAGGCCGGCGTCTTGCAGGATCGAGAGCTGGCGGGTGAAGAGCGTGAGGTCTTTGGTTTTGACGCCGCCGATTGCGAAGGTGCGGCCCGGCTTCTTCTTGGCGGCGCCCGCCTTCGCCTTGGGGGCCTTGCCTGCCTTGAGCTTCGTCACCATGTAGCCCATGGCGCGGATCGTGGCCTGGGCCTCGGCTTCGGTGGTGGCCTCGACCGAGTCTTTGATCTCTTTGCCGGTGGCGGCGTCGATGGCTTCGAAGAGGTAGGTGGGCATTTTTTATGACAGGCTAAAGGTTTTCGTGACAGGCTGAAGCCTGTCCTACCAGTTACGCTTCGAGGATGGTTTCGCGGATCACTTCTTCGGCGGTGGTTTGGCCTTCGAAGATTCCTTGCATGCCGGAATCGCGGAGCGTGATCATGCCCTGGCTGCGGGCCTTTTCACGAAGGTCTTCCGTGGAGGCATTTCGCATGATCATGTCGCGAAGGTCGTCGTTCATGATCATGAATTCGTAGAGGCCGAGGCGGCCCTTGTAGCCGGTGCGATTGCACTTGTCGCAGCCCTTGCCGCGATAAAACTTCTTGCCCATCACCTGGTCGCCCGTCAGCTCGAGATCGGCGAGCACGTCGGGCCCCGGGATCACCTCCTCGCGGCAATTGGCGCAGATCCGGCGGACGAGCCGCTGGGCCATGATCGCCTCCACCGTGGCCGTGATCAGAAACGGCGGCACGCCCATGTCGCGGAGCCGCGTGATCGTGGAGGGGGCGTCGTTGGTATGGAGCGTGGAGAAGACCATGTGGCCCGTGAGCGAGGCCTGCACCGCGATCTCGGCCGTCTCCACGTCGCGGATTTCGCCCACCAGGATCCGATCGGGATCCTGCCGGAGGATCGCGCGGAGGATCGCCGCGAACGTGTTGCCGAGCTCATTGTCGATCGGCACCTGCACGATGCCGTCGATGTCGTATTCGATCGGGTCTTCCGTGGTGATGAGCTTGTCTTCCACCTCGTTGAGCTCCGAGAGGGCGGAATAGAGCGTGGTCGTCTTCCCGGAGCCCGTGGGGCCCGTCACGAGGATGATGCCGTTGGGCCGCTTCATGACGTCGCGAAACTTTCGCTTGATCCCCTCCTCCATCCCGAGCTTGTCGAGATCGAGCGAGACCACGCCGCGATCGAGCACCCGCATCACCACGCTCTCGCCGAAGAGCGTGGGGAGCACGCTCACGCGGAGATCGACCGGATGGCCGCCCACATTCAGCTCGATGCGGCCGTCTTGCGGCAGCCGCCGCTCGGCGATGTCGAGATTCGCCATCACCTTGATGCGGGTGGTGATCGCGAAGGCAAGGTGCTTCGGCGGCGGCACCATCTCCTGAAGCACGCCATCCGCCTTGAGCCGGATCCGGAATTCATGCTCGAAGGGCTCGAAGTGGATGTCGCTGGCGCCATCGCGGATCGCGAGCAGGAGCACCATGTTGAGCAGCTTGCGCACAGGCGCGCTCTCGGCCAGGGCCTCGATGCTCGTGAGATCGGTGGGGCCGTCGCGGCCGGCGGCGGCCGCCGCGGCGGCGAGATCGTCGTCATGCTCGAGATCGTCGACGAGCGATTCCACGCTCTCCGTCTCCGACGAGAAGAGCTTCTCGATCGCCTTCTGGATCTCCGGCTCCGTGGCCACGCACACGTGGATGTCGTAGCCGAGGAAGGTGCGGAGCTCGTCGGCGATCTGGATCTTCTGCGGCTCGGCCGACGCGATCGTGAGCCGGTTGCCCTCGAGCGAAAGCGGGATCACGCGATACATCTGCGCCATCGGCTCGCTGATGAGCGCCCTCACCGCCGGCGGGATCTCGCGATCGTAGAGCGTCACAAACGTGGTGCTCCATTGCTCGGCCAGCGCCTCGCCGAGCTGCTCGTCGGAGTAGAAGCCGAGCGACACGCCCACCTTGCCGATGGGCTCGCCGCCACGCTGCTGCTGCTCGTCGAGCATCGTGGCCAGTTGGATCTCGTCGATGAGGCCGAGATCGATCAGGATTTGTCCGAGGCGTTTGAGGGCCATGGTTATTGCGCCTTGTCGTCTTCGTAGATGCCACGTTTGGCTTTTTCGATGCGGGCGATGAGCTCGTCGGGATTCTGCGACTTGGCGATGACGTCTTGCTCCGCCACCTTCTTCTCGTTCCAGAGCTTGAAGAGGTGGTCGTCGAGGAGCTGCATGCCGAGCTTCGCGCCCGTTTGGATCGCCGAATTGATGCGGAAGGTCTTGTTTTCGCGGATGAGATTCCCGATGGCCGGCGTGCAGACCAGGATCTCGTAGGCCGCCACACGGCCGCCGCCGATCTTCGGCAGCAGGGCCTGGCTCACCACGCCGATGATCGCCGTGGAAAGCTGCGTGCGCACCTGCTCCTGCTGGTTGGTGGGGAAGGCGTCGATGATGCGATTCACCGTGCCTTGGGCGCCCGTCGTGTGGAGCGTGCCAAAGACCACGTGGCCCGTCTCGGCCGCCGAGATCGCCGCCTCGATCGTCTCGAGATCGCGAAGCTCGCCCACGAGGATCACGTCGGGATCCTGGCGGAGGGCACGGCGAAGGGCCTCGGAGAAGCTCGGCACGTCGTTGCCGATCTCCCGCTGGTTGACCGTGCTCTTCTTCGAATGGTGATAAAACTCGATCGGGTCTTCGATCGTGATGATGTGGTGGTCGTAGTTTTCGTTGATGTAGTTGATCAGGCTCGCGAGCGTGGTCGATTTGCCGGAGCCGGTGGGGCCCGTCACGAGGAAGAGGCCGCGGGGACGCGTGGCCATCTTCTTGCAGACCTCGGGCACGCCCAACTGCTCGGGAGTGAGCATCTTGTTTGGGATCTGCCGCAGGACCATCGCCACGCTGCCGCGCTGCTTGAAGGCGCTCACGCGAAACCGGGCCATGTCGCCGAAGGCGAAGCCGAAGTCGGTGCCCCCCTTCTCGGCCAATTCCGCCTGGCACCGCTCGGGCGTGATCGCCTTCATGAGGCCATTCGTGTCGTCGGGCGTGAGCACTTTCGTGGCCTGCGGCTTCATGTGGCCGTCGATGCGGAAGACCGGGGGCAGGCCGACGGTGATGTGGATGTCGCTCACGCCGTTCTTCACGGCGGCCGTGAGGAGCTTGTCGATCTGCACCGTGCCGGTGGCCAGCCGGGGCTGCTCGTAGGTGGCGGCAGCGGCATCGGCCGCCGGGTGCTCCTGCGAATCGGAGATGTCGAGCTGCAGCGGGCCATCGGAAAACGACTGTTGCTCGGGCTCCGGCTCCGTTGCGGGCCGCAGGACCAGCACCCTGACTCCCTGGTTATTCACGAGCATCCCCTGGAAGCGGCCGAGGGAATTCGTGAACTGGAAATTCGCAGGATCGCCCTGGCGCGGCATCACGGCCGACGCCATCGCCTCGATCTCCTCCGCGGGCAGGGCCTTCGTCTTCAGGGGCCGCATCTGATCGTTGATGCGGAGCATCGGCGCCACGCCGCCGGAGAGGCGCAGCTCGGTGGCGCCATTGTCGAGCGCCACCTTGAGGAGCTTCTCGACCTGCTGGGCCATGGGGGACAGGGCAACCGTGCTCATGGGGATTTCCTCCGTAGGAAATCATATTCTGCCGCAGGGCGCAGATTGCGCACAGCGAGGGCACGTGGGGAGAGGGAGCAGTGATTGCCCACGGGATGAACCGCCTGACGACCAGCCAGCCCCTGACAGCGGCCGATCGACACCAGACATTATGGGTTATATCGGCAGGAAAGTCACGCCAGGGGCAGGATTTTCGGGGGATTACTCTTCGACGCGTTTGGAGACGCGGAAAACCTCGTCGAACGTCGTGATTCCCCGCAAAACCTTGCCCACGCCGTCGTTAAACATGACCGTCATCCCGGAGGCCACGGCCGCCCGGCGGATATCGGTCGTCGGGGCCCCCTGGAAGGCCAGCTCCCGGAGCTTCCCGTTCATCACCATCAATTCGAAGATGCCGAGGCGGCCCTTGTAGCCCGATTTCTGGCAGTGGGCACAGCCGCGGCCCTTCATGAACGTCGCCCCCTTGAGCATTTCGGGGGTCACGCCCGCCAGCTCGAGCTGGGTGTCGAGCGGCTGGAAGGGCTGCTTGCACTTGGGGCAGTTCACGCGGACGAGACGCTGGGCCAAGACCGCGATCACGCTCGAGGCCACCAGATACGCCGGCACGCCCATGTCGATCATGCGGGTGATCGCGCCGGGGGCGTCGTTGGTATGCAGCGTGGAAAACACCAAGTGGCCCGTGAGCGAGGCCTGGATGCCCATCTGGGCCGTTTCCGTGTCGCGCATCTCGCCCACGAGAATCACGTTTGGCGCCTGGCGGAGCATCGAACGGATCACGCGGGCGAAGTCGAGGCCGATCTGGTGCTTCACCTCCACCTGGTTGATGCCGGCGAGGTAATACTCCACCGGGTCTTCCGCCGTGATGATCTTCGTGTCGGGGCGGTTGAGCTCGTTGAGGGAGGCATAGAGCGTGGTCGTCTTGCCCGAGCCCGTGGGGCCCGTCACGAGAATGATGCCGTTTGGACGGCGGATCAGGTTTTTGAACTGCCGGAAATCGGCGTCGGACAGGCCCAGCTGCCGGATGCCCACGCGGATGTTGTCTTTGTCGAGAATCCGCATCACCACCGTCTGGCCGTGATTGGTGGGCATCACGGAGACGCGGAGATCGTAGTCTTTGCCGTCGGCCGTGAGCTTGATGCGGCCGTCTTGCGGGCGGCGCCGCTCGGCGATGTCGAGCTTCGAAAGAATCTTGATGCGGGAGAGGATCGCGCCCAAGAGCCGGCGCGGGGGATTGTCGCGCTCCACGAGCCGGCCGTCGATCCGATAGCGGATGCGGACACGATCCTCGAAGGGCTCGATGTGGATGTCGCTCGCCTTCAGCGCCACGGCCTCGGTGATGATGAGGTTCACGAGCTTCACGACCGGGGCGTCGGAGTTGTCTTCCTGCGCCTGGTTTGCCTGCTGCTCGACGGCCGTCTCGGTGAAGTCGATCGCCGTGTCGGTGAATTCCTGGAGCATCGAGTCGGCGCTCTCGCCGTCGCTCGTGCCGTAATGGCGGTTGATCGCCTCGACGATCTGCTCGCGGGGGGCCAAGGCGAGCTCCACCTCGCGATTGAGAATGAAGCGGAGCTTTTCCTGAGTGTCGATGTCGGTGGGGTCGCTCGTGACCACGCGCAGCGACGAGCCCTCCTCGGCCAGCGGGAAGATCGTGTTTTCGCGGGCCACGCTCTCGGGGAGCAGGCCGACGAGCTCCGGCGAAATCTCGAGCTTCGTGAGATCGACGAGCTTGAGGCGATAGGCCTTGGCGAGGGCCTTCATCACCTTCTCGCCGGGGGCATAGCCGAGCCGCACGACCTCGTCATGGAGCTTCTTGCCGGACGAGGATGCAATCTGCAGTGCCTCGGCGAGCTGCTCGGCGCTGACGATGCCCTCGGAAATCAGGATGTTGGAAAATGCGTCGGGCATGGAAGTAGGACAGGCTTCAGCCTGTCGGGAATGTTGACAGGCTAAAGCCTGTCCTACTCAAGGAAGGTGTCGGTGTGTTCGTAGCAGGGGGCACACGTGCACAAAAAGACGAGCTCGACGGAGCCCGTGTTTTTGATCGTGTGGCTCATCCCAGGCGGGATGGCGATGGCGTCGCCGGGGCCGACGGGCCGGGTTTCGCCGGCGAGCGTCATGAGGGCGGTGCCTGTGAGGATGTAGTAGATCTCTTCGGTGACTTTGTGGTGATGCGGCGTGGTGGATTGTCCCGGAGCGAGGCGGGCCTCGGCAAGGCTCTGCTTGCGGATCGCCGAATTGCGATGGGCGAGCAGTTCGCGGATCGTGGAGCCGTCGGCCGTGGTGAAGGGAACCGCCTCCCGCTGATTGATGACGTCCATGGGAGTCAGAATAGCAAATAGAGGACGGCCGGCGGGATGGGGCGTGCTTCCCACCTTTCGGGGAGCGGCAGGGCGGCGGGATCGAAGGCGGTGTCGGCCTCGACCACGAACGTGCTCCCCGGCGGGGCGGCCTGCCTGAGCGATTCGACCAGGGCCATCACGTCGCCCGGCCGCGACTGGAAAAACTCCCATGGCGGCGAGACGAAGACGAGCCACGGGGCATCGCCGGGCAAGGCGGGCAAACGCTTCGGCCAGAGGAGCACGTCGCCCGTCTTCACCTCCACGCGATCCTCCACGCCAAGCGATCGGGCCGACTTCCGCAGGAGGTCGGCCGTGGGGAAATGCCGCTCGCAGAAGATCGCCCGCGACGCGCCGCGGCTCAATGCCTCAAACCCGATCGCGCCGGAGCCGGCGAAGCAATCGATCGCGATCGCCCCGACGGCCCGCGTGCCGACGAGATCGAAGAGCGACTCGCGCACGCGGTCTTTCATGGGCCGCGTGCGCGGGTCGGGGCTGAATTCGAGCCGCCGCCCGCGGAGGGTGCCGCCGATGATCCGCGGGGCGCTCGCGGCCTCGGCATGGCTCGAATCGGTGCGGGAGGGTTTGGGCATCGGGAGGTGCGCGGCTTGAGGGGGAAAGTGGTAATGTACATCACATGGTGGGATGGGCTTTAGCCTGTCTTGCTCGACATCCACCCGCCGGAGCACCTCATGCACGCCCGCATCCTCCCGCTGCTCGCCGCCCTGCTGCTCGCCACGCCCGCGCTCGCCCAGCAGGCCGTCGTCGAGACGACGATCGACCCCGCCAAGGCCAAGGCCGAATTCGCCGACGCCAGCAAGGCGATGAAGGAATTCGTCGCCGAACTCACCGTCCTGCAGGCCGAATACCAAAAGCCCGGCAGCGACAAGAAGGCGATCGAGGCGAAATTCGACACCACGAAGGCGAAGGCCCAGGAGACGAGCGACCGGCTCGAGACCGCCGCCTTCGCGCTGGCGATGGTCGATCCCGCCGACAAGGGCGCCAAGGAAATCACCGGCGCCGTCGTGGCCGGCTCGCTCGCCAGCGACGATCCCAAGAAGGCCCTCACGCTCGCGGGCATGCTCGACAAGGCCGGCGCGGCCAGCCCCGACGTGATGATGATGGCCGCCGCCGCCGACATGCTCCTCTCCGATCTCGACGCCGCCGCGGGCTGGCTCAAGAAGGCCGCCGCGGCGGGCATGCCGAAGCAGAAGATCGTCGAACTCGAGGAGGCGATCGAAGCCGAGCGGCCGAAGGTGAAAGACGAAATGGCGAAGCGGGCGGCCGACGCGAAGGCCGACGACCTGCCGCGGGTGAAGATCTCCACGACGAAGGGCGACATCGTGGTGGAGCTCTTCGAAAACGAGGCGCCCAACACCGTGGCCAACTACATCGCGCTGGTGGAGAAGGGCTTCTACGACGGCACGCCCTTTCATCGCGTGATCGGCGGCTTCATGGCGCAGGGCGGCGATCCGACTGGCACGGGCACCGGCGGCCCCGGCCACACGATCGAATGCGAAGTGGGGAAGCCGGGGGCGCGAAAGCACTTCCTCGGCTCGCTCTCGATGGCCCATGCGGGGCCAAACACCGGCGGCTCGCAGTTTTTCCTGACGTTTCGGCCGACCGAGCACCTCGACGGCAAGCACACGGTGTTTGGCCGTGTGATCGAAGGGATCGAGGTATTGCCGAAGCTCACCCGGACGGAAGGGGAAATGGCCACGGGCGCCGACCCGGATAAAATCGTGAAGGCGGTGGTGGTGCGGAAGCGAAACCACCCCTACGAGCCCAAGACGACACCCAAGTAGGACAGGCCTCCGTGCCTGTCGGAAACAAGAAAGCAAAGACAGGCACAGAGGCCTGTCGTACGTATGAAAACGTTCATCACACTCGCCCTCCTCCTCGGAGCCATGCCCGTGCTCGCCGACGACGCCGACGCCGAGAAAAATCCCGCCATCGCCGGCCGGCTCGCCGACGACGAGATCCCGACGTCAGACGAGGAATACCGCAAGCGGCTCACGCCCGAGCAATTCGAGATCGCCCGCAAGAAGGGCACGGAGCGGGCCTTCACCGGCAAATACTGGAACACGAAGACCCCCGGCACCTACCGCTGCATCTGCTGCGGCGAGCCGCTCTTCGCGTCGGGGCAGAAATTCGAGAGCGGCTGCGGCTGGCCGAGCTTCTATGCCCCGATCGACGCGAAGCGCGACAATGTGAAGGGGAAGGCGATCGCCGAGCACGTGGATCGCTCGCTGGCGGGCCTGCCCGGATTCGGGATTCGCACAGAGGTGACCTGTCGCCGCTGCGGCGCGCACTTGGGGCACGTCTTCAACGACGGCCCGCCCCCGACGGGGCTGCGGTATTGCATCAACTCCGCGTCGATCACCCTCGATCCCCGGTAGGACAGGCTTTAGCCTGTCACGGAAATTGGTAGGACAGGCTTTAGCCTGTCACGGAAATTGGTAGGACAGGCTTTAGCCTGTCACGATTTTGGGAGACAGGCTGAAGCCTGTCCTACCGGGGTCGGAGACAGGCTGAAGCCTGTCCTACCGGGTCATTGACGGGGCTGGGGGCTTCGGGTAGTGTACGCTAGTATACGCGTCCTACGAGGGGCATTCCCATGATCAGTTTTCGCCGGCGGCATCTGCCGCATTACGACGTTGAACACGCCACCTATTTCGTCACCGCGTGTCTCGCCGGCAGTGTGCCGGCAGCCGGGCGGCTCCGGCGGGCCGAGCACCAGTCTTTCGAGGAGAGCGACGAATGGCTCGACATGAGATCTCCCGTCCGCCTGCTCGCCGATCGCCGGCTGGCGAAAATCGTCTGCGAAGAAATCTGCCGTGAGGCCGACGCGCGGTATCAGCTGCACGCCTATACGGTGATGGCGAACCACGTTCATCTCGTGTTTACGCCGCTCGCCGAGTGGACGCGGCCCGCGATCATGCAGGCGATCAAGGGGCGGTCGGCGCGAAGGTGCAACGCCTTGCTCGGCCGCTGCGGCGGCTTCTGGCAGAGCGAATCGTATGACCGCGTGGTGCGCGATGCGGAGGAGTTTGAGCGATTCGTGAACTACGTCGAGTTCAACCCGGTCAAAGCCGGGCTGTGCCTGCGACCAGAAGAATGGGAATTTTCGTCCGCCCGCCGGTAGCCGGTAGGATAGGCTTTAGCCTGTCACGGAAATTGGTACGACAGGCTTTAGCCTGTCACGATTTTGGGAGACAGGCTGAAGCCTGTCCTACCGGGCGAGGAGCCAGGCGAGGAGGCCCTTCTGGACGTGCATGCGGTTGGCGGCTTCCTCCACCACCACGCTCTGTGGGCCGTCGATCACGCCGTCGGTCACTTCCTCGCCGCGACGCGCCGGCAGGCAGTGCATGAAGACGGCATCCGGGCAGTGCTTCATCAGGGCTTCGTTCACCTGATAGGCCTTGAAGTCTTCGAGCCGCTTGGCCCTTTCCTTCTCCTGCCCCATGCTCGCCCACACGTCGGTATACACCGCGGCCGCGCCCTTCACCGCCGCCACCGGATCGGTCGTCTCCACGATCTCGGCATTTGGGAGCAGGCCCTTCACGTGCGTGCGGAACGCGTCGTCGAATTGATAGGCCTTCGGCGCGGCGAGCACGAACCGCATGCCGAGCAGGCCGCAGACCACCGCCAGCGACCGCGCCACGTTGTTGCCATCGCCCACGAAGGCGAGCGTGAGCCCCGCCACGCGGCCCACATGCTGCTTGAGCGTGTAGACATCGGCGAGGGCCTGGCAGGGATGGCAGTAATCGGAAAGCCCGTTGATCACCGGCACGCTCGCTGCCGCGGCCAAACGCTCGATCGTATCGTGCGATTTCGAACGGCAGACGATCGCGTCGGCATATTCCGAAAGCACGCGGCCGAAATCGGCCACGCTCTCCCGCGACGACGAGAAGCCGGCATCCTCGCCGAGAAACACACTCGAGCCGCCGAGATGGGCCATCGCCGCCTCGAACGAGACGCGCGTGCGCAGGCTCGGCTTCTCGAACACGAGCGCGAGCACGCGGCCCGGCAGCAGGGCATCCCGCGTGCCGGCGGTATATTTGGTTTCAAGGTCCTTCGAGATGGCGAAGATCGCCTCGATCTCGTGGGCCGACAGGTCTTCGGGGACGAGGATATGACGCATGGGGGAAATCAGACGCGGGAGGCAACCTCGATGATCGCGTCGGAGAGCTTGTCGCAGCCCTCCGCCACGTCGTCGGGCGTGATGTTCATCGCCGGCAGGAGCCGGATCACGCGTCCCTGCGTGCAGTTGACGAGGAGATTTTTCTCGAGGCAGGCCTGCACGACCGCGGCGCCGTCGATCGAGAGCTCGACGCCGATCATCATGCCGATGACGCGCACGTCTTTTACGGCGTCGCACTTCTCCTTGAGGGCAAGGAGCCGCTCACGGAAGATCGCGGCCGCCTTCTCGACGTGGCCGAGCAGATGCTCCCGCTCGATCATCTCGATCGCCGCCACGCCCGCCGCAGCGGCGATCGGATTGCCGCCGAACGTGGAGGCATGCATGCCGGGCCGCAGGTGCCGGGCCAGCTCGACGGTCGTGAGCATCGCGCCGCCGGCGATGCCGGCGCAGAGGCTCTTGGCGAGCGTGATGATGTCGGGCGTGACCCCGAAATGCTGGTAGCCGAACCACTTGCCGGTGCGGCCGCAGCCGCACTGCACTTCGTCGAACACGAGCAGCAGATCACGCTCGTCGGCGATCCGCCGCAGTCCCTCGAGGAAGCCCGCCGGCGCGGGCACCACGCCCCCCTCGCCGAGAATCGGCTCGACGAGGATGCCGCCGGTGTGGTCGTCGATCAGCTTCTCGACGGCCTCGAGATCGCCGTGCGGGGCATACTGGAAGCCCGCGAGCATCGGCCCGAGGCCCTCGTGATACTTCGGCTGGGCCGTGGCCGTGACGCTCCCCATCGTGCGGCCGTGGAAGCCGCCCTTGAACGTGATGATCTTGTAGCGCTTGCCGTCGGTGCGGAGCCGCACGAGCTTGATCGCGGCCTCGTTGGCCTCGGTGCCCGAATTGCAGAAGAAGGCCTGGCCGCCGAACGACCGCTCCGCGAGCAGCCGGGCCCATTCCCCCTGCGGCTCGGTGTACCAGGTGTTTGGCACGTGGATCAGCCGCGCCACCTGCTCCTGCACGGCGCGGACGACCGGCTCGGGGCAATGGCCGAGAAGGTTGCAGCCCCAGCCGGGGAAGAGGTCGAGGTATTCCGTGCCCTCGGCATCCCATACCCGCGAGCCTTCGCCGCGCTCGAGGCAGACGGAAAACCGCTTGTAGTTCGGCACGACGTAGCGATCGAACGTGTCGATGACGGCTTGCGTCTTCTTGCCGATGGCGGAAGCGTCGATCGTGGCCATGAAAAACTCTCCGTGGTGGGAGGATGGCTAGCGGGCGGCGGAGGCTGAAGCGGCGGCGGCGGCGACTGAAGCAGCGGCCCGCGGGGAGGACGCCAGGCTGTCGTCGCGGACAAGCTCCGTGCCAACGCCGCTGGTGGTGTAGATCTCGAGCAGAAGCGAGTGGCGGAGGCGGCCGTCGATGATGTGGATCTTCTTCACGCCCTGCTCGAGCGTGTCGAGGCAGCCCTCGATCTTCGGGATCATGCCGGCCGAGATCGTGCCATTGGCGATGAGCCGGCGGGCCTCCGACGCCGAGAGCGAATGAACGAGGCTCTCGGGATCGTTGACATCGAGGAGCACGCCCGGGATGTCGGAGAGAATGACGAGCTTCTCCGCGCCGATCGCGGCGGCGACGGCGGTGGCGGCGGTGTCGGCATTCACGTTGAGCTTCTCGCCGTCGGCTGCCATGGCCATCGACGGGATCACCGGCACCTGGCCGGCATAGGTGAGGTTGTCGATCGTGAGCCGATCGACGCGGGTGACCTCGCCCACGTTGCCGAGATCGACGGATTCGCCGTCGGGCCCGTCGAGCACGAGCTTCTCGCCGAAGAGCACGTTCGTCGAGAGGAAGTTGAGCGACATCGCCCGGCCGCCATATTCCTCGAGCTTGGCGACGAGCTCATGATTGAGCTCCGTGGCGAGCACCTTCTCGACGATGTCGAGCGTGGCCTTGTCGGTGTAACGGCGGCCCTGCACGAACCGCGGCACGATGCCGGCGGCGTCCATCGCGCGGCTGATCGCCTTGCCCCCGCCATGCACCAGCACGATCCGCATGCCGAGCGTCGACATGAAGACGATGTCGAGCAGCAGGTGGCGCAGCGAGTCGGGATGTTCGACCACGCTGCCGCCAAGCTTGATGACGGTCGTCGTGTCGCGAAACTTGCGAATCCAGCCGAGCGCCTCGATGAGCGTGTCGGCCTTTTGGATGGCCTTCGCCTGGGCGCTCGAGGGCTTCGGCTTGGCGGAGGTGGGCTTCGAGGGGGTGGGCACGTGAGCGGGCAATCCTGGCTGTCCGTGCGGCAAAGTCGCCGCGGGAAAGCCCGCCATTGTATCACGCCCACGGATGGTGAAAACGCCGGAAAAACCCCGGTAGGATAGGCTTCAGCCTGTCGTCCTCAAAAGATCACGTCGCTCGGCAGATTCAGCGAGACCAGCGAGTTGCCAACGCGATCGGTGATCGCGCTACCGCCACTGAGCACGATCGCCTTCCCGGGCACGACCTCGAGATCGAAGTTGTCAGTCCTGCCGATCGCGTAGCGGAATGTCAGCACCGACGAATTATTGCCCGCGTGATAGACGAATTGCCGCGGAGAGCCGCCGATCTGAAACGGGATGGTCGGCGCGCCACGCACGAGCACCGGCTCGCTGAAGTTGATCCGCACGAACACCGTCGTGCCGCGGCCATCGAGTTCCGGTTCGCCAACTGCCAGGACCGCGGGGCCGACGCCATCGACGAGCACGCGGCTCAGATTGACGCTCGGCAGCGTGCCGGCGGCGGTGTTGCCGGCCGCGTCGGCGATCTTCGCGCCGCCAGCAAGGCCGAGCGGCCCGGTGATGGCGACGCCGTCGGCATCGACATCGCCAGCCTGTGGAACGGCCCGGAAGATGAGCGAACGACTGCCGGAGCGGGCCGCGAACCCGAGGAACGAGGCGGTGCGGGCCGCTGATCCGATCTGCACCGGGAGCGTCGGCGAGCCGGTGACCACCACGGGCTCGTTGAAGTTGACGACGAAGTCGATCGGCCGGGCAGGGCCGTAGGTATTCGGGGCCGGCGGCGTGATGGAGGTGGCCACCGGGCCGGCCGAATCGACGAGCACGCGCGTCAGGTTCGGCGGAGCGATGCCGAGGGCCGCGGGATTGCCGGCGGCATCGACGATCGATGCGCCCGTCGGCAGAACGATCGCCCGGCCGGCCGCGATGCCGTTGGCATCGGTCTCGCCCGGCTGCACGGTGTATTCGAAGACGAGCGATGTCGGCGTGCTCGACGCCGCCACATACTCAGCCTGCCGGGCGGTCGTGCCGACCACCAGCGGGAGCGTCGGCACGCCCGTCACCGTGACCGGCTCGGAGGCCGTGGCCGTGAATCGCAGCACCTGGCCGGCCTTGTAGCTGCCGTTGAGGGGGCCGCCCAGCGCATTCACCCGAGGCGGTGCCGTGTCGACTCGCACGCCCGAGGTATTTACGACCGGCAGGGCGAGCGCGGCGTTGGTCGTGTTCGCACGGATCGAAGCGCCGCGCGGCAACTTGATCGCATTGCCGAGCGCGATGCCGTCGGCATCATTGTTGTTCGCACGCACGGTGTAGTTGAAGGCCAACTCGCTCGTGCCCGAGCCGCTTTGATACAGGGCGCTGACCCTGGTGCGACCGATCGTCAGGTCGATCTCCGGCCTGCCGACGACCGCCACCGGCTGCGTGAGCACCACCTTGAACTGAAGCACCTCACCGGCCCGGTATGTCTTGTTTTCGGGGGCTTCGACGCGATCGATCGTGGTGGCGGAGAGAGCACGCTTCGATTCGAGCTGCTCGATGGCAAGGCTGACCGGACGGCGGCGCATGTGAACTCGACCCTTTGGCTATCAACTACGTGTGCAGCGCACGCAGGCACGACGAGAATCCTGCAGCCTGCCCTACTGGGGGGGTTCTACGCCATCGTGCAGCCGAGTCAAGCGAAAAGTTTGAAAGGGCGGAAATGCCCGGCGTTTTCAGCCGTCGGGGTCGTCGAGCAATTGCTGCAGGCGGGCCGCATGCTCGGGCACACACCGCGGCAGCCATGAGGCGTCGATGAGTCCGAGGTCGATCAGATCACGGAGATGCATCCGATCTTTGTCGCGAAACGAATTGAGCTTCATTCGCACAAGCGCCTCGAGCCCCACGACGTGGTAGTCGTCGGCCAGTTCCCGTTCGGCGACGTCGGCCGTCGGCAGGGGATACGACTCGCGCACCTTCTCGCCGGCGAAGAGGAGGTAGACGGCATCCCGCGGGCTGCCGCCAGGGCCGTCGATGAAGCAGGTGACGTCCATCACCGTGGCATGCACGAACCCGACCGACTCGAGGGCCACCTTGATGCGATCGAAATCGCAACGGCGGACGAGGATGTCGACATCCTGCGTGTTGCGCACCGCGGCCCGATCGACCCGCGACACCCAGGCGGCCACGGCGTTGCCGCCGGCCACGGCATAGGGGATGCCGGCCCGTTCGAGGGCCGCGGTCGCTCGCAGGGCTCGTTCGCGGACGGCTTGCACGGCCTCGATCATCCTTTGCCAGGAGAAGTCGCGGAGTTCGACCGACACGCATGCACCTCGTTCTCAGCACACCCGTCCATGCTCGAATGAATCGAGCCTACCACGCCGCGGTCTCTTCTAGAAAACCACCTGAAACTGCGTCTGGATCGCGGTGCCCGTATAGCCGGCGCGGTAGGGATAGAGGAAGTTTTGCGCGGGGTTGCGGTTGATGTGGAGCGCCTCGAACGTGAGCCGCGCCTGGCGGGTTTTCTTGAGATACCAGTTGAGCCCGCCGCCATACTCCTGGCCGGTGCCATACGGGCCCGTGACCACGCTCGACCGGCCGTAGATTTCGTAGGTGCGCGGCACGAAGCACCAGGAGAGATAGGCCATGCCGCCCTGGTCGAAGATGCTCGAGCGATCGAAGGGGCCCTCGCCCGAGAAATCGTCGAGCAGCCGCCAATAGTATTCACAAAACAGGCCGACGCCCTGCCACTTCCAGGCTGCATCGACCGTGGCGAGCTTGTAGAGAAAACGATCGACCACGGTGCGGCCTCCCAGTGCGCCGGTCGCCGCGAGCGGCGTGCCGTCGGAGAGGCGCACGATCGTGTCTTCGGGATTGTTGCCCACGATCGGATTGGCGTAGGTGGGTGCGTAGACGCCGCTCGTGCCGACGCGGATCACAGGATCCTCGTGGTGCTCCATGTCGGAGGCGCCGATGCCGAAGGGGCCCCACGGCTCCCACCAGGTGTTGCCCGCCCAGGCCATCGACGTGCCGCGGCGGAGGACGCCCGTCGTGCCGCCGTCGATCGCGTTCCAGACGCCCGCCTGATAATGGAGCGTCTTCTCGGCGAGCGAGCCGATCGCGGCCACGCCCGGGCTGAAGCCGGGGCGAAAAAACGTGTTGGCCATGCTGCGGTCGATACCGGTCGTCCAGGGTGACGATTCGAGCCACTCGCGGGTGCCGGGCACCGGGGTCATGCCGCCCCCCACCGTGGCCGCGTCGTCGAACTTCCAGCCCAACAGGCCGATCGGCACGACGCCGGAGCGGATGCCGACGTTCGTCGTGCCGAAGAGGGCGAAGTTGTAGACCAGCCGCTCGTCCACCACGTGGCCGTGAAATGAGAGCAGGAAGCGGTTGATGTTGAAGGTGTTGATGTTGTTGATGGGAAGTACGCGGCCGGTGGCGTTGGTCCACTGCGTCGCATCGCGGGCGAATTCGAACCAGCGCAACTGCATGTAGCCGCCGAGCGCCATCGCAAACGGAAACTCGCCGCGGCGCGGATCGTTCTTGAGCAAGATCAGCCCCTTCGGCGGCGCGAGGTCGGTCATCGGGATGTAGCGCGGGCGGGGCATACCGGCCAGCCGCGCCGCGACCGCCGCATCGACCAGCGCCTGCAGCTCGGCCTCCTGCGCCGGATCTTCGTGGGTGAACGGCTCCTCGAGATACTGCACCGGCGCAACCTCCTCCGGCTCGGCGCGGGCCGCCGCGCACACGGCGATCGCGGCCCAGCCAATCAGGCAGCGGGCGGCGATTTGCACGACATATGGAAGGGGGGCGCGCATGGCGATCCACCATCACAATCGGGTGGGATCGTGCCGGTCGTGCAGGATTTTCCGGCCAGGCAAGATGGGTAGGACAGGCTGAAGCCTGTCCTACCGTTGGACGGCGGGGGGCCAGCGGAAGCCGGTTTCGATGGCGAAGCGGCAGAGGCGGCGGATCGTCGGCTCGTCGATCGCCGGCGAGGCGAGGTCAGGCACGGCCCGGCGGGTGGCAGCGGAATCGAATTCCGGGTCGTCGCGCCAGTAGGCCCGGTAGACCTGCATCTGGTCGCCGAAGAGCCGCGCGAGGAGCGCGGGATCGAAGCCGGATGCGGGCTTGCCGCCGCCCACAGCCTTCGGCCGCTCCGCCATCTCGACCACCATCTGCTCGAAGACGCGGCAGAGCAGGCCCACGCTCGTGGGCCGAGTGGACGTGAGGTGATAGGTCGATCCGTGGAGCGACGGATCGAGGATGACCCTCGCCATCACCGCCGACACCCAATCCACCGGCACCAGGTTTTTGCACTCCGACCCGCTCATGCCGAGCACGTCGAGCAGCGAGCCCGATTCGAGCGACGCCTGCAGAAACGACTCGACGAACGGCTGCACGATTCGCAGCGGCTTGTAGAACCCGTGGAATGTATTCGTGAAACCATTCACGAGATCGCCGAC
>JBKDMX010000082.1:0-3342 GCA_046343855.1 Planctomycetia bacterium
GAGGATTTTCATGAGGCGACGCCTGCCTTCACTTTCACCAAACCATGCGTTTTCGGGTGGGGCTTTGAAATACTGATTTGCACATCGCACCCCAACGCATTGAGCAACCGAAAGAGGCGATCACTGGAAAAACCATCGAGCCTGCCACGCAATAGGGCCGATACCTTTGGCTGCTTGATCCCCAAGATCTTGCCCGCCTCCGCTTGCGTGAGTCGTCGGCGCCGAATGATCTCGAGAATTCTCGCCGCAAGTTCAGCCTTCGCGAGATACTGATCTGCGTTCGGGATCTTGAGGTCAGCAAAGACATTTCCGCTACTTCGACGGATTCGTTCAGTCGGCATTTTCAGTCTTCTCCGTACAAGTCCCTGTAGGCTTCCGAGGCCACCGCAAGCCTCCGACGGATCAGCTCAACTTCCCTTCGCGGCGTTGCCACGCCCTGCTTCGATTTTTTCTGGAACGCGTGCAGCACAAAAACAGCCTTGGCAAAAGCCACGGTGTAAACGGCCCGATACGCATCTCCTTGGTGCGGCACGACGATTTCCAAGACGCTCGCTCCGCCAAATCCCTTGAGAGCCTTGACGCTCAGGGCCCTCATGCCGAGTTGGGCCAGATACAAGGCGTAGCCACACTCTCTCCGGACTGCGCCAGGAAATCGGGCCAATTCGTCCTTCGAACTGCCGACCCACTCCAGCGGCTTTGGCCGCGTCGTACCAGCTCCACCGTCCACGCAAGTATTCCTTTTTTGGGATACGCCGTCAACAAGCAAACGATCCTCCCCAAAATATGTACGCATGTACACATTTTATCAAGTGGCGACGCGCCCTCGATCGACCGCTGGCTTTGTCACGGGACGTTCTCACGAAGCAATCGCTCCAGCAGATCTCGCACGCGGATCGACTTCGGAAAGCGAGCAGACCAAATCGACGCCCATCGTCGAGCGGATCGCGCCATGAACCGTGCTGGCGACACTGCCGCCGACGTGACCGGCTTACGCCGTGGCGACGGCCTGCTCGCCGGCGAACTTGCTTTCGCCGTAGGCGGAGATCGGATCGGGAGTGTCGCTTTCCACATAGCCTTCGGGCTTCTGGCCGGCGAAGACATAGTCGGTGCTGTAATGGACGAAGGCCGCACCGGCGTCGCGAGCCGCCCGGGCCAGTTCGCCTGGCACCTCTGCATTGAGCTTCCAGGCGATGGGCCGATTGGCCGGGTCTTCCGCGGCATCGACGTTGTTGTAGGCCACGGCATTGATCACGGCCGAGAAGCCGCGGCCGATCATCGCCCGCGCGGCCGCGTAGTCCGTGACGTCCAGTTCATCACGATCACAGCCGACGACGTCATGCCCCGCGGCCGAGAAGACCGAGACGAGATCCGGCCCGAGATTGCCCTGGGAACCGAGGATGAGGATTTTCATGGGGTCTTTCATCAGGGGCGTTGTAGCAACGGATCGCGAATCAGGAGGCCGGGGATCTTCACAAATCCGCCGTCGTGCGTCCACAGCTCGGTTGCTCCGCCGTCGAGCGCACAGAGCCCAATCTGCACATCGAAGATTCGTGATCCTTTCACCCCCAAGTCGGCCGCCAGCTGGACTAGCCGCGCGGAAAAGCCGAGCCCCGGCTTCAGGTCTTCAACGCCGCTTTCCCGAAGCGACGCCAAAAAATCAGCCGCCGACTTTGGTGGCGACGGCCTGCCGCTCGCGGTTGGATGCGTGACGATGCTGAAAAACTCAGCGACGCTGGGGAGCGTGATCCCGCATCCACCGGGTGCATTGAGCGCCGCTTCTATCGCTCCGCGGGCGGCGCGATGTTCGGCGGTAGCCGCGCGATGGGCATAGATGAGCAGATTCGTGTCGATGGCGATCATCGCTGCTGCCGAAGCCAATCGTGCATGGCGGCCCGGTCAGCCACATCGACACCGGCGGGCAGACCGCCTGCGACCGTCACCCAGCGAATTTTGGCGGGCTTTGCCTTCTGGCCCTGACCGACCGACCGGCCGATCTCGGCGCGCAGGCCACGCTCGATGAGCGTCCGCAGCGGCTGCCGCAGTTCGGCCGCTCGCTTTTTGGCCGCGATGAACAGATCGTCCGGGAGATCAACGGTCGTCTTCATATGGGAAAGCATATTCCCGTTTTTATGGCAGGTCAATGGAATCGGCCCGCCGGCTCAAGCGTCCGAGAAAACGGAGACGAGATCCTGCCCGAGATTGCCCTGGGAGCCGAGAATGAGGATTTTCATGGAGAGCGTTTTGGATGTAGACATCACCGCGGCTAGCTAGAAATAGGCTTTCGCGCAACCACGACGATGCTAAGCCCAACCCCGGGGACAATCTTGTCCCAAACCCTGAACAGTGGGGTCAGGAAGCTATAAAGTTTTAGTTGGGCCGATGACAGCGCGCGTCGTTTACCAAGCGTGTTGAAGAGATACCAGGCCAGCCGGCCAGGTTTATTGAAGAAAAACCTCCGCTCCACGAGAAAGCCGGCTTCCTTCACTTTCTCTTCAAGTTCTCCCTTCCCGTACCGTCGGTAGTGCCCCAAGTCCTCGTCGAATTGGCTGTAAAGTTTCATGTCATACGGCACGAGAACGACCAGCCTGCCGCCAGCCGGAATGCGGCCGTAAAGATTCCGCAGCACTGCGCGATCGTCTTCGATGTGCTCCAGCACATTGAGAAACACAACGCTGTCGGGGGCAAATGCCTCGATCGCGGCGTAGTCTTCGCTGCGGGTCATGTCGAGCCGCGCCACGGAAACATCTCGCCGCACACCCCACTTGTGTGACAAACGCTGACAGTAATCGTCGCGGTAATCCGTAAGCAAAGCGGATCGCCCATTGACGATAAACGCGCTCAGATTGCCTTGGCCGCTCCCAAGCTCAGCGACCCGCTGACCAAGCCATGGCTTGATCGAGTCATACATCCAGCGATTGAACTTTGGGGCCTGCTCGAGGGCATCGAGCGTTGACTTCCCGGCGTCCGAGTAGCTCGAGAAAAATCGGTACTTGAAGATGAACCAAATCGCGGCGACGCCATCTCGCCAGCCTATTTTCTTGCCTTCGTCATAACCGCGGCCGTTGTAGGTAATCGGCACTTCGTACATCCGGAAACGGTTTCTGGCGACTTTTGCCGCGATCTCCGGCTCGATGCCAAAGCGATTCGAATACAGGGGAATCGCCTTGATCGCATTCGCGGTAAACGCCTTGTAGCACGTCTCCATGTCCGTCCAGTTGGTGTCGTTGAGCATGTTGCTCAACAGCGTCAGCGCCTTGTTCAAAACGCTGTGCCAAAAATACAAGACGCGGCGCTCCGCCCCGGTGAACCGGCTTCCGAATACGACGTCGGCGCGACCATCCA
>JBKDMX010000083.1:0-37717 GCA_046343855.1 Planctomycetia bacterium
TACGTGGGCGTCTCGGGATATCGAAACTCGAGCTACAACGCAATGAGCGGCGCCGGCCGGCGGGCTGGCTCCACCGGCACCTATGAAATCCAGTTTGGGATCGTGGAGCCGGCGGCGACCCGGGCCGCGTCGATTGCCGCCCAACGCTCGGCGGACCGGCTCTCTCGGCCGGTCCCCAAGCAGGCCGCTGCATTCGCGGCGTTTGCGGCCCAAACGGCCATGGCGTCGTCCGCGACGCCCTCGAGCCGCACCGCCCGCGGCCTGCGTCGCTGAACGGGCGGCCGGAGTCCTCGCTTGCGATGTGAGCTTCCGTGCGCGCACAACGGACCCTGTTTTCAACAAAATACCAGGTGTCCACCAAGTGTCTAAGGGCACCGTGCTGCCATGATTTACGGGGTCGGTCGGCATATGGTTCAAACATTTCGTGACTCTTCGCGAGACGGGCCGATAATCACGGCGTCGAGGGGGAAGCGATGACCTCGCCGACCGCTTGACGTCACCACGTCGACCGCGGGCGAAAGCCCGGGTGGGGCAAAGGCCGACGGCAGCCATAAAGGCGGCCATCATGAAACGGCCCACCTGCTCTCGCAGGGCTTCGGAGGCCTCGCTCGGCCTCGAAACGCTCGAAGCCCGGACGATGATGACGGCGGATCTCCTCGCCGCTGCCTCCCGCCAGATCGACCAGATCGAATGGAATGGCCGCACGGCCCACACGTTCGCCGATTCGTGGATCCTTCGCGCCACAAGCCCACAGGCCGCCACCGAAAACCTCGGCCTCTCGGCGGGCTGGCGGGCGACATCCCTCGGCGAAGGATTCTTCTCGCTCTCGACGCCGGGCGCCACCGCACAGGATGTCGCGGGCTGGGCCGGCCGGGCTGCCGGCGTCTCCTATGTGGAGCCCGATTTCGCGATCGCCCCCTCGGCCCTGCCGAACGATCCGTCGTTCAGCCGGCTCTGGGGCCTCCACAACATCGGCCAGTCGGGCGGCGTCGCCGACGCCGACATCGACGCCCCGGAGGCCTGGGACAGGACGCGGGGCTCGCGAAACGTCGTGGTCGCGGTCATCGACACCGGCATCGACTACAGCCACCCCGATCTCGCCGCGAATGTCTGGACGAACCCCGGCGAGGTGGCCGGCGACGGCATCGACAACGATCGCAATGGCTATATCGATGACGTCCGCGGCTGGGACTTCGCCAACAACGATGCTGATCCGATGGACGACAACGGCCACGGGACGCACGTGTCGGGCACGATCGGCGCCGTCGGCGATAACGGCGTCGGCGTGGCGGGCGTGAACTGGCAGGTCTCGATCATGGGCCTCAAGTTCCTCTCCGGCTCCGGCAGCGGATCGACGAGCGGGGCGATCGCGGCGATCAACTATGCGACGCGGATGCGGCGCGACTTTGGGATCAACATCGTCGCCACGAACAACAGCTGGGGGGGCGGCGGCTTCTCGGCGGGTCTGCGCGACGCCATCGAGGCCGGCGGCCAGGCCGGCATCCTCTTCGTCGCCGCCGCCGGCAACGATGGCCGCAACAACGACGCGACCGCCTCGTATCCGGCCAGCTACACGAGCCAATCGATCATCTCGGTGGCCGCCACCGACCGCTCCAACGCCCTCGCCACGTTCTCCAACTTCGGCGCCACGGGCGTCGATCTGGCGGCACCGGGCGTGGGCATCTACTCGACGACCCCCGGCAACAACTATGCCGCCTACAGCGGCACCTCGATGGCCACGCCACACGTCACCGGCACCGTCGCCCTGATGGCGGCGGCGAATCCGCAGGCCACGGCCGGCCAGCTCCGCACCGCGATCCTCGCGACCGCTGCCCCGACGGCGAGCCTCGCCGGCAAGGTGGCGACCGGCGGCCTGCTGAATGCTCAGGCCGCGGTGAACGCAATCACGAGCGCGACGCTCCCCACCCCGGCTCCCACGCCCGCCCCCGCCCCCGCTCCCGCACCGGTGCCCCCCGCCGCCGACCCCGGCGACACGCTCGCCCGAGCGACGACCGTTCCCTTCACCAGCGAAACGACCCGGTTTGCCAGCCAGACGATCGGCGACGGCGCCAACGGCCACCGCGATGTCGATCTCTACCGTGTGACGCTGGCCGCCGGCCAGCAGATCGCCATCGACGTCGATGCCCGGTCGCTCGCAAATCCCTCGCGGCTCGACAGCTACCTGCGGCTGTTCAATGCCGGAGGCCGGGAACTGGCCCGCAACGACGACGCCTTCGGCTCCTACGACAGCCACCTCTCATTCACGGCGCGAACCGCCGGCACCTACTTCATCGGCGTCTCCGGCTACGGCAACTCGACCTACTGGGCGAACAATGGAACCCGCGCGAGGGAAGGTTCGACCGGCGGCTACGAGGTGACATTCACGCTGAGCTCGCTGCCCGCCCGCCGGGCCAGCGAAATGGTTCGCATGCTCGGGTTCCGCGACGACGACACCTCCGCCCAGCAGCGGACGGCCCGTCAGGCCGCCTTCGCGGCCCATGCGGCCACCACCGCCACGACCACGACGGCCCGGCCCGCCGCCCGCCGGATCACCTGGTAAACCGGTGCACCATCGTGTGGTGGTAGGTTTGGCCGGGGTCGAGCCGCTGGCTCGGCCAATCAGGATGGTGGGCCGTGTCGGGAAATGTCTGCGTCTCGAGGCAGACGCTGCACTGCTTGGGGTATGAATTGGCCCCCTTCCCCGCGAGCGTGCCATCGAGGTAGCTGCTCGTGTAGATCTGCAGCCCCGGCTGATCGGTGAGCAATTCCATCCTGCGGCCGCTCGCCGGATCGCGGAGCGTCGCCGCGAGCCGCAGCGCCCCATCCGGGTTCCAGCCGCGGAGCACGTAGTTGTGGTCGATGCCGCCTGGATGGCTGCCATCTTCTTTCGGCGGCAGTGCGGCGATCGCATCCCCGAGCCGTCGCGCCAGCCCGCGTTCGGGCCGCAGGTCGAACGGCGTTCCCTCGACCGGGGCGAATTCGCCCGTGGGGATGCTCGTGGCATCGACGGGCAGATAGCGATCGGCGAGGACGGTGAGTTCGTGGCCGTGGATCGTGCCCGCGGCATGCCCCGCGAGATTCCAATAGGAGTGATGGACGAGGTTGACGAGCGTCGGCGCGTCGGTCGTGGCGGTCATCTCGACCCACAGTTCGCCATCGGGCGTGAGCGTGTAGGTGACCTTCACCGCGAGCGTTCCCGGATAGCCCTCGTCACCGGCGGGGGAGACGATCTCGAAATCGACCGCGGGGCCGCGGTCATCGAGCCGCGGCGTCGCCTTCCAGAGTTTCTTGTCGAAGCCGACGATGCCGCCGTGGAGGTGGTTCGGGCCGTTGTTGGTCGCCACCCGATACGTTTTTCCGTCGAGCGTGAATGCTCCGCCCGCGATCCGGTTGGCCACGCGGCCGCAGATGGCGCCGAAATACGGATGCTCTTTCAAATAGCCGTCGAGCGACTCGAAGCCGAGGACAACGTCGACCGTGCCGCCGTTCGCGTCGCGGGTCGGCACGTGGAATTGGGTGAGGATCGCCCCGTAGTCGGTGATCGTGGCCTTCCACCCGCCCGGCACCTCGAGCGTGTAGAGGCTCGCCTTCCGCCCGTCGGCGAGTGTTCCGAATGGCGTCACGGTCGGCGGCTTCATCGGGGGCCTGCGATCCTCGGCGAGGGACACGGAACCAACCAACAGGGCTGCTGCGACGATCGCTCGGAACGTGCCCCGGATGATGGCCCGGCCCTCTTCACAAACTGCTACGAAGCCTTGGCCGTCACCCGCGGCTTGGCGGCCGGCGCACCCGACTCCACCTCCTCGCGCCGCTTCGCGATCCAGCCATCGACGCTCCACGACCCGCCGCCGTAGGCGATGAGCGCGAGCAGGCCGCCGCCGATCGCGAGATTCTTCATGAATTGGATCGTCTGCAACTGCCGCTGCGTGGGGTCGGCGAACTTCCAGAAATCGTGAAAGTAAAACGTGGCAGCGGCGAGAAACACGAGCAGGAACAGCGCACCGATCCGCGTCCACGCGCCCGCGACCACCGAGACCCCGCCGAGCAGCAAGAGCCCGATCGCGCCGAAGAGCGCGAGCTTCGGATTGGGTACGCCCTCCGTCTGCATGTAGTTGGCCGTCGCCTGGAACTGCGGAATCTTGTTGCCGATCGCGCTCGCCAGAAAGATCGCCGCGATCATCAGCCGCGCCAAAAGCGACACGAGCCCTTGGGCCATCGAAGCCATCTGTTCCATGTCTTAACACCCTCGTCTCAATACCCTCGTCGCGGAACCTGATTCTGGACGGCAATGGTCGCGAACGGCCGAGGGAAGAGCAAGACCAGAACCCGGCAAAGTAGGACAGGCTTCAGCCTGTTAACCGCTGTGACAGGCTGAAGCCTGTCCTACAGGGGCTCGTCGCGCGTGATGCAGTGCAGGGCGCCGCGGCCGCGGACCAGCTCGTTGCAGGCCACCGGCTCGACCGTGCGGCCCGGAAAGCATCCGCCAAGCGTCCGCAGGGCCGCCTCGTCGGTCGCGCCGAGAAACACCGGCACGGCCACCACCCCATTGGCCACGTAGAAGTTGAGGTGGCTCGCCGGCAGTTGCGTGCCCTGAAACGCGAACCGGGCCGGGATGTCGATCGGGATGACGTCGAGTCGCCGCCCCTGCGCGTCGACAAGCGTGCGCAGCCGCTCGAGGTTGGCCTCGAGCGCGGCATGATTCGGGTCGTCGCGATCGGGCTGCCGCGCGGCGACCACGCGGCCCGGCGCCACGAACCGCGCGAGCTGGTCGATGTGGCCGTCGGTGTCGTCGCCGGCGAGTTCGCCGCCGACCCAGAGCACGCGTTCCGCAGCCAGCCGCTCGCAGAGAATCCGCTCGAGCCGGTCGCGGCCGACGCCCGGATTGCGTGCCGGGTCTTCCACGCAGCGGTGGTTCACGAGCAGCGTCCCTTCGCCGTCGGTCTCGATCGCGCCCCCTTCGAGCACGAGCCCGCCGTCGATCACCCGCTGCCCGAGCTGCCGCGCGATCGCGCCGCCGACGGCGGCATCGCGATCCCAGGGCGGATACTTGCCGCCCCAGGCATTCCACTGCCAGCAGACGGCCGCCGGCTTCGCCATGCCGGCCTCGCGCGGCACGAGAAACATCGGCCCCGAATCGCGGAGCCAGGCATCGTCGGTCGGGATGTCGATGAGCTCGAGGTTGCCGACGCCGCCGAGATGCGCGCGGGCCTCGTCGAGGACGGCGCCCGAGGCGATCACCCTTACCGGCTCATACGCGGCCAGCAGCCGCGCGATCCGCGCGAAGACGGGCGGGATCACGGAAAAGTCGCCGAGCCAGGTCGCCTTGCGGTGCGGCCAGGCGAGCCAGGTGGCCGCATGCGGCTCCCACTCCGCGGCCAGCCGATATCCGAGCGCGGCGGATCCCGACCGACTGCTCATGTACGCCCCCAGCGCTCGAGCAGGCCGCTATAGGCGTCGATCCGGCGGTCGCGGAAGAAGGGCCACCGCGTGCGCGACCACTCGATCCGGTCGAGATCGCACTCGACAACAATCGTCTCCGGCGCGTCGTGGCCGATCTTCGCGAGCGGCTCGCCGTTGGGCGCATAGACCACGCTCCCGCCCCAGAAGCGGAGCGGTCCCTCGCGGCCGGTCCTGTTCACCGCCACCACGAACACTCCATTTGCGATCGCATGGCTCCTGAGCATCGTGTCCCACGACTCATACTGCTCGCGGTGGAGCGACTCCTCGCCGTCGAGCCAGCCGATCGCCGTCGGATAGAAGAGCACCTCCGCCCCGGCCATCGCCGTGAGCCGTGCCGCTTCCGGATACCACTGATCCCAGCAGACGAGCGGGCCCACCTTCAGCCGGCTCGTCGGCACGCTCATGAAGCCCGTGTCGCCCGGCGCGAAGTAAAACTTCTCGTAATAGTGCGGATCGTCGGGGATGTGCATCTTGCGGTAGACGCCCGCGGTCGAGCCGTCGGCGTCGAAGATGACGGCCGTATTGTGGAAAAGCCCTGGACTGCGCCGCTCGAACACGCTCCCCACGAGCACCACGCCATGCTCCCGCGCGGCCGCCGCCAGGCGCTCCGTGAGCGGCCCCGGCACCGCCTCGGCCTCCGCAAACTTCCCGTGGTCTTCGGCCTGGCACGGATACTCGCCCGCGAAGAGTTCCTGGAGACAGACGACCTCCGCCCCCCCGGCCGCCGCCTCGGCGATGCCGGAGAGCGCCTGCGCGACGTTGTGCTCCCGCGACGGCGTGCACGCCGACTGCACGAGGCCGATCCGCACGACTCGGCTCATGGGCAGGCCGCTTACCTTTCGCCCGCCTCGAGCCTGGCCGCCGGCACGGGGAACTGTTCCGCGAGTTCGACCACTTCAGCCTTCGTGGCCGCGACGAGCCGATCGTCGGCCGGGCTCTTGAGCACGCGCAGGATCCAGGCCGCCACCTGCTTCATCTCGTCGGCACCCATGCCGCGCGTGGTCAGCGCCGGCGTGCCCAGGCGAATGCCGGATGGATCCATCGGCTTCCGCTCGTCGTAGGGGATCATGTTTTTGTTGCAGGTGATCCCGCAGCGATCGAGCGTCTCCTCGGCGAGCTTGCCGCCGATGCCCAGCGGCGTCACGTCGACGAGCATGAGGTGATTGTCGGTGCCACCGCTCACCAGCTTCACGCCGCCGGCGGCGAGCGCCTCGGCGAGGGCCTTCGCATTGGCCACCACCTGCTTCGCGTAGGTCTTGAACTCGGGGCGGAGCGCCTCGGCGAAGGCCACGGCCTTGCCGGCGATCACGTGCATCAGCGGGCCGCCCTGCTGCCCGGGGAAGACCGAGCGGTCGAGCAGCTTGGCATTCTCGGCGCGGCACATCGCGATGCCGCCGCGGGGGCCGCGGAGCGTCTTGTGGGTGGTGCTCGTGACGAAGTCGGCGACGGGCACGGGATTGTCGTGGATGCCGGCGGCCACGAGGCCTGCGTAGTGGGCCATGTCGACCATCAGCTTCGCACCGACCTCACGGGCGATCTCGGCAAACTTCCCGTGCGGGATCTCGCGCGGGTAGGCGCTCGCGCCCGCCACGATCAGCTTCGGCTTGTGCTCGCGGGCAAGGCTCGCGATCTGGTCGAAGTCGAGCAGCTGGTTGTCGCGGCGGACGCCATAGTGCACGAACTTGTAGAGCACGCCCGACGCGTTGAGCTTCATGCCGTGCGTGAGGTGGCCGCCGTGGGCGAGGTCGAAGGCAAGCACCGTGTCGCCGGTCTGGATCGCCGTCATGTAGACGGCGGCGTTGGCCTGGCTGCCCGAATGCGGCTGCACGTTGACGTGCTCGGCGCCGAAGAGTTTCTTCAGCCGCTCGCGGGCAAGGTCTTCCACCTTGTCGACGAACTCGCAGCCGCCGTAATAGCGGTGGCCGGGATATCCCTCGGCGTATTTGTTGGTGAGCACGCTGCCGACGGCCTGCATGACGGCCGGGCTCGTGAAGTTTTCGCTCGCGATCATCTCCAGGCCCTCCGCCTGGCGGGTCTGCTCCGCGGCGATCGCCGACCAGACATCCGGGTCTTCGAGCTCCACGAAATTGGGCGTGCCTTGCGATGCGATGCTCACGGCGATCCTCCTGAAAGCGTGCGGAATCCCGATGGCCAATGGTAGCCAATTCTGAAACGGGGGGCTCCCCGCGTCAACGAACCGCGATGGCGCCCCGGCCATTCGAATGGGCCCGGCGCCGGCTCACTCGAAAAGCAGCGGCTCGGGCATGAACGTGACGATCGGGATCAAGAGCGAGAAGAGGCCGAGCATCGTCCGCGCGAGCCCCAGCGGCCGGCCGTCGTCGCGGATCGGCGGGTGGTCGGTGCCCATCAGCGCCACGATCACCACCATCGCGATCCAGTTGTAACGGCCGAGCAGGATGATCGCCGCGATCGCCGCGAGCAGGATCGCGCGGGCGATCCAGTTGGAGCGGGCGCCGAAGATGGCGTGGCTCACATGGCCGCCGTCGAGCTGGCTCACCGGGATCATGTTCAGGCCCGTCACGAGCAGCCCCACCCAGCCGGCCATGAAGAGGGCGTTGGGCTCGATGCTCGTTCCCGCGGCGATGTCGGGACGCAGAAGCCCGAGCATCCAGCGGGCCACCGGCGGCGTGGCGAAGGGGCTCTCCGCCGCGGGCGTGCCGGCGAGCATGCCCGCGGCCAAGACCGGCAGCGCCACCACGAGCCCGGCGATCGGACCGGCGATCGCGATGTCGAAGAGCTGGCGGCGGTTGGCCCGCGAGCCCTCCATGCCGATCACGGCGCCGAGCGTGCCGGTGAGCAGCACGGGCACGGGAATGAAGAAGGGGAGCGTCGCCGGGATGCGATGGAGCCGCGCCGCGATGAAGTGGCCCGCCTCGTGCGCCGAGAGCACCGCCATCACCGCCGCCATGTAGGCGAGCCCGCGCTGCCAGTGCGGCGCGATCTCGGTGGCGAGGTTGTCGTCGATCCCGAGCACGACCGGCTGCCAGCCCGCCACGCCCGCCGCAAACGTCGTGGCGGCCGTCGCCAGATAGAGGATCGCCTGCGGCCTCAGGCGCCGCGGCGGGGAGATCGTCTCGAAACGCTCGTCGAAAGGCTGCATGTCATTTGAGAATACAGGTTTCCGAACGCCACTGGTAAACTGCGGAGCCCCGGCCCCGTGCCCCAATACCCGTGCCCCAATACCCGTGCCCTTCGCACCCGTGCCCTTCGCAGGAGTTTTCCGATGCCATCGTCGCTCCGCCGCCGTGATGCGATCCTCCGCGGCATTTTCGGCCGCATGCTCGCCGTCCTTCCGACGCTCTTTGCCGTCGTCGCCGCGGGCCCCGTGGCGCGGGCCGCCGATCGCACCGTGCTCGCCGTCGCCGCCTGCGACAGTTACGCCGATCTCAAGAAGCAACTGGGCTGGCTCGGCACACAGATCGACAATCCCGGCCTGGCAGGCTTGCTCGAATCGATGATCCTGCTCGCCACGCAGGGCCGCGGTCTCGCGGGCCTCGACGTCAAGCGGCCGCTCGGCGCCGTGGTCACGAGCGACGGAGCCGACCTCGCCGTGCACGGCTTCGTGCCGGTGAAGGATCTCGAGCGGCTGCTCGCCTCGCTGCAGGGAATCACCGGACCGGTGGAGACCGAAGGCGACGTGCGCCGGATCGTGCTGCCGAGCGGGCTGCCGCTCGAGATCACCGAGCGCGACGGCTGGGCCGTGATCGCGCCGGGGGGCATGCCCGGAGGCGCGGCCGATCCGACCGCGGTCCTCAACGCGGTCGCCACGTCATACACCGTCGGCATCGAGACGTTTCCGGGGCGGATGTCCGACGCGGTCCGCGGGCGGCTCGAGGCGGCGCTCGAACAGACCGCCGCGGTGTCGGCCGCGCAGGGGCAGCCCGTCGACACCGACGCGCTCAAGGCGGGCCTTGCCAGCCTGCGGCAGACAGAGTCGCTCGGGCTCGGCCTCGGCATCGACGATGCGAGCGGCAGCGTGTTCGTCGAGAACCGGATGATCGCCGTGCCGGGAAGCGTGTCAGCCGTGGCCTTCAACGCGGCCGGCCGCGGCACGCTCACGGTGGCTACGCCGGCGGCGGCCGATGGCGGCAGCCCGGCCGTCCGCGGCTATGTGGCGCAGACGGTGACGGAGGCGTCGCGGGCGAGAGTGCTCGATTCGTTCGACCGCGCGGTGCCGCCCGGCAGCGACGATCCGGTCACGAAGGCGATCGTCGGCCTCGTCCGCGAACTGCTCCAGGCGACGCTCGCCAGCGGCGGGATCGATGCGGCCGTGGCGATCGACACGAGCATTGCCACGCAGCAGTCGCCGCTGCCAGCCATGACGGCCGGCGTGCGGATCAACGACGGTCCCGCGCTCGAGCAGCGGTTCAAGAAACTCTTCGGCGCCGGCACCCTGCCGCGGAACGTCGCCGTGAAGTTCGACACCGGCAAGGCGGGCGCCGCCAATCTGCACTCCGTCGCGATCGACCTGGGTGATTCGCCGGCGGCCGACGCGCTTGGCAAATCGCTCGAGCTCACGCTCGCAGTGGCGGCCGACTATGCCTACGTGCTCACCGGCGGCGACCAGCCGAAGCGGATCGCCGCGGCGCTGGCCTCGAGCGGCCGCGCCGATCCAGACGCGAAGCCGATCGCCAACGTGCAGGTGGCGATGAACCGCGTCTGTCGCTATGCGGGCACCGTGACCGATCAGCCGCAGGCCGCCGCCGCCGCGAAGCGGGCCGAGGAGGCGCCGCATTCGCTGCTGGAAGTCTTCGTGCGGCCGGTGGATCGCGGCATCGTCACGCGGCTCTCGGCGGATGCAGGCGTGCTCAAGGCCGTCGCCGCGCTCAGCGGCGTGCCGCAGGCCCCCGCCGGCCCCGGCGGCGTGCCGCTGCCGCAGGTTCCGCAAGCTCTTCCACAGGGTTTTCCGCAGGGCTTTCCGATCCCCGTGCCTCTCCCCCAGTAGGAATCCATCGCAGCCAGCTTATGAGCACGACCACCTCCTCGCCCCGGCAGCCGGGGCTTCGCGACACGATCGCCGGCGTGAGCGTCGCGGAACTCGCCCGCGCGCACGGCACACCGCTCTATGTCTACGACGCGGAGATGATCCGCCGCCGCTGCCGCGACCTCGCCGCGTGGGACACCGTGCGGTTCGCACAGAAGGCCTGTTCGAATCTCGCCGTGCTCGACCTCATTCGCCGCGAGGGAGTCTTGGTCGATGCGGTGAGCACGGGCGAGATCCATCGGGCGCTCGCCGCGGGCTATTCTCCGCATGCCGACCGCGCGGCCGCCGCCGATGGATTGCCACCGGCGCACCCGATCGTCTACACGGCCGACATCTTCGACCGCGAGAGCCTCGACGCGGTCGCGAAGCTCGGCATCCATGTCAATTGCGGCTCGGCCGACATGCTCGAGCAATTGGCCGAGCGAGTGCCGGGCGCGAGCGTGACGCTCCGCGTGAATCCCGGCTTCGGCCACGGCCACAGCCAGAAGACGAATACCGGCGGCGAAGGCTCGAAGCACGGCATCTGGCACGAGGAGATTCCCGACGTGCTGCGCCGCGCGGAGTGGGCGGGGCTTTCCGTCAGCGGCCTGCACATGCACATCGGCAGCGGCACCGATCTCGCGCATCTGGCCGAGGTGGCCGGGTCGCTCGAACGCGTCGCGCTCGAGATCGGCCGATCGCTCACCACGATCTCCGCCGGCGGCGGCCTGCCAGTGCCCTACAAGCCGGGCGAGGTGCATGCCGATCTCTCCGGCTACTTTCAGCTCTGGGACGCCACCCGCAAGAAGCTCGAGCACACGTTCGGCCACCGCATCCGCCTCGAGATCGAGCCGGGCCGCTATCTCACGGCAGAGTCGGGCTATCTCGTGACGGAAGTGCGGGCGGTGAAGAAGCAGGGGGGCCGGAAATACATCCTCGTCGATGCCGGCTTCAACACGCTCGCGCGGCCGGTGCTCTACGGTTCCTACCATCCGATGAGCCTCTGCCCGGCCGACGGAGCGGCGGGGCAGGAGATCGAGGAGGTGGCGGTGGGCGGGCCGCTCTGCGAGTCGGGCGACATCTTCACGCAGACCGACGGCGGCTTCGTGGCCACCCGCGGGCTGCCGCGGGCGGCCGTGGGCGACTACCTCGTGATCGAGATCGCCGGGGCCTACGGCTTCGTGATGGCGAGCAACTACAATTCCAAGCCCCTGCCGGCCGAGGTGCTCGTCGACGGGGGCCGCCCCCGGCTGGTCCGGCGGCGGCAGACCCCGGAAGACCTGGTCCAGGGGGAAACCATTTAAGGCTGCCGGGGGGGCAAAACAGCCGTTTTGCCGAAGCGATCCGCTGGGCTACCATATTTTCACAGTGCGATCTGTTGAATTTTCGCCCCTCCCTCCGCCGATCTCCACACCATGGCAAAAGCAGGTCCCCGCAAGAAGCTCCCGAAGGAATTGGCGGTCATCAACGCCGATAACTGCACGGGCTGCGAATCGTGCCTCGAGGTCTGTCCGGTCGACTGCATCGTGAAGGTGCAGCAATACGACCAGTTCCACAACCTCCAGAGCTGGTGCGAGATCGACATCGAGCGGTGCGTGGGCTGCGAGGTCTGCGTGCACATCCCGGGCAAGAAGTCGAATCCCTACGACCTGAAGGTCTGCCCGTGGGACGCGATCGAGATGGTGCCGACGGAGCAGGTGGCGCAGGTGGTGGCCCAGATCGGCGGCCCGCCGGAATATGTCGAGAAAAACTGGGACCGCCTCGTGAACACGGCCCAGCATCTGGCCGAGCTGAAAGTCGCCGCCGGCTGACGCAAGCCCGTAGGACAGGCCTCCGTGCCTGTCTCTGCCGCCTGCTTTCCTCCGCGGAAGTGCTCAGTCACGTTGTTTGACGCATCGCCCGCGCGACGCTACAACGTGACAAATGTTCACGCACGAGCAATTTCGCGACCACGTTCGTCTCGCCTCCGTGCCAGGCATCGGGCCGCGTTTTCGTAGGTTGCTCCTCGAGCGATTCGGCTCGCCGGCCGGAATCTTCGCCGCGAGCCGCGCTGAACTCAGCTCGGTCGCCAGGCTCGGCAAGAAACTCGCCGACGCGATCACCGCGGCCGCCGCCTCGCCCGCAGCGGATGAGATCATTGCGCTGTGCCAGAAGCAGGCGGTCGACATCGTTCTCGAGGGGAGCGACGGCTATCCGCCCCTGCTCTCCCGGATCGACGACCCTCCCGGGCTGCTCTTCGTCCGCGGCGCGTTCCTGCCCTGCGACGCGCTCGCCGTGGCGGTCGTGGGCTCCCGCCATGCGACCCCCTACGGCATCAAGGTCGCCGAGCAGTTGGGCGGCAGCCTCGCCCGGGCGGGCTACACGGTGGTCAGCGGCCTGGCCCGCGGGATCGATGCCGCGGCCCATCGCGGGGCGATCGCCGCCGGTGGACGCACGATCGCCGTGCTGGGCAGCGGCGTGCTCAATGTCTATCCACCCGAGCACGAGGATCTGGCGACCGAGGTCGCGAAGCACGGCGCCCTCGTCAGCGAGGTGCCGCCACTGAGCGAGCCTGCCAGCGGACAGTTTCCGCAGCGCAACAGGATCGTCTCGGGGATGTCGCTCGGCACGGTGGTCGTGCAGGCGGCGGAGCGGTCGGGCGCGCTGATCACGTCGCGGCTGGCGGCTGAGCAGGGCCGCGAGGTCTTCGCAGTGCCCGGGCCGATCGATTGCCGGCTGTCGGGCGGCTGCCATGCGCTGATTCGCGATGGCGCGAAGCTCGTGCACCGGGTGGACGACATCCTCGAGGAATTCGGGCCGCTCTTCGAGACGGCGACGACGCCCGAGGGCGTGCCGATCGCGAGCGCCGCCGAACTGCAACTCGGCACCGTGGAGCGCAGCGTGCTCGATTGCGTCGGCCGCGGCTCGGCCACGGTCGACGAGATCGTCGAGACGTCCGACCTGGCCGCCTCGCAGGTGCTCTCCACGCTGAGCGTGCTCGAAATGCGGCGGCTCGTCCGCCGCCTCCCCGGCAACCGCATCGAACGCCTGTAGGACAGGCTTCAGCCTGTCACCCAGCAGGCTTCAGCCTGTCCCAAACTTGTTCGGCACGGCGATTGCATCTCTTCCCCCCTGGCCCCTCATCGGGCAAAACCATTCCGGGGCATTTCGCGGGAGATCAGCCATGAAACCCGGCAGGGAAGACCAGCGGTCGAAAAAAAAGTCGGCTGCACGCGGCGCAAAACGCGGCAGCGCGCGGCCACACGCGGCGCGCCTCTGCCCCCCCGAGGCCCTGGAGGCCCGCGCCCTGATGGCCGCCGACGGCCAGCACATGCGGGTGGGGATGAACCTCGAAGCAATCGTCGATTGGTCGCCCGCCTGGACGTTCACCGATGCCTTCAAGGCCTCGCGGGGCTGGATCACGCAGGAGTTCAACACGGCCACCTACGAGACGACCTGGGATGTCGGGGCGACGAATCCCGTTCGCGTCGATGCCAACGGCAACGTCGTGAGCCTTGGCAGCCGCGTCAACGCAAGCGGCCAGACGATCCGACAGATGGCCGCCACGCTTCTGTTTCGCGACACGGGCGCCGCGTATCCGGCAGGCACCTACCGTGCCGAGTGGGATGGCACGGGCACCGTGTCATTCGGATTCGACGCCCGCGCCATCGCGACGGGCCGCACGCCCGCGGGCCGCAACTACGCCGACCTTGCCGTCACGCCCGGTAACGATGGCATCCTGATGCGGATCGAAGAGACGAGCGCCGCCGACCCCGTGCGCAACTTCAATGTCTGGATGCCCGCGTGGAACGGCCAGTCGTTCGCCGGCCAGCGGTGGCAGCCCGGCGCTGGTTTCTCGCCGGTCCATCCGCTCTTCAAGGAACGGCTCGCCCCGTTCGGCGTGATCCGCTTCATGGGCATGCAGGAGACGAATAGCTCCGACATCCGCACCTGGGCCGATCGCCGCGACGCCGCCGACATCCGTCAGGGCTCGGGCAGCGAGGGCTCCCCCTCCGAGCCGCTCGCCAACGGCGTGTCGCTTGAATACATGGTGCAATTGGCCAACGAACTCGACGCCGACCCGTGGTTCAACATGCCCCACATGGCCGACGACACGTTCGTCCGCACCTTCGCCACGTATGTTCGCGACAACCTCGAGCCGGGCCGCAAGGCCTACGTCGAGTGGTCGAACGAGATCTGGAACTTCGGCTGGGGCTTCGAGGCCTCGCACTGGGTGCAGGCGCAGACCGCGCGGCCCGAATACGCCGGCCTCGACAATTGGCAGGTGGCCGGCCGGGAGACGAAGCGCGATCTCGACATCTGGAGCCAGGTCTTCGCCGGGCAGAGCGGCCGCATCGTCCGCGTGGCCGCCGGCTGGGCCGCCAACGATTGGGTGACCAACCGCGTCGTCGAGAGCATGGGCGGCTCGTTCGATGCCATTGCGATCGCCCCCTACTTCAGCCCCAACGACGAGCGTCGGGCCACCTACACCTCCGCCACGACGGTCGACCAGGTGATCGCCGACTCCCGCGCCTCGCTGCCAGAGGCGGTGGGCTGGGCCCGCAACCACCAGACGCTGGCCGACACATGGACCAGCCGGCTCGGCCGCGACATCCAGCTTGTGGCCTACGAGGGGGGCCAGCATCTCGACGGCCGCAGCGCTCCCTATCAAAACGCCTTCTATGCCGCAGCCAACGATCCGCGGATGGGCGACATCTATCGCGACTATCTCAAGGCGCTCGATGCGGTGGGCATGGATCTCTTCGTCGACTTCCAGTTCACCGGGCAGGCCGGCGCCTCGTCGTGGGGTGATTTTGCGAAGCTGCATCGCATGGACGAGCCGCTTGCCACGGCCTACCGCTATGCGGCGGTCGTCGACGCCGCAACGGGCACGCTGTGGGGTGCGCCCGCGCCGACGCCCACACCCACGCCGGCCCCGCCCCCTGCTCCGGCGCCAGCGGTGCCGACCGTATCGATCGCTTCCGCGGCCGTGATGGAGGGGCAATCCGGCCGCACCCGGCTGGCGTTTGCAATCACGCTCTCCGCCGCCGCAGCGCGGGATGTCGCCGTGCACTGGAGAACGGCCAACGGCTCGGCGCTCGGCGGCCGCGACTATCTCGGCGGAGCCGGCCGCGTCGTGATCAGGTCCGGGCAGCAGTCGGCCACGGTCGTGATCTGGGTGATCGGCGACCGGATTCGGGAGGCCAACGAGACGTTCTTCGTGCAGCTGACATCGGCCGTCGGCGGGCGGCTCTCCGAGACCGGTCGCCGTGCGACGGGACTCATCGTCAACGACGACGCCCTGTCGAAGACGGCGCTCGCGGCCGCCTTCGCCACGCTCGAAGACTTCAATCGCACCGCCGCGCGCGGCCGCAGGTAGGCGGAAACAGCGGCGGCTTCTCGATCGGCGCGGCGGCCCGTAGAATTCGTCGCATGGATACAGCTCTCTTCAACCGCGCCGAAGCGATCCGGGCCCGACTGCTGCAGCTGCGGGACTCTCTTTGACTGGGAAGGTCGCAAGAAGTCGGCCGCCCGCATCGAAGACGCGATGGGTCAGGCGAATTTCTGGGACAACAACGAGAAGGCCCAGGCCACCGTCGCCGAACTGAAGAGCGTCAACTCCATCCTCAAGCCGCTCGAAGAGGCGCTGGCCGTGGGCCGCGATCTCGAGGCGCTCGAGGAGCTCGGCCGCGAGGATGCGTCGCTCGAGCCGGAGCTCGCGCAGGAGGCCAACCGGCTCGAGAAGCTGGTCGATGCCCTCGAGCTCGCGTCGCTCCTCTCCGGCCCGCACGACTCCTCCGATGCGATCGTCTCGATCAATGCCCGTGACGGCGGCACCGACGCCAACGACTGGGCGGAGATGCTCCTGCGGATGTATTCCGCCTGGGCATCGAAGCGCGACTACGCCGTCGAGCTCCTCGACCGCCAGGACGACGCCGTGGCCGGCATCCAGAGCGCCAGCTTCGCCATCAGGGGCCCGTGGGCCTACGGCTATCTCAAGGGGGAGACCGGCATCCACCGGCTCGTGCGAATCAGCCCCTTCAACGCGGAAGGCAAGCGACAGACGAGCTTCGCGGCCGTCGATGTCTCGCCGGAAATCGCCGACGACGACACGGAGGTCGAGATCAGGGACGAAGACATCCGCGAAGACGTCTTCCGCGCCAGCGGCGCGGGCGGCCAGCACGTCAACAAGACGTCGAGCGCCATCCGTCTCACCCACTTCCCCACCGGCATCGTCGTGCAGTGCCAGAGCGAGCGCAGCCAGCACAAGAACCGGGCGACGGCGATCAAGATGCTGCGGTCGCGGATCGCGCGGCTCGAGGAAGAGAAGCGGGAGGCGGAGCAGCTCGCCCGCTACAAGCAGCAGCCGAAGACCGGGTTTGGGTCGCAGATCCGCAACTATTTCCTCCACCCCGACCAGCGGGTGAAGGATCAGCGCACGGGCCATTACGTGGGCAATTTCCAGAGCGTGCTCGACGGCAATCTCGACGGCTTTCTCGACGCTTTCCTCAAGTGGAAGGCCTCGGGCTCCGCACCGCAGGCCGTCGGCGACGAATGACGCCCGCTGGACGGTGCCGCGGCCCGGCGATACCCTTTGAACGTTCCGTCTGAGCCCACAAGGAAACCCATGGCCGAAAAAGAACAGGCACTCGAAGTCGAGGGCGTCGTCACGCAGGCCCTCGCCAACACGCGGTTTCGCGTGCAGATCACCGGCGGCCACATCGTCAATGCGCACGTCGCCGGCAAGATGCGGAAGAACTTCATCCGCATCGTCCCGGGCGACAAGGTGAAGGTCGAACTCTCCCCCTACGACCTCACCAAGGGCCGGATCACCTTCCGCGAACGGTAGGACAGGCTTCAGCCCGTCACACGCAGGACACGCGTCCCTGCCTGCCTGATGTAGGACAGGCGTCCCTGCCTGTCGCGAGTCCGAGCAAGACGGGCTCGGAGGCCGGTCCTACTCTGCACGACAGGCGGAAGCCTGTCCTACTCTCCCTCGCCGGCGGCTTCGCGCTTGTCGAAAAACTGCTTCAGGTCGCCGAAGGTTCGCAGCGGCTCCTTGCCCTCGCGCATCTCCTTCGTGAGCGGCTTCGGCGGCTTCTTGGCGGTGGCCGTATAGGTCCGCGGCTGCTGCTCGCGGGGCGGGCGGGACGGTTGCTGACGGCGCGGCGGCCGTGCGGCTGAAGGCGGAGCGGCCTGACCATCGCCGGCCTGCTGCTGGGCTGGCCTGGGCCGACGTTCGCCCTTCTCCGGACGCTGCCGCTTCTGCGGCTGCGGCCGTTCGGTGCCGGGCTGGATCATCGTGAGCGCCACGCGGCGGCGGGCCTTGTCGATCTCGAGCACCCAGACCTTCACGATCTGCCCCACGCTGACCACTTCATGCGGGTCGCGCACATAGCGGCTCGAGAGCTGGCTGATGTGCACCATGCCGCTGTCGTGGAGGCCGATGTCGACGAAGGCGCCGAAGTCGACCACGTTGAGCACCGAGCCCATGAGTTCCATGCCCACCTCGAGATCCTCGAGCTTGAGCACACCCTTCTTGAAGAAGGGCTTGGGCAGGTCTTCGCGGGGGTCGCGGCCGGGCCGCGCGAGCTGCTCGACGATGTCGGCCAGGAGCAGCCGCCCCACGCCGAGCTCCGCCGCCAGCGCGGGCAGGTCGAGTGCCGCCGCCTTCTCCGCGAGGGTCTCCGCCTGCTGCCGGCTCGTGAGGACTTCGAAGCTGCCGCCAAGCCGCTCGAGCACCTTCTCCGCGACGGCGTAGCTTTCGGGGTGGATCCAGGTCGAGTCGAGCGGGTTCACGCCGCCGGTGATCTTGAGAAAGCCCACGGCCTGCACGAATGCCGCCTCGCCAAACCCAGGCACTTCGAGGAACTGCTGCCGCGACGTGAAGGCGCCGTTCTTTGCCCGCCATTCGTGGAAGCCCTTGGCGGTGGTCTGGTTCAGGCCCGAGACATACCGCAGGAGCGCCGGGCTCGCGGTGTTCACGTCCACGCCCACGTAGTTCACGCAGCTCTCGACGACGGCATCGAGCGAGGCGTGCAGGTGGCGGGCCTTCACGTCGTGCTGGTAGAGGCCCACGCCGATGTTGGCCGGCTCGATCTTCACGAGCTCCGAAAGCGGATCCTGCAGCCGGCGGCCGATCGAGATCGCTCCGCGCACGGCCGCCTCGTGGCCGGGCAGTTCCTCGCGGGCGAACCCGCTCGTCGAATAGACGCTCGCGCCCGCCTCGTTGACGATCACATACCCGACATCGAGCTCCTTGAGCTCGCCGGCGACGAGCTCGGCCACGAGCGATTCCGTCTCGCGGCCCGCCGTGCCGTTGCCCACGGCGATGACGGTGCAGCCATGCGTCTTCACGAGCTCGACGATCTTCAGGGCCGCCGCGTCGCGCTTCTCCTTCTTGCCGATGATGTGGAGCACGGCGTGGTCGAGCGGGTTGCCGCACTCGTCGATCGCCACCGCCTTGCAGCCGCTCTTGAAGCCCGGATCGAGGGCGAGCACCCGCCGCCCCGCCACCGGCGGCTGCAGGAGCAGGTTGCGGAGGTTGCGGGCGAAGACCTCCACGGCGTGCGACTCGCAATATTCGGTGATCTCGCGACGGATCTCGCGCTCGAGGCTCGGCAGCACGAGCCGGGCGAGGGCGTCGCGGACACACCCGCGCAGAAAATCGCCATGGGGATGGCCGGCCGGCACGAGCAGTTCTTCGGCGGCGGCCTGCAGTTCCTCGGCGGGCCCGTCGATCCGCACCTTGAGCAGCTTCGCCCGTTCGCCGCGGTTGATCGCCAGCGCCCGATGCGGCGGAATCCGCTGGATGTGCTCGGAATAGTCGAAGTAATCGCGAAAGTGCTTTTCGTCCTTGGAGAGCGCCTTGCCTTCGCTCTCCACCCGCTGGCTCTTGAGGTGGGCCTTTTTGTGGAGGATCGCTCGCAGCCGCTGCCGCACGTCGGCCCGCTCGCTGAAATCATCGGCGATGATGTGGCCCACACCGAGAAGCGCATCGGCCGCGGTGGCCACCTGGCCATCGGCATCGACGAAGTCGGCGGCTCTGGAATCGAGGTCGGCGGCCGCAGGATCGGCCGCGATGATCTCGCGGGCGAGCGGCTCGAGCCGGCGTTGCCGGGCGACCTCCGCCAGCGAGAGCTTCCGCGGCTTGAAGGGCAGATAGAGATCTTCGAGTTGCTTGGGGCTGTCGGCCCCTTCGATCAGCGCGGTCAACTCGGGTGTGAGTTTTCCCTGCCCCTGGATCGTTCGCAGGATCGTCTGCTTGCGATCGGCGAGCTGCCGGGCCTTGCCGACGCTCTCGGCGACCCGCCGCACGTCGACCTCGTCGAGGCCGCCGGTTTGATCGCGGCGGTAACGGGTGATGAAGGGAACGGTGTTCCCTTCATCGAGGAGGTGGACCACCGCCTCGACGCCGGCCGCACGCAGGCCGAGCCGCTGGGCAATCTGCCCCAGATCAATGATCGCTATGGATCCCATCCGACTGGCGTGCCCGCCGCTGCAACAGCCACGAGCGACCGCCAAACTCCACCTTTCTCCCGCGTGCCGACGGCTGGCCGCCGGCAGGGTGCGGGACTTGGAAACCGCAGGAATCTAGGGTGCGTGACGGGCCCATGTCAAACTTTTCAGGCTGGGCAACTGCGGAGGCCTGCCGCGAGGCATCCTGCCCAGCCTGCCCATCCCCGCGCTTTCGTGCGTGGCGAGGCCGCAGGCACTGCCACGAACCGCCCGCAGAGCCTTCCGTGGATGGCATTGACCCTGCGCGCAACCTCTCGTATTTCCCCGACTTCCGTCCGAGGCACGAGCCCGCGGAAGGATGCTTCCACCACCACGAGCAAATGACTGTAGCGAATGGGGCGATCGTGACGATCTCGACAGCAGAGGCGGCGCGACCTGCAGGGTCGACTGCATGGCGCCTCTCGCACGCGAACGCCCCGGAGAACCGGCCATCATGATCCGCCCGAACACTTCGATCCTGCCCGCCAACGCCAGCGAGAAGCATGCCAACTCCGCCGACGATGCGCGGGATGCGGGTGGCTTCCTGCCCGCGGTCGGCCTGCTCGCCCTCGACCGGCAGTATGCCGTCCTCCGCGAGGAGATCCGCACGGCGATCGAGCGGGTCTGCGATTCCGGCCGCTTCGTGCTCGGGCCCGACGTCGCCGAACTTGAAGCCGAGCTCGCCCGCGCGCTCGACGTGCCCCACGTGATCTCCTGCGCCTCCGGCAGCGATGCATTGCTCCTCGCGCTGATGGCGATCGACATCGAGCCGGGCGACGAGGTGATCCTCCCGAGCTACACGTTCTTCGCCACCGCCAGCGCCGTCACGCGGCTCGGTGCCGTGCCGATCTTCGCCGACATCGATCCGCACACCTATCTCATCGATCCCACCGACGTGCAGCGGAAGGTGAGCAAGCGGACGAAGGCGATCATCCCCGTCCATCTCTTCGGCCGCACCGCCGACATGGACGCGATCCTGCCGATCGCCACGGCGGCGGGTGTTCCCGTGATCGAGGATGCCGCGCAGTCGATCCTCTCCACCTGGCACGGCCGCTGCTCGGGCGCCATCGGCGACATCGGCTGCTTCAGCTTCTATCCCACGAAGAATCTCGGTGGCGTCGGCGACGGTGGCTTCCTCACGACCACCCGCGACGACCTCGCCAAGTCGCTCAAGCTCCTCCGCGTGCACGGCATGGAGCCGCGCTACTACCACCAGGTGGTCGGCATCAACAGCCGCCTCGATTCGATCCAAGCCGCGGTGCTACGGGTCAAACTCCCGCACCTCGACGCTTGGACCACGGCCCGGCAGCAGAATGCCGCCCGCTACATGGAACTCTTCTCCCAATATGATCTCGACGAGCACGTCGCGATTCCCGGCGACGAGCCGCGGGGCCGCCACGTCTGGAATCAGTTCGTCATCCGCGTGGCCGGTGGCCGCCGCGACGCCCTGCGGGCACACCTGGCGAAGTGCAACGTCGGTACCGAGATCTACTACCCCGTTCCGCTCCACCTGCAGCAGTGCTTCGCGCCGCTTGGCTGGCAGAAGGGCGACCTGCCCGAAACGGAACGAGCCGCCGAGGAAACCCTCGCCCTGCCGATCTTCCCCGAACTCGAGCCCGCCGAGCAGCGGACCGTGGTCGGCCGGATCGCCGAGTTTTTCTCGGCCCGCCAGCTGCGGCAGCCCGCGGCGGAGGCGAAGCAGGCCGAGGCATCGCGGCCGATGGAGGGCCCGCACTTCCTCCGCCGCATGAAGGCCGTGGGCAGCGCCGACGACGTCCGCTGTTAGCCTCCGGTTTTGCGGGAGGGTAGGATGCCGGCTCCGTCAGGCATCCAAGACCCGAGCAAGACCCGAGAGTTCCCGCCCGCATGGCCTCGACCGCGAAGCGCACCACGAAATCCAGCACGGCGAAGTCGAAGCTTCCGCCGATCGACGTCAAGACGCTCAACCTGATCGTCGACCTGGCCAACGAGGTCGCCGCCGCCGCCGAGAAGCGGCGCGACCCGCATCTCGACATCCCCACCCGCAGCCTCTCGAACGTCCGCTTCAACAAGTCGCGGAAGATCATCGAGATGGGCGGGCAGACGAACCGCCGCCAGCTCTTCAACCTCTCGCAGGCGAAGAGCTACATGCAGACGCTGCTGGTGGCCACCGGCTGCAAGGCGCTCATCGACCAGCAAAAGACCACGAGCATCCGAGGTCTCTACTACCTGCTCAAGCACACGATCGAGGGCACCCGCGAGGAGACCTTCGCCACGCAGGAGGAGTGCGACCCCATCATCGAGGATCTCGAGGTCACGCTCGAGAGCCTCCGCGAGGAACTCCACGTCTACGCCAGCAACCGCGGCGGCATGGTGGGGCCGATCACGCTCGTCGATTCGGGTGACGAGATCGACTGCTCCCGCATGGGCTCCGGCGGCTACTCGATCCCGTCGATCGTCGAAGCCGACATCGTGAAGTTCAAGTCGTGCGATGCGAAGTTCATCCTGCATGTCGAGAAAGACACCGTCTGGCGGCGGTTCAACGAAGACAAGTTCTGGCGGAAGCATTCCTGCCTGCTCACCCACGGCGGCGGCCAGCCGCCCCGCGGCGTCCGCCGGATGCTCTACCGGCTCCACAATGAATTGAAGCTCCCGGTCTACTGCCTGCTCGACAACGATCCCTGGGGCTACTACATCTACTCGGTGCTCAAGCAGGGCTCGATCAACCTCGCCTACGAATCGAAGCGGATGGCCATCCCTTCCGCCCGCTTCCTCGGCATCCGCTCCCGCGACTACGACCGCTGCAAGCTGAACCCGAGCGTGCAGATCGCCCTCAACGACACCGACATCAAGCGGGCCAAGCAGATCGCCGCCTACCCGTGGTTCGCCGAGAAGAAGGGCTGGCAAAAGGAGATCGAGACGATGCTGAAGAACGGCTTCAAGCTCGAAGTCGAGTCGCTCATCTCGAAAGACATCAGCTACGTCACCGACACCTACACGCCGCAGCGCCTCGAAGAGCAGGACTGGCTGGATTAGGCCGCATCCAAAACAACTGGAGCGATGAGTTTTAGCTCTCGCACAGAGGCGAAGGGATCGGCGGAAGCTCGACGAGCGTTAGGAACTTTCGACCTTCTGGGGAATGAATCGCCGCAGGTCGTGGAAGGAGAAAGTTTCTCCGCGAGGAGACTTCTGCCGTCCCTGAGCCGGGTTGGGCGCGTTGAGGCACGACAGGCTGAAGCCTGCTTGGCGACAGGCTGAAGCCTGTCCTACTTTCGGAAACGGATCGCGTCACCCGCGAAACTTCGTCTTCGGCCGCGACTTGCCCGCCATGTGGAGCGTGTTCATGAGGTCGTAGGCCGTCACCTCGCAGAGCAGCTCCGTCACCTTGGCGTGGGCCTCCGGCGGCAGAAGCGGCTCGACCTCCTTCATCAGCTTCACCACCCGCTGCTCCTGCGCCTCGAGCTCCTTGGCGTCGACCTTGCCGTCGGCGACGACGTCGAGAAACGAATCGAGTTTGCGGGCATATTCGGTGAGCAGTTCCGAATCGCTGCCGGCGTCGAACCACGGGGTCTTGTCGCGGGATGCCTGCGAGTCATTGGGCTTGGCCATGGCGTCTCTCCTCGGGGGTGGTGAATGGCGGGTTCACGAACTGATCACGTCGCGGATCGCAGCGAGCCGTTCCTGCAGCCGCGAGCGGCCGCCGGGCTGGCTCACTTCCTTCTGCCAGCGCTCCGGCAGGAACCGCTTCTCGGTGCACTCGAGCACCGCCGCGATCTCCTGCATTTCCTTTTCGAGGCCCTGGGCACTCGGCATGAAGTCGTCGAGCGCGGCCTTCAGATCCTCGGCCGAGATCGTGTCGGGAGCCGGCTTCCCGGCGTCGGCGGCCCGCTCGAGCCCCTTCCGCCGCGCCGCCAAGACAACGCTCTCGATGTCGGCTCCGGAGAGGCCGAGCGAGAGATCCACGGGGCCGGGCAGTCCGGGGGCGAGCTTCACATGGCTCTTCCTCGCCATCGCGGTGAACATCGCCTCCATCTCCGCCTGGTCGTGCGGATAGAAGAGCGGGATGTGCACCTCGGCGCGGCCCTGCCGCTTGAGGTCGATCGGCAGAAGATCGGGGCGGCTCGTGAGCAGCATCCAGACGATCTTGCCGCGATACCGCGTGTCGCCCATCTGGCGGGCGATCATCGAGAAGACACGGGCGCTCGTGCCCGAGTCGCCGTCCGATTGCCGGTTGCCGAGGGCCGCGTCGGCCTCGTCGATGATCACGACCACGGGCCCGAGGCTCCGCAGCACGTCGAGGGCGTGCTCGAGGTTGCCCTCCGTCTCGCCCACGTACTTGCTGCGGAAGTTCTTCAGCACGGCGCAGGGGATACCCACGCTGCCGGCGTAGCATTCGGCGATGAAGCTCTTGCCGGTGCCGACGGGGCCGCAGATCAGGTAACCCATCGGGGCGCTCTCGAACTGCCCGCGCTTGATCGCGCGGGCGTCGGATTCGAGCCGGTTCTTCGCGGCGGCATGGCCGGCGACGGCGTCGAGCGTGAGCCGCGGCTGGATGAACTCGATCAGCCCCTGGCAGGATCGCTCGATCAGGTCCTTCTTCTTGAGCGCGAATTCCGGGCCGTCCGGGGCGGTGCCCTCGCGGGCCGACATCGTGATGATGGCCCGCAGGCTTTCGAGCGTGAGGCCGCCGGCCAGGGCCGCCGTCCGCTTCACCGCCTCCATCTCAGCGGCGGGCACGCCGGCCGTCGTGGCGGTGGCGACGGCGAAGCGTTCCCGCTCGGCGGCCTCGGGGAGCGGCACGTCGATCGTGGTCACGGCGGGGTTCGCCACGAGCCGCGGATGCATCTCCGCCATCGAGTCGGTGATGAGCACGATCGACACGTTCACGCGTCGCAGCAGAGGATTGGTCGCCCAGGCGAGCAGCCGCACGAGCCGGCTCGCGCTCGAGCGGGAGCCCTCGCCGCCGGGGGCGAGAAACTGGGCGTAGTCGAGCACGAGCGCGATGCGCTTGCGCTGCTCGGGGGCTTCGAGGAGGTTGCGCTCGAGCAGCGCGTCGATCGCCGCCACCGCCGCGTCGGGATCGCGCGGCCACTGCGTGGCGTTGCCGAGCCGCTCGGTGAGCCACTGGACCATCGAGCGCAGGCGGTGTGGATCGGGGCCGGCCAGCGGCCGCAGACCCTTGCCCACGTCGTAGCCCAAGACGATGTCCCAGCGGCCAAACATCTCTCGCGCGAGAAAGTCGGGCACCGTGCCCCAGCCGCTCGCGGCATCGGCGCCGGGCGGGGCGACGGCCACGAGATCCCGCACGTTGCCGTGCAGGAGAAACATGCAGCTCGTGCCGGAGAGATAGGAGTCACCGAGCCGTTCGGCCCACTGGGGGCACCAGGCCGGCAGCGAGGCGCCGCGGCCGGCAGCTTCGGGCGACGTACCGAGGGATGGAGAGGGAGACGCGGCAGTGGCCACAGTTGCAGCTCCAAAGGTGAAGGGGGCTTACGACTGCTTCTGCTTCGTCCGCTCCGAGCCGAGCTCCTTGTCGTCGGCCTTCACGCCCGCGGTCTCGGGGGTGACCATGCCCATCTCGATCTCGAAGTCCCGCAGTGCGTTCTCGGCCATGTTCTTCTCGACGGTCTGCTCGGCCTTGATCTTCTCGAGTCCCTCGCCGGAGAGATCGGCCGCCACCCGCACCTTCGCCCGGTTGAGCCCGATCTTGTCCTGGATCACATCCTCGATCTGGCCGAAGTCGGTCGTGATGTCGAAGTTGAAGCTCGTGGCGAGCTTGGCGAGCTCCGCCTCGGCGCGGCTGAGCTTCAGTTCGGCGTCGTATTTCTGGATCTTCTGCTTGAGGTCGGCGAGCTTCTTCGTGGCGTGCTGGATCTTCGTCACGTTGTTGCCGTAGGCCGTCTCATGGAGCTTGAGCTGGGCCTCGTTCTCCGCGAGTTCCTTCTTGGCCCGCTGCAACTCGAGCGCGAATTTCGAGGCCGTCTCGCGTTCGCCGATCTGGAGGTAGGCCTTCACCTGGGCTTCGAGCTTGGCCACGTGCTCGCGGTCGCCATTGACCTGCCGCGTCACCCGCTCGACGAGCGCCCGATACTGCTCGAGCCCCTCGCGGCCCTCCTTCATCTGGTCGACCGCCTTGTCGTATTCATACTGCAGCTGCGCGATCGGATCCGCCGTCCAGAAAAAGTTGGCGATCTTGTTCATCTGCGCCGCGAGCGTCTTCCAGAGCTTGCCAAGGATCATGGTCGGGATCTCCGCGAACGGGGGCGGGGGAAAGCGGCCTCGAGCCGCAGTGCAGTCGTGTCTTACTGCCCCTCGTCGGGAGAGTCAAACAGCCCGCAGAAACCGCACAATGATCACGGTTTGGCACCGCCCCTCACGGCCCCCTGACGGGTATCGCCCAGCCCTCTGAACGATTACGATGCGGGGGCGGGCCACAGCCGAGCTCCGCACCCAAAGGACTCGCAGCAGGATCCGAATCAAACGTCGAGGAGATTCGCATGTCAGCAACCACGCGTCGCGGTTTTCTGCAGACCGCATCACTGGCCGGTGCCGGCTATTTCGTCGCCGCCGGCGGCCGCCCCGCCTGGAGCAACTCGGCCAACGAGCAGCTCACCATCGCCTGCATCGGCGTGGGGGGCAAGGGAAGCAGCGACTCCGACAATGCGGCCCTCTTCGGCAATGTGATCGCGATCTGCGACGTCGACCGCAACACGCTCGAGAGCAAGGGAAAGTCGGAGAAGTTCAAGGATGCGGAGCACTTCACCGACTACCGGGAGCTCCTCGCCAAGCATGGCAAGAACATCGACATCGCCGTGATCAGCACGCCCGACCACATGCATGCCCCCATCACGCTCGACGCCATGCGGATGGGGATCAGCTGCTACACGCAGAAGCCGCTGACACGAACCATCTACGAGGCTCGGCTGCTGGCCCAGGTCGCCCAGGAAACCGGCGTCTGCACGCAGATGGGCAACCAGGGAACGGCCCTCCCGTCCTCCCGTGAGGCGATCGCCCAACTGCGGTCGGGCGTGCTCGGAACCCTGAAGGAAGTCTATGCCTGGTCGAACCGGCCCGTCTGGGCGCAGGGGCCGAATCGGCGGATGAACATCCGGAAGTATCAGACGGAGGCGATGCGGCAGGTCGACGAGGAGGAGGATCCGACCACGACCGCCGAGGAGGTCGTCGAGATCGTCGCCGAGCTCGTCGCGAACAAGCAAAAGGAGATCGGCCGCGTGCTCGAGCGGCTCGACTGGAAAAGCTGGCTGGGAGTTGCCCCGCCCCGGGAATACTGGCCCGGCCTCTACCACGCCTTCCAGCACCGCGGCTGGTGGGATTTCGGCACCGGGGCGCTCGGCGACATGGCCTGCCACATGCTGACGGTGCCCTTCGCCGCCTGCGGCCTCCGCGATCCCGTGTCGGTGGTGGCGAAGACCACCGGCCACGATTTCGACAGCTTCCCGGCCAGCTCGATCATCACGTTCGAGTTTCCGGAGACGGCCGAACGGCCGGCGATTCCGTTCTGGTGGTATGACCGCAAGGGCAACAAACCACCGGCGGAGGTGTTTGACAAGTGGGGCATCAACGACGTCTCCGATAGCGGCGTCTTGATCGTGGGCGAGAAGGGGGCCTTCTACAGTTCGGACGACTACTGCGGCACATACCGTCTCTGCGGCGTCGAGAAGGTGAAGGCCGATTTCGAAGCCCCCGAAGACAAGGGCAAGGGCAACGACGTCAACAACGTGTTCGAATTGTTCCGGGCGAAGCAGGCCGGGAATCCGAAGATCTGCCACTCGAACTTCGTCGATCGCGGCGGGCCGCTGACCGAAACGATCCTGCTGGGCAACCTCGCCGTCTGGGCCGCTGCCAAGGGTGGCCCCAACGGCACGATGGGCGACTGGGGCGAGAAGGTCGAGTGGGACGCCAAGAACCTGCAGGTCACCAATCTCGCCGACCTCAAGACACCCCGCGTGGCCGACCTGATCAAGCCGATCTACCCATCCGGCTACCGGCTCGACTAGGGACCGAACTTAACTCTATGTCCTCCCGAAAGAAGGAGGAGGCTCCGGGATCGGCGGAAGCTCGACGAGCGTTAGGAACTTTCGAGCCCCAGCGGCACCGAAGCGCCTCTGGCGTTCAAGCGAGGAAGTTTCTCCGCGAGGCGACTTCTGCCGATCCCGGAGCCGGCCATTACCTTGCTTCGAAACGCAAAGAGAATGTCATGCAGAATCTGATGCGGTTGGTGTTCGTGCTTTTGGCGATGTGCGTGCTGCAGGCTGTCGGCGGGCAACTGGCCGTGGCCGAGCCGGCGACGGCCGCCGACGTGCAGCTGGCGACGACGCGGCTCGAGGCGCTGGGCAAGCGGGCGAAATACCGGCTCGACGACGCCGGCGCGTTGACGGAGATCTCGATCGAGGACGGTGCGGAACTCACCGCCGAGGATGTCGCGCTCTTCGGTCGACTCGGCGATCTGCGGGCGCTGCGGATCCAGAACTGCCGTGAGCTCGACGACGCAATGGTGGGCCGGCTCACGGGCCTGGGGCATCTCGAGACGCTGGCGCTGACGAATAGCGCCATCACGGATGTCGGCGTCGAGACGATCGTGCAGTCGTTTCCGGGGCTGGTCGAGCTCGACCTTTCGTCCAATACCAACATGACCGGAGCGGCCTTGAAGAAGATCGCCGGCCTCGCCACGCTCGAACGGCTGACGCTGCTGCAGAATCGCTTCAACGATCTCAACCTCCGCCGCCTCTCGAAGATGCCGCAGCTCCGCTCGCTCGATCTGCGGGGCAACATGGAGGCCGGCGACATGACGCTGGCGGCGGTCGGCAAGCTGCCGCAGCTCACCGCGCTCAAGCATCGCAGCACGGCCGTCACCGACGCGGGCCTGGCCGATCTGGCCGCGAGCCCATCGCTCGAATCGCTGCTCATGCAGGATTTCGCGATCACCAATGCGGCCGGTCCCCACCTGGCGAAGCTCTCGAAACTCTCCTCGCTCGAAATCTTCCGTTGCCCGGGATTCGGCTCGGAGGGCGTCCTCGCGCTCGCGGGAATGCCGCTCGCCCGCCTGACGCTGCGTGATCTGCCCGATGTCGGCGACCCGGGGCTTGCGGTGCTCGAGCGGCTGCCGCAGCTCAAGCGGCTCTACCTGCACGAGCTGGCCAGCCTGGGGGACGAGGGGCTGCGGCACCTCGCGGCGGCCCGAGAGCTCGAGGTGCTCGACATCTGGAGCCTGCCGCGGATGACCGACGCCACGGTGCAGGTGATCGCCGGCCTGCCGAACCTCAAGGAGCTTTCCATCCGGGAGACCGGCGTCACGGAGGCATCCGCCGCGGCCATCGCTGCGATGCCGAAGTTGCAGTCGCTCACCTTCAAGGACAACGGCCCGCTCTCGGCCGCGAACAGGGCAACGCTGACCGGCCGCCAGTGGAGGAAGCTCGACCTGGGCGGTGCTCAGAAATGAGCGGGCAGGGAAAAGGGTGGCTAACGGGACTCGAACCCGCGACCCCTAGAATCACAATCTAGTGCTCTAACCAACTGAGCTATAGCCACCACCAGTGTCCTGGCTGCATCAGTTTACCACACTTTTTTCCCCGTCCATGCCGGGGGCGGATCACGGCTCGTGCATCGCCTTCGGGTCTTGCTTCGCCTTCGGATCTTGCATCGCCTTCGGGTCGTGGAGCCGCCGCCGAATTTCGGCCAGCCGCTCGGCGAGATCCCGCTCGAAGCCACGGTCGGTCGGCTCGTAATACCGCTTTTCCACGCCCAGGTAGTCCTGCGCGGCGATGCCATCGGGGGCGTCGTGGGAATAGGCGTAGCCCTGGCCATGGCCGAGCCGCTTCGCGCCGGCGTAGTGCTTGTCTTGCAGGTGCCGCGGCACGGGGATCACCTGCTTCTCGCGGACGTCGCGGCGGGCCGCGCCGATCGCCGTGGTGCAGGCATTGCTCTTGGGGGCGAGCGCGAGATACGTCACCGCCTGCGCGAGCGTGAGCTGGCATTCGGGCAGCCCCACGAACTCCGTCGCCTGCATGGCCGCCACCGCGATCATAAGCGCCCGCGGGTCGGCGTTGCCGATGTCCTCGCTGGCGAGGATCACGAGCCGCCGCGAGAGGAATCGCACGTCCTCGCCCCCCTCGAGCATCCGGGCGAGCCAATACAGGCCCGCATCCGCGTCGCTTCCCCTGATGCTCTTGATCAGGGCGCTGGCGCAATCGTAGTGGGTGTCGCCGGAATCGTATTGGATCGCCTTCCGCTGCACGCTCTCCTGCGCGAGTGCGAGCGTGAAGACGAGCGGCCGTTCGCTGCTCGAGAGCACGCCGATCTCGAGGGCCCCGAGCGCCCGCCGGGCGTCGCCGTCGGAGGTCTCCACGAGACATTCGAGCGCCTCCGGCGTGATCGTCACCTGCTCACGGCCGAGGCCGTGGGCGCGGTCGGCCGCGGCCCGCCTGAGGATCTCGGCGATGTCGTCCCGCGAGAGACTTTCGAGCTCGAAGATCCGGCTGCGGCTCACAAGCGCGCTCGTCAGCGCGAAGAAGGGGTTTTGCGTCGTGGCGCCGATGAGCGCGATCACGCCGCTCTCCACGTCGGGCAGCAAGACGTCCTGCTGGGCCTTGTTGAACCGGTGGATCTCGTCGATGAAGAGGCAGGTGTGCTGGCCGTCGTCCTCGAGCCGGCGGCGGGCCGCCTCGAGCACGTCGCGCAATTCCTTCACGCCCGAGGCCGTCGCGGAAAGTTCCACGAACCGCCGCTTCGTCTCCGTCGCGATGATCTCGGCGAGCGTCGTCTTGCCGACGCCCGGCGGCCCGTAGAGGATCACCGAGCCGAGCCGGTCGGCCTCGATGAGCCGCCGCAGGAGCATCCCCTGCCCCACGACCCTCCCCTGCCCCACGTAGTCGGCCAGCCGACGCGGCCGCATCCGCGCCGCGAGAGGCGCGGCCCGGGCCACGTTGGCCGCCCGCGACGCACTGAAGAGATCCGCCATCAGCCGTTCCAGATGAATTCGATCGCAGCGTCGATCTCGGGATGCAGGCTCTTGTGCACGGGGCAGGAATGGGCCGCCTGCTCCAGGGCCGCCCGCTTGGGGTGATCGGCCGGCAGCGGGATCGTGAGCCGCGTGCGGAGCGAGGCGATCCGCCGCGGTGGCTCCTTCGTCATCTCCTTCACCGTCTCGGTCGTCATGCCGGTGAGGTCGATGCCATGCCGCTCGGCCACGATCCCCATGACCGTCATCATGCAGGCCCCCAGCGCCGTGGCCACGAGGTCGGTCGGTGAAAAACTCTCCCCCTTGCCGTGGTTGTCCACGGGCGCGTCGGTGACGAGCGTGGTGCCGGAGGGGCCATGGACGGCCCGGCAGCGGAGCCCGCCTTCATACGTTGTGGTGAGACTGACCATCGGTGTCGTGCTCCAAAAAAAAGGTGCCAGCCACCAAATATGGGCAAGATGCCTATAACTGACAGAATCGCAGTTTACCCAGATTTGGTGGCTGGCACCTTTTTCCCATGGGATTTCGTACGCTCCGCGCCTGTGTCGATGCCCTTCGTGCCGAGGGGGAGCTCGTGGAGATCGGCCATCCGGTCGATCCCCACCTCGAGATCGCGGAGATCCAGCGGCGGCTGTTTCGCGCCGGCGGCCCGGCCGTGCTCTTCACGCATCCGCAGGGCAGCCACTTTCCAGTGCTCGTGAACCTCTACGGCACGAAGCGGCGGATCGAGCGAATCTTCGCCGACTCGCTCGACCGCGTGCGGCGGCTCGTGGAGCTCAAGATCGATCCCGCCGAGGCGCTCAAGAAACCCTGGCGCTACTGGCGGTCACCCTACGACGCCCTCTCGATGCTGCCGAAGAAGGTGCGGTCGGGCCCGGTGCTCGCCCGCGAGATTCCGCTCTCGCGGCTGCCGCAGGTGACGAGCTGGCCCGGCGACGGCGGCCCGTTCGTCACGCTGCCGGCCGTCTATACCGAAGACCCGAATCGCCCCGGCACGAAGCACTCGAATCTCGGCATGTATCGCGTGCAGCTCGCGGGCAACGACTACACCCGCGACCGCGAGGTGGGGCTCCATTACCAGCTTCACCGCGGCATCGGTGTGCACCATGCGGCGGCGCTGGCCCGCGGCGAGCCGCTGAAGGTGGCGATCTTCGTCGGCGGGGCGCCGGCGCTCGCGCCTTCGGCCGTGATGCCGCTCCCGGAAGGGCTGTCGGAACTCACGTTCGCGGGCGTGCTCGCAGGCCATCGCATACCGATGACCGCGCGGAGCAATCGCCCGGCCATCTACGCCGAGGCCGATTTCGTGATCGAGGGCACGGTGCATCCCGGGGCGACGAAGCCCGAGGGCCCGTTCGGTGATCACCTCGGCTATTACGCCCGCAAGCACGAGTTCCCCGTCATGCAGGTCGACCACGTCTGGCACCGGGCCGACGCGATCTGGCCGGTGACGGTCGTCGGCCGGCCGCCCCAGGAAGACACGCTCTTCGGCTGGCTCGTCCACGAGCTCACCGGGCCCGTGATCCCGACGGTGCTGCCGGGCGTGAAGAGTGTGCATGCGGTCGATGCCTCCGGCGTGCATCCCCTGCTCCTCGCGGTGGGCAGCGAGCGGTATCTGCCCTGGAAGGCGTCCGGGCGGCCGGCCGAACTGCTCACGCAGGCCTCCGCGATCCTCGGTCAGGGGCAGTTGTCGCTCGCGAAGTATCTCTTCATCGTCGCCGCCGGGGATGCGCCGGGCCTCGACGCCCACGACATCCGTCCGTTTTTCGCGCATCTTCTCGAGCGGGCCGACTGGCGGCGCGACTGCCACTTCCACACCGAGACCACGATCGACACGCTCGATTACTCCGGCAGCGGGTTCAATGCGGGCTCGAAACTGGTCGTGGCTGCCAGGGGGCCGGCGATCCGCACGCTCCCCAGCGAATTGCCGGCGGGGATCACGCTCGCCGACGGCTTCCGGAATCCGCGGATGTGCCTGCCAGGCGTGGTGGCCATCGAAGGCCCGCGGATCGAGCCCCGCCCGCGGCTCGATGCAGCGAATGACGAGGCGATCTGGGGGCTCACGGCCGCGGCGCCGTGGTCGAGCGATGTCGAGCGGCTCTGCGGCTCGATCGGCCCGGAGCATCCGCTGCGGGCCTGGCCGCTGGTGGTCGTGGTGGATGACAGCGGCTTCACGGCCGCGAGCCTCGAAAACCTGCTCTGGACGACGTTCACGCGGTCAAACCCCGCGGCCGACGTGCATGGCGTCGATGCGTTCACGCACCAGAAGCACTGGGGCTGCCGCGGCCCGCTCGTGATCGACGCGCGGCTGAAGCCGCATCACGCGCCGCCGGTGGAGGAGGATCCGGCCGTGTCGGCCGCCGTTGATGCCCTCTGCACATCCACCGCCCCACTCGCGGCCCTCCGGCTCTGACCGCAGCGCACGAAAGCCCGCAGCGCAAGCCAGGTCCATCCGCCCTCCACTCCAACCAACGACGCTCCCACCCGCCCCGCGAAAACGCCCCCTCTCGCCTCGCTCGCGCGTCGGCTTCCGTGGGCAACGTATCCATCGCCACCCCACCCCACGCCGATCCTCGCTCGCGTGTCGGGCTCTCGGGCGATAATTTATGGGCCATTACCCCTTAGGAGAAACCCATGCGGTTCGGGATGCTCATCGCCCTTCACGTTCTCACGATCGCCTCCGCAGCGGCCGCCTTCGCCGACACGCTCTACACCGGCGGCGACATCCTCACGATGCGCGGCACCGCGCCGGAATATGTCGAGAGCCTCGTCGAGCGCGACGGCAGAATCCTCTTCGTGGGCCCGCTCGCGGAGGCCCGATCGCTCGTCGACGCCAAGGCCGCCACGGTCGATCTCGGCGGCAAGACGCTTCTGCCCGGGTTCATCGACACCCACGGCCATTTCGTCTACTTCGGCAAGAATCTCGTCGATGCCAACCTCTTCGGCTGCACCGACATCGCCGACCTTGTCGCGCGGATGAAGAAGCAGGTGGAGCAGACGCCCGCCGATGGCTGGATCGTGGGCTTCGGCTACCAGGCCCGCGGCCTCAAGGAGGGGCGTGCGCCCACGAGCGAGGAGCTCGATCAGGTGTCGGCCGATCGGCCGGTGATGATCGTCGATTCGTCAGGCCACCTGGGCGCGGCCAATGCCGCCGCCTTCAAGGCCGCCGGGATCACGGCCGAAACGCCCGATCCCACCGGCGGCATGTTCACCCGCAAGGCCGACGGCAAATCGCTGGCCGGCCCGATGGAGGAGACGGCCCTCAACGCGGTCCGCAGCAAGCGGCCGCCATTCACCGGCGAACTCGCCGCGCGGACCATCACCGGCGCGGCGGAGGTCTGGGCGAGCCACGGCCAGACGACGGCCATGGAGGCGGGGCTCGGCCTCGGCAACGACGACATCGGCATCGTGCTCAATGCCATCGACAAGCAGCTGCTCCCGATCGACCTCTACGTGGCAGCCAAGGATTCCGCGCTCGACGACACGCTCGCCGCGGCCTACACCGTGGCCTCGCAATACAACCCGCAGGCCGGCGGCATCGTGGAAAAGCTCCGCGCTGCCCGGCCTGACCTCGATCGCCGCTACGTGAATCGCGTGCGGCTCGGGGGCGTGAAGTTTTGGCTCGACGGCAGCCTCGATACGGCCTGGTTCACGCAGCCCTACACGCAAAACCCGCCGGGCAAATCGGGCGCCTTCTCCGGCTACCGGCAGATTCCCGACGAGGCCCTCGACGCCATCTTCGAAAAATACTGGCCCACACAGCTCCAGATCCACATGCACATGAATGGCGACGCCGCCGCCGACCAGGCCCTCGCCGCGATCGCCAAGGCGGTGAAGAAGCACGGCATGCACGACCACCGGCCCGTGTTCGTGCATGCGTCGTGGCTGCGGGGCGACCAGATCGAAAAGATGAAGGTCTGCGGGGCGATCCCGAGCTTCCTCACGGCGGGGATCATCCCGGGCGGCGATGCGGTGGTAAAGCTCTGGGGGCCGGAGCGATCGGCCGGGGCGATGGCGTCGCGTTCGTTCCTCCGCGCGGGCCTGCCCTTCACCTATTCACACGACGCGCCGGTCTCGCCCGTGCCCTCGATCCTGGCGCTGGTCGATGCGGGAGTGAACCGGCTCTCGGGCAGCGGGAAAGTGGTGGGGCCGGACGAACGAGTCGGCCCCTACGACTCCCTCCGCGCCGTGACATCCACGGCCGCCTACCAGCTCAAGGAGGAGAAGATGAAGGGCACGCTCGAGGCGGGCAAGCTCGCCGACCTCGTGATCCTCGACAAGAACCCGCTGAAGGTCGAGCCGACGACGATCAAAGACATCGCCGTCGTGGAGACGATCAAGGAAGGCCGAACCGTCTACACGCGCAAGGCCCGCTGATCGGGCTTTGCCGTGCGTCGGGCTTCCGGGGCGGTCAGGCGATCGACTTGATCTTCACCTTCGTCGCGAGCGACCGGTGGCCGGTGCGGCGGCGGTAGTTCTTCCGACGGGCGAACTTCTGCACGAAGATCTTGTCGCCCTGCACGAGCCCGACGACCTCGGCCTTCACCGTTGCACCCTTCACGGTCGGCGCGCCGAGCGTGAGCTTCCCGGCCTTGCTGAGGGCGAGCACGTCGTCAAACACGACCTCGCTGCCGGCGGGCAGATGGCGGAAGTCGATCTCCACCTCCTGCCCCTCCATGACGCGATACTGGCGGCCGCCGTCGGCGACGATCGCGTAAAGGTGATCCGAGCCCGCCATGCTGGCGGCGGTGTCAGTCGTTGCTGCTGTCTTGGCCATGATTCCGGGTCCGATGCAAAACGGGGTCCAATGCGAGCCCTGAAGGGTATCAACCACCCCCCGACGAGTCGAGTGGGGCCGAAAATCAGGGGAATCTGACGCTTCTTCCCGATGAATCCCAGGCCTCGAAGACGAGGTGCTCCGGGGAGACTCCGTCCTTGCCATCCACGTGGAGCTGGATGTGGGTCTGGTCCTCGAACTGGGTGATCTCACGCCGCTTGCGGTTGTTGATCCAGGTCGCCACCTCGTCGTGCACCGTGATGTTGAGCCGGGTCACGTCGTCGCGGGTGGCGGAGAGTTGGAGCGTCCGCATCACCTCGATCGCCATGCTCTCGGCCGTCTTCACCATGCCGGTGCCGGTGCAGGTGGGGCAGTCGCGGAAAATGCTCTTCCGAAGTGACGGCCGAATCCGCTGCCGGGTCATCTCGACGAGGCCGAAGGGGCTCGTCCGCAGGATCTTCGTGCGGGCCCGATCCCGCTTCATCGCGTCGTGGAGCGCCTTCTCGACGCCGCGGCGGTATTTCTCCTTCCGCATGTCGATGAAGTCGTTCACGATCACGCCACCGAGGTCGCGGAGCCGCAGCTGCCGCGCAATCTCCTTCGCCGCGATCAGGTTCATCTGATAGGCGTTTTCCTCGGCGCTCTTCTCGGTGCGGAACGAGCCCGAATTGACGTCGATCGCCACGAGCGCCTCCGTCTGGTCGATCACGATCGACCCGCCGCCCTTGAGCGGCACCTTGCGCTGATACATCTTCCCGATCTCCTCCTCCAGGCCGTAGCGGTGGAAGAGCGGCTCCTTGCCTTCGTAGAGCTGCAGCCGGGGGGCATACTTCGGCATCACGAGCTCGAGAAACTCCCGCGCCCGCTCGTAGGCGGCCGGCTCGTCGATCAGGATCCGCCCCACGTCTTCCGTAAACATGTCACGGATCGTGCGGATGATCATGTCGCTTTCCTGGTAGATGTCGATCGGCGCGGAATACTTCCGCATGCGCCGCACGATGCTCTTCCAGAGCCGCAGGAGATATGTCATGTCGCGGGCCATCTCCGACTTCGTCCGCTCCGTGCCGGCCGTCCGCACGACGAAGCCCACGCCCTTCGGCGGCTTCAGGTCGAGCATGATGTCGCGGAGGATGCGGCGGTCGTGCTCGTCGTCGATCTTCTTGGAGATTCCCACGCGGCCCAGCGGCGGCATCAGGACGAGATAGCGGCCCGGGATCGAGATGTAGGTCGAGAGCGTCGGCCCCTTGGTGCCGAAGCCCTCCTTGATCACCTGCACGAGCACCTCGTCGCCGCGGCGGAGGATGTCTTGGATCGGCGGCTTCACCCGCGGCCGATCGCCGAGCCGCGGCTTGCGCCGGGTGGCCGCCCGCGCGCCATCGGCGTCTGGCGCATCGCCAGCCCTGCTCGGCGGCTCCGCGTCGAAGGCCTTGTCGGGGTCGAGGCCGCCCTGCCGGTAATACTGCGGCTCCACGTCGCTGATGTGGAGGAAGCCGTTGCGGCCCACGCCGAAATCGACGAACGCCGCCTGGATCGAGGGCTCGATGTTGACGATGCGGCCCTTGTAGATGTTGCCCACGAGATTGTCCTGGCTGGTCCGCTCCACGTAGAGCTCCTCCAGGACCCCGTCTTCCATGATCGCGATCCGGCATTCCTCCGGCTGCGACACGTTGATCAGCATTTCCTGTTTCATGTTCCGTCGTTTCCTTTCGTTTCCGTCCATGCCCTCCGCCCGGGTGGGGCGGCATCGCTAGGCGACGCTCTGGGAGAGCAGGCGACGCATCTGGTCGCGCAAAAAAATCTTCACCTCGCGGGCGCTGTCCATGGCCAGCGCCCGTTCGGCGATCACGCGGCATTCGGCGACCGAAACACTTCGGCACACCTGCTTCACCTCCGGGATGGCGCTGGCCGGCACGCTGAGCTGCCGCAGGCCCAATCCCAGAAGCAGCTGCGTGTACATCACGCTGCCGCTCATCTGACCGCATACATTGGCCGGCACGCCGGCCTCCCCCGCCACGTCCAGCGAGCGGCGCAACAGCCGCAGCACCGCCGGATCACAGGCGTTGTA
>JBKDMX010000084.1:0-66754 GCA_046343855.1 Planctomycetia bacterium
TCGATCTGCGGAAACTGGAGGGACGGCAGCCCGGCGCCCGACTCCGCCGCGGGAGACGAAGACGTGACGAGCGAGGCATAGACGACGGCGAGGAGAAGGAATGGGGGGCGGCGATGCAAACAACTCATCAGTGTTCTCTCCTGGGGATACGAGGTGATCAGAAGCGCAGGAACGTCTTGAAGATGATGAAGGCCGCGACGAGGACGATCGCCACGGCGAACACGCGGGCCAGCGTGGGGCCGCCAATCCGGCGGCCGATCCACGAGCCGACGAACAGGGCGGGCACACCGCCCCCCACGAAGCTGCCGGCGATATCGAGCGGAATGCTGCGACCGGCAGCCACCTGAGCGGCCACTGCTGCGGCACCCACGAGCGTCATCACAAAGAGCGACGTCCCGACCGCGCGAAACACGTCCATCGTGGCGAAGGCGACGAGCGCCGGCACGATCAGGAACCCGCCGCCGACGCCGAACAGGCCCGAGAGCAGCCCGACAAAGAGCCCGACGAGCGTGAGGAGCACGAAGCAGCGCGTGGTCATCCGCAGCCGGCCCTCCGCGTCGCGACTGCAGGTCGGGCCGACGCCCGTGGCAAACGCGCCGGCCGCCGCCCTCTCGATGCGATCCGCCGCCTTGCGCCACATCCTGGCGGCGATCAGCAGCATGAGGCCGGCGAACGCGGCCATGAGTGTCTGCGGCGGCACGTGCCCGCCGAGCCAGCTGCCGGCCGGAGCGGTCAGCATGCCAGCCGCCGCGAAGAGCAGCCCCGTGCGAACTTCGACCTGGCCGTACCACCACCGCTCGACTGCACCGACGAGCGCCGTCGCCGCCACCGTGACGAGCGAGATGCTCACGGCCGTCCGCGGATCGACGCCGATCCAGTAGACGAGCAGCGGCACGGCGAAGATCGCGCCGCCGCCGCCGGTGACGCCGAGCGACAGGCCGACGATGCCACCGGCCGCCACCGACGCCGCCGCTGCCCACGTGGCGGGAGTCGTGACCGCAACGGCGTCGATGCTCGCCAGGAGGGAGGCGATCATGTGGGGAGCTTCGCGGCGAGCCAGGCCTTGTAGCCGCCCACGATGTCGTGCACATCGCGGCGGCCCAGCTTCTGCAGCAGGCTCGCGGCGATCGCGGAGCGGTAGCCGCCTTCGCAGTGCACGGCCACGGGTCGGCCGGCCGGGATCCCACTGATCCGCTCGTCGAGATGCGTGAGCGGGATGTTGAGGCTCCCCGCGATATGCCCCCCCGCATGCTCCGCCTCACTCCGCACGTCCACGACGATCGGCGCCGCACCGGCGTCAGGCCGTTTCCCGGCGAGCCATTCGGCGAGGGCGGGCGCGGTGATCCGCTCCGTACGCTCCACAAGATCGTCGCGGGTAGCGAGGGCGTTCATGCCGCCGGCGAGGTAGCCGCCTACGTTGTCGAAGCCGATCCGGCCGAGCCGCATCACGGCTTCTTCCTCGCCGCCTTCTTCCGCGATCACGACGATCGGCCTGTCGTGGGCAAGCATCGAGCCCGCCCAGGTCGCGTACTTGCCGTTCAAGGCGATGTTGAGGGATCCCTTGAGGTGCCCCCCTTCGAAATCGATGCCGTCGCGGACGTCGAGCAGTTGGGCTCCCGACTTCGCGAGCGAGAGCACCTCGTCGAGCGACAGCGGCTTGAGCGTCTTCTCCATCGCCGCATCGAGCGACGCCCGTTCCTTGCGGTTCAGGATGGCGTCGTGCACGAAGTAGTCCGGCGCCTCCGGCTGATCGGCCGTGACGATCGTCTTGAACGCGTCGCGGCTCATCGGCTGAAGGGCGTAGTTGAACTTCTTCTGTTCGCCGATCGTGGAGACCGTTTCCTTCGACAGGCTCTTGCCGCACATGCTGCCCGCCCCGTGGGCCGGATAGACGAGCGTGGCGTCGGGCAGCTTCACGAGCTTGTTCGTGATGCTGTCGTAGAGCATGTCGGCCAGCTCGTCGGCGGTCACGCCGATGCTCGCCAGGAGGTCGGGCCGGCCCACGTCGCCGATGAAGAGCGTGTCGCCGGTGAGCACGGCCAAGGGCTCGGTGCGGCTCTTCGCCAGGTCGTAGACGAGGATCGAAATGCCCTCGGGCGTGTGCCCCGGCGTCTCCATGATCTCGAGCTTGACGTCACCGAACTCGACGATGTCACCGTCCTTCATGTGGACGCATTCGAACTCCGCCTCCGCCCGCCGGCCGAGATGGATCGTCGCCCCGGCCTGGTCGCGCAGCTCGATGTGGCCCGCAATGAAGTCGGCGTGGAAGTGGGTGAGGAAGACGTGCTTGATCGTGTAGCCACCGGCCTTGGCGTCGGCGAGATATTGATCGATGTCTCGCTGCGGATCGACGACCGCGGCCGTCTTCGTCTTCTCGTCAGTGATCATATACGACGCGTGAGACAGGCATGCGAGGTAGTATTGCTGGATCTTCATGACGATGTCTCCATGGATGGTGTGGGGTGGGGAGGCCGACAGATCATTTGCCGACGACGGCAGGGAAGCCAGCCTTCACAAGTTGCGGGTAGCCCGGCTTCAAGGCTCGCACGTCGTACCCGAGCGGCTTGAGCATCGCGGCAGCCTCGGCGCAGCGGCCGCCCGCGAGGCAGTAGCAGTAGATGACCTTGTCCTTGGGCAGGATCTTCGCAAGCTCCTGCGGGGGCACGCCCCGCTCGAGCACGCTCAAGGGAAGCAGGCCGGCCCCGGCCAGATGCCCCTGCTGCCACTCATCCTGCTCGCGCACGTCGATGATCACGGCCTTCTGCTCGCGCACTGCCTGCTTCACGACGTCGAGCGAGTCCTTCGTGTGCTCGGCGACCGCCGTGCCGGAAGCCGCTCCGAGCACGAGCCCGAGCAGGATGGCGCGGGAGCAGGTCGTGGCCGTACGACATGCCCCACCCGACGCCTGGTTCCACGGCATCCGGGCGATCAGCATCGCCATGCCGCAGGTGTCGGTGATCCCGGCGAACACGAGGCCGCAGCCCACGAAGCCGGCCAGACCCGCACCGATCGCCTGCCAGTTCACCGGCTTTTCGGGCCCGAAGCCGGCCAGGGCCGCACCGACGGCGACGAGCGCGCCGGCGGCGATCCGCACCTGCCGTTCGAGCGACATCACCTTGCGGCCCCGGATGACCGGCACGCCGGCGGCCTCACAGGCTGCCGTGCCCCCTTCGACGCTGACCACGTCCTTGATGCCCGCGGCGAGCAGCTTTTCGCAGGCCTTCTGGCTGCGGGTGCCGGACTTGCAGACAAAGTACACGGGACCACTGCCGGCAAGCGACGTCACGGCCTGTGCATCGAGCCGGTCGAGCGGGATGTTGTGGGCGAAATCGACGTGTACCTCGCCGAACTCGGCGGGCGTGCGGACGTCGATGAGGGTCAGCGTGTCGCCCTTGCGGCGAAGATCGGCGAGCGTCGTCGGGGAAATCGTGGCAACCATGAAACCATCCTCCGTGGGGTCAGGAACGGGACGTTAGGTAAATGTGTCGCGATCTATCGATACGTCTTAAAGGACAATGGGCTTGGACGGTAGTAGGTGTGCTCCTAGGCGGACACGCCGGTTCGCGGCGACTTCGGGCCCCCGAAGCGAGCCTCGATGCAGGACATGATGCTGGCGAGATGGGGCTCGGCGATCGCGTAATAGACACACCGCCCCTCCTTCTCAACGTCGAGGAAGCCGCACCGCTGCATCAGCCGCAGGTGCTCGGAGGCCATGTGGCTCGGAATCTCGCAGGCCTCGGCCAGTTCGCCCACCGTGTAGCGGCCGCCTAGCAGCATCTGCACGATGCGGAGCCGGTGGGGATGGGCGAGGGTCTTGAGGCATTCGGCCGCCTGCCCCAGGCTCTCGAGGCTTGTGAGCTTCGGCAGACGGGCGGTTTTGCGCTTCGTGTCGACCATGACCACGGCTCTGACGGTGAAGGGGCGGGGGCCTGAACTCGCGTCGGGACTCCCGACGCCAAACAATCATATCGGAACATTCCGATGTGTCAATGAGTTTTTTTGGGGGGGGCTAGGAGACGATCCGCGGCTTCAAAGGGGGCACGGCGCTCTTCACCGTGCCCAATACGGCTGTGAAGTGCGGCGGCGCGCCCCAGAAGATCATGTATCTCGCTGACGACGCCTTTCGTCGCCAGGGGGTACGCGACCGCACACAGATCGTGTTCGCGTCCCCGGCCAAGGCGATCTTCGCGGTGGAGAAGTATCGCAAGACGCTCGAGCAGGTCGTGGCCCGGAAGGGAATCGACGCCCGGTTCCGCCTAAACTTCGTCGCACTCAGGCCCGATGCCCACGAGGCGGTCCTCGAGCACCTCGACACCCACGAGCGGAGCGTCGTCCGCTACGACATGATCCACGTGACGCCGCCAATGACCGCCCCCGACGTGATCAAGCGCAGCCCGCTCGCCAACGAGCAGGGCTGGTGCGCGGCCGACAAGCTCACACTGCGGCACCCGAGATATCCCGATGTCTTCGCCCTGGGCGACGCGGCGGGCCTGCCCACCTCGAAGACCGGCGCCGCGATCCGCAAGCAGGCCCCGGTGCTCGTGCACAACCTGCTCGCCGCCATGAACGGAAAGCCGTGCGATGCAGCCTATGACGGCTACACCTCGTGCCCGGTGGTCACGGGCTATGGTCGGATGGTGCTCGCCGAGTTCGACTACGAAAACAAGCCGAAGGAGTCGTTTCCCATCGACCAGTCGAAGGATCGCTACAGCATGTGGCTCCTGAAGACGCAGGTGCTGCCGCGGCTCTAATGGCACGGCATGCTCCGCGGAAGGGCCTGAATCCCGTGCGGGACGTTCGCCTGTTCCGCGGCGTTTCGTCGCGAGGTGCCTTCGTCCCGACTACACACCTCGATCGATGACCTTGTCCTTCATTGGCTGGTGTGTCGTCACGCGGACGATGTAGATGCACCAGGCGATGGCTGCGGCGTTGAGCACCGCGAACACCAGGAATACCGGCAATCCCCCTATCCGTAGCGCCGCGGCATGCGATGCGGCCAACGAGACCAGATCGACGGCAGTCAGGCGGATCGCTTCGCGAACGACCGCGACGGCGACGAGGCCGACGATCCAGCCGGCGGTCGCCGCGACCAGCAGGGGCCACGACAGACGGCCACGAATCGTCGCAATGAACCAGACTGCTGCCTGCACGACCACCGCCCCGCCGAGGATGGCCAGCCACGGACCGGCCAAAGGCCCCGCCACGGCGTCCCGGACGGCGGCTGGAAGCGTCGACCAGTAGAGCACAGCAGCGGTCGAGCAACCGACCAACCCGGCACCGGCCGTCAGGGCCAGCCGTCTGACCGGCGACAGCCCCACCACCGCCGCGGTGGGCTGCGGGACGGCGTGGATTCCGACGCCGGTGAGCCTGCCCTGCCATGCCAGCTCGATCGCCAGGCTCGGAAATGCCAGGAAAAACCAGGCGGCCAGCCGCGGCAGGAGGCCGGGGGATTCGTACCGCAGGCTGCCGGATTCATACAGCCGCGGCCACGCCGCGTGGTCTAGCATGAGCAGGTGATTTTCGGTCCAACTCAGGGCGATGAACAGGAACCCTGCGAAGACGGCGACTGCCACGAGCGGCCGCCAGACCCACCGACGCCTGCTGATCCAGGCCGATTTCTGCAGGTAGAGCAGGTAGAAGCAGACGATCAGCACCGGCAGGATCGCCATCCAGCGATGCGAAAGCAGCAGGTTGGCCGTGGCGAACTCCCGGCCGTAGAGCATCTGGACGAACAACAGCGGCGCCACTCCGGCCGTGATGGCAAGCCCCGTGGCGAACGGCAGCCAGTCGAGCAGGATCCCCTGCCACTCACAGGCGGCACACCGGGCCTTGCCCATCAGCCGTCCGCAGGCGAGATACGTGGCTCCAGCCAGCACGTAGTGCATGAACACCATGTGCACCACGAAGGTCGCCAGGTAGAGCACGAGATAGAAGGCCGTGGCGCCGGGCAGGCCGAAGGGGAGGGCCGCGTTCATCAGAGTGACCCCGTCGCGGCCAGTCGCGCATCACCAGGGCCGGTGCCCGCCTCGTCGAGCCAGCGACCGATCTGCTCGAGCACCGTGGCGTCGTGCGCCTCCTTCCATGCCGGGGGTTTGCCGGCCCGGATCCAGCCGATCAGCTGCACAACCGCCTCGACCTCCGCCGGCGTGCCGGCGAAGGGGGGCATGAAGGGCTTCGTCCGCTGGAGCTGCGCGATGTTGAGCCGCCGCTGGTCGATCGACCAGGTCGCCGCCAGCTCGCACACGGCGTTCATGCCCTCGAGCGTATGGCACACCGAGCACTGGATCCGAAAAACCTTTGCGCCGAGGGCCACCTGGGCGTTGGGATACGCCGCCGCATCCCGCAGCGGATAGGGGTCGTCGGTGGCAGAGCCCCTCTGCCGGAGCTGCTCGATCCCGTCGCGGGCGATCGAGTTGGAGTAGAGGTACTCCCGGATCGTGAACGGCTTCCGCACGCCTTCGCGCACGAACTCGCCCCCGGCCGTGGCGGCGAACGCCAGGGCCAGCAGCAGCGTGGCGGTGGCGCCGTTGACGTACAGCCGCTGACGCAGGATGGCCACGACGGCGTACAGGCCGACGAGCGTCGAACTGCCCACGGCCATCGTGAGAAACAGTGTCATCGGCACGCTTCCGCCCGTCGTCCAGCCGCGGCTGTCGGCGGGCATGGTCGCCAGATACCAGGCCCCCACCAGCGGCATCGCCAGCATGGCGACCAGCGGCCGGGCACACACGGCCACCAGTTCGTGCCGCTCCTCACGGGTGAACCCGCCCACCGCATTGACGAGCACGCAGGCTGCCAGCGCAGCGATCGCTGCCGCGGAGATCGTGCGAAAGATGAGCGAGGGCAGGAATCCGGGATTGAAAAACCCGGCCCACACGTCGTGTGTCTCCAGCCATCCGCCAGGGGTCAGCTGCCAGGACAGGATCCCGTTGATCCAGAAGAGGCTCATCCACGAGGCACCCGAGTAGAGCAGGAGCAGCTGCAGCCGCGCCGGGTCGGTGAGCCGCGGCCCGTAGCGGTAGAAGAGATAGCCGGCCACGACCTCCAGACAGAAGAACGTCCACTCGGTGGCCCACACCCAGTGAAACTCCCGCACCATCGTGGCGATCGTGCGGGGGCTGACCTGAATGCTCGTAAACCACATCGCCACGCCCGTGACGGCGCCGAGCACGAAGCTCACGAGCACGAGCACCTTGAAGTAGTCGTCGGCGAATCGGCGGGCCAGCCGGCAGGCACCCCGCATGTGGAGCCACTGCAGGTAGCCGAGCAGCATGCCCCCGCCGATGGCGAATTGCGCGAGAAAGACGTGGAAGATGCCCAGGCCGCCGATCACCAGCCCCTTCATGAGCGGGCCGACGTCGATGACGGGAAAGTATTCCAGGGGTTGCATATCACGTCATGATATCCGCGGGATGTCGAGGTCGTCGCCGGCCCACGGGCTGGCGATTCCCAAACACGCATCACCCTCGGCTCATCGGGCAGGGGTTTCTCGTGGCAAGCCAATGCTCGACGGGAACTCGTGACGGAAGCGGTCTCGAGCCCCAGGGTGCTCCCTGCCGGGGGGTGCCCGCCCCTGCGCACTTGGGACTTCCGTCGCTTTTTGCGTCACGTGCGAGCCGGCATTGCGGTCTCCTCCGGGGAAACAGCGATTCGAACTGCTCCTACTCGGGGAGCTTTCCGCGGGGAGTCTCGCTCGCTCGCATCGACTTACAGGTCGTTCCCGGGTTCCTTTCCTCCCCCGCGGCGGCGGGTGAGCATGAACTCGTTGCCCTCGGTGTCGATGCACATCGCGAGGTGCGGCGGCTCGCCATTTTCCGGCTCGGGCTCACGGGCGAGCGTGCCACCGGCAGCCTGCACGACATGTGCTGCGGCGATCACATCGGCGACCTGCAGGCTGATGCCTGTCCAGGTGCGCTTCCCCTCGCCACCGGAATGAATCCCGATCACGCTGCCGGCGATCTCGACCTCGGCGATGACCGGGTTGTGCTTGAGCAGCGTGCCGTCGAACGTGTCTCGCCAAAACCGCACGCAGCGGTCGAAGTCGGCGGCCCAGATCACGTATTTCAGCCGTTCGACATGCATGCCGCAGCCCTTCCTAAGGACGAGGTCCGTTTCCAGCGAGCAGCCGACCGAGGCAGGCTGCGGCGAGTCGTGCCTGGCCGAGGGCCGTGTCGGCGTCATCGGCGTCGTATTCATCGGTCGGGATGAAGTCGATGTCGCCATAGAAGCTGAACTCTCGCTCCTTGCGAAGCTCCTTCGAGGCTTCGGCCAACGCCTTCAGTTCCTGGCCGTTCACGCTCTCGAAACGCTCCGCGAATTGCAGAAGGAGGTCGCCCACGTCGTGAATCTTCGGAGGATCGATGCCCGCCCATCGCAGCATGCCCTTGAGCGCAAGTTCGACAACCTCCTGGCTCTCCCGCACGACGTCCGAAAACGCGGCTCGGGCATGCAGCACTTCGAGTGCTGCGAGGCGGTCGATGCACTTGCGATAGTAGCCGGCCGCGAGTTCGTTGGTCGTCATAGTTCGACCACCTCGCCGGGGCGGAAGTCCGGCTTGTAGTCCCAGAAAGCGCCTCCCTTGAATGGCACACGCCGCGAACCGAGGGCCTGCATTCGCCCCCGCAGGCCTTCCAGAAACGTCTCGAGCAGCCCGCCGCGGTCAACGAGAATCACTCGCCACAACGTCATGTCGAGGTAGAGCGGACTGCCTGCGGCGAGTTCCTCGGGAGTCTTGAAGACGGGCGATAGTTCGATCTCCGGCCCTTCGTCGGACCAGACGCGAGATCGCGCGGCCCGTGTGGCATCACATACGGGAACAAACTCGCGGACACGCTTCATGCGGCTCGGCGGCAGCGGGTCGGCGACGACCAGCAGGTCGAGATCGGAAGAAGACGTGGCAGCACCACGAGCCCACGATCCGAAAATCGCCAGCGCGACGAGCCGCGGGCCATAGTTGGCGATGGCCGCCTCACGGATCGCTGCAAAGAGTTCGTCGCAGGAAGGAGTGCCCATGCGACGAATTCTACCATCAGCACAGTCAGCTAGGCGTCCCAGGTCGACCCCACGGGCACCGCGTGATCGCTGACGGCCGCCGTCGCCGCCGCCGTATCGTCGTGGAAATCGACCGGGCGACCATCCTCCGCATCGACTGAGTCGCCGTAGATCTCGTGCATGCCGGCGACCGCGGCCAGGTATTCGTTGAAGTGGGCGTCCATGACCTTTGTCTCCTGGAGTAAATGTCGAAACCGTCGTGGAGATTGGTACGTAACTCGCCACGCCGGGGTTCGAAGACGCCCTCCTCTCCCAACTTGCCCGCCTCGCCTAACGCCCCGCGCCGGAGGTTTCCGCGGCGGGTGACTCCACGATCGCGAACCGCACCCGCACGTCGGGGTGCGTCGTGTAGAGACGGTTGCGGCGTCCGTCGTGGACGAGCATCGCACTCGACCGCTTCGGATGGGCCGGGTCCACGGGCAAGAGCGGATTGCTTGCATACTTCTCCCAGTGCACGAGATCGGTGCTCGTGGCGATGCATGTCTGCCACTGGCTGCGATCGGCGACGGGGCTCGCATGGTAGTAGGCGTAGTAGCGGCCGGCATGGCGGACGATCTGATCGATGGCGATGCCGTGGGCGTCGTACGGCTCAGGGCCACAGGCGAGCACCGGATCATCGTGCACGTTCGTGAACGTGCAGAGATCGCGCGACGTGGCCAGCCAGACGCCGTGATCCATGCGTTCGTAATAGAGATGCCAGACGCCGCGCTCGAACCAGACGGCCGGCGTGCCCCGCGGGCCGTCTGGAATCGGCGCGCCGCTCGCGAGGCGGATGTCGAGCGGGCCGCGACCCTGCCAGCGAACGCCCTGCCGCGACGAGAGCCAGTGCGCGATGTCCCCTTCCCCCTCCGCAAACATCAGATATTCGCCGCGGCATCGCACCACGCACATGTCTTCCACCCAGGCGTCCTTCACGAGCGGGTTCGACTCGCTGCGGACCCAGTTGAGGCCGTCTCGACCGGTGGCGAGGCCGACGCGCCGCAGCGGATCGCGGTCGGCATTCGAGCCGGTGTACCAGAGCCGCCAGCAGCCCCCTTCGCGCATGATCCAGCCGCGCTCGCGGAGATCGCGGTCCCACGCATCGCTCCCGCCCCCCGCAAAAATCGGCGCGGCCGAAGGCGGGCCGAAGGCCACGAGTTCCTCCGGGAACGCCGGCTGTTCGGCGCGTGGCGCCGCCACAGGAGTGCAGAGCAGGCCGGCGAGCAGGAGCAGGTGGCGGACGCGGTTCATCACGCGGGCATGATACCGCCGCGCGGCGTTCAATCGATCCAGCCGTGCCGCTCGAGGCGGCGGAAGACGGGAAGCAGCATTGGTGTTCTCCGGGAAACTCTACGGCGATGGACCGGGCGCGTTCCCGCGGCGAAACTTTCCGCATGGCCATGCTCCCCCAGCCCACGTCGCTCACCCGCCAGCTCGTGCTTCCGGTCGTGGGGCTTTTGCTTGCGGCCGTGCTGGCCAACGTGGCATTCGCGGCCTGGCTCGCCACCCGCCGCGCGGCCGACGCGGCCCGCCGCCAGCAGGCACAAGTGGCCGCTGCGCTGTCGTCGTCGCGGGTCAGACTCTCGATGCCGGTGCTCGACGCGCTCCACCGTCTCACCGGCAGCCACTTCCTCATCTGGAACGATGCCGCCCGCACCCGCGGACTCTCCACGATCGACCACGACTCGCTTGGCGCCGTCAGCGACGACGCGATCTCGTCCGGCATGCAGCATGGATCCCTCGCCATCGCGGGGAGCACCTACCGCGTGGGCATCGCCAAGTCGACAGGGGTGCGGCCCGAGACCGTGCTCGTGCTGTCGCCGCAGCGCGGCATGCTCTCCGCCGCCCTCGAGGCGGTCTGGCCCGTACTCGCCGTTGCCGCGGCCACGCTCGCGCTGCTCGTGCCCCTTGGCCTGCGCACGACCGGCGCGCTTGCGGCGCGGATCGCCGCCGTTGAGCGGCAGGTGGGGCGGATCGCCGAAGGAGAGTTTGGGAATCAGCTCGTCGATCGCGACGGCCGACGGCCGGCGCCCGCCGACGAGGTGGGCCGTCTCGTCGTGGGCGTCAACCGTATGAGCGCGACGCTCGGCGAGCTTCGCGAGTCGCTCGTCGCCGGCGAACGGCAACGCCTGCTCGGCCAGCTCGCCGCCGGCTTCGCGCACGAGCTGCGCAACGCGATCACAGGCGCCCAGCTCGCAATCGATCTGCATCGGCGGCGCTGCCCGCTCGAGCGCGGCGAGCCCGCGGCCGATGCGAGCCTCGCCGTGGCGGGAAGGCAGCTGGCGATCCTCGAGGAAGAGGTGCGCGGGCTGCTCGCGCTTGGCCGGCCCGCCGAGGCTGCCAGCAAGCCGGTCTGCGTGGACCGCCTGCTCGCGGATGTGCGCGATCTGACGGCGCCGCGGTGCGAGCATGCCGGTGTGCGGCTGGAATGCACGATTCCCACCGGCCTCACGATCGTGGGCCGCCACGATTCGCTCCGCGCGGCACTTGTGAACCTCGCCCTGAACGGGATCGAGGCGGCCGGCCGGGGCGGCTGCGTGCGGCTCTGCGGTAGCCTCGTGGAGGATCGCATCGAACTCGCGGTCGAAGACACGGGACCAGGGCCGGGAGCGGCGATCCGCGGGTCGCTCGGCGAACCATTCACGACATCGAAGCCGGAAGGGATCGGCCTGGGGCTGACCGTGGCCCGCGCGGTCGCCGAGGAGCACGGCGGCGCGCTCGAGTGGACCCGGCCGCACGACCACACCCGCTTTGCGATGACGCTGCCCGCGCAGAGAATGAAGGTCTCCGCCACAGCCGCGGCGGAGCCGGCCGCATCATGAACCGCATCCTCATCATCGACGACGAGCCCGCCATCGGCTGGAGCCTGCGCGAACTGCTCACCGACGACGGCCACGCCGTGGAGGTGGCCTCGAGCGCGGAGGCGGCGCTCGAAACCTGCGGCCGCTTCGCCCCCGAGGCGATGCTCGTCGACGTGAGGCTGCCGGGCCGCGATGGACTCGCGGCGCTGCCGGATTTGCGGGCGGCCGCGCCCGAGGCGGCGATCGTCGTGATGACGGCGTTCGGCGATCTCGACACGGCCGTGCGGGCAGTCGCGGCCGGCGCCTTCGACTACCTCGTGAAGCCGTTCGACCTGGCCAGCGTGTCGCGGGTGGTTTCGCGGGCGCTCGCCGATCGCCACGGGGCAGTGCCGGCGCCGGTGGCCGACGCCCCGCCGACGCGGCTCGTCGGCAGTTCGCCGGCGATGCAACGGGTGTTCAAGCAGATCGCGGTGGCCGCCGCCACCGACCTGCCCGTGTTGATCACGGGCCAGACGGGCACCGGCAAGGAGCTCGCCGCCCGCGCGATCCATGCCAATAGCGGCCGCCGTGAACGACCGCTCGTTGCCACGAGTGTGGCGGCGCTGGCGCCGAGCGTGATCGAAAGCGAGCTCTTCGGCCATGTCCGCGGCGCCTTCACCGGCGCCACGGCCGACCGCCGCGGGCTCTTCGAACTGGCCGATGGCGGCACGCTCCTGCTCGACGAGATCGGCGAGGCGCCGCTGGAGGTGCAGGCGAAACTGCTGCGTGTGCTGGAGGATCGCGCGATCACGCCCGTCGGCTCATCGACCGCGCGGCCTGTCCACGTGCGGGTGATCGCGGCCACCAACCGCGACCTCGCGGCCGCGCTTGAAGCAGGGCGGTTTCGCGTCGATCTCTACCATCGGCTGCGGGTCTTCCAGATCGAGATGCCGCCGCTGGCCGCGCGGCCCGACGACCTGCCGGCTTTGGTGGACCACTTCCTCGCCGCGGCCGGGCAGGGCGGGCGGCAGGCGAGCGACTCGTTTCTGGCCGCGGTGCGCGATCGATCATGGCCGGGGAATGTCCGCGAGCTCAGGCATGCCGTCGAAGCGGCCGCCGCCATGGCCCGCGGCGGCCACCTCGAAGCCGAGCATCTGCCCCCTGCCGCGGCAGCAGCCCGCGGCGCAACGCCGCCGCCCAACGCCGACGCGATCGTGGCCACCGCCGTTCGGCAGTGGGTCGATGCAGCCTGGAGCGTGTCGGCCGATGCCGGCGACCTGCACGACCGGCTCGTGAACCTGGTCGAGACGACGCTCGCGGCGGAGGCCGTCGACCGCGCCGGCGGCAATCGGACGGCCGCCGCGAAGGCTCTCGGCCTCGACCGGGCAACCCTGCGATCGAAACTGCAGGGCTGAACGTCCCCGGTTGCTTTCCCCGGGGTAGTTCCCCCCGTAGACTGCTCTGACCGGTTGCCGCGGTCGGCCCTCCGGCCCCACACCCCTTTGCGGAGATTTCGATGGACATCCTCGGTGAAATTCTCAAGCAGGTGATCGAAGGTGCTGCCCAGCAGCAGGCCCCGCAGCGTCAGCCGCAGCAGCGTGCGCCGCAGGCGCCCCAGCAGCGCGGACCGCAGGGCATGCCCTCGCCCGACGACCTCTCCGAAATCTTCAAGCAGATCTTCGGCGGTGGCCAAGCGCAAAAGCTGCCCGACGTGGTGAAACAGTTCGAAGAGAAGGGGCTGCGCGACGAGGTCGATTCGTGGGTTCGCACCGGCCCGAACAAGCCGGTCGATCGCCGCCAGATCGAAGACGTCTTCGGCCAGCGCGAACTCGACGAGATCGCCCGGCAGCGCAACATCGATCGCGAACGGCTCGCCGAGGTGCTCAGCCGCTACATCCCGAAGATCATCGACGAGCTCACCCCGCAGGGACAGCTGCAGGGCCGCCGATCGTAGGACTGGCCTCCGAGCCTGTGTCACCTGCGTAGGACAGGCCTCCGAGCCTGTCATTCCGAAAGAATCACGATGAAGCCCAGCCCGCTCGTGCTCGCGTGCGCCGCCGCGTTGGTCGTCGATCTGCCGACGACCGGCGGCGCCGTCGCAGCCGAGCGGGATTGGTCTCGAGTGCAGCTCGCCTGGCGGGACGATCCTCGGCCGCCGGCCGATGCCCCGTTCGAGGTTGAGATGCCGCGTGGCCGGCGGGAGACGCGGCGGGCAAACCGTCGGGCAGCCGCGCGTCGCATGCCCCTCGACGATCTGCCCGTCCATGTCGGTGGGCATGTCGGTGACCAGTTCGGTGGCCGACACGCATCCCCTGCCCCGCTCGCCGAGCCGCTCCCCTGGATCGAGCCCAGGCCTCTTGGGGAACAGTCCGAGCGATTCGATGAGCCGATCGTTCATCGCGACCAGCCTTCTGTGCCGCAGCCCGACAGCCGGCAGCGGTTCGACATCCTGCTCCCGGCCGGCTGCGCCGGCACCAGCCGCCTACCGCTCGTCGTCTGGATTCATGGCGATACCTGGCGCGATGGCTCGAAAGCCGATTGCCCGATCCGCTGGCTGACAGACCTGGGCTACGCCGTTGCGAGCGTGGGCTACCGCCTGAGCGACGCCGCCACGTTTCCGGCGCAGCTCGACGACTGCCGCGCGGCGGTCGAATCGATCGCCACCAATGCCGCGGCCTGGGGAATCGACCAGGATCGGATCGCCGTCGTCGGCTCGGGGGGCGGCGGCCATTTGGCGGCGCTCGTCGGGCTGGCGGAAGAGCATGGCGTCGCGGCCGTCGCGGCGATCGCGGCCCCGACCAACCTCACGACGCTTGGCCCAGAACACGATCGGCCGTCCTCGCCGGCGAGTCAGCTCGTCGGCGGTCCGTTGCCGGAGTTTCGCGAGGCGGCGCAAGCCGCGAGTCCGCTGGCCCATGTGTCGGCCGGCGATCCGCCCTGCCTGATCGTGCACGGCGAACACGACGAACGGGTGCCGCTGAGCCAAAGCCTGAAATTCGACGCGGCGCTGCGGGCCGCCGGCGTCGAAAGCACGCTCGTCGTGCTCGCAGGGGGCAGCCACACGCCGTCACTTGCTCGCGACGCCGTCGCGGGCCAAGCCCTCCTGGCATTTCTCGCTCGCACGCTCGCCCCCAACGCCGCGGAGCCGCGCAGTGTCGTCATCCCCGCCTCCCGCTGAGAGCCCGGATTCCGGCGGTGGGCGCGAGGGGCTCGGCCGCCGCGAGTGGCTGGCCCGCATGGGCGTGCTCGCCGGCGCCGTGCCGATCGTCGGCGCGGTCGATGGCCTGCTCGTCACGCCGCGGCGGCTCTCGACGAGCGATCATGCCGTCGGCACTGCCGCGTCGCCCGCTGCACCGCGGCTTTCCGTCCTGCAGATCAGCGATCTCCATCTCAAGCAGATCGGCAGCCTCGAGGAACGGCTGCTCGAGCAGATTCATGCCCGGGCGCCCGATGTGATCGTCCTCACCGGCGACGTGGTCGATCGTCGGGCGTCGCTCTGGCAGCTCGAACTGTTTCTGCGGCAACTGCCCCATGCCACGCGCCGCTTCGCCATCACCGGCAATTGGGAGCATTGGGCGGGAATTTCGCTCGAATCGCTCGAGCGGCTCTACGCGGGGCATGGCGTCGAACTGCTGATGAATCGCTCCGTCGTGTTCGACCATCACGGCCGCCGGGTGCGGGTCACGGGGCTCGATGACCTCATTGGGGGCCAGCCAAACGCGGAGGCCGCGCTGGCCGACGCCGAGCCCTGCGACAACCACGTGCTGCTCGCGCACTGCCCGGCCGTCCGCGACGCCCTGCTGCTTCCCACCGGGCACACTCCCACGTTCATGCTCTCCGGCCATACGCATGGCGGGCAGATCGCCCCCTTCGGCGTCGCGCTCAAGCTGCCGCATGGCAGCGGCGGCTATGTCGCGGGCTGGTATCGCGGCGACGGCGTGCCGCTCTACGTCTCGCGCGGCATCGGCACGTCGCTCGTGCCGATTCGCATCGGCGCGACACCGGAACTGGCGCAGTTCGACTGGTCGCTCGCCTGAGCCTGTCGCAGGTTGCCCGCACCGGCCGGTCGTCATCGGCACATCCCGCAGAGGCCGCATACCACGCCGTCTTTCCCCTGCCTGTGCAGTTGGTCCGACGAGCCGCCGATACCTCTCTCCTGTCGGCGTGGTGCCGCGAATGCCGGAGACGGCGATCGCCCCGCCCGCCGCTCGTTGTCTCGAGTGTCCGATCACCCTCGCTTCTAAAAAAGGTTGTCGCCACGCCATGCCAGGTCCCCGCCGCAAACCGTCGTCCGCCGTGCAGAACCCCCTGGAAACCTATCTGCGCGACATCAACGACACGTCGCTGCTCTCCGCCGACGATGAGAAGCGGCTGGCGCGGGCGATCGCCGCCGGCGACGCCGCCGCCCGCGACCACATGGTCAGAGCCAACCTCCGGCTCGTGGTGAACATCGCGCGGGGCTACGCCAACCGCGGCCTGCCGCTGCCCGACCTCATCGAGGAGGGCAATCTCGGCCTGCTGCGGGCCGTGGAGGGCTTCGACCCCACCATGGGCACCCGGTTCAGCACCTACGCGAGCTACTGGATCAAGCAATCGATCAAGCGGGCGCTGATCAACTCGGGCAAGACGATCCGCATCCCGGCCTACATGGTGGAATTGCTCTCGAAGTGGCGGCGGGCCACGGCACGGCTGGTGGAGGTGCTCGGCCGCACGCCGACCCAGGAGGAGGTGGCGCGGATGCTGGGGCTTGCCCGCAAGAAGCTCCCGATCATCAAGAAGGCGATCCATGTGCACCAATCGGCCCCGCAGACGGAGCAGGCGGACGGAGGCTGGTCGCTCGGCGAGATCGTTCGCGATGAAAACATGAAGTGCCCCGCGGAGGTGCTGCTCGACGACGACACGCTGCGGCACGTGCTCGAGCGGGTCGAACAGCTCGACGAGCGGGCCTCGCGGATACTCAAGCTGCGGTTCGGCCTCGAGGGGGGCGAGCCGATGACGCTCAAGGAGATCGGCGCCGTGCTCGGTCTCACCCGCGAGCGGGTGCGGCAGATCGAGGCGGAAACCCTCGCCCAGCTCGCCGCCGAGATCGATGGCGTCCCGCGGGCCACCATTCGGCTGCGGCGGGGGGCCTGAGGCATGTCGGCATCCGTCGACCTGAAGCGACACATCCGCGACATCCCCGACTTCCCGAAGCCGGGCATCCTATTTCGCGACATCACGCCGCTCTTGGCGGAACCGCGGGCGCTGGCGGCGGCGGTCGAAGGGCTCGTGGCCCCGTGGCGTCGCGAGCGGCTCGACGCGATCGCGGCCGTCGAGGCCCGCGGGTTTCTCTTCGCGCCGCCGATGGCCTTGGCTCTCGGCGTGGGCGTGATCCCCGTGCGGAAGCCGGGCAAGCTTCCGGCCGACACGATCACCCACGAATACGACCTCGAATACGGCAGCGACCGGCTCGAGATGCACCGCGGCATCCTCGCGCCCGCCGCCCGGGTGCTCGTGGTGGACGACGTGCTGGCGACCGGCGGGACTGCCCGCGCCTGCGCGCGGCTCGTCGAGACGGCCGGGGCAACGGTGGTGGGCATGGCGTTTCTCGTCGAGCTCGCCTTCTTGGGCGGCCGCGAGCGGCTCGCCCCACACCGCGTCGAAAGCCTCCTCATCTACCCGTAGGACAGGCCTCCGTGCCTGTCTGTCGACACGCAAAACATCGGCATCCCGCCGATTTTTGCTTGGCGAGCTCCGCTCGCTGGTAGGACAGGCCTCCGTGCCTGTCTGGCAGCCCGCAAACCGTCCGCGTCCCGCCGACTTTTTGCGTGGCGCGATTCCCGAACTAGGCTTGAGGGACTTTCTCCTCGCGAGGTTTCCCCGTGAATGCCATTCCCGCACAAGTTCCGCTTCCCGTGCTCGTCGGCCTGGGCCTCATCCTCGGCCTGTTCGCGCTCACGCTCCTGCTGCTGATCTTCAACTACGGCCAGCTCTGGTTTCAGGCCTTCTGGTCGAAGGCGCCCGTCACGTTTCTCGAACTCTTGGGGATGAGCCTGCGGAAGGTGAATGCCCGAACGATCGTGCAGGCGAAGATCATGGCCACGCAGGCCGGCATCGGCCGCGATGTCTCGGCCCGGCGGCTCGAGGCCCACTACCTCGCCGGCGGCGACGTGCCGCGCGTCATCCGCGCCCTGATCGCCGCCCATCGTGCCGACCTCGACCTCGACTTCGACCGTGCCTGCGCCATCGACCTGGCCGGCCGCGACGTGCTCGATGCCGTCCAAACGAGCGTCAACCCGAAGGTGATCGATTGTCCCGATAGCGCCAGCGGCAAATCGACGCTCTCCGCGGTGGCGAAAAACGGCGTGGAACTCAAGATCCGGGCGCGGGTCACCGTCCGCACGAATCTCCAGCAGCTCATCGGCGGCGCCACGGAGGAGACGATCATCGCCCGCGTCGGCGAGGGGATCATCACGTCGATCGGCTCGTCGGAAAGCCACTTCGAGGTGATGGAGCATCCCGACACGATCTCGAAGGCCGTTTTGCAGCGCGGCCTCGACGCCCAGACCGCGTTTCAGATCGTGTCGATCGACATCGCCGACATCGAGGTGGGGGAAAACATCGGCGCCCGCCTGCAGGCCGACCAGGCCGAAGCCGACACCCGCGTCGCCCAGGCCAAGGCGGAGGAGCGGCGCAGCTTCGCGATCGCCCGCGAGCAGGAGATGAAGGCGGCCACCGCCGAGAACCGCACCCGCGTGCTGCAGGCCGAAGCGCTCGTGCCCAAGGCGATGGGCGAGGCCTTCCGCGCCGGCCGGCTCGGAACCGTGGCAATCCCCAACGGCCAGCAGAGTTAGCTCGCAACCGGCCCATCTTGCCCCGTCTGCCGGCAGTCACCCGAAAAACCGGCACGACCCGGGGATTCGGTCAAACTTTGACGGCAGTCCATGCCGATGAAGACTTCAGCGGGAGTCCGCGAGGTCAGGATGACCGTCGGCCGCGGAAGGCCGGCACGCCCTCCCGACGAAACGATCAAGCAAGAACGATCAATCAAGGGAGTGTTGTCTATGGCTTTGCGGAAACTTCGCGTCTACACCGGTCCTGAAGCCCAGGTGCTCCTCCACGATTCGGCCGCGGCCAACACCGTGAAGGTGTCGCTCGGCGAGATTCTCCCGCTCCTGGCCGATGCGGTGGCCAGCAACCGCACCTGGCTCACCGATTTCGAGGCCGACGAGATCACGATCTCGTCAGACCTCCACGACGTCCTGCAGGCCTACCGGCACTTCCGCCGCCCGGGCGCCTGACAGACGGCCGCGACCGCAGCGATCCGGCCCAACGGTGCCCGGCTTTGGCATAGACACTGCCAAAGCCGGGCTTTTTTGCGGCCAGACCGCCGCGAAAGAACCCCTCTTGCGAGTGTCACCCCGCCGGGCATAATTTTGCTTCTGGAAAGCGGTGCGTTCGGCCCGTCGCCATCCGGGCGGCCCCCGCCTGCCGAAACCGGTCCAGACGTGAGGATTCCGTCCTCGCGGGTTGCTATCGTCATGCCGGCACTGAGATTGTCAGGGCTCTCTCAGCGGCCTCCTTGAAGTGCGAACGGAAAGCGTTCGCTGGATCTTCCATGCCTGCATCTGTCAACCTCGCCGATCTCGGCCGCCGCGTCCGCGCCGCGCGCATGGCCCGCCGCCTCACGCTCGAGGAGGTCGTCTCCCGGGCCGATTTCACCGTGAGCTGGCTTTCCAAATTGGAGAACGGCCAGCTCGCGCCTTCGCTCGAAGGTCTCGTGAAGCTCGCCGACGTCCTCGAGTGTGGCGTCGATTCGCTCGTCGAGGGGCTCTCGGTTCCTCCACAATACGTCGTCGTCAAGAGCGGCACGGGCCGGATCGATCCGGCGCCGAAAGACCGCAAGCAGAGCATCGTCGTCGAGCACCTGGCCGACCAGTGGCGCAATCGGTCGATGAATCCGGTGATCCTGCATATTTCTGGCAACGGCAACCGGGGCAATCCCGACAACCACGATGGCGAACGGTTTTTGATGGTGCTCGAGGGGGAGCTCAAGCTCGAGTATGGCAACGACCTGCTCCTGCTGTCCGAAGGCGACAGCATCTATATCTATGCCGCAATCCCCCACACGCTCATGCCAGCCGGCCGCGGCCCCGTGAGGGTCTTGAGCGTGGCCTACGAGCCGATCGGGGCCCGCCCCTCGAACGCGCTCGGCAATCAGAAGATCCTGCTGGATGGCCACGACGGCAACCACAGCGGAAACCACGATAGTGGGCGTCGCGGACGGGCTGCTCGGCGGAAACGCTAATCGTCGGTTTTTCATGCGTCCGGCGGGGGTTAGACTCGTAGAGGTGTTTTCCGCCTCTTGAGGAGCCTTTCCCGATGCCGATCCCACGCCGTGATTTTCTCTTGGAAACGGCCCTCGGGTTCACAGCGGCGGCGCTGGCCAGCGCCAAGCCTTCGGCAGCGGCCGCCGAGGCATCAGCGCCCAAGCGGGTCGGCCCCGGCGACAAGGTGCGGGTGGCCGTGATCGGCGTGAATGGCCAGGGGGCGGCCCATGTCGGCGAGTGGCTCAAGACACCCGAGGCCGACGTGGTGGCGATCTGCGACATCGACCCCGGCGCATACGTTCGTCTCTGCGAACGGCATTTCAAAAACTCGCTCCGCCCACCGGAATACATCCCCGACATCCGCCGGCTCCTCGACCGCACCGACATCGACGCCGTCTCGATCGCCACGCCAAACCACTGGCACGCGGTCATGGCCGTGTGGGCGATGCAGTCGGGCAAGGATGTCTACGTGGAAAAGCCCTGCAGCCACAACGTGGAAGAGGGCCGCGTGATCACGCAGTGGGCGCGAAAACTCGGCCGGATGTGTCAGATGGGCGTGCAGAGCCGCAGCATGACAGGCATGCGCGATACGCTCGACTTCGTGAAGGGAGGCCGGCTCGGGCCGGTGAAGACCGCCCACGCGATCTGCTTCAAGCCCCGGCCCTCCATCGGCCTGGTCGAGACCCCCGCCCCGCTCCCGCCGGGCCTCGACTTTGACCTCTGGGCCGGCCCGGCGCCGGCCGTCGTGCCGACGCGGAAGCGGCTCCACTACGACTGGCACTGGAATCATCTCACCGGCAACGGAGATCTCGGCAACCAGAATCCGCATGAACTCGACAAGGCGCGCTGGGGCCTCGGGAAGCAGGATTTTCCCAAGCGGGTCGTGAGCCTGGGTGGCCGGCTCGGCTATATCGACAACGGCGACGTTGCCAACAGCCAGGTGACGATCTTCCAGTGGGACGACGCGGTCTTGATCTCCGACGTCCGCGGCCTGCCGATGAAGTCTCCGGTCACGTTCGGGCTGCCAAAGGTGGATCCGTTCAAGCTGGCGGTCAACATCTGGTATGGCACGGAGGGCTTCGCTGTCGCGCCAAACTACGCGTCGGGCGCGGCCTTCGACTACGACGGCCATCCGCTCGGCGCCTGGTCGGGCGGCACCTATCAGCAGCACTTCGCGAATTTCGTGAAGGCGATCAAGAGCCGCCGCCACGAAGACCTGCATCTCGACATCGAAGACGGGCATCTTTCGAGCGCGCTTGCCCACCTGGGCAATGTGTCGTGGGCGCTCGGCGAGGTCGCGGGCCCCGGCACGCGGCCCCGGCTCGCGGCCGACGACAGGCATGTGGCTGCCTCGCTCGATTCGTTCGCCGCGCACCTTGCCGAGAACCAGGTCGACTTCACGAAGACCCCGCTGAAGCTCGGCCGCGAGCTCACGCTCGACCCGAAGACGGAGCGGTCCACCGATCCGGAGGCGAACCGGCTCTTCACCCGCGAATACCGCAAGGGCTACGAACTGCCTCGCGCGTAGGACAGGCCTCTGTGCCTGTCTCTCCATCGCCCACGGCCAGACCGACAGGCTGAAGCCTGTCCTACCCGTCCACCGGCTGCTTCGGCGTGTCGAGGATCAGCTGCCAAAACTCGAGGTCGAGCCAGCGGCCAAACTTGAAGCCGGCCTCACGGATCGTGCCGCAGCAGCGGAAGCCGAGTGAGCTGTGCAGGGCCACGCTCGCGACGTTCGTGGCGTCGATGCCGGCGATGATCATGTGCAACTCGCGGTCCTTGGCGGCCGCGATGAGCGCCTGGAGCAATTGCCGGCCGATCCCCTCGCCGCGGAATCGCTCGTCGACGTAGACGGAGTGCTCGACGGAATACTTGTAGGCCGCCCGCGGCCGAAACGGCCCCCAAGTGGCGAAGCCGGCCAGCACGCCGGGCTCCCACTCGATGCCGAGCACGGGGATGCCGTCGCGCTCGCGCACGGCCAGCCACTCCCGCATCGTCTCCTCGCTCCGCGGCGCGTATTCGTAGAGCGCCGTCGAGGTGAGGATCGCGTCGTTGTAGATCGCCCGGATCGCCGGCAGATGGGCGGCCGTGCACTCGATCACGGCACGTTTCGGGGGGGTGGGCTTCTTGCGAGGCATACGAGCAAGTCTAGCCCGTATTTTCCAGTCGTGCGGCCGGCAGGCTCCGGCAGACCGCAGCGATATCATGGGTGTTTTCGCCCCCGGCCAACCGCGTCCATGAGCCCGTCGATCCACCTTTCCCGCCATCGCATCGGACTGGCCGGCATCGCCTGCGTGGCATGGGCGGCCATGGCGGCCTGCGCCTGGTGTCAGGATGCGGCGAGCGAACTGGCGGCGCAGGCGGCGATCCTCCGCACCCGTGACCCCGCGCTTGGCATCCGGGGCATCCTCCGGTTCGCCGTCGAGGCCGCCGGAAATCGCTGGCAGCCGGAGATCGTCGACGAGGCGCTCGGGATCGCGCGGTCGATGCAAGACACCACGCCCGGCAGCGAGCACTTCGGCAACTACCGCTGGCGGCTCGGCGATGAACGGGTGACCGATCCCAATGCCGTCGCCTTCGCGACCGAACTCACGAGCCTGCTCCGGCTGGCGCATGCCGAGGCCCTCTCCCCGGCCGCACGGGACCTGCTCGACGCGATGCACGATGACGCCGGCGCCGCGCTCGACCGTCATCCCGTGAAGCCGGGCTATACGAATATCTTCCTCCTGAAGATCTGGAACCATCTCGCCCTGGGCCGTCTGGGCGATTCGCAGGCCCGACGCCGCGGAGAGGAACTGTGGGTCGAGTGGGTCGGCCACGTCCGCCGCCACGGCATCACCGAATATTCGAGCCCGACCTACTACGGCATCGATCTCGACTGCCTCGGCCTGATCGCCCGCCACGCCGAAGACGAGGCAATCCGAGGGCAGGCCCAGTCGATGCTCACGCTGCTCTGGACCGGCATCGCGGCCAACTGGTTCGCGCCGGCCGAACGGCTCTCGGGCGCCCACAGCCGCGACTACGACTATCTCTTCGGCCGCGGCTATCTCGACGAGCATCTGCACGCAGCCGGCTGGCTTGCGAACTGGGCCCCGACCGAATCGGCCGGCTGGCTCCCGAAGGCGCCGCGCGAGCACCTTCACACGTTTCAAAACGACTGCCGCTGGAATCCACCCGCCGATCTGCGTGCGACCGTCGGCGATCACACGCGGCGATTCGTGGTGCAGCGGTTCAACGCCGAGCCGTGGGCCCGCGCCACGAATTACGTGGGCCGCTCGATGGCCATCGGCATCGCCGGCGAGTGCCGCGGGCCGGAGGATAAATCGCTCGCCATCCATCTTCCCGGCGGGCGCTCCACGCCCAACGTCACGCTCGTCTTCGACGGCCGCGATGATCCCTACGGCCGCCACAAGGAGCTCGTCGGCCACGGCGCCCAGGCGAAGGCCCATCACCTGCGAACGTTTCTCGTCTCGTCGCAGCGGGGCCCGCGGATCACCGCGGCCTGGATGATCGATCCGGCGAAACCGTTTTTCCGCGTCGCTCCCGCCGACCTCTCCTGCCTCCGCGCCCATCTCCTCCTGCCTGCCGATGCGGAGGTGTGGACGGCCGGCGCGCGGCTGGCCGATGGCGCCGCGCTCGGGGGTGACGCGACGTTCTTCGTGCGCAAGGGGAACGTGGCCGTGGGCATCCGCTCGCTCATGACGGGGACCGATGGCTCGGCGCCGCGGGCCTTCACGCTGCGAGCCGACGCCCCGCAGCTCGGGGCCCAGCGGCTCACGGCCACGCTCTCGGACAAGGCCCCCGCGGGCCGCGGCATCGTCGTACTCGACATCGAAGCCCGCGAAGACTGCGACGACGACGCCTTCGCCGCCTTCCGCGCCGAGTTCGCCGGCCGTCGGGCGACGGCAACGCTGACAGGCGATCGCCTCACGGTGGCAGGATCGCTCCCGCTGTCGGCGAATCTGGCGACGCTCGTCCGCGAGACCTACGAGCCCGTACTGTCGCCATCGGATCTGCTCGTCGTCGATGGCCGGGAGGTCGGCCGGCCGCTCGTGCCCCGGGAGTGAATCGCCCGCTCGCTTGCCTTTCGCGGGCCGACCGCAAACACTTCCCTCGAGGATCACCCTGCCGCATGGCGGGGCGCCGGCATGAAGCCTCTCACCCTGCTTGCGGGAGGCTCCGATGGCGTCGATGTTCCTCGGCAACCCGGCTTCGATCGCGCCGGTGTCGCTCGAGACGGTGCGGTCGCTGCTCGAGCCGCAGCCCGCCCCCTGCCTTTCGCTCTACATGCCGACGCACCGCACGGTGCCGGACAACCTCGTCGACCAGCCCACCTACCGGCATCTCGTCGACGTGCTCGCCATGGCGCTCTCGGCGTCACAACCGAACCGCGAGATCGACCGGCTGCTCGAGCCGCTGCACGCCATCGAAGACAACGTCCGGTTTTGGCAGCACACCCGCGACGGTCTCGCGGTTCTCGCCGCCGATGGCCTTGCGCGAATCTTCCTCTTGCCGGCGCCGGTCAAGCCGCTCGCGCTCGTCACCGCGCGGTTCCACACGATGCCGCTGGTGCGGATCGCCGCCTCCGTCGAACGGTTCAACGTGCTCACGCTCACGAGCCGCGCGGCGCATGTCTACGAGGGACAGGTAACGGAAGGCCGCGCCGCGGGCGGCCCGGCCGGCCGCGTCGATCCCGTGCCGCTCCACGGCCTGCCCGGCACCGACGCCGCCAGTGGCGAACTCGACCGCGGGGCGGTGGTCGACGAAGAAATCTTTCAGCCCCACCGCGTGCAGCGCGGGATGGGGCCGGGCGGCCGCGGGTTCACGAGCGTGATCCACGGGGGCACCGGCTCGAAGCAAGACGACATCGATGCAGACACGGAGATTTTTTTTCGGCACGTCGACGAGGTGGTGCACGAGCGGGTGTCGAAGCACTCCGGGCTGCCGCTGGTGCTTGTGGCGCTGCCGCGGCTGGCGGCGGTGTTTCGCGGGCTCTCGAAAAATCGGCTGCTCCTGGATGCGTATGTCGATCGCGACGCGCATCTCTTGCCGGAGGAGTCGATCGCGCCGCTCGTGGCGCCGATCTTCGCCGCCGCACGCGACAAGCGGATCGGCCGCGAACTGCATCTCTTCGAGCAGGCCCGCGATCACGGTCTCGGCTCGGGCGACCTCTCCGACATCGCCCGCGCGGCCGTGGCCGGCCGCGTGGCGACGCTGCTCATCGAAAAGGACCGGTTCGAGACGGGGCGACTCGACCGCCAGACCGGCGCGATCATCACCAACGGCGAGGCGCCCGGAGACGTGTCGCGCTCTGGCGACCGCCCTGCCCTGCGGCAGGAAGACCTCTTTGGCGCCGTCGCCGAGACCGTCCTCCTCCACGGCGGAGGCATCTTGTCGCTCGAGCGGATCGCGATGCCGACCGAAAGCGGCGTGGCGGCGGTCTATCGCTATTAGCCGCTGCCAAAGTAGACCGCTTGCTCTGCAAGCGGATCCGCATGAACGCCACATCGGCTCGGGGGCGGCAGAAGGTTCCTCGCGGTGTCACTCGCGGACTCGGTCCACAAGCTCGTCACGCTTCCGCCGACCCCCTCGCCTTCGTCCAGCGCAGCTCGCGAATGATCCTTGCTTGCGCTGCGGGCTTTCGTGAGCTATTTTTACTTTCCAGGAATCTGCCATGGACGACCGTTCGCCCCCATCCGCCGATCCCCTCTTCGCGACCGGCCCCGATCGCCGCGGCACCGGTTCGGAGAAGTGGGACCGCTGGGCCGGCCGCGACGTCCTGCCTCTCTGGGTGGCCGACATGGATTTTTGCGCGCCCGCGGAGGTGCTCGACGCGATTCGCGCGCGGGTCGATCACGGCGTCTTCGGCTACACCCACGAGCCCCCCGGCTTCGCCCCCGCGCTCGCCGACCATCTTGCGGCCCGGCACGGCTGGCGGATCGACCCCGACGCAGTGCTCGGCACACCCGGCGTCGTCACGGGGCTTTCGGTCACGGCGCGGCTGCTCGCCGACCCGGGAGACGAGATCGTCACGTTCACGCCCGTCTATCCGCCATTCCTCACGCTGCCCGGCCTCGCGGGCCGTCGCTGCGTGCGGGTGCCACTCACCCAAGGGCCACGTGCCTGGAGCATCGACTGGGATGCCGCGAGCGCCGCGATCACACCGCGGGCCAAGATCTTCTGGCTCTGCCACCCCCACAACCCCACGGGCACGGTGTTTGGCCGCGCCGATCTCCTCGCGATCGCCGACTTCGCTGAGCGGCACAGTCTCACGGTCGTCTCCGACGAGATCTGGTCCGATCTGCTCCTCGACGATGATCGCGGCCACATTCCCTTCGCGAGCCTCGACCATCCTGCCGCCCGCCGCTCGATCACGCTCGTCGCGCCGTCGAAGACCTGGAACCTCGCCGGCCTGGGCTGTGCCGCGGCGATCGTGCCTGATCGCGGGCTCAAGAGCCGCTGGCGGGCCGCCGGTGGCGGCCTGGTGCCGATGGTCAATCCGCTCGGCTACGCGGCGGCCGAAGCGGCATGGCGGCATGGCGATGCTTGGCGGCGTCGGCTCATCGCCGTCGTGCGGCGCCATCGCGATCTGGCGATCGACGCGGTCGCGAAGATCCCGGGCCTCGCCTGCATCCCGCCAGCGGCGACGTATCTTGCGTGGATCGACTGCCGCGGCACCGGCGTGAGCGACCCGCAGGCCGCCTGCGAGGCCGCCGGCCTCGGCCCCTCCGACGGCCGCGAGTTTGGCGCGCCGGGCTTCATCCGGCTCAACGTCGCCTGCCCGACCGATCGGCTCGAAGAAGCCCTCCGCCGCCTCGCGCTGGCGTTTGCCACGTAGGACAGTCATTGGCAAACCCTGCGGCCTGCGTAGCCTGCGGCCCCCGCGAAAGGGCTGCGCGAGGCCGCGTTGCCGCTCAGGCCATCCGCCCTGTCTGGCCGATTCTCTCCTCCACACACACCACCTATTCGCGGAGCGGGTCATGGCCAAGTCGAAGAAGAGAAAATCGAGCAAGACGAGTTACTCGCAGCAGATCGCCGGCCTGGCCACGATCGGCATGCCGGCTCCTGTGCAGCAGGTGGCCAAGTCGAAGTGGGGCTCGAAGCTCTTGCTGCTGCTCGTCCCGATCCTGATCGCCAGCGGCGTGATCACGATCTCGTTTTCGGGCGGCCTGCCGAGCATCACGGTCAACAAAGACCGCGCCGCAGCCGTCGGCCAGCAGGTGACGACCGAAGCGATCAAGGCCGCCGAGAAGATGCGGCAATACGGCGACAGCCAGTACCGGTAATCAACCGCCACGGCCTAGTCGCGCGTCCATGCCCCGTCGATAAACCGCCACGGGCGGCCCGAAGGCGGCTCGTCGCGCAGGCACTCCGGCAGCCGCTCCTGCGACCAGCCGTCAAAGCAGATCCGCCTGGCGAACCGCAGGATCGACCAGGGCATCCCGACGGCTGAGAAAAACGGCGGCGCGGCCGACGGCCACGGGCCGCCATGCTGCATCGCCGGGCTCACCGACATGCCGGTCGTCATCCGGTTTTCGACGACGCGGCCGGCCCGGGCGATCAAGAGCGGTACGATCGCCCGTGCGGCCTCGTCGTCACTCCCATCGCGGGCCGCATGAAAACAGGCGGCGAGCGCCCCCTCGAGCGGCTCGATCGCCTGCTGTAGTTCCGCAAGCGACACGCACCGCACGAGCAGCGTCACGTTGCCAAACGCCTCGACGAGCAGCGACCTGGCGTTCGCAATGAGTTCGGCCGCCGTCACGTCGAGCAGCGTGGGCTGAAACGTGCAGGGGCCGTCGCCGGAGGTGCCGCCAACGAGGATCCGCGCACCCGATGCGTGGAGGTGTCCCGCCGCGGCGATGAGCCGGTCGTGGCCGGAAGGCCCGAGGAGCACCTGGGGCCCGATCGCGGCAAACCGGCGACAGAGCGACCCGATGAATCCCTCGGCAGCCGCTCCATCGACGAAAAACACGATGCTCGGCTTGATGCACACCTGCCCCGCCGAGCCGGTGACGCTTGCCGTCAACTGCTCCGCGATCTCCTCGCCGCGCTCGGCAAGCGCACCGGGGAGCACGACCACCGGATTGATGCTCCCCATTTCCACCCAGATCACGCGGCCCGTTGCCGCCGCGGCCGCGAAGAGTTTTTCGCCCGCCTGTTGGCTGCCGGTGAACCCGGTGCCTCCCACGCGGGCATCGGCCACGAGCCGTTCGCCGTCGGCCGGCGCGAGGCCATGGATGAGCTGCACAGTCGCCGCCGGCAGGCCGGTCTCGCGCGCGGCGTGCATCGCCTCGGTGGCCGCGAGCCGTGAGACCGACGGGTGGCCGGCATGTGCCTTGGCGATCACCGGATTGCCCCCGGCGATCGCGGCGGCGAAATCGCCGCCGGTCACGGCGCCATAGGCCAGCGGAAAATTCGCGGGCGGGAAGACGACGACGGGGCCAAGCCCGAAGGCCGCCGCGCGGATGTTTCGCGCGGTGTCGATCGTCGCCATCCGCCAGGTCTCTTCGGCGGCGGCTGCTGCCGCCTGCCGGAGCTGGTCGAGCATCCGCGGCAGCTCGTGCTCCGCGAGCCGCGGCTTCACCGCGAGGCCCGTCTCCGCGTGGGCAAGTGCCACGAGCTCGCCGCCCCGCGCCTCGAGCCGGTCGGCATAGCGGGCGAGGAACCGGGCGATCGTGGCGGCCGGCAGCCGGCGGAGTTCGGTGGCGGCGCGCGTCGCCGCATCGAGCGCCTCGTCCACGTCGCTCCAGCCGCTCAACGGCCAGATGGCGGCGCGCGGCTGTCCGGCCGAGGGGTCGATCGCCCGGTAGGTGTCGATGGCCGCGGCGGGCCGCCATGCTCCGCCGACCAGGATCGGCTCGGCGGTGTCTTGGGATGCGGGTGTCATGCGGGAAAGTGTACGATCTGCAGGATTCATGTCCTTCTCCGGAGCCCGTTTCAGGCATGCGACACGCCCCGATCGACCCGGCCCTGTTCGTCGCCCACCGCCGACAATTGCGGGAACTCCTGCCGAAAAACGGCGTCGTGGTCGTGCATGCTGCCGACGTCCTGCCCACGAACGGCGATGGCACGCTGCGGCTCCACCCGGCGAGCGATCTCTTCTGGCTCTCTGGAGTCGAGCAGGAGGAGAGCGTCCTCGTGCTCGCCCCCGATGCGGCCGATCCGGCCCACCGTGAGATGCTCTTCATCCGCCAGCCGAACGAGCACCTCACAATCTGGGAAGGGGAAAAACTCTCGAAGGAACGGGCGCAGGAGATTTCGGGCATCGCGAAGGTGCGCTGGCTTTCCGAATTGCCGGGTGTCTTGCATGCGCTTGTATGCGAAAGCGACGTCGTCGTGCTCAATGCCAATGAGCACGAGCGGGCGAGCACCGAGATCGAGCCCCGCGACCTCCGGCTCGCGCGGCAGTTGATCGCGAAATACCCGCTCCACCGCGTCGAGCGGCTCGCGCCCTTGTTGCGCCGGCTGCGGGCCGTGAAGAGCCCGGCCGAGGTGGCGCTCATCCGTCAGGCGATCGACATCACCGACAAGGGCCTGCGGCGGGTGCTCGCGGCCCTGAAGCCGGGCGTGATGGAATACGAGCTCGAGGCGGAACTCCTCGCTGAGTTCACGCGGCACCGGGCGAAAATGGGCTACGAACCGATCATCGCCTCTGGGAAAAGCAGCTGTGTGTTGCACTCCATCGACAACGACAAGCCTTGCCGCTCAGGCGACCTCGTCTTGATCGACGTCGGCGCCAACTACGCCAACTACAACGCCGATCTGACTCGCACCTATCCCGTCAGCGGCCGTTTCACGCCCCGGCAGCGGGCTGTCTATGAGGCCGTGCTCCGCGTGCTGAAAAGCTCGATCGCGCGGGCGATTCCCGGCACGACGCCGCGGGCCTGGAAGCGGGCGGCGCAGCTCGAGATGAACGAGGAATTGCTCGCGCTCGGCCTGCTCACGACGGAGCAGGTGGCCAGCGACTCCCCCGACGAGCCCGCCTGCCGAAAATATTTCATGCACGGGCTCGGCCATTCGCTCGGCCTGGGCGTGCACGATCTCGCGCCGATGAGCGGCCCCTTCGCGCCGGGCTGGGTGATCACGGTCGAGCCGGGCATCTATATCCCAGAGGAGGGGATCGGCATCCGCCTGGAGAACGACATCCTGATCACGGCGGACGGCCCGGTCGATCTCTGCAGCCACGTCCCGATCGAGCCCGACGAGATCGAAGCCCTGCTCGCCTCGAATTAACACAACCGGAATCCGGCCCACGCGGGAAACGGCGAGCCGCCGGAATCGGCGGAAGCTCGCGGAGCATTTGGACCGAGTCTTCGAGGGCCACCGCGACGCGACTTCTGCCGTTCCGGCGGCGGATTGCCCTCCCTGCCGTATACTGCCGTTTTGTTTTCCCCTCCCAGGAGCCACGCGATGCGTCTCGTTGCCGCCATCACTGTTTGCTGCCTCACCCTTTTCACCCCGGAGATCACCGTGGCACAAGCCCCACAGGACGTTCCCCACCCCGCGCTCCCCAAGGGCGCCGGCAAGATCGACGCCGACGCGCCGAAGGCGTTCACCAAGACGAATTCCGGCCTGCAATACCGCGTGCTCCGCAAGGGCGCCGGCGCAAACCCGAAGGCCTCGAGCAACGTCGAGGTCCACTACCACGGCTGGCTCGACGATGGAAAGGTCTTCGACAGTTCCTACCAGCGCGGTGAGTCGATCGACTTCCCGCTCAACGGCGTGATCCCCGGCTGGACGGAAGGCATGCAGCTCGTGGGCGAGGGGGGCATGATCGAACTCTTGATCCCGAGCAACCTCGGCTACGGCGCCCGCGGCACCCCCGGCGGCCCCATCCCCCCGAATGCCCAGCTCCACTTCCTCGTCGAGCTCCTCAAAGTTCAGTAGGACAGGCTTCAGCCTGGCACCCCAACTGCAGCCCGCAAAGCCGGCCCCGCTGGAAACCCCAGCAGGGCCGGCTTTTTTGTTCGGCAAAACAGGCTTCCTCACAATTTTCTCATCTGAATCTCACAACCGTCTCACGCGGTTACACGACTATCTTGCTCGATAGTTCTTCTGCCCTCCAACCGCTGGGAAATCCATGTCACAGACGACGAACCAGCCGGAATCCACAGGGGAGAAAAAGGCCGCTTCCAAGTCGAAAGCGGCCTTGACGGAAGAACTCAAGGAGCAGCTTGGGATGAAGCGGTGGATGCGGGTCACGGCCCGCAAGGCGCTCTCTACGCCGAAAGCCGCCGGCCACTCCGGCAACCCTGCGGCCGACGCCGCCGCCCTGGCAATCGCCGAAATGCTCAAGGAGTCGAAAAAGTTGGCCTAATTCGCTTTGGGCTGCCGGCGAGCACCAAAAATTTTCCCGCCTCATCTTTTTCTCACTTTCATTTCATATCTCTCTCACTGTCGTCCCGTATAAACCGTGCCGTGAGAGCCGAAGGGAGTCTTCGGCGCGACACTGGTTGGTTCTTCTTCACCAAGGAAATTTTTTATGCGTCATTCCCTCCAAGGATCGCGCGGGTGCTCTTGCCCACGCAAGGGCTTCACGCTCGTGGAGCTGCTCGTCGTGATCTCGATCATCGGTTTGCTGGTGGCGTTGCTGCTGCCGGCGCTATCTTCGGCTCGTCAGGCCGCTCTGGCCGCGGGCACCAACATGAGCATCGGCGGCTTCGGCCGTGCGTTCGCCATCAAGACTTCGGACGAGACGCAGGTCGACCGTATGGGCCGTCCGCTCGGCCGCATGTCGTCGGGTGCGTTCGACCATCTTCGCGATGGCGACTCGCGCAACATCGGCTGGGTGGCTGACGTGATCAGCCTCAAGGTCGCCAACCCGGGTAAGGGTCTCGATGCCCTGAACCCGTCGAAGGTGAACGAGAAGGTGGCTGACTATGTCGGTGCCACGAACACCAGCCGCGGCAACGCGGTGGTGTGGACGGGGTCGACGGGCAGCGTGTCGAACGTGCACTACGGCTCGACGGGTTCCAACGGCCCGGTCGACACGCGTTCTGGTGGCTCGAACTCCAGCCCGGAGGCCCTCCGTGCGATCTGGGATTCCGGTCTCAACACCAATTTCGCCACCACGTGGCACTTCAGCCGCGGCGACACGGTGCTGACCGGTACGCTGCCCTACCCCGATGTCTCGGGCACGGCGGTCAATGGAAGCGCTCGCGACCCGGGCAAGTGCCCGCTCGACGGAACGGGCCCGCTGTCGGCAAATGATCTTCTCGCGACGAAGATCAATGACGATCGCATCGCCCTGATGGGCAATGCTCGCAACGGCGACGGGAGTGACGCATTGGTCACCGCCGCCATAGCAACGGCCATCAACACGTTTATTCGTGGAAATGACGCCGCCATGCCCGATACCGTGAAGATCGGTGACTTCCTCGTCGAGTCGTTCACTGACGGGCCGACCTGCCCGATCACGACGGCTGTCTACACTGAGGCCCGTGCGGGCGAATATGTGCACGAGCTCAATGACATCCAGCCGATCGTCGGTGCCCGCAAGGACGGCAACGGCAAGCAAGCCGGTGGTTCGGCGCTCGTGCTGTTCGCCGACTACCACGTTGGCCGCGTGGCTGACAGCGGCGGTCTGGATGGCAAGCCGGACGGCTGGATCGGAGCCTACAAGCAGGGTGGCGGTGTGTCCTCGACCGCGCCCTTCGAACTCAATGCTACGGCGTGGACGGAAATCCGCGATCTGGTCGAGATCGGCCACCTCGGCGTCCGCGGCGGCAACTGCGGCGTCGGCGGCGTCGCCGGCAGCCAGCGTGGCAGCGGTGCCGGTGGCGGTTCGGTCGAGTGATCAACCTGGTCGCTCGGCTGATGCCGTTCTGACATGATGTTCCGTGCTGCGGCCGCCTTCGGGCGGCCGCAGCTTTTTCCCGATGCTATGCTTCGCTTGACGTGAATGGTTATCGCCCCCGCGGCATGGAATGACTATGGCTACGGACACGCTTGCTCTCGCTCTGGACCCCGCCGAATCGATGAACTCGCCTGCGTCGAATCCGCGGCTGAGCCGCGGGCTCAGGGCCCAGATCACGGCCACGCTCCTCGGGGCCACGCTGCTCGTCTGCTCGCTCGTCGCCAGCTGGCTCTGGAAGCAGCCGTTTTTCACGGCGCTCCCGGCCGCACTCGCCGTCGTGCTCTTGGGCGCACCCCTCGTGACGAGCGCCGTGCGTGATCTCATCGCCGGCAAGGCAGGGATGAATGCGCTTGTCGCTTTGGCCGTGATCGGCGCCATGGCGAGCGGCAAGTATCAGGAAGCCGCAGCGGTCGCGCTCTTCATGGTAGTGTCATCGCTGATCGAAAAGCGGACGGCGATCGGGGCCGAAGCCAGCATCGAATCGCTGATCCGCCTGGCGCCGACGAAGGCCAGCCGGCTCGTGCGCAGCGCTGGATCCGAAAGCCACGAAGAACTCGTGGAAGCCACGGCCCTGCGGCCGGGCGACGTCGTGCGGGTGCGGCCTGGCGACACGATCCCCGCAGACGGCCGCGTGATCCACGGCGCCAGCACCGTCAACCAGGCGAGCATCACCGGAGAATCGGTGCCGGCCGAAAAGGCCGGAGGCGACGAGGTCTTCGGCAGCACAATCAACCTCACCGGCGTGCTCGACATCGAGGTCACCAAGGCCGGTGCCGACACGCTCCTCGGCCGCGTCAAGGATCTGATCCTCCAGGCCGAACGCACCCGCACGCCAATCATGCGGCTCATCGATCAATATGCCGCCTGGTATACGCCCACTGTCCTCATGATCGTGGGAGTGGTGCTGTTTTTCGCTCTCAAGAGTGATCCCGATCAGGCATTCAGCCGGGCGATCGCGATGCTCGTGGTGGCCTGCCCCAGCGCCCTGATCCTCGCCACGCCCACGGCGATGGTCGCCGGCCTCTCGGCCGCCGCTCGCCTCGGCGTGCTCATCAAGAGCGTGGCCACGCTCGAAGCAGCCCGCAGCCTGACGGCAATCGTGTTCGACAAGACGGGCACGCTGACGACCGGCGTGCTGAACGTCACGAGCCTTTCTCCCGCCGACGGCTTCGAGGCCGCGCAGCTCCTGCGGCTGGCCGCCTCAGCCGAACAAAACAGCCGCCATCCGGTGGCCCGGGCCGTCACCGAGATGGCCCAGCGGGCTCGGATCACGCTCCTCCAGCCCGAGCAGTTTGAAGAGGTGCCCGGCCGCGGCGTCATCGCCCGGTTTCCGGGCGAGACGGTGATGGTGGGCCGGGCATCATGGCTGGCCGAAGCCTGCCCGGAGCCCCATTCCATCGATCGCGCAGCCCTCGAGGCGGTGCAGTCGTCGTCTGAAACCGAGGGCATGTCGGTGTTGCACGTGGTGCTCAACGGCCGCCCGGTCGGCTGGATCGGCCTGGAAGACAACGCCCGGCCGGAAGCCGCCGGTGCCGTCGACCGCCTCCGCGGCATGGGCATTTCGCGGCTCGTGCTCCTCACAGGCGACCGGGCGAGCGTGGCCAAGCGGGTCGCCGGCCAGATGCACTTCGACGAATACAAGGCCGAAGTGCTGCCGCATGAAAAACTCGACATGGTCGATTCGCTGAAGGCGGCCGGCCACCGCGTGGCAGTGATCGGCGACGGCGTGAACGACGCCCCGGCGCTCGCCGCCGGCGACGTGTCGATCGCCATGGGTGCGGCAGGCAGCGATGTCGCCATTCACTCGGCGAGCATCGCGCTCCTTAACAGCAACCTCAATCGCATCCCGTTCCTTGTCGAGCTCTCCCGCAAGACCATCTCCGTGATCCGGCAAAACATGGTGATCGGCGGCCTGTTCATCGTGGCCTTCATGGCCTTGGCCGGTGCGGGCTACGTATCGCCCGTGCTCGCGGCGGCCCTGCACGTCGTGAGCGGATTGGCCGTGGTCTTCAATTCCGCCCGGCTCGTGCGGTGCGGTGAAGATCTGGAGCAGCAAGAAGCCGGGGCCTAGCTCAACCCACGTCGCGGGTTTGGAAGAGCGATACGGCCAGGCTCACAGCGGCCCCCACGAGGCAGGCGGCGTAGAGGCTGACCAGGCCGAGATAACCGAGCGTGATCGGGTGGCCCTGCGTGAGTGCCTCGGTGGGCCAGAAGCACTGCAGGTTGGGCACGATGGCCGACGCCAGGCCGAGGAGCCCGGTGCCAGCCAGCGACTTGGTGAGAAAATATTCGCCCACCAGTCCGACCAGAAACACGCCGATGCACACCATCAGCGTGGAGATCTGGCCGAGCCGCGTCGACGCGGCCACCGCGATCGCCGTGAGCACGACGAGGGCCTCGAGAATCATGACCAGGCCGATCGCGAGCTGCGGATTCCAGTCGACCGCGGGGCTCTGCAACTGCCAGTTGCGATTGATGCACGACACAAGCCCCCAGGCCCCCGTCGCGGCCACGGCGGCCGCGATGGAAAACGTGGACGGAAAGGGCCAGCGGTAGAGGTAGTTGGCCAGCCCCGACACGAGAAATGCGAGGGCGGCGGCCAGGAGACCGAACGTGACCACCGGGGCATCGAAGATGTCTTCCGCCCGCACGCTCGACTGCACGCGGTGCCGCACGGTCAGAAGAAACACGACCGCCAGCAGCCAGTAAGCGATCGCAATCGCCCCCGTGACACCGAGAAACTTGCCCACCACCACCATCCAGCGCGGCACCGGCTTGCTCACCACCGTGAGCACGGTCTTGTTGTCGATCTCCCGCGAGAGCACGCTGGTGGCCGTGAAGGCGGCTAAAAACAGGCCCACCAGGAAGAGCGTGCTCAGGCCGAGATCGATCAGGAGCTTATTGTCGTCCTCGAGCGTGTAGGCGGCAACGTTGACGTTCAGCACCAGCGCCAAGAGGCCGGCGCAGATCAGCACCGCATGGATCGGCTGCCGAATCGATTCCAGAAAGGCGTTGCGGGCGATGGCAAAGAGGGGCATGAGACCTCCGTTGTACCCCATGAATTATGAATTTCCTGTAAGCGCCCGCCTGAAATTGCAAAAATCTCATGAGCGGGCCGCGTCCGCGAGCAGAGGCCCGGGCGAGAGGTCATAATGGCATCCAAGCCGGGTTTCTCGCCGACTGCCTCTCGTCTTTTCCATGCCGCAACCCAAGACCGATACGCCCTCCGACGCCCTCGTTTACCGTCGCGCCTTCACGGCCGCCCTCGTCGGCTTGTCGATCCAGTTGGCCCTGATCCTGGCCATGGGTCTCGCAGCGCTGTGGAGCAACGGCCAGGCGCTCTATGCCGCCAGCTGGCACATGCTCGGCGGCGTGCCGATCTGGATCATCCTCGCGCTCGTGTACCAGCAGCACGAGGCGGAGCGCAAACAGCGGCTGGCCGCCGAAAAACTCGACCGCGACAACGCGGCCTCGGCGGCGATCTTCGCCGACCTGACGGACGATCTCGACGCCGCCCGCCTGCGGCTCGACCGCCTCTACCGCTACGGGCTGCCGGCGGTGAGCCTGCTCGTCGCGGTGTTTCTCGTTGCCGCCGGGGGGTGGCTGCTGTTCACGCATCTCCGCAATCAGCCGGCAGCCGACGACGTGGCCGCCGTAGCGATCTCTCCAGCCTGCAATCCCGTCGGGCTGATGTTCACGCTCGCCGGGATCGCGTTTGCCGCCTTCATCAGCGCCCGATGGCTGAGCGGTTATGCGCGGCAGCGGGCCTGGCAGCTCCTCCGCGGCGGCGCCAGTTACTTGATGAGCTGCTTCCTCGTGTCGTTTCTGCTCTTCGTCGGGGCGGCGATTGCGGCCATCGTGGAAAACACGCAGCTCTTTTCCGTGCTCGCGACGGTGATTCCCGCGGTGATGATCCTCATCGGCGTGGAGATCTTCCTCACGTCGCTGCTCGAGTCGTACCGCCCGAAGGTGCCAGGCGAGATCCCGCGGCCGGCGTTCGACAGCCGCGTGCTCGGGCTGCTCACCGCTCCGGAATCGCTTGGTAAGGTCATCGCCGACACCATCAGCTATCAGTTCGGCGTCGAGGTGTCGGGGAGCTGGCTCTACCAGCTGCTCAGCCGGTCGCTCACGCCGCTGACGCTCTTTGGCATGGCTTTTCTCATCGCCATGAGCAGTCTCACGATCGTGGCTCCAGACGAGCGCGGCCTGCGGCTGCGGGCGGGCGAGATGGTCGGCGAACCGCTGTCCCCCGGTGTTCATCTCAAGCTGCCGTGGCCGTTCGAGACGGTCGACATGCATCCCGTCGGGAGCGTTCAACAGATCATGGTGTCTACTGACCTGACCGGCCGATCGCAGAAATCCCCGGCCGTCCTCTGGACCAGCGACGACGACAGCGACGCGCAGCTCGGCCAGGAAAATTTCATCGCCGCTCCCCCCGCCGACGACAACGGCGGCCTCGCGCTCGTGTCGGCCGACGTGATCGTGCAGTATCGCGTGGGCGACCTGACGAAATTCGCCATGGCGGCGGTCGACCACGACCGGCTGCTGAAGCTCGTCGCCCAACGGGAGGCGTCGCGCTACTTCGCGACGCATGACATCGACCAACTGCTTCGCGAAGGCCGCACCGATGGCGGCCCGGCCCTGCGCGCGGCGATCCAGGCCGAGGCCGACCGCATGGGCCTGGGCATCGAACTGGTGGCCGTCGCCGTGACGTCCCTGCATCCGCCGATCGGCGAGGTCTCGCGGGCGTTTCACTCCCAGATCGCGGCGGTGCAGCAGCGGGAGACGAGCATCCAGCAGGCCCGCAAGAACGCGGCGACGAAGCTCGCCGCCGTCGCCGGATCGGCTGCCCTCGCCAATCGGATCGACGAGGCGATCCGTCAGGTCGACGCCATCCGCCCGGGGGGCGACGCCAAGGCGCTGCAAGAGGCCGAAGCGAACATCGATGCCCTGCTCGCCGAGGCCAAGGGGGAGGCGGCCGAGGTCGTGCATCGGGCGCGGGCCTACCGCTGGGCCCGGGCCGTGGGCGAGCGGGCCAATAGCGAACGGTTCGCCGGTGAGCTGCTCTCCTACGCGGCATCCCCCTCCTACTACCGCACCCGTCGCTATCTCGAGGTGCTGGCGGAAGGCCTCGCTCCGCGCCGCAAGTTCGTCATCGCCGGCGATGCCGGCGACACGCCAGTCTTCCGCATGGACTTCAGCGATCCGGCCGCCGCGATCGATTCCCTGCTGACCGAATAACTTCCTTTTTCCGTTTCACTCATCATCCCTCTCGGCCATGAAGAATTCGTTCGTCCTGCTCGTCGGCATGCTCCTCGTCGGGGTGCTGCTCTCACACATGTTTCTCTACCAGGTCCGCTACGATCAGGTGGCGGTCCGCACGACGTTCGACAAGGCCGACGAGGCGAGCGTGCAGAGCACGCCGGGCCTCAAGTGGCGGTGGCCGTGGCCGATCAACAAGGTGGCGCTGTATTCGAAGCGGCTGCAGTTTCTCGAAGACAAGATCGAGGAACTGCAGACGGCCGACGGCAAGAGCGTGATCGTCCGCACCTATCTCACCTGGCGAATCGCCAACCCGCTCGATTTCTACGTCACGCTCAAGGATCCGGCGGAGGCTTCCCGTCAGCTTTCGTCACGGCTGCGCGAGGTCCGCGGGCTGATCAGCGGCTATCGGTTCGATGAACTGGTCAACGTCGATCCCGCCAAGCTCAAGCTCGCCGAAATCGAGGACCGCGCGGCGAAGACGCTCGGCGAGTCGCTGGCGAAGGCCGGCTATGGCATCGCGATCGAGGGCGTCGGAATCCACAAGATCATCCTTCCCGAATCGACGACGGCGAAGGTCTTCGAGACGATGATCGCCTCACGGGAACGGCTTGCCGAAAGTGCGCTGCAGGAGGGGCAGGCGCAGGCCTCCGCGATCCGGAGCGAAGCCGAGAGCGCCCGCGATCGCATCCTCGCCTTTGCCGAACGCCGCGCGCAGGCCATCCGCTCTCAGGGCGATCGCGAGGCCGCCGTCCAGTACGAGGGCTTCGCCAAGAACGAGGAGTTCGCGATCTTTCTCCGCAAGGTCGAGGCTCTGAAGAAGATGCTCGACCACAACACGACGTTCGTGCTCTCGGCCGACAGCCTGGGCATCCTCGACTGGTTCAACAAAGATCCCGGCCAGTCGCGGCCCCAGACGGCCCGCCCAGCCACGCCGTAAGGAAAGCCGACCATGACCACCCCGCTTTCCGCCGATCCCCCCGGCCTCGATCCCGCCCAGCAGTCGCTGGCCGAGGCGCTGCGCGTGAGCTTCGGGATCCTCAAGCTCGCGATGCTTGCATTGCTCGTGGCGTATGCCTTCAGCGGCACCTTCAGTGTGGGCTCCAACGAAGTGGCCCTGCGGCTGCGATTCGGCGACTACGTGGGCGATCCAGGCAGCCGGGTGCTCGAACGGGGCACCTATCTGGCCGCGCCGTTTCCAATCGAACAGATCGTCAAGGTCGACACCCGACCGACCGCGCTTTCGCTCGACCAGGAATTCTGGTTCGAGAGTGGCTCTGAAGACCCGGGGCTTTCGCGCGGGCAATTGCAGTCGCGCAACGCCCGCCCTTTGAACCCGCTCCGCGACGGCTCGTTGATCACCGGCGACTCGAACATCGTGCATGCGAAGTGGACGCTCACCTGGCGGGTGACCGATCCCGTCGCCTTCCTCGACAACATCGGCACCAAGAAAGACGGCGCCGAGTTCGTGCGGCTCGTCGCCCAGCAGGGGATCGTGCAGGCGGTGTCGCAGCAGGCTGCCGACGATCTGCTCCGCGGCATCGTCAACCGCGAACTGGCCGTCGGAATCATGCAGCGGCGGCTCGATGCCGCCCGCAGCGGCCTGTCGATCGACCAACTGACGCTCGACAAGGTCACGGCGCCGATGCGGGTGGCCGCCAGCTTCGACGCCGTCACGACGGCCGAAAGCGAACGGGCTGGGTCGATCGTGTCGGCCCAGCAGCAGCGGGCGCGGATTCTCGGCGAGGCCGCCGGCGAGGCGCACCAGCCGTTGCTGGCCTTGATCGAAACATATGAAGTCGCGACTGAGCGGGGAGACAAGGCGGCGGCGGCAGCCGCTCAGCAATCGATCGACGGCGCGCTGGAGTCGCTGTCGGTCAACGGGGTTCCGCTCGGCGGACAGGTGTCGCGGGTCATCAATGCCGCCAAGACCTATCGCACGCAGATCGTGGAGCGGGTGGCCAGCGAAGCGCAGGCCTTCCAGGAATTGCTCCCGCAATACGAACGCAACCCGCGGCTGGTGCTCTCCAAACTCTGGGAGGATGCACGCGAGAGCATTCTCACCGGGGATGTGGAGACGTTTTACACCGTGGCGGGCCAACTCGAACTGCAGCTGAACCGAGATCCTGCGCTCCAGAAGGAGCGTCAGAAAGAACAGCTCAAGCTGAAGCAGCCGGCTCAAGGCCGCTGACGACCGTTCCCGCTCATGGAGGATGTCATGGTCGCCCCAGTCCCGTCGTCCGCTCCGATCGACATCGCCTGCATAGGCGTCACGAAGACGTTCAACGATTTTTGGCTGCGGCCGCGGGTCCGCGCGGTCGAAGAAGTCACGCTGGAGGTGCGTCGCGGTGAAATTTACGGTCTCCTCGGCCCCAACGGATCGGGCAAGAGCACGACGATCAAGATGCTGCTCGGCCTGCTGCGGCCCTCCGCGGGCCGCATCGCGATCCTGGGCAAGCGGCCACGCGACGTGGAGACGAAGCGGCTCATCGGCTATCTCCCCGAAGAGTCGTATCTCTATCGCTTTCTGAGCGGCCGCGAGACACTCGACTACTACGGCCGGCTGTTTCGGCTCGACGCCCGTGCCCGTCGCGAACGCATCGACATGCTGCTGGAGATGGTGGGGCTCGAGGCGGTGCAGGATCGGCCGGTCGGCGAGTATTCCAAGGGCATGCAGCGCCGCATCGGCCTCGCCCAGAGCCTGATCAACGATCCGCAATTGCTCATTCTCGACGAGCCGACCAGTGGCATGGATCCCGTCGGGGCGAAGCAGATCAAGGATCTCATCGCCACACTCGCCACGCGCGGCAAGACGGTTTTGCTGTGCTCGCACCTGCTGGGCGACGTCCAGGATCTCTGCGATCGGGTCGCGATCATGTATGGCGGTCGCGTGCGGGCGGAGGGCACTGTCGACGCCCTGCTCGAGCAGGGCCACTCAATGGTGCTCGAAACGCCCGACCTGCCGGAGCCCGTCGTGGCCGAAGTGAAGGCGGTGCTCGAGCGGCATCACCTGCCGCTCACGAGCATCCAACGGCCCAGGAGATCCTTGGAAAGCCTGTTTCTCGAAATCGTCGAGCAGGCGCGGGCCGAAGGCGTCCGCACGGCAGGTGCGCAAAGCGGCGGTACCGTCGCTGAATTTCTCGCCGCCGATCAGGATCCAAGCGCTCGTCCTCCGGCCGATGGGCAGCCCGATACGTCGCTCATCGACAGTCTCGTGCGTCGCTGACAAGAAACCGGCATGAACGCCCTCCGCTCCACCGACAACGCTCCCGCCGACCGGCAGGTCGCGATCACGCCCTGGCTCGATGCCGAGCGGCGCCGCAGCCTGCCCCGCTCCTGGCACCGCTGGTGGCGGCCGCTGATGGCAGCGGGTGCGAGTCTCACCGCCTTTGGCCTATGGTGGCTCGGCCTGCGGGGCGCGGCTGCCGCCCTCGCTGGGGCCACCGGCTTGGCCGTGGCATTTGTCATTGGCATCACACTCATCCGTTGGCTGCTGGCTGGCAGCCACGGCGTGGTTGCGGTCGCCCGGGCGGTCGTCGAGGAGGCCGCGGGTTCGCGATTGCCGGCGGTGATCGTGCTGCTCGTCGTCCTAGGGCTGCCGATTCTGCCGCTCCTGCTCGATCCGGCCGAGCGGCTCGAGTATCGGATGCAGTTTCTGCTGGATTGGAGTCTGTCGGGGGCGAGCTTTCTCCTTGCCATGCTCTCGATCATGCTTGCCTGCAGCACGCTCTGCGGCGATATCGACTCGCAGCGGATCCACATGACGCTCGTCAAGCCGATCGAGCGCTGGCAATACCTCCTCGGCAAATGGATCGGGATCGTGCTCCTCAACGCGCTGCTCGTGGTATTGGTCGGCATCGGCGTCTATGCCGCTGCGACGACGCTGCGGCAAAGCCCCGCCGTCGATGCCGCCGACCGGCTGGCCGTCAACGAGCAGGTGTTGACGGCGCGAATCGCCACGCGTCCCGAGCATCCGCGCCGGGCTGAGTTCGACGAGGCCGTCGAGGCTGCGGTCACGCAAATTCGCGAGTCGGAGCCGGACCTCTTCGCCCGCGATCCGGCTGGCGCACGGAATCGAGTCAAGTCATGGGAGGTGCTCCGCTGGCATACGGTCACCGCCAGCAAGGTGTCGTCGTATGACTTCACGCTCGTTCCCCCCGACCGACTCTCATCCGACGTCATCCAGTTGCGCATCAAGCCATTCTGCGACAATGCCTCGATGGACAGGGCGGATGTTCGATTCGCGATCTGGCTCAATGACCGACCTTTTCCTCTCGACGAGGGAGCGCACACGGAATTCACGTTTGCGAGCGGCAGCTTCCACACGATCGACCTGCCGGCATCGGCGATCGATGAAGCGGGCCGGCTGCGGGTGACGATCGCCAACAAAAACCTCGTACCCCCGGGCGATACCGAGCCGACGAGCCTGTCATTCGTGCCCGGCAAGGGCATGGAGATGCTCTATCGAGTCGATTCCTTCGAGTGGAATTTTCTCCGCGGGCTGATCGTGATGTGGGCCAAGCTGGCGATGCTCACCGCTGCCGGCCTGGCTGCCGCCTCCTGGCTCGGCTTTTCGATCGCCGTGATGGCGAGCCTCGTCGTCTATGCCGCAGCGGTGGCACGGGGGTTTCTCGCCGATGCCGTCGATATCTACACCGGCCTCGACGACGCAGTTCCCACGCTCACTTCCATGCTCAAGCTCCGACTCGGCATGCTGGCCGAGAAAGTCTTCAAGCTCGAGTGGTGGGAAGCCATGAAGACCGTCTCCTCGTTCGTCGCCGACGCTTTCCTGGCCCTCATTCCATCGTTCGGCCGCTACGACGCGATCACGGAAGTATCCACGGGGCGGCTCTGCTCGCTGCCGGCCACGCTGGGCTGTTTCGGGGAGTTCGCGATCCTCTATCCGCTCTTGCTCCTCGCCATTGGCTGGGCCCTGCTGGAGCGGCGTGATCTTGTAAATCTGTCTGGATCCTGATGCCCAGGCGCTGCCTTTCATGACCAACGAACGCCTGCCTGCGATCATCGCCGTCGTGCTCATGGCCGCCTGCCTGGGCGGGGCTGGCGTCGCTGCCCACGCGGTCCAAAAAGCCCGCACGGAACTGCAGCTCGTCGTGCCGAGCATTGATTCCGAATCGATGCCGCCGCACGTCGCGGTCGTAACGGCCGCCTTGGGAACGTTTCGCGGATTGGCCGTCGACGTGCTCTGGGCCCGAGCCGACCAACTCCAGTATTCGGGTGAGTATTTCGAGGCCCAGACGCTCGCCCAGTGGATCACCACCCTGCAGCCGCGGTTTCAGAAGGTGTGGGCGTTTCAGGCATTCAACCTGGCCTACAACATCTCCGTCTGCACGCAGATCTCCACGGAGCGGTGGTCATGGGTGTCGAAGGCGATCGAGCTCTTGCGGCAGCGCGGCATTCCGCTCAATCCCAAGGCTCCGCAACTGCAGATGGAGTTGGCCTGGATTTTCCACAACAAGATCGGCGGCACGAACGACAAAGATCATTGGTACTACAAAGCTCGCATCGCCCGTGACATGCAGGAGGTGCTCGGCGATATGACGACCGGTCGCACGTCTGCCGAGGTGTTGGCAAGGTTCCAGGCCGTCGTTGATGCCCCCGACACGCTTTCAGAGTTGCTGACGAAGAAGCCCAACGTGCACAAGGCGATCGACCTAGTGACCGAGCATGGCGCCAGTGTCGATGAGGCTCTCCTGCGGATGCTCGGCCGGGCGCTCATGTATGCGAATTCCACCGATGGCCGCCTCCTGCGCGGCAACACGCTGCCCGCCGACACGAATGGCCCGCTCCTCGAGGCCATCAAGGAAAACCGCGACGTGGCGGCGTTGCTGTTCGACCATCTGATCCCGCACCTGCAAAAAAAGGTGCTCCGCGAGCGCTACAACATGGACGCCAAGGAGATGCTCGCAGCCATGCGTCGCTACGGGCCGCTCGACTGGCGTCATACCAAGTCCCACGGCATCTACTGGAGCGAGCAGGGGTCGCGGATCAGCCGATCGCTGATGCGGCGTGAGGACGTCAATGAATTGATGCTCCTGCGCACACGGATGCACATGATCACCGAGATGATGATGTCGGGCCGGGTCGAGTTCGATCCTGTCACGAACCGTATCGACCTCCTGCCCGATCCCCGCTTTGCCCGCCCGTATGAACAGGCCCTCGAAGAGGCCTTCGCCGAAATCGATTCCGCGGAAGGCGTTTCGGCGGCAGAGTTCGGCCCGGCGGAGCGGTCCGACCTGCTCAGCGGCTATGAGCGCTTCCTCAACAGCGCCACGCTGTTGACATTTCTCTACGGCGACAGACAACAGGCGCAGGAATATTTCCTCAAACTCAAGGATCTCGCCACCCGCCGCGGCCAGGGGGACCACCCCGCCTACGAAGACACGGTCGAGACGTTCGTGGGCCTGCGGATCGCCGGCATCATGGACGTCGATCTGAAGGACCTGCGGCAATTTATCGACGCGATGATTCGCCGTGGCCTCATGGACGGACTGGCACAAGGCCAGATCGGTGTATTCAATCGCTATCTCGAAGCGGCATATCGCGTCTATGACCGGCGGTTTTCGGCAAGTGATCCGACCGCGAAATACACCAAGCAACAGTCGCAGTTGGATGACTTTCCAAAACTCGTCAACAACTCGTTCGAGAGTGTCATGAAGCAGTCCAGCCTTCCGGTGCTGACGAGAGCCCGTATGTGGGCATGGGCTCCGGATCGACTCCGTGAAAACACGTACGAGGTATTGGCCGAGACGCTGCGATCGCATGCCGAGGCAGAGGGACTCGACTTTGCCCGCGCCTTTCCGCCTCCGACCAAGACGGACAAGGGAAAGTCTGATGCAAAGGTCGAGGAGTAGCCTTGGTTGAGTGTCGTCAGCCCGTTGGAAAAATTGTCGCTTTTCGGCCGACACACTCGACAACCTCAAAGATTCGTTCTCCTGGCCGCTTTCCGATCATCAGTGGTCACCGTACCGTGCTTCTGATGCTGCTCTGCAAGCACCGCGTCTGGCGAGCATCGTCACAGTTTCGAAGTGGTTTGTGAGCGAGTTTCGTCCTCGAACGAACACTGAATCAACACCGCCGGCAGCGCATGAATTCACATGGTTCGCCGAGAAATGGTGGTTCGGAACTGGAAGGTAGCATTTGTCGTGGGCTGTTCTTACTGATTGTCCTGTCTATACTCTTCCCTTTCCTCACTGTCTTCAGAGTTAGATTTTCAGAAGTAAAAAACATCATGAAAGGAAAGGGGCCAGAAACCTAAAAAACGGCTGGTTTTGAGGGGATTTCAGCGGGGCTTCCGTCGGGTACAGTAAGGGGTCACAAACCCACGATCGAAAGCCCTCCGGAATGGCGGGCAGGAAAGGATGTTGTCCCCGCGATGAAAGTCCGTTGCACGAAGGAGCCGCTCCTTGCGGCATTGCAAAGCGCGGCGGCCGTGGTGCCGGCCCGCTCGCCGAAGCCGGTGCTCACGAACGTCAAGCTCGAGGCCGACAAGGGCTCGGCCGTGCTCTCCGCGACCGATCTGGAGGTCGGCATCCGCACCGAGGTCGAGGGAGTCGAGACATCCGCCCCCGGCGCCGTGCTTCTGCCGAGCGGCCGCCTCATGGCGATTGTCCGCGAGAGTGCCCCCGGCACCGTGTTCGACATCCACTCCGACGGCACGGCGGCGATCGTCAAGGCGCCGCGGAGCGAGTTTCGCCTGCCGGCTGAAGACCCGATGGAATTTCCGTCGGTGGCCACGTTTCCTGCCGAGCCCTGCTTCGAGCTCTCGACCCCTCTGATGAGGGAGCTCGTCAAGCGGACCGTCTTCGCCACCGACAATGAATCGAGCCGGTTCGCCCTCGGCGGTGTGCTCATGGAACTGACTGGCAAGGGCGTGACGGCCGTCGGCACCGACGGTCGCCGACTCGCCAAGATGGAGGGCCCGGCCACCGCGGTGAACGGCAGCCCCACCGATGCCCAGCCGATCGTGCCCGCCCGCGCGATGCAGCTGATCGAGCGCTGCCTCGGGTCTGCTGAGACGCCCGTCCACGTGGCAGTGCGTTCGAGCGAAATCCTCGTGAAGACGGGCCCCACCACGATCTCCGCCCGGCTTGTCGATGGCCGTTTTCCCCGCTGGCGCGACGTCTTCCCCGATCGCCCCGATGCGGTGCGGGTGAGCCTCGTCGCCGGCCCGCTTCTGGCCGCCGTCCGTCAGGCGGCGATCGTGACGAGCGAGCAGTCGAAGGGGGTCGATTTCGCATTCGAGAACGGCCAGCTCGTGCTCTCCGGCAGATCTGCCGAAAGCGGCGAGAGCCGGATCGAGTTGCCGATCGATCATGCCGGTGCCGGCGTGCGGATCAAGATGGACCCGCGGTTCGTGAGCGATTTCCTGCGGGTGCTCGACGGGGGTGCAAACGTCTCCGTCGAACTGACCGATGCCCAGAGCGCGTGTGTCTGCCGCACCGAAGACGGCTACGGCTACGTGATCATGCCCCTGGCGGCCGACTGACGTGTTGACCATGACCCTGCCACGCCAATCCTCCACTGCCGGCGGCCCCCGCACGATCGGGAGCGTCGTCTCGCGGCTGCTCGCCCACACCGGCTATGACCAGGAGCAGGCGACCAGTGGCTTGGCGACCGCCTGGGCGCAGGCGGCGCCCGAGGCCTTCCGCGGCTGCTCGCAGCCCGGGCTCGTGCGGAAGGGGGTGCTCGAGGTCTTCGTGAGCCATTCGGCGCTCGTTCAGGAGATGGGATTCCACAAGCGCGACGTCCTCGCGAAGCTCGCTGAAATCGTGCCCGCCGAGGGCATCACCGACATCCGCTGCCGCCTGCTCGCCGACGCCGGCCGCTAGCGACTGAACACAACGAGGGAAAGAGAAACCATGCCCGACAAATCGACGCAGCCCGACTACACCGGCGCCGACCTCAAGCATCTCTCCGACCGCGAGCACGTGCGCGAGCGGTTCGGCATGTATATCGGCGACAATACGTCCCGCGGCCTCCACCATCTGGTCTACGAGGTGGTCGACAACTCGATCGACGAGTGCATGGCCGGCCACGCGAAGCACGTGACCGTGACGGTGAACGTCGATGGCAGCGTGACCGTCGAGGACGATGGCCGCGGCATCCCCACCGACCGCCACCCGCAGCTCTCCGAGGAGATGGATCGCGACGTCTCCACGCTCGAGGGCGTGATGACGGTCCTCAAGTTCGGCGGCAAGTTCGAGAAGGGGGCCTACCAGACCTCCGGCGGCCTCCATGGCGTCGGCGTGACGGTGGTGAACTTCCTCTCGGAATGGTGCGAGGTGGAGGTCTCCCGCGAGGGGCATGTCTGGCAGCAGGAATACCAACGGGGTGAGCCGACGGGGCCCGTCCGCAAGATGGGCACCACGACCCGCACCGGCACGAAGACCACGTTCAAGCCCGACCCGCAGATCTTCCCGCAGACGAAGTTCTCCTGGGACATCCTCTCCCGCCGGCTCCGCGAACTGGCGTTCCTCAATTCGGGCGTGCGGATCACGTTCACCGACGCCGCCACCGGATCGAGCGAGCAGTTTTTCTACGAGCGGGGCGTCGAGGAATTCGTCGAGTATCTCAACAAGGCGAGCGACGCGATCCACGCCGACGTGATCTCGATCAAGGGCGAGGGGGACGGCATCACCTGGGACATCGCGCTGCAATACACGGGCGAATACACCGAGAGCGTTCACAGCTACGTGAACAACATTTCGACGACGGAGGGAGGAACGCACGTCTCCGGCTTCCGCGCCGCCCTCACGCGGGCCCTCAACGCCTACGGCAAGAAGAGCGGCCTCTACAAGGATCTCGTGCCGACGGGCGAGGACGTCCGCGAGGGCCTCACCGCGGTGATCAGCGTCCGCGTGCCGCATCCGCAGTTCGAAGGGCAGACGAAGACGAAGCTCGGCAACGGCGAGGTCGAAGGCATCATCAATTCGGCCGTCGGCGACTACCTCGCCAGATATCTCGAGGAAAACCCGAAGAGCGCGAAGGCGATCGTGCAGAAGGGCGTGCTCGCCGCCGAGGCCCGCGAGGCCGCCAAGAAGGCGAAGCAACTCCTCCGCGAGCGGAAGGGAGCCCTCTCCGGCGGCGGCCTCCCCGGCAAGCTCCGCGACTGCACGAGTCGCGACGTCGAGAAATGCGAACTCTACCTCGTCGAGGGTGACTCGGCCGGCGGAAGTGCCGAGGGCGGTCGCCACCGCGAATACCAGGCGATCCTCCCCCTCCGCGGCAAGATCATCAACGCCTACAAGAGCCGCGACGACAAGGTGCTCGCCAACGAGGAGGTCCGCAGCGTGATCTCGGCGATCGGCGCCGGCATCGGCGAGGAGGCCGACCTGGGCAAGCGGCGGTACGACAAGATCGTGATCATGACCGACGCCGACGTCGACGGCTCCCACATCCGCACGCTCTTGCTCACGTTCTTCTACCGGCAGATGTATCGGCTGGTGGCCGAAGGGCATGTCTACGTGGCCCAGCCGCCGCTCTTCCGCGTACGGAGCAAGAAGAGCGTCTACTACGTGCAGACCGAGGAGGAGATGAAAAACCAGCTCCTCGACCAGGGGCTCGGCGAGGGCGTCTTTCTGCCCGGTGGTGGCCGCGAGATCGCCGGCGACGAGATGCAGAAGCTGTGCCGCACGCTCGCTGGCCTGGAAGACGCGCTGGTGGCCCTCGAGAAGCGGGGCATCAGCCTCCGCGATCACGCCGCCCGGCGCGATGCGAAGACCGGCAAGCTGCCGATGTACCACGTCTACTATGGCGTGGAGGAGCGGTGGTTCACCAGCCGTGACGAGCTCGAGGCGTTCGTGAAGAGCAAGGAGAAGACCGCCGGCGGCACGCTCGCCGTCGGCCGGATCGAGGAGTCGGTGGCGGCTGGCGACACCACCCCCGGCACGGCCCACGACACAGGGCACGACCAGCTCGTCGTCATCGATCTTCACGAGGTGCGGAGCATCAACGCCGGGCTCAAGGAGCTCGAGTCGATGGGCTTCGGCATCGACTCGCTCTTGCCCGAGGACCGCACTGGCACCGAGGAATCCCGCTACACGCTCCGCCGGGGCGAAAACGAGATCGGCCTCGAGGATCTGCGCGGGCTGCTCACGGCCGTCCGCCGGGCGGGCGAAAAGGGCCTGTCGATCACCCGCTTCAAGGGTCTCGGTGAAATGAACGCCGAGGAGCTCCGCGACACGACGCTCGATCCGGCCAACCGCACGCTCCTCCGCGTGACGATGACCGACGCCGCCGCGGCCGACGATCTCTTCCGGGTGCTGATGGGCGAGAAGGTCGAGCCCCGCCGCGACTTCATCGAGCGTCACGCGCTCGACGTCAAGAATCTCGACGTGTAGCCGAAAGTAGACCGCTTGCTCTGCAAGCGGATCGCCCAGTCAGGCCTCCCTTGCCTGTCTGAGATCGGCCCAGACAGGCTGAAGCCTGTCCTACTGGCGGCGCTGGAAGGCCTGCGGCGAGATGCCGGCCACCCGTTTGAAAGCTCGGGAAAACTGATACTGGTCGGCGAACCCGAGCCGGGCGGCGGCCTGCTTCACCTGCAGCCGCTCGTGGGTGAGCAGGTCGGCGGCGAGGTTCATCCGTTGCCGCAGCAGGTATTGGTATGGGCTGGCGGCGCCGAACCGGCGAAAGAGACGGCAGGCGTAGGCGGTGGAGATGCCGAACTCGTGGGCGGCCATCTCGACCGACACGAGCCGCTGGCGCGCGGCGATCAAGAATTGCCTGAACCGCTCGAACGTCTCGCGGGCCCCGAGATCGCTGCCATCCGTCGGGAGCGATCGCTCCGCGATCTTGGTGAGCAACACGCCGAGCAGTTGTCCACAGAGCGATTGGCAGTGGGCGGACTGGGCGAGGCCGCACTGCTGGAGCAGATCGAACACCGCGCGGATTTCCCGGGCGTGGCTCACCCCGAGATGGCTTCCCGGGGCAAGCCGTGCCGACCGCAACGAATCGAGTCCGGCGCGGCCGACGAAATCGACGTAATACTTTCTCAGCCGCCTCCGTGGGTCGGTGCGGATCTCATGCTCGATTCCGGGCCCATACGCGAACACCGACCCTGCCGCGAGTGGTTCCTCCCGTTGGCCGAGCCGGAGCGTGCCGCGGCCCGACGCCACGAATTCCACGCAGTAGTAGGGAAAGTCGTCACGGGCCACGTGGTAATCGCCCCGCACCAGTTCAACCCCGCCGCAGACGACCGTGAGCGGTCGCCCCGCCGCCGGCCGCAGGTCGAGAAAATAACGGCGGGCCGACTCCACCTGACGTGAGACGAATGCCGGCAGCAGCGAACGCGGCTGGCGGCGGGCAACACGGGATCCGGCGGGGTGCGTCACGAAGGTCAAGAATAGCCATTATGCGGTCAAGAATCATCATTGCGGGAGGCCGCGGCAGAGGGCTATGCTCCGGCCATGAAGCAGCTCCCGCGGTATTCGTTCGGCGTCGGCGACCGTTTCGCGCACGAAGCGGAAGCGCAACTGGCCGCCTTCGAGCGGCTGGCGGCCGAGGGCGTGGTCGTGGCCCCGGTCTGGAACAAAAGCAACCGCGAGCACACCTTCATCGGCAGCGAGCCGGCGAGCGTGCGGGCGGCGGCCGAGCGGGCCGTGGCGGCGCGAAAGTGGCCGCACGCCTGGTTCGTCGATGCCGACCATATACGGCTCGACACGGTGGACCGGTTTCTGGCGTCGAGCGACTTTTTCACGATCGATGTCGCCGACTCGATCGGCAAGCCGGCCCCCATCGCAGACATCCAGGCCTTCGTGGGCCGGCATCCGGAGCTGTGCCGGCCGGTGGCGGTGCCGGGCATCGCGAATGAACTCCCGCTCTCCGCGGAGAAAGTCGCCTCGATCGCGGGGTCGTACCTGCTCGCCTGCCGTGAGGCGGGCGCCATCTGGCGACACATCCGTCGTCGCCGCGGCGACGACATCGCGATCGAGGTCAGCATGGACGAGACCGACGCGCCGCAGACGCCGCTGGAATTGGCCGTGATCCTCGTGCTCCTGGCGGAGCAGGAGATTCCGCTGCAGACGATCGCCCCGAAGTTCACCGGCCGGTTCAACAAGGGGGTCGATTACGTCGGCGATCTGGCCCGGTTCGAGCAGGAGTTTTCCGACGACATCGCCGTTTGTGGGCTCGCCTCACGGCAGTACGGCCTGCCCGGCTCGCTCAAGCTCTCGGTGCATTCCGGCAGCGACAAGTTTTCGCTCTATCCGGTGATCCGCCGGGTGCTCGACCGCACCGGCGCGGGCGTGCATCTGAAAACCGCCGGCACGACGTGGCTCGAGGAGCTGATCGGTCTGGCCGAGGCGGGGGGCGACGGGCTCGCGCTGGCGAAGGAGATCTACGCCTATGCCCTCGACCATATCGATGAATTCTGCGCGCCCTATGCCTCGGTGATCGACATCGACCGTACGAAGCTCCCCTCGGCCGCCGAGGCGGAGGGCTGGGATGGGCCGCGGTTCGCGGCGGCCATCCGCCATGTACCGACCCATCCCGCGTTCAACCCCAACATGCGTCAGCTGCTGCACGTGTCGTTCAAGGTTGCGGCAAAGCAGGGCGCCCGATACACCGACCTGCTGCAGGTAAATCGCGGGATCGTCGCAAAGCAGGTCACCGAAAACATCTACGACCGCCACCTCCGACCCCTGTGTGGCAAGTAGGACAGGCTTCAGCCTGTCGATGCATGCAGTCCGCGATCACGATCTGTCTTGTGCCGGAAGCCCGCCAGGGGCCCTTCGTCTTTCACGACGGCCTCGAGGCGGGGTGCTGCGCGGCCGCCGAACTGGGGTTCGACGCGGTGGAGGTGTTCCCAGAGTCGGCCGAGGGCGTGCCTGAGGCCGAGCTCGCGCGGCAACTGGCCAGCCACGGCCTCGGTCTGGCCGCGCTCGGCACGGGGGCAGGCTGGGTCAAGCACAAGCTGCAGCTTTGCCACGCCGACGCGGAGCAGCGGGAGGCTGCACGGGAATTTATCGGGCGGATCGTCGATGTCGCCGGTGGCTTTGGCGCATCGGCGATCATCGGGTCGATGCAGGGCAAGAGCGAGGGGGGCGTGTCGCGCGAGGCGGCGGTCGGCTTTCTGGCCGAGGCACTCCACGAACTCGGCGACCGGGCGGCGCGGCATGGCCAAGTGCTGCTCTACGAGCCGCTCAACCGCTACGAGACCAACCTCTTCAACGGGCAGGCCGAGGCGGCTGAGTTTCTCCGAATCAGAGGCATCGCCCACGTGAAGCTGCTCTGCGACCTCTTCCACATGAGTATCGAGGAGTCCGACATCGCTGCCGCTCTTGTCGCCGGGGGTGATCTCGTCGGCCACGTCCACTGGGCCGATTCCAACCGCCACGCCATCGGCCTAGGGCACACCGATCCTCGTCCGGTGATCACCGCGCTGCGGCGGATCGGCTTCCGGGGCTACCTCTCGGCCGAGGTGTTTCCGCTGCCGACGCCGCTCGAGGCGGCCCGGCAGAGTGTCGAGAGTTTCCGCACGTTCAACGTCTGAGGCCAACGCCACCCGAGAACCGAAGCCATGCTCAACGGTCCCCTGCTCCACCCCGACATCCTCCGCGTGCTCGCCCGGTCCGGCCATCATTCGAAGGTGCTGATCGCCGACGGCAACTACCCGGCGCTCAACAAGCGCGGCACCCGTGCCGAGCTCGTCTCGCTGCAGCTCATGCCGGGCGTGCCGACGGTCGCGCAGGTCTTCGAGGCGATCCTCGGCGCCGTGCGGATCGACGAGGTCAACACGATGGGCGTGGACCGCAGCGATTCCTACGCCGCCGCCACGCCGGGCGATCCGGCCGTGTGGGACGAGTACCGGCGCATCCTCGCCGCCGCGCAGTCACCCTGCGTGCTCACGCCGATCGTGAAATGGGATTTCTACGAGGCGGTCGCATCGGACGACCACGTGCTCACGATCCAGACCGCCGACAAGGCGCCGTGGGCAAACCTGCTCCTCTCCCTCGGCTGCCGCACGTTCACCGCCCCGTAGGACAGGCTTCAGCCTGTCATGCCGTCTGTCATCTCGGAACCGTCATGCACACTCGCCCGCTTGGCACCACCGGCCTCCAGGTTCCGATTCTCTCCTTCGGCGCCTCCTCGCTCGGCGCGGAATTCCGCTCGATCACACTCGACGAGGCCCTGGGCAGCGTGCAGGTGGCCCTCGACTGCGGCATGCGTCTCATCGACACGAGCCCGTTTTACGGCCGCGGCATGAGCGAGGTGCTGCTCGGCATCGCGCTCAAATCCGTGCCCCGCGAGCGGTATATCCTCTGCACGAAGCTGGGCCGCTACTCGCTCGAGCATTTCGACTTCTCCGCGAAGCGGGTCGCGGAGAGTGTCGATGTCTCGCTCCACCGGCTGGGCACCGACCATCTCGACATCGTCCTCTGCCACGACATCGAGTTCGTGCCGATGCAGCAGATCGTCGACGAGACCATCCCGGCACTGCAAAAAATCCAGCAGTCCGGCAAGGTGCGGTTCATCGGCTTCAGCGGCTATCCACAGAAGATCTTCCGGTTCATCTGCGACCGGGCCGACGTCGACTGCGTGCTCAACTACAACCAATACACGCTGCAAAACACGCGCTTTGCCGACGAGACGATTCCATATCTCAAGACGAAGGGGGTCGGCGTGATGCACGCCGGCCCCTTCAGTGCCCGGCTCCTGACCGACGCGCCGCTGCCGGCCTGGCTGAAGGAGTCGGAAGAGGTGAGGGCGGCGGCCCGTCGGGCGGCCGACCTTTGCCGGTCGCGCGGCAGCTCGATCGCGAAGCTCGCGCTGCAGTTCGCGATCGCCAACCCCGATATCGCCACGACCATTGCGGGCAGCGCGAATCCCGCCAATGTCCGCGCCTGGGCGGCCTGGGCGTCCGAGCCGATCGATGCGGAACTGTTGCGCGACGTGCAGGAGATTTTCGCCCCGGTCAAAAACCTGGGCCACACGGAGGGCCTCGTTCAAAACAATTGAACCGAATGGCAAGGCCCCCGAGTGAGATGAATACCACATGAAGATCGACTCGCACCAGCACTTTTGGAATTACTCGGCCGCGGAATACCCTTGGATCGGCCCTGGGATGGAGCGGCTCGGCCGCGATTACATCCCCGCCGACCTCGCGGCCGTCGCCGGAGCCGAGGGCGTCGAGGGCAGCGTGGCCGTGCAGGCGAGGCAGTCGCTCGCGGAGAGCCGCTGGCTCCTTGGCCTCGCGGAGGAGAACCCGTTGATCCGCGGCGTCGTGGGCTGGGTTGATCTGCGGAGCGAAGGCGTGGCCACGGTGTTGGCCGAGCTGTCAACGCACGGGAAGTTCGTGGGCGTCAGGCATGTCGTGCAGGACGAGCCCGATCTGCGGTTTCTGCTCGGGGCGGATTTCGTGCGGGGCGTGCGGCAACTGTGCGCCTTTCGGCTCACGTATGACCTGCTGCTCTATCCGCCGCAACTGCCGGCCGCCGCGGAGCTCGTCGGCATGCTGCCCGAGCAGCCGTTCGTGCTCGACCATCTCGCGAAGCCCCGGATCAAGACGGGCGCAATCGAAGAATGGCGTCGCGACATCCAGGCGCTGGCACGGCACGACAACGTCTGCTGCAAGGTGTCGGGAATGGTGACGGAGGCGGCGTGGAGGGGCTGGAAGGCCACCGACTTCAGGCCCTACCTCGACGTTGTGCTCGAGGCATTTTCTCCCGCGCGGCTCATGTTTGGCAGCGACTGGCCCGTCTGCCTACTCGCCGGCGAATACACCGAGGTCGTCGGCATCGTGAGTGAATTTGTCAGCCCGCTCTCCATCGCCGAACAGGATCAGATCTGGGGCGGCACCGCCCGGCGCTTTTACGGACTCAGGTAGGACAGGCTTCAGCCTGTCGGAATTCAGCCTGTCGGAAATTCCAGGATCGCTCCCATGCAAGCTTTGCTGCTCGAAAACCCCAAGGACTTCAGGTTCATCGACATCCCGGAGCCGCCGGCGCCGGCCGCGGGCGAGGCCGTCGTCCGCGTGCATGCCGTCGGCATCTGTGGCACCGATTATGGCGGCTACCTCGGCAAGATGCCCTTCTTCAGCTACCCGCGGATTCCCGGCCACGAACTGGGGGTGGAGGTCGTGGCTGTGGGGCCGGGTGTGGCCAACGTGAAAGCGGGCGACCGCTGCTGCGTCGAACCCTACATCAATTGTCAGCGGTGCTATTCCTGCCAGCGGGGGCTGACCAACTGCTGCGAGCATCACCAGACGCTTGGCGTTCACTGCGACGGCGGCCTCCGGGCGCTGTTTACGGTGCCCGCCCGCAAGCTGCATCCTTCGCCACAGCTCGCGCACGCCCAAAACGCGCTCGTGGAAACGCTGGCGATCGGCTGCCATGCGGTGGACCGCGGCGCACCGACGGCCGGCGAGACGGTGCTCGTGATCGGGGCGGGACCGATCGGCCTGTCAGCGCTGGAGTTTGCCAAGCTCTCGGGCGCCCGCGTGATCGTGATGGACACGGCGGCTAGCCGCCTGCAATTCGTCCACGAGCGGATGGGTGTTGCAGACACGGTGGCGGCACACGGCGACGCCACCGACGAGGCAACGATCGCGCGGCTCACCGACGGCCGGATGTGCGACATCGTCATCGATGCCACCGGCAGCGCCGTCAGCATGGCCAACGCCTTGAAGCTCGCGAGCTTCGGCGGACGGGTCATCTACGTCGGCATCACGCAGGCTGAGCTCACGTTTGCCCATGCCCCGGTCATGCATCGCCGCGAGCTCGCGCTCGTCGCCAGCCGAAATGCGTTGTCCCGCGATTTTGCCCGGATTATCTCGCTGATCGAGGCGGGCAGGATCGACACCCGGCCGTGGATCACCCACCACACTCCATTCGCCGACGCGATCCGGGCGTTTCCCGCGCTCCTCGAGCCGTCCAGCGGCGTCATCAAGGCCGTGATCGAGATACCGGCCTGAAGAACCGGCCCAGCGGGCCGGTGAGCAGGGCCGGCAGCAGGACGAGGTCGCCGGCGAGCGCCGCGGCGACCAGGAGCGCGAGCATCCAGGCAAACCGTCGCGTCGGGGCGAACGAGCTCGCGGCGAAGACGAGGATGCCGAGACCGCAGACGATCGCGCTCTGCGTGAGGGCGGCGGCGGAGTGGCGGTAGGCCGATTGCACGGCCGCGGTGCGGCGGGCTGCTTCGCTCTGGCCAGAGTCGCTCGCCGGATCGGCGAGCCCACGCTGGAAAAACGTCAGGAAGTGGAGCGTGCCATCGACCGCCATGCCGAGCGCGATCGACGCGGTCATCACGCTCCCGATGTCGAGCGGCAGCCGCGTCCACCCCAGGAGCCCGAAGAGCAGGATCATCGGGAAGACGTTTGGAATCATCGCCACGAGCCCCGCGATGATGCCCCCTTCCACCGCCATCATCACGACCGCAATGACGCCGCAGGCCGACAGGAAACTCGCAAACAGGTCATGCAGAAGTGTCTTCTGGATCGCATTCACCAGCGGCATGACGCCCGTGTAATCGGCCGACACGCCGCGGGAGGTGCCACCGTGGGCGGCGACGAGCGGTTCGATGCGGTCGCGGACCAGCCGGAGAAACTCGCGATAGTCGATGCCTGAGAGCGCCGACGTGCGGGCGGTCACCCGCCAGAGCTGCCCGCCGGGAATGTCGCGCACGATCTTCATGTCGGTGAGGCCGGAGAGATTCTGCTCGAGCTTGCGGGCGATGATCGCCTTGCGGGCCGCCCCGAGCGTGCCGGAGGCCTCCGGCAATTCCGGCAGGAACGTCGCGGCCGAGAGCACGCCGGTGACGCCCGGCATGTCGGCAAGCGCCGTGCCGATCTCGCGGACCATGTCGAGCCGCTCGGCCGGCCGGATCTCGGAGGCGTCTGCAAATCGCAGCACCACCTCCACGGGCACGAGCGGGCCGATCGTGCGTTCGAGGTGGAGATAGTCGCCGATCACCCGGCTCTCCGGCGTGAAGAGCGTGTCGATGGCGACCGACGTGCGGATGCCCGGCAGGCCGCCGATCGCCAAGGCGATTGCTGCCGTGCACGCGATCGCGATCGGCGTGGCATGGCGGATGACCCACGTTGCAAACGACGACACCTCCGCTGCCACCTGGCGGGCGTGGCCTCCCTGCCTGCGGATCGGCCACTGCTCGAAGATCCCGGGCACCACGAGAAACAGGATCACGAGCGTCGAGAGCACGCCGAGCGCAGCGTGAAACCCGAAGACGCGGATCGGCTCGAGCTCGCTCACGACGAGCGACATGAGGCCAACGGCCGTCGTGCCCGCTGAAAGGCAACAGGGCAGCCAGCCGAGCGCGATCGCCCGGGCCGCCACGCCCTGCCGCGGTCCGGTGTCGAGCGACTCGACGAGATAGTTCACGAGATGAATCCCGCCCGACACGCCGAGCGTGAGCACGAGGAGCGGCATCACGATCAGCACCGGATTCATCCGGTCGCCCCAGGCATGCAGAAACGTGAACGAGAGCCCCACACAGGCCAGTGACAGGAAAAACACGAGCAACGCGTAGCGGAGCGACTTGAGCGACCACCAGGTGAGCCCGAGGATGACGAGCGCCGCCGGCCCGCCGTAGGTGTTGAGGCTCGCGGTGCTCGCGTCGTCCACGGCGATGTTGTCGATGACGGGGCCGGCGAGGTGCAGGTCGTCGGCGGAGGTCGTGGCCGTCTGGAGGAGCATCTGCCGGATCCACGCGACGGCCTGCCTGCGGTCGGCAAGCCCCTCGCGGGTGAACGGGATGACGAGGCACGTCGTCTTTCCATCGGGGCCGACGAGCACCCCCTCCAGCCGCTCGAGGGCGGTCGCGCGGTCGAGCGAGAGCGGCGGATCGGCGAGCCGTGCGAGGGCGTTCGAGCCCGTGGCGACCGACTCGAACCAGACCCGTCCCTGGGAATCCCGCGGCGCGTCGGGGCCGGTGGCGGCCGTGATGAACCGGTCGATCGCGGGGGCATCGAGCGTGCAACCAGGCCAGGTGGCGACGACCACATCGCCGCTTTCAAACTCCCGCGTGAACTGGTCGTAGGCCTGCCGAGGCGGAAACGTCGCCGGCACCCATTCCATCGGCGTCGTCGGATCGACACTGAGAATGGCGATGGCCGATGAGGCGATCCAGGGCGCGGCCACGGCCAGCGCCACGAGTGTGAGCAGGCTTGCGATCAGAAGCGGTGAGCGGTGGGAGTCGCGACGTGGCGGCGGGCTGGCCATCGCGTCACGATACACCGCCGGCGGGTGGTCGAGCAGGGCGGCCGCTGCGGAAGCCCGGAGGGTTGCGATCGCACCGGCCGTTTTGTCGAATACCGCTTTCAGAAAAGCCCCATCGAGCAGAGGAGAGAGCCACCATGCCGAAGCAATCCGTCGCCGACATCGACCCCAAGGGCAAAGCCGTTCTCGTCCGCGTCGATTTCAACGTGCCGCAGGACGATTCCGGTGCGATCACCGACGATCGGCGCATTCGGATGGCGCTGCCCACGATCAAGTCGATCCTCGACCGCGGCGGCAAGGCGATCCTCATGTCGCACCTCGGCCGGCCGGCCGGCAAGGGGTTTGAGGCGGCCTTCTCGCTGACGCCGGTCGCGACGCGGCTCGGGGAGCTCCTCGGCAAGCCCGTCACGCTGGCCTCCGATACCGGCGGCCCCGATTCCCATGCCAAGGCGAAGGCGCTGCCGGCTGGCGGCGTGCTCGTGCTCGAGAACGTGCGGTTCAACAAGGGGGAAAAGAAGGGGGACGACAAGGCGTACGTCGATGGCCTGGCGACGCTCGCCGACGCCTACGTCAACGACGCCTTCGGCACCTGCCACCGCACCGAGGCGAGCATGCATGCCGTGCCCGTGGCGATGAAGGCGCTCGGCAAGGCGGCCGTTTCGGGATTCCTCGTCGAGAAGGAGATTCAGTATCTCTCCGACGCGATCGCCAAGCCGAAGCGGCCGTTCGTCGCGATCCTCGGCGGCAAGAAGGTCTCCGACAAGATCGCCGTGATCACGAACCTGCTCTCGATCTGCGACCATGTCTTGATCGGCGGCGCGATGGCCTACACGTTTTCACTCGCGCAGGGCGGCAAGACGGGCAAGTCGCTCGTCGAGAAAGACAAGATCGACCTCGCGAAGGAACTGCTCGCCGCGGGGGGCGGCAAGCTCGTGCTGCCGCTCGACACGCACTGCGCCGACGATTTTTCATCGGCTGCGAACAAGCAGGTCGTGAAGGCGGGGCAGATCCCGGACGGCTTCGAAGGCCTCGACATCGGCCCCGAGACCGCGAAGAAATATGCGGAGATCATCCGCTCGGCCGGCACGGTCGTCTGGAACGGCCCGATGGGGGTCTTCGAGTTGCCTCCATTCGACGCCGGCACGAAGGCGGTGGCCGACGCCGTGGCCGAGGCGACGGCCAAGGGCGCGATCACGATCATCGGCGGTGGCGACTCGGCGGCGGCGGTCGAGCAGCTCGGCTACGCCGAGAGGGTGAGCCACGTCTCGACCGGCGGCGGCGCCTCGCTCGAGATGCTCGAGGGCAAGGCCTTCGAGACGGTGGCCGTGCTCGACGACAAGTAGGACAGGCTTCACCCTGCCGTGGACAGGCACGGAGGCCTGTCCTACTCAGAGGCCGGCAGTGTCGTGGACCGCGGGCTGCGACCGCTGTTCGGCGGCGATCCGTGCGCCGGTGGCGGTCACATAGTCCTGGTCGTGGCGGCTGAGTCGGGTGAGGGGCACGGTCGCGTGGCGGCCGTTGGCCTTGAGGATCCGGATATGATCCGGATGCACCTCGACCAGGCGGCCGATCGTCTCGTGAATCCCCGTGTTGTCGATCCAGCGGCGAACCGGCTCGCTCGGGGCGCGGAGGATGCCGGCGAAGGGATCGTCTTCTTCCTTGGGCTCCTCGGTCTTTTCCGCGGCGGGCTCATCAGCCGGGTCTTCCTCGGCGGGCTCGGCCTTGTCGCCGGCGTCGCCGTCGGTTTCGTCGAACAGGTTTTCTTCTTCTTCCTCGGCGGGCTCCTCTTCGGCAGCTTCCTTCGGGGCCGGCTCCTCCGTGGGCTCTTCCTCCGGCGCCTCAGCGGCAGCGGGCTCTTCTTTCTCGACGGGCTTGGCCGGCTCTTCGGCCTCCGGTTCTGCAGCCTCTTCATCTGCGAGTACTTCTTCGGCGGCCTTCGCCTCAGCGGCCGCCTTCGCTTCGGTCGCCGCCTTCTCGGCAGCTTCCTTCGCGGCCGACTCCTCGAGGATCTCCTTGGCGGTCTTGAACTGGGGAGCAGGCACGGGCTGTTCGGCGGATGCCGGCGCGACCGGCACCGGGGTCAACGGCGCGGGGGCGGGCTTTTCAGCGGCGACGGGGGTGGGGATCGCCAGGTCTTCCGACGGGGCTTTCTCAGCCGGCGCCGCTTGGATCACGGATTCGACGACCACTTCCGTCGCGGGGGCCACGATCTCGGCGTGGGCGGAGCCGTCGGCCGGCACGCAGCATTGCGGCGTGGCGATCGAGATGATTTCGTCGGGCGCCGCGCAGGGGCTGCAGGCGGCCGGAGGGCACTGGACGACAGTATGGCGTGGACCGTGGCAGGCGGGGCGAGGATGGAAGCAGACGACGGTGCGGCAGCGGGGCCGGCATCGGTTGCGCAGGAACCGGCAAGCAGAAGCCGAGTCGATCGACACGAGCAGCGCGAGAACGCCCACGAACAAAACACGCAGCCAACGACGCACGGGATCACCTCGAAGGGAAGGAAACAGATCGCAGGGCTCAAAGGCCTCACTACGACGCTACGCCATAAACGGCTCTCATGCTAATTACACGGCCAGGTCGCAGCAAACCGCCGCGATTCCCCAGGCGGCCCAGGCGGCACAACCGCTATGACAGGATGCTTTTGGGGCACACGGGCCCGGAGGCGTGCGGCACGGGGGACGCGAGCGGCACGGGAAAAAGAGGAAGGCCGTGGCAGCTTGGGCTTGCCACGGCCTTCCGATGGATCGAACCTGTCGTCCGCCTGCGAACGGGGTAGAAAATTGCGAAACTGATGCGGATCGGGCAGGTGCAAGCACCCGCTTTTCAGTGGATCCGGATCAACGCGTTGGGGTTGGCACCTCCGACGGGACGCGGAGACAGGTCGAATGTCGATGTCCTGTCATTCGTCCAGATTCTTCCCTCGTCTGCAGTGGTTTTTTTGCCTCGGGTCACAACCGTCACGATCACTGCCACCGCACGCCGCGCTGCCAGACAGGCACGGAGGCCTGTCGTACAGCAACCAATCGCTAGGCCCGGAGGGCCGGGTTTCTTCCGGCCGGAGGCCGGCAAGCCTGCGGGGGCCATGGATGGCCCCGCAGGCGTGAAGTCAGCTACACCCCATCGAGTTGCCGCAGTTGTGGCAGAGGTAGCAGTTGCCGTTGCGGACCGTGATCGACCCGCAGTTGTCGCATGCGGGGGCGTCGATCTGGAACTTGGCAAACTGGCTCTGCCGGTCGGCCGGACTCGCATTGGGGTCGACCGCCATCTTCAGACCCGCCTTCTCGAGCAGCGCGGCGCGGTCGGAAGCGGCTGTGGAAGCCTTCTTCACGCTCGCCGCCCCATTCGTGCCGGGGGCATGCTTGGCCTTGGCTGCCGAGGCAGCGGTGGCGGTGGCAGAAGCGGCCTTCCCTTGGCCATCGACCAGCCCGCTCGCCGTCGTGGCGGCGGGCTTCCGCTCTGTTTCCGTATCGTCACCTGCGGCGGCCTCCTCGCCGCCGCCGTAGCCGCCGGGCCGGTTTGCCTCGCGATAGCCCGGGATGAACTCCGTCCCCATCCAGCGGAAGAGATAGTCCACGAGGCTCTTCGCGACCGGGATGTCGGGGTTTTTCGTATAGCCCCACGGTTCGAAGCGGGTGTGTGAGAACTTCTTCACATACACCTCGAGCGGCACGCCGTATTGCAGGCTCATCGACACGGCCGTGCCGAAGGCGTCCATCAGACCGCCGATCGTGCTGCCCTCCTTCGCCATCGTGATGAAAAGCTCGCCCGGCCGGCCGTCGTCATAGAGGCCGACCGTGATGTAGCCCTCGTGGCCGCCCACGTTGAACTTGTGGGTCACGCTGCGGCGGGTGTCGGGCAGCCGCTCGCGACGCGGAGCTGCCGTCACCTTGGCCGCGGTCTTGTCGGCCTCGGTGCTCGTGTTGAGCGGCTGGCTTTCCTTCGAGCCGTCGCGGTAGATGGCCAGGGCCTTCAGGCCGAGCCGCCAGCCCTCCATGTAGGCGCCGGCGATGTCGGTCGGCGTCGTCTCGCGGGGCATGTTCACCGTCTTGGAAATGGCGCCCGAGATGAAGGGCTGCGCCGCGGCCATCATCTTCACGTGCGCCTCCCAGGCGATGCTCCGCTTGCCGAGCCGCGGCTTGAAGGCACAGTCGAAGACCGGCAGGTGCTGGTCCTTAAGACCGGGGGCCCCTTCGATCGTGTCGTTCTTGTCGATGTAGGCGAGCACCGCCTCGACCGTCGGCTCGTCGTAGCCGAGCGTGCGGAGCGCGAGCGGCACCGTCTGGTTGACGATCTTCAGCATGCCGCCGCCGGCGAGCTGCTTGTATTTCACCAGCGCGATATCGGGCTCGATGCCGGTGGTGTCGCAGTCCATCAGGAACGAGATCGTGCCGGTGGGGGCGAGCACCGTCGCCTGGGCGTTGCGGTAGCCGTGGCGGCGGCCGCCGGCGAGCACGTCGTCCCAGACCTTCCGGGCGGCGTCGTGCAGATACGTGGGGCACGAACGATCGATCTTCTCGACCGCATCGCGGTGCATCTGCATGACGTTGAGCATCGGTTCACGGTTGCCCGCGAAGCCCTCGAACGCCCCGACGGCCGCGGCGAGCTCGGCGCTCGTCCGGTTGGCGGCGCCGTGGAGGATCGCCGTGATCGCCCCGCAGAGGCCCCGGCCGGCGTCGCTGTCGTAGGCGAGGCCGTCGGCCATGAGCAGGCTGCCGAGGTTCGAGTAGCCGAGGCCGAGCGGCCGGAAGAGGTGGCTGTTCTTCGCGATCCGCCTGGTCGGGTAGCTGGCGTGATCGACCAGGATCTCCTGGGCCACGAAGAAGACCCGGCAGGCCGCCGCGAACCGCTCCACGTCGAAGTGGCCGTCGGGCTTGCGGAACTTCATGAGGTTGATGCTCGCCAGATTGCAGGCCGTGTCGTCGAGGAACATGTATTCCGAGCACGGGTTCGAAGCATTGATCCGGCCCGAATTCGGGCAGGTGTGCCAGCGGTTGATCGTGGTGTCGTATTGCACGCCGGGGTCGCCGCACTGCCAGGCGCACTCGGCCATGCGATTCATCACCTCGCGGGCCTTGAAGCTCGGGCCGGCCTTGGTGGAATCGGTCACCCAGCGGGTGGTCCAGGTGTCGTCGCGGTCGGCGGCTTCCATGAAGTCGTCGGTGAGGCGGACCGAGAGATTCGCATTCTGGAAGAGGATCGAGCTATAGGCCTCGCCGTTGAAGTTGGAGTCGTAGCCCCCCTTCTCGATGAGGACGCGGGCCTTCTTCTCTTCCTTCGCCTTGCACTCGATGAATTCCATGATGTCGGGGTGCGTGACTTTGAGCGACTGCATCTTGGCGGCGCGGCGGGTCTTGCCACCGCTCTTCACCACCGCGGCCACCTGGTCGTACACCCGCATGAAGGAGAGCGGGCCGGAGGGCTTGCCGCCGCCGGCGAGCTTTTCCCGCTGGCTGCGGAGCGTGGACAGGTCGGTGCCGGTGCCCGAGCCAAACTTGAAGAGCATCGCCTCGCTCCGCGCGAGCTCCATGATGTCTTCCATGTTGTCTTGCACGCTCTGGATGAAGCAGGCGCTGCCCTGCGGATATTCGTAGGGGTTGTCGGGCATCACGACGTCGCGCTTCGCCTCGTCCCACCGCCAGTTGCAGGGGGCGCCCTTCACGCCGTATTGGTGATAGAGGCCGACGTTGAACCAGACCGGCGAGTTGAAGGCGCCGTGCTGGTGCACGCAGAGCCAGGCCAGGTCGCGATAGAAGTTTTCGCCGTCCTGCTTGGTCTTGAAGTAGCCATCGGCGATACCCCAGTCGGCGATCGTGCGGGCGACGCGGTGGACGAGCTGCTTGACGGAGTGCTCGCGCTCGGGCGTGTGGATTTCGCCGTAGAAATACTTGCTGACCACCACGTTGGTGGCCAGCTGGCTCCAGGCGGCCGGAATCTCACAGGCCGGCTGCTCGAAGAGCACCTTGCCGTCTTCCCCCTTGATGGCCGCCGTCCGCAGCTCCCACTCGGTGGTGTCGAACGGGCTGTCCACGTCGACCGGGCAGAACGTCGGCTGCACCTCGAGCGGCTGGCGGGCGGCGGGGGTCTGGCCGCCGGCGGATGGGGTGCTCGACGTTGCGGGGGCGAAGCCCGTGGACGGTTCGAACGCTGCCATGCTGAGGTGCTCCTTGCGAGAGAAAGTGTCGGACGAAAAAAGTATACTTCCGTATAGCGTGCCTGCAACCGCTATCGAACGAAAGGCAGGTGTCGCTTGAGGGGTTCAGCCGCCGAAAACAGCGGCGTCATCGCGATCGAGAGAAAGCAGCTCCTTCTGCATGCTATCGCAATATCTAGTGGCCTCGGGGCCGCCGACCACTCCATATGGCCGGGGCGTGAATGTAGCGTGAGCCCATCAGCCGTCAAGCATGTTTTCCAGGCCGCGCGGAAACCCGCTGAAAACCATGGTGCCAGCGGTGCTGTCACGCCCCCGAGCGTCGATGGCAGGAACCACCCGAAGGCGGGGTGTTCATCAGGGGGCTCGCCTTTGGCCACTTTCGTCGCGACAATACGCTGACTGGAAACGGACTCCCGAGCCCCCCTGCCCCGTTTCATCACAAGGAGCATCCGACCATGCCAGCCCATCCCCATGCTTTGGCCCACCGCCCGCTCGATGGCATCCGCATTCTCGCCCTCGTGGGCGATGACTATGAAGATCTGGAGCTCTGGTATCCGAAATTGCGGCTGGAAGAGGCCGGCGCCCATGTGACGGTGGCCGGCTCGATGCAGGGCCGCACCTATTCCGGCAAGCACGGCTACCCCTGCACGAGCGACGCTGCGATCGGCGACATGGAAGCGGCCGATTTCCACGGCATCGTGATTCCCGGCGGCTGGATGCCCGACAAACTCCGCCGCGACGAGAAAGTGCTCGATCTCGTGCGGGAGTTTTCCGCCCACGGCAAACTCGTGGCGGCGATCTGCCATGGCGGCTGGATCCCGATTTCCGCGGGCGTCTACCGGGGTGTGCGCGTGACCGGCAGCCCGGGCATCAAGGACGACCTCATGAATGCCGGGGCGATCTGGGAAGATACGCAGGTGGTGGTCGATCGCCACCATGTTTCCAGCCGCAAGCCGGCCGATCTACCGGCCTTCATGGCGGCGATCGTCGACCTGCTCGCGGGGGTGGGCGTGGCCTAGCCGTCCCTGGTGTACACTGCGGGCATGACACGATCTCGTGCAAAGTCTTCCGCCGACGACTCGAGCGTCGAGGCGGTCCAGGCGAGCATCCGCGGTGCGGGGCTGCGATGCACCGCTGCGCGGCTTTCTGTCATGCAGCACCTGCTGCGGTCGCGTGGGCCGGAGACCCATGCAGAGGTGTCTGACGCACTCGCCGACAAGGGCTTCGACCGCGCCACGATCTATCGCAATCTCACGGAGCTCACCGACGCGGGTCTCGTCTCGCGCGTCGAGCTCGGCGATCACGTCTGGCGGTTCGAGATTCGGCGGCATGCGCATGCCGGCGCGAAGGAAGACCACCCGCACTTTCTCTGCACCACCTGCGGCGAGGTGTCGTGTCTCGACGACGTCAACGTCGCGATCACGCCGAAGCCGGGGGCCGCTGCGAAGGCCGACAAGGCCGCAGCCCGGCCCGCCCGCGGCAGCCGCGCGAAGGCGGCCAAGTCGCACGGCACTCGCTCGGTGACGGAAGTGCTGCTCAAGGGCCGCTGCGAAAACTGCAACTAGCGGTGGGATAGGCTTCAGCCTGTCTTCGTCATTGACAGGCTGAAGCCTGTCCTACTTTAGGCCCGGAGGGCCGGGTTCGCACCAGTGGGCGGAGCCCGCCAAGGAAAGTTTGGCAGGATGCCAAGACTTTCCGTGAAGTCAGTACCAGACGCCGGCTCTCACCATGAGCGTGTCGGTCGGCCGATAGTCGGCCGTGTCGGTGATGTAATACTCGACGAGTCGGCCGAAGACCCAGCCGGTTTCGACGCGCCACGAGATGCCAAGATCGGCTGGCCGGCGTTCCCAGCCGGCGAGGAGCCGGTAGTCGTGATAGACGACGACGTCATTCGCGCCACTGTCGCGCCGCACGGCCCACTGGTTGCCACCGAATTCACCGGCGAGATAGACCCACTGCGCCGCTTTCGCGGTTTCCTGCACGCGCCAGGCGAGCCGCGGCCGCGGGAAGAGCAGTTCGAACCGACGGTCGTCGGACGGTGTCCAGAGGAGCCCGCCGGCCGGCAGGATGTTGACGTCGTAGCGGTCGAGGTAGATCACGCCGGCGACGAGCCGCAGGTCGTCGTTGACCTCATAGGCGCCGAAGCCGTGGCCGGTGACTCGGAAGGCCTGGGG
>JBKDMX010000085.1:0-16374 GCA_046343855.1 Planctomycetia bacterium
AAGGCGACTCCCCCGTGCCTGCCTTCACCACCGCGATCGTAGCGGCGTGCTTCATGGCCGGGCTCGTGATGAAGCGGAACGACTTCCGATCGGGGGCGATCACGCGGATCCGGGCCGACAGGCATTCCGACACGTAGATCGTGCCGTCGGGCAGCCGCACGAACCCACTCGGCCAGTCGAGCCGCTCGTCAGCAGGCGCCTCGTCGCCGCCGTACTTCCAGACCGTCTTGCCCGCAGGATCGACCTCGATCAGGTAGTAGCCCTTTTTGCCGGCTCCCGCACCGCTCGAAATCACCGTGTTGCCGTTCTCCAGCCGCTGGGCGAGATAGGGGAAGGGGAGCTCGTACCGCCAGACGATCTCCTTGGCCGGATTCACCTCGAGCACCACGTGGTGTGACGACGCGCAGATGAGCGTGTTGCCATTGGCGAGCCGGCGGACCTGCCGCATCGTCGGCTTCCCCGGCACGTCGTACCGCCACACGACCTGCTTGTCGGGCGTGACGTCGATGATCACGTGGGCGGCGTTGTCGGCGATCATCGTGTTGCCATTCGGCAGCCGCTGGCACGACTCGGGGTCGTGCACGACCGGCTTCCCCACCTCCCAGGCGACCGTCCCTGCGGGCGTGACTTCCTGCACGACGCCCGGGTTGATGAGCACGTTGCCGTTCGTCAGCACCTGCACGTCGTGGGAGTTTTTGTTGGGGAAGCTCCAGAGCTTCGTGCCGTCTTCGGCAAACTTCACGACCTCGCCCGTCTCGTGATCGGCCCCGTAGATGTGGACCTCCGCGCGGGCGGCTTGCGCGGCAACGCCCGCACAGCATGCGAAGGCGATGCCCAGAGCGACGAGTCTCGTCATGACGTCTTCCTCCAGTAGGTATCGGGGCTTGGGGCTTGGGCCGTCAGGCGAGGATGCCCTTCACGAGCTTGCCGGCCACGTCGGTGAGCCGGTAGTCGCGGCCCTGGAAGCGGTAGGTGAGCTTCGTGTGGTCGAAGCCGAGGAGGTGGAGCAGCGTGGCGTTGAGATCGTGCACGTGCACCGGATCCTCCACCGCGTTGAAGCCGAAGTCGTCGGTCTTGCCGTGCACGTGGCCCGCCTTGATGCCGCCGCCCGCCAGCCACATCGTGAAGCCGCGGTTGTGGTGGTCGCGGCCGTCGGTATCTCCCTGCATCATCGGCGTGCGGCCAAACTCGCCCCCCCAGATCACGATCGTGTCGTCGAGGAGGCCGCGCTCCTTCAGGTCCATGACCAGCGCCGCCGAGCCCTGCTCCGTGACGCGGCAGTTGCCCTTCACGCCGGCGGTGAGGTTTGTGTGCTGGTCCCATCCCTCGTAGACCAACTGCACGAACCGCACGCCGCGCTCGAGCAGCCGCCGCGCGAGCAGGCAGTCGCGGGCGTAGCTCGGCTTGTTGACGTCGGTGATGCCGTAGCGGGCGAGCGTCTCCTTCGATTCGGAGGCGAGGTTCGTCAATTCGGGCGCGCTGTGCTGGAGCTTGTAGGCCATCTCGTAGGCCTGGATCCGCGCCGTCGTCTCGGGGTCGCCAAACTCCGCTCCCGCCACGTCGTTGAGCCGGCGGAGCACGTCGAGCGAGGCCCGCTGGGCCTCGCCGTCGACGCCGCTGGGGTTCGAGAGATAGAGGATCGGATCGCCGCTGCTGCGGAGCGGAATGCCGGCGTAGGTCGTCGGCAGGAAGCCCGCGCCGTAGTTGCTCGCCCCGCCGCTCGCGCCCCGGCCGCTCGAGAGCACCACGAAGCCGGGCAGGTCGTCGGCCTCGCTGCCCAGGCCGTAGAGCGTCCACGCCCCGAAGCTCGGCCGGCCGAACTGCTGCGAGCCCGTGTTCATCAGGATCTGCGCGGGGGCGTGGTTGACGGCATCCGTCTGCATCGAGCGGACGAGGCAGATCTCGTCGGCGATGCCGCCGATGTGCGGAAGCAACTCGCTCATCTCGGTGCCCGACCGGCCGTAGGGCCGAAACTTGAACCTCGGGCCGAGAAACGCGGAATTCGGATTGATGAAGGCCGCCCGGTAGCCCGCGAGCAGCTCGGCCGGCGGGAGCTTGCCGTCGTGCTTGGCGAGCTCGGGCTTCGGGTCGAAGAGTTCCAGGTGGCTCGGTGCGCCCGTCTGAAACATGTAGACCACCCGCTTCGCCCGCGGGGCGTGGTGGGGCGGCTTCACGGCCAGCGGCGACGGCGGTGCGACGCCGGCGACCGACTCACGGGCGGCGAGCGCCCCCGCGGCGATGCCGGCCAGGCCGACGCCGCAGTCGCCGAAGAACCAGCGGCGGGAGAGACGCGCGTCGTGGATGGGGTGATCAAGCGTCATGGGGCACCGTGGTGTGGGGAACCGACAAAAAGCCCGGAGCGGAAGCGACGGGGTCAATGCGTTTTCAACTCCTCAATTGCTCAATTCTTCGTGACGGTCTCATCGAGGTTCAACAGCACCCGCGACACGAGCGTCCACGCGGCGGCGTCCTGCGGCGTGGTGCCGGCGGGCAGGTCGGGGAGCTGCTTCGGGCTGCCGCCCACGACCGCGCGGGCGTCGAGCCAGCCGGCCGCGAGCCGCTGCCGCTGGTCGGCGAGAAACGCGAGCAGCTGCTCCCGCTCGTAGCCGCTCGGCGGCCGCGACGTGCAGAGCAGGAAGGCGCGGTCCACCCGCGCTGCGTCGTCGGCGCCCCCTTCGCGGAGCGTGCGCAGCGCGAGGCCGCGAGCCGCCTCCACGAACACCGGCTCGTTGAGCCCCGTGAGCGCGGCCAGCGGCGTGTTGCTCCGCAGCCGGCGGGCGCAGGAAATCTCGCCGTTCGGGGCGTCGAACGTGGCCAGCGCCGGGTCGGGCATCGAGCGGCGGCGAAACGTGTACAGCGACCGGCGGTAGCGGTCGGGGCCGGTGGCCTCGGGCCAGGGCAGATTCACGTAGTTGAACTCGAGCACGCTCTTCGGCATCGGCGGATACACGCTCGGGCCGCCGAGTTTCTCCGTGAGCAGGCCCGAGACCGCCAGCGCCACGTCCCGCACCACCTCGGCGTCGGGGCGAAACCGCGGCCCGCGGGCGAGCAGCCGGTTGAGCGGGTCGCGGGCGAGCGCCTCGGCCGACGCCGCCGACGACTGCTTGTAGGTTTCGCTCGTCACGATCTGGCGGATCGCCTCCTTCTGGCTCCAGCCCCGCTCCATGAAGTCGACCGCCAGCCAGTCGAGGAGATCGCGGTGCTCGGGCACGGCCGCCCGCGTGCCGAAGTCGTCGGGCGTCTCCACGAGGCCCTGTCCGAAGAGCGTCTGCCAGAGGCGGTTCACCGCCACGCGGGCCGTGAGCGGCGACCGCGGATCGGCGAGCCACTTCGCGAAGGCCAGCCGGGGCGGATCGTCCGACGTCGCCAGCGGATGCAGGCCGGCCGGCACGTGCGGCTTGACCTCGTGCTTCGGCTGGTTCCACACGCCGCGGTCGAGGAGGTGGGTGGGGCGGTGCTGCGCTTCCGACCGCGACGCCGCATGGAGCATGGTGGTCGGGGCCCGGGGCGCCTTGGCCCACGCGGCCGCGATCCGCTCGTTGAGCGGCGCGAGTTCGGGCAGCGTGGTGCGCCAGGCGGCGAAGATCGCGGCCCGGTCGGCGGCGGAGCGCTCCGCGGCGGGCTTCCGCGCCGCGAGGATCGCCGCGTGGTCGATCGGCGGCGCGGCGGGCGCCGCATCCCGCGTGAGGCTGAACCGACAGCAGCCGATCGCCGTGTTGTCGAGGCCGTTCTCCTTCGTGCCATACCAGCGGAGGGCGATCTTGAGCTTCGTGCCAGAGGGCAGCGCGAGTGGCTCCGCAAACTGCACCACCGCGGCCGACGGCTGATGCCGGAGCAGGAGGCCGCGGTCGGCCCGCCAGGCCGAGAGGGCGTCGTCGTCGATCAGGTTGGCGACGGGGCCGATCGACACCGTGGGTGGGGCGGGCGGCGCGGGCTCTTTCTTCTTGGGGGCGGTTGGGTCGGGGGGCGGCCGCGGCACGATCTGCTCGGGCTCCGAGAAGTCGGCCGTGGCCGCCGCCAGCTTCAGGTCTTCCCAGTCGGCGGCGCCGGGCTTCTTCACCTGCACCCGCAGCCGCCCGACCGACCACACGCCGTCGCGGCCGGGGCCGTTCATGAACAAGTCGCCGTCGGTGAGGGCTTCGAGCTGCAGGCCCGTGGCCCCCGTGAGATCGGGCTCGCCCCTGAAAAACAACTCGTTGTCGCGCTGGCCGATGATGAGGATCGAGCCGTCGGGCCGCTGCGTGGGATGCGAAAACAGTTTTTCGCTGTCCATCTCCACCATCGTGATCGGTGTCCAGGCCGGCAGTTTCGCCACCGCCTCCGCAGCCCAGGCCTCCATCTCGGCCTGCCACTGCGGCCGCTGGCGGCGGACCTCCTCCTCGGCGGCGGCGATCTCGGCCCGCAGCGCGGCGAGCTGCTGCAACTGCTCGGGCGCGTAGAAGTATGAGCGGGCCTCATACGTGTCGTTCAGGAAGGCGAACATCCCGAAGTATTCGTCATGCGTGAGCGGGTCGAACTTGTGCGTATGGCACTGGGCGCACTGCGTCGTGAGGCCGAGCACCGCCTTGCCGACGCAGTCGATCCGGTCGAACATCTCGACCATCCGGAACTCCTCGGGGATGACCGCCCCCTCCTCGTTGAGCATGCTGTTGCGGAGGAAGCCCGTGGCCACGACCTGATCCTGCGTGGCGCCCTGCAGGAGGTCGCCGGCGATCTGCTCGACCACGAACTGGTCGTAGGGCAGATCGCGGTTGAACGCGTCGATCACCCAGTCGCGCCAGGCCCACATCTCGCGGGGCCAGTCCTTCTCGTAGCCGTTGGTGTCGGAGTAGCGGGCGAGGTCGAGCCAGTGGCGGGCCCACTTCTCGCCGTAGCGGGGGCTGGCGAGGAGTTTTTCGACGGTCTTGTCGTAGCCGTCGCGATGAAAGGCGGCGAGGTCGTCGGGGGTCGGCGGCAGGCCGACCAAGTCGAGATAGAGCCGACGGCAGAGCCGGGCGGCATCGGCCGGCGGCGCGGGCTGCATCTGCTTCGCGGCGAGGCGGCTGCGGACGAACGCGTCGATCGGGCTGCGGGCGCTCGCGGCCGCGGGCACCACCGCCTTCGCAGGCGCGACGAACGCCCAGTGCGGATCGTAGCCGGCCCCCGCGGCGATCCACGCCTCGAGCAGCGCCTTCTGCGATTCGGAGAGCGGCTTCTTCTCATGCGGCGGCGGCATGACGACGTCGGGATCGGTGGACCGGATCCGGGCCACCATCTCGCTTGCCTCCGGCGTGCCGGGCACGATCGCCGGCGTGCCGGAGTCGCCGCCTTCGAGGGCGCTTTGCCGGATGTCGAGCCGCAGGCCCCCCTGCCGGGTCGCCTCGTCGATCCCGTGGCAGTGGGCGCAGTGCTCGGCGAGCAGCGGCTGGATCTCGCGCTGGAAGTCGGGCCCGGCCGCCACGGCGACGCGACAGGCGACGACGAACAGGCAGACGGCGATCCGGCGGACCATGGCCATCGCAACCTCGCTTCCCGAGCGTTGATTACACAAACGCCGTTTTTATTCTATCATCGGCCCGCAGGACCGCCAGCCTGAGATCGGGCCGCAAAGGCCGGTGATGGCCAGCGTCCCCCCCCGCTCGCTTCCGCGAAGGGTTTGGAGGGTTCGTGGCGGTTTTCACAGATTGCAAATCGTACGGCAACGCCGTACGATTTTCACGATGTGGATTGAACGCCTCATCGAGCCGCGAATCAGGTCCCTCGCCGCCACGCGACCCGTGGTGGTGATCACCGGCGGTCGGCAGACCGGCAAGACCTCGCTGGCGCGGCGGCTTTTTCCCCGGCACGCCTATGTCTCGCTCGACCTGCCGAGCGCTGCGGCCCAGGCCGAGCATGACCCGGCGACGTTTCTCGCCGCCTATCCACCTCCCGTCGTGATCGACGAGGTGCAATACGCGCCGGGGCTTTTTCGCTCGTTGAAGCGGGCTGTCGATGAGCGTCGGCAGGAGCCAGGCCGGTTCATTCTCACCGGCTCGCAGCCGTTCACGCTCATGCAGGGCGTGTCGGACTCGTTGGCCGGACGCGCCGCCATCGTCGAGGTCGAGGGGCTCACCTTCGGGGAGATCCACGCGACGAATCCGCGGATGACGATCGCCGACATGCTCCTGCGGGGCGGATTCCCCGAATTGCACGCCGACCGGGCGATCGACACGGCTGATTTTCTCCGCTCGTATGTCGCCACGTACCTGGAGCGCGACCTCCGCAGCCAGCTCCGCGTGGGCAGCCTCCGGGATTTTGAGCGGTTCGTGCGGGCGACCGCCCTCCGCTCGGCACAACTGCTCAACAAGGCCGAACTGGCACGAGACGTGGCCATCAGCGGCTCCACCTCTGGCGAATGGCTGGCGCTCCTGGAACGGGGTGGCATCGTGACGCTGCTCGAGCCGTGGTTTTCCAACCGCGGCAAATCGCTCGTCAAAACGCCGAAGCTCTACTTTCGCGATACGGGCCTGGCGGCGTTCCTGATGGGAATCCGCACCGCCGATGAGCTGGCCGCGTCGCCCCTCGTCGGACCGCTCTGGGAAACCTTCGTCTGCGGGGAACTCCGCCAAGCGCTCGCCCGCAGTGCCGGTGCGAGGCAGTTGCACTTTTGGCGCGATCGGACGAAGGAAGCCGATTTTCTCATCCATGCCGGTGGCACGTTCGCGCTCGCAGACGCCACGTGGACGGAGGTTCCCGAGCCGGCCGATGCCGCCCGCCTGCTCCGGATTCGGGATGAACTGCCGGTCAAACACGCCGCGCGGATGGCGATCATGTGCCGCACGTCCCACAGGCATCCCCTGGTCGTCGCCGCGACGCCGGCCGTCGAAGCTCTGGGCCCGGACGACATCGCCGGCTTCGCCAGTGCCTGAACAATCAGCGCTCTCGGGTTGCCTCGAAGCCCGTTGCGCACGCGAGGGAATGGGCGGGCCATAGGCATGCGGGCCACCCGCATTAACTTGCTTGTGCAACGGGCCTCTCAGCACGGACGGGCGTCGTCAGCAATAGCCTTTGTGCCCGACGTAGCGCACGACTCGCTGCGCCGTTTCAATGAGCTCGGGAGATGCAGCGACCGCGTCGTGGAGCACGGTGTCGGCACTCTCGATGAGGTAGTCGTGGGCAATCGAGTTGCGCAGCATGCGCAATTCCCGCCACCGTTCGGCGGATGTGATGAGCCCACGAGCTTCCGCCCGCTGCAGGGCGTCGAGGAGCGACAACTGCTCCCGCAGCAGCTGTTTCAGTTGTTCGACCACAGCTCGACTCCCTGCAGGCGTGCCACGGCCGGAAACCCCCCCGCACGGCGGCCGTCATCCACGACCAGATCGACGTGCTGCGCACCGATCTCGTCTTCGAGGGCGATCCGCAGCCGCTGCGTCAGGCGATGGAGGTCGGCGGGGTGTCGTGGATCGATTTCGATCAGGAGGTCGATGTCGCCTCCGCGACGAACGGGGTCGGTCCGCGAGCCGAAGACCGCGATCCTGCGCCACGCTGCGCCAGTCTCTTCGCAGGCCCTCGCCACCGCGCGGCGGATGCCGTCGCGCTCGGCCGGGGAGAGTCTTAGGGTTGTGGCAACCGAATCCATCTGGGGCTCTGGTCCAGCGCGCGGTAGGCAGGGCGTTCGACTTGACCCAATCATATCACGCCAAAACACGATCCTGCCCGCATGATGATGCCACGCGTCACCCCGCTCGCTGCCGCGAGGGGCTTCGCCTGCGCCTGAACAAGCATCAGCTTCGGTGACGGCGAAGTGGCGCAGTCGTGCGTTACGCGTTCCCGGAAAACCGCGTGGAGACGATGCCGCCGAGGTAGGCGAGGCTGCGGCGGATCCCGTCTTCCACGTCGGCGGTCGGCTCGTATTCCACGAGATACACGCCGTCGTACGACATCGCCGGGATCAGGGTGGCGTAGTCGAGGTCGCCATCCCCCGGGGCGCCGGGTATGAACCCCGATCCGCGCGGCATCCAATCCTTGAGGTGGCAGTACACGATCCGCCGGTCGAGGAGATCGAGCGCGAGGCGACGGTCGCCCGGATCGGCCGCCTTGATGTTGCCGGGGTCGTAGTTGAAGCCGATCTGCGGCGGCAGCTCCGCGAGCAGCCGCGCGAGGCCCGCGCGGTGGGTGGTGACGGTGTGCGTGTGGTGGGCGACGCCCTCCCGCCAGGCGATCGCGCCGTGGGTCTCGATGGCGATCGTCAGGCCCAGTTCGCCCGCCCGCACGGCGAGCGCCCGAAACGCGGCGGCGAGCCGCTCCCAGATCGCCTCGGTCATCGCGTCGTAGGCAGTGAACCCGGCGAACAGCCGCACGTGCGTGCACTCGAGCCGGGCGGCCTGCGTCATCTGCGCCGCGACCTCGTCGACCATCGCCGCGTGGGCCTGCGGGTCGGGCAGCGTGAGGTCGTTCTCGATGCAGCAGAAGGGAGTGGACAGATCATGCTCGTGCCGCAGCCGCGCGACCTCGGCCACGAGCGCGTCGTCGACCCGCGGCGGCAGCCGGCCCGGCAGCCCGCCGCCGAGGCCGATCTCGAGGCAGCGAAACCCGAGCCTCGCGGCCAGGGGAAAATGCTCGGCGAAGGGCAGGTGGCGGAAGCCCCACTCGCCGCAACCGACGGTGATCGTGCGTGGCATGTGTATCAGTTCCTCAGGTGCGGTGCCGCTTTCGCCGCGGGCTGGCTACCAGCATGTCTTTCCTCCGTTGACGGCGATGGTCTGGCCGGTCACGAAGGCGGCCTCGTCGCTCGCCAGATACACGGCCGCCCAGCCGATGTCTTCGGGCGCGCCCCAGCGGCCCGCCGGGATTGTCGCCAGGTAGGCATCCTTCTCGGCCTGCGGATCGGCGGCGTGGCGCTCCACCGGGATCCAGCCCGGGGCGATCATGTTGACGGTGATCCCGAAGGGAGCGAGTTCGCGGCTCATGCTTCGCGACCAGCCCGTCTGCCCGCCCTTGGCGGCCACGTAGGCCGAGAAGGGCGCCACGCCCAGGAGAAACACCTCGCTCGTGATGTTGATGATCCGGCCGTGCTTCTGCCGCTTCATCGCGGGCAGCGCCCGGCGGGCGAGCAGATAGGGGCTCTTCACGAAAAAGTCGAGCATCTGCGCGTGGAAGGCCCAGTCATACTCCTCGATCGGCTTGAGCGGCTGGGCCGGCGTGGCGTTGCACACGACGATGTCCACCGGCCCCAGGCTCCGCTCGATCGCCGCGAACAGGCCGTCGATCTCGGCCTCGTCGGTCACGTCGGCCCGAAACACCTCGGCCGTGATCCCGTCGGCGCGGAGGGCGGCGAGCGTCTCGTCGGCCTGCGGCTGGGAGTGGGCGTAGTTGACCGCGACCTTCGCCCCGGCCAGGCCGAGGCAGCGGGCCGTCGCGCGGCCGAGGCCCGTGGTCGAGCCCGTGACGAGCGCCGTGCGGCCGTTGAGTGAGAAGCAGGTGGACATGGATCAGGTGGAGGGCGGCCGCCGCGTCACCAGGCCTCTTCGTAGAGGGTGACGATCTCGGCGGCGGTGGGCACGACGGGGTTGTTTTGCGGGCTCCCGGAGGCGAGCGCGTCGGCCGCCATCTTCTCCTTGGCCGCGTCGAACCGTCCACGGTCCACGCCGCGGCAGCCGGAAAGCGGCGGCACCTCGAGCCGGGCGTTGAGCGACTCGAGCCCCGCGACGAGTTTTGCACCTGCCGCGTCGTCGCCATCGGCCGCGGTGGCCAGGCCCATCGCGCGGGCCACGGTCGCGTAGCGGCCGGGCGCGCCCCGCAGCGAAAACCGCGTCACGGCCGGAAGCAGCACGGCGTTGGAGAGCCCGTGCGGCACGTGGAAGACCGCGCCGATCGGCCGGCTCATCCCGTGCACAAGCGCCACGCTCGCATTCGCGAAGGCCATGCCACCGAGCGTGGCCGCCCGCATCATTCCCTCGCGGGCCGCGCGATCGCCCGGCTCCCGCCAGGCCCGCTCGAGGTGCGTGGCCACGAGGCGGATGCACTCGAGGGCGAGAATGTCGGTGAGCGGCGTCGCCTTCCGCGACACGAACGCCTCGATGCCGTGCGTGAGCGTGTCGACGCCCACGTGCGCCGTGAGCGGGGCGGGCATCGAGAGCGTGAGCTCGTAGTCGACGAGGGCCACCGTCGGCAGGAGATGCCGGTCGAGCATCATCATCTTCACGTCGCGGGCCGTGTCGGTGATCACCGCGACCTTCGTCACCTCGCTGCCGGTGCCGGCGGTGGTGGGGATCACGACGAGCGGCACGCCGCCCCGGGGCACCTGGTGGTAGCCCTGGAAGCAGGCGAGCGGCTCGCCGTTGACCGCGAGCACGGCCACCGCCTTCGCCGCGTCGATCGGGCTGCCGCCGCCCAGGGCCACGATCGCATCGCACCGTTCGGCGGCGAAGAGCTTCGTGGCCGCGCGGACGGTGTCATCGGTGGGGTCGGGCTGCACATCGGCGAACGTGACGACTGCGAGGCCGGCCGCCTCCATCGCCGCCGCAAACCGCCCCGCGAGCCCCGCCGACACCATGAAGGCGTCGGTGACGAGGAGCACGCGGCGGGCGCCGAGCCGCTCGAGCTGCGGCACGAGCTGGTCCGCCGCGCCGCCGCCGATGATCACGGCGGCGGGCACGTTGAACTGGGCCGGGGGCGTGGTCGCGGTCATCGCATCACCATCCCTGCGACCGCACGTAGCTTGCATCCCACCGCGAGAGCACGCACTTCTGCCGCGTGTAGAACATCACCCCCTCGATCCCCTGCACGTGGAGGTCGCCGAAGAAGCTCTGGTTCCAGCCGGAAAACGAGAACAGGGCCATCGGCGCCGGCACGCCGACGTTCACGCCGATCATCCCGGCCTGCATCTCGCGGACAAACTGCCGGGCCGCGGCGCCGCTCGACGTGAAGATCGACGCACCGTTGCCGAAGGAGAGTTTGTTCATCGTGGCGATCGCCTCGTCGAGCGACCGCGGCCGCACGAGCGAGAGCACCGGCCCGAAGATCTCCTCCTCGAAGAGCCGCATCCCCGGCTCGACGCGGTCGACGAGCGCCGGGCCGACGAAGAACCCGCGCGAGGGGACGTTCGTGCGGCCGTCGAAGGCGACGTCGGCTCCTTCGCCGGCCGCCGCCTCGAGGAAGCCGCGCACACGGCGCTGGGCGCCAGCGTCGATCACCGGCCCCATCTCGGCCTTGTCATCGGCCGACGTGTCGGCCACCCGCAGGCCCGCGAGCGCCGCCGTGATCCGCTCCCGCCACTCGTCGGCCGTCGCCTTGCCCACGCCCATGAGCACCGAGCCCGCCATGCACCGCTGGCCCGCGCAGCCGAACGACGAGCCGAGGATCGCCCGCAGCGTGGGCTCGGGCTCCGCGTCGGGCATCACGAGGAGCACGTTCTTCGCGCCCCCCGCCGCCTGCACCCGCTTGCCGTGCCGCGACGCGAGGGCGTAGACGTGGGCCGCCACGCCCGACGAGCCGACGAAGCTCACCGCCGCGATGCCCGGATGCGAGCAGAGCGCATCCACCACCTCGCGGCCGCCGTGCACGATGTTGAACACGCCGGGCGGCAGGCCCGCCTCCGCGAAGAGCTCGGCCAGCTTGAGCGCCGTCAGCGGCACCTTCTCGCTCGGCTTGAGGATGAACGTGTTGCCGCAGGCGATCGCCAGCGGATACATCCACATCGGCACCATCGCAGGGAAGTTGAAGGGCGTGATGCCGGCACAGACGCCCAGCGGCTCCCGCGTGGTGAGCGCGTCGATCTGCTCGGCCACCTGCGGCAGGCTCTCCCCCTTCGCGAGGTGCGAAATGCCGCAGGCGAACTCGACCACCTCGATCCCACGCCGCACGTCGCCGCGGGCCTCGTCGAGCGTCTTGCCGTTTTCCCGCGTGACGAGCCGGGCCAGTTCGTCGAAATGCTTTTCCAAAAGGTCGCGATACCGGAAAAGCACGGCCGCCCGCTTCGGCGGCGGCAGCACGCCCCAGGAGGCGAACGCGGCCCGGGCCGCCTGCACGGCCGCATCCACGTCGGCCGCGGTGCCGAGCGGCACCCGCGCGATCACCTCGCCCGTGGACGGATTGAAGACGTCGCCATGCGCGGCCGCGGCGGTGACGGCCTGGCCGGCGATCAAATGCGGAGCCAGCATCGAATCCCTCGTGATGGGGCGTGGACGAACGACGAACCGAACGGCGTTTCATTTGACAATCCGCGTTTGCGGTGTCAACTATCTTGCATCATGAGCACCAACCCCCACCAGTTCAACAGTCACAAGGTTCGCCTCAACCGGTTCCTCGCCGCCGACGGGCGGTGCCTCGACGTGGCCATCGACCACGGCGTGTTCAACGAATACTCGTTTCTCGCCGGGCTCGAAGACATGCCGGCGGTCGTGCGGGCCCTCGTTGACGCCGGGCCCGACGCGATCCAGATGAACATCGGCCAGGCCGATCTCCTCCAGGGGATCCCGGGGCCGCGGAAGCCGGCGCTCGTGCTGCGGACCGACGTGGGCAATCTCTACAACCCCACGACGCACGCGGTGATGTTCAACCAGCTCGTGCACTGGGACGAGCCGATCATCGCCGCGCTCAAGGCCGACGCCGCCGCCGTCGTCTGCAACCTGCTCCTCATGCCGGGCCAGCCCGACCTCCACCGGCAGACCTGCCTCAACGCCGCGCGGCTGCGGGCGGCCTGCGACCGCTACGGCATGCCGCTGATGATCGAGCCCCTCGTGCTCCGCGCCAACGAGCAGCAGGGGGGCTACCAGGTCAACGGCGACAAGAAGCTGATCGTGCCGCTCGTCCGCCAGGCCCGCGAACTCGGCGCCGACGTGATCAAGGCCGACCCGACCGACCGTCCCGAGGACTACCACGAAGTGATCGCGGCGGCCCGCTGCCCCGTGCTCGTGCGCGGCGGCGGCCGCAAGCCGGTGGAGACGGTGTTCGCCGAGGCGGCGGCCTTCCTCGCCCAGGGCGCCCACGGCCTCGTCTACGGCCGCAACGTCTACCAGCATCCGAACCCTGGCCGCATCGTGGCCGCGTTCATGGCGCTGATCCACGAGGGGGCCACGGCCGAGCGGGCCCTGGCGATCTACCGCGGCGAGCGGTAGCGCCGACTTCAGTAGGCCATGCCGGACGAGCGGCCGGCGGCCTGCCCGTAGCCGAAGCGGGCCGAGACAGTGGCCGCCGCGCGGCGCACTGCCGGCGCGATCGCGGCGACCTCGCGGTCGCTGATGCGAAACGACGGCCCCGTCACCCAAATCGCCCCGATCGGCCGGCCGCGGGCGTCGAGGATCGCGGCCGCGACGCAGGAGATGCCCTCCACCTCCTCCGAGTGGTCGAAGGCGAAGCCCTGGGCCTGCACGGTCGCGAGGGCTTCTTCGTATTCGCGGCGCGACGTGATCGTGTAGGGCGTGAACCGCGTGAACCGCACGGCCGCCAAGAGCGCCTGCCGCTCCGCCTCCGGCATCGCCGCCAGCATCGCCTTGGCCGGGGCCGCGGAGTGGATCGGAAACCGCCACCCGAGCGTCACCGTCACCTTGATCGGGTGCGGGCTCGCCAGCTCTTCGAGCACCACGCCCTCCCCGTCGGCCAGCGTTCCCACGAGCGCGGTCTCGCCCGTCTCGTCCCGGAGCGTCGCGAGCACGTCGAGCGACTTGCCGACGAGGTTTTGGTCGTCCATCGCGGCATGCGCCAGTGCCAACACCTTCGGCCCCAGGGCAAACGTGTTGTCGGCCCGGCGCTCGAGGTAGCCGAACGAGAGCAGCGTGGCGGTGATCCGAAACACGCTGTTCTTGGGAATCTCGAGCGCGCGGGAGAGTTCGCTGATGCCCTGCCCCCCCGGCTGCGCGGAGAGGTGCTCCATCAGGATCAGCGCCCGCCGAAGGTTGGGAACGTGGTAGCGGGAGAGATCGGTGGCGGCAGGAGCCTTGCGGCTCTTGCGGGGCTTGGTGGGCATGCGAGATCCTCGGGGCGGGCGGTTACGGGCCGCGACGTCGAGTCGAGTATATATCGGCCCCCCGCCGCGATGCAGTCGAGCTGAACGGCTCGCGCACGACTGTTTGTTGACTCGCCAACCGCTGTGCTACTATTCGAACAGCGGCATCGTGCAGTGTCTGCCGCAAACGCCCGGAGCACCTCCCATGCATCAATCCCGTCAGTCTCCCGCCCCTGTCGCCCGCCGTGCCGGCGCCGTGGTTGCCGCGGTGGCCCTGCTCGTGTCGCCGGCTGCCGCCCGAGCCGCCGAGCACCTCGTGCAGCCCGGCACCCCGCCGCAGCCGATCCTCGACGCCGCCGCGCCCGGCGACACGCTCGTGCTCCTCCCCGGCCTCCACCAGCACGGCCTCGGCCGGCACCGCGCGATCCTCTCCGTCGACAAGCCGATCACGATCGACCTCCGCGCGGGGGCCACGCTCAAACTCGCCGACGGCGAGACGAAGCTCGAGGCGACCCCCGAAATCACCACCGACCAGGACGCGGGCAAGAAGCTCGACGACCTCGAGATGGGCGGCACGTTCGACCTGCTGCGGCCGGCGATCTTCACGATCCGGATCGACGGCGAGGGCCGCGCCGCGGCCGACGGCCAGCCCGCCCGGCCCGACACGTTTTCCTGGGGCGTGTTCGAGGACGTGCTCAATCCCGACGGCAGCGCCCCGGTGGCGGCCACCGGCGACCGCTTCGCCCAGGCCCCGCACACGGGCATCCCGATCACCGGCGACTGGCAGGAACTCTCGCGCGGCGTGAAGGTGCGGTTTGGCAGCACGACGGGCCACAACAAGGGCAGCACGTGGTTCGCCTCCTACGACGGCCCGGAGGCCTACGGCATCCGCATCGGCCACGGCACGCAGCCGGAATACATCGAGAACGTGCGGATCACGGGGCGGGGCACGATCGACATGAACGTGAGCCGCAACGTGCAGCCGAGCTTCCTCGTGAAAGACATCAACGCCTGCGTGCTCGTGCACGGCCGCGTCCGCGACGTGGTGATCGAGGGGATCACGATGGTGGACACCAACCGCTCCGTGATGTGCTACGGCGCCCACACGGGGGCATTGCTGCCGGGTGGCGGCGTGGGCCCGGGGGAGTCGTTCGATGCCGAACGGATCACGATCCGCGGCACCCGCACGCTCAATCCCACGGGCGCGGCCTACCTGCTCGGCCACCCGGGTTTCCGCGGCCGCCTTCGCGACGTGAAGTGCAACCACAACTACATGGAGACGGCCGTCACCTGCATCGAGCCCAACTTCAACCTCGACGGCTACGAGGTGATCGGCAACATCATGAAGAGCGGCGGTCTCACGATCCACTGCTGGCGGCACTCGAAGAACGGCACGATCGCCGACAACCTGCGGATCCACGACAACACGGGCCAGCCGGTGGTCGTGTTCGGCGCCCCGCGGGGCTGGCAGCCGCCCGAGAAGCCGGTGCTCCGCAACAACCACAATCCGCTGAGCGAGGCCCTCGCGCCGGCGGCGCAACGCTGACGACGTGGCTGGCGATGGCCGGGGTCCGGCGATAGCATCTCGACATGAAAACTCTCTGCATTGCCTGCGTCGTGGCCCTCACCGTGTGTGCCGCGACGGCCGCTGAGCAGGGCCGCCGCTACGACTTCGCGAAGCGGGCGAGCGAGATCGACCCCGCCGCCAAGGAGCATCCCGAGATCGGCTTCACGTTTGCGGATGCCAAGGGCAAGCCCATCGACCTGCAGCACGCCGTGGTCGACACGCGCGTGCCGGCGCGGGGGAGGCTCGTGATCTGGCTCATGCCCCACAGCCCGGGGCTCTTCGACCGGATCGCGGGCTACGGGATGCACGGCATCCAGGTGGCGTATGCGAACCGCTGGTTCCCGCTGATCGATCCCGCCGTGCGCGACTCCGGCGACGTGCTCGGCAGGATCCGCCTCGAGGCGGCGACGGGCGACGACCACAGCCCGCTCGTGGAGATCCCGAAGCCCGACGGCATGCAGGAGCGGGCCCGTCAGTTTCTCCTCTGGCTCGACCGCGAAAACCCGGCCGGCAACTGGAAGCAGTTTCTCACCGCCGACTCGGCCGACCTCCAGTGGGACAAGGTGATCATGGCGGGCATCTCGCACGGCTCCACGACGGCCGCCCGGTTTGCGGTGCACCGGCCCGTGGACCGGGTGGTGATGTTCTCGGGGCCGCGCGACCAGACGGAATCGTGGCAGGAGCTGCCGTCGGCCACGCCCTCGGCCCGGTTCTTCGGGTTCACCCACGTGCTCGACGGCGGCTGGACGGCCGACCATTACTGCCGCTCGTGGCAGCTGCTCGGGATGCACGCGCACGGCCCGGTGGTGGACGTCGACAAGGCCGCGCCGCCGTATGGCGACACGCGGCGGCTGATCACCACGGCCGACATCGGCGGCAGCCCTGACCGCGCCCACACCTGCGT